>DATJWB010000060.1:0-42841 GCA_035501495.1 Bryobacteraceae bacterium | reverse complement strand
CCAAAGTTCTGATCCCTACTCCACTCCGGCAATTTACCGGCAAGCAGGACGCGGTGACCGCGCCCGGCGGCACGGTCGGCGAAGTCCTGTCGGCGCTGACCTCGCAATATCCCGACCTGCGGAAGCAGATTTTCAACGATGAAGGCAAGCTGCGCAGCTTCGTCAATGTGTATCTGAACGACGAAGATATCCGGTACCTGAAAAAGGACGCGACCCCGGCGGCGGACGGCGACACGATCTCGCTGGTGCCTTCAATCGCCGGTGGTTCGACGGTGGCGGCGCCACCCGAGGAAGCCACGCTTTCGAAGGACGAAATTCTGCGCTACAGCCGGCACCTGATCATGCCGGAGGTCGGCATGGAAGGGCAGCTCAAGCTGAAAGAGGCGAAGGTGCTGCTGATCGGCACGGGCGGGCTGGGCGCGCCGCTGGGGCTGTACCTGGCGGCGGCGGGCATCGGCAAGATCGGGATTGTGGACTTCGACGTGGTCGACTTCACGAACCTGCAACGCCAGGTGATCCACTCCACCGCCGACGTGGGGCGCAAGAAACTGGACTCGGCCGCGGACAAGATGCAGGGCATCAATCCCTACTTGAAAGTCGTGAAGCACGAAACCGCGCTCTCCAGTGAGAACGCGCTCGATCTGTTCAAAGACTACGACTTCATCGTCGACGGCACCGACAACTTCCCCACCCGCTACCTGGTGAACGATGCCTGCGTGCTGTTGCACAAGCCCAACGTCTACGGTTCGATCTTCCGCTTCGAAGGACAAGCCACGGTCTTTGCCTACGAAGGGGGCCCGTGCTATCGCTGCCTGTATCCCGAACCGCCACCCCCGGGACTTGTGCCGAGTTGCGCCGAAGGCGGAGTCTTGGGAATTCTGCCGGGGACAATCGGACTGATCCAGGCCACCGAAACGGTGAAACTCATCCTCGGAATCGGCCAGCCGCTGGTGGGCCGCCTGCTTCTCTACGATGCGCTGAACATGAAGTTCCGCGAGCTGAAGCTGCGAAAGAATCCGGAATGCCCGGTATGCGGCGAGCACCCCACCGTCACGAAACTGATCGACTATCATCAATTCTGCGGGGTGCCGCAGCCCAGCGCCGCGCCGGCGCCCGCCCAGGAGACGAAGGTGAACGAAGGCGAGATTAGCGTTACCGAATTGAAAGAGAAGATGGACCGGGGTGACAACTTCGTCCTCATCGACGTGCGGGAGCCGCACGAATACCGGATCTGCAGCATCCCCGGCTCGAAGCTCATTCCGCTGGGCGAGTTCCCCAGGCACGTGGCAGAGTTCGATCCGAATGCCGACATCGTCATCCACTGCAAGAGCGGCATGCGCAGCGCCCGCGCGTGCGCGGTCCTGCGCCAGGCGGGCTTCCAGCACGTGCGCAACGTGGTCGGCGGCATCCTGGCCTGGAGCGACAAGGTCGATCCCAGCGTTCCGAAGTACTGACGACCTGTCGCAGGCGCTGCTGCCCGCGGCGTGGCACTCATGCCGACGCTTTTTGGTCCCATTAGAGGCACCGTCGATTTCCCGACACTTTCGGCTCCGCCATGCTGTGGCTTATGTCTTTCGGAGCGCCAGCACGCATTCAATCCGCCGAATGCGAAGGAATTCGAAATCGCATACTCCACCGGCTCGTAGCGTGCCTCGTAGTCCCGAACTCGACTTAGCGGATGTGATCACGCTGCTTTCACAGTTGCCGGCACTCGAAGGGGTGGGCCTCGATGACAATTCCATGCGGACCGTGCCCGACAACATCGGCAGCTTGACCACCTGCAAGCGCCTCAGCCACACCGTTGAGGCGTCCGCAGCTTCGGCGGCACGGTCCGTTCATCGGTCGTGCGAAAAGGGGCCTCGGCCTCGCCGACCATGTCCGCGTGTCCGATATCGCGCATCAGGCATCCCGCACGCGGCCAGTCAGTCCAAGCATCTGAGTTTCTTTTCAACACCTTGCGATGGCCCCCGACATGCCAGAAGAGCAACTGGTGAATGATGGGCCTATTCAGCCAGGATCTGCTGTATGCCCTACGCGGTTTTTTCAAGAACCGGGGGTTCAGCGCTGTCGGCGTTCTCACGATTGGCATCGGCATTGGAGCTAACACCACTGTCTTCAGCTGGATACACTCGTTGCTTCTAAACCCTGTGCCCGGTGCGGCCGAGCCGGACCGCATCGTCGCCGTGGAAAACGTCGCAGCCGACGGGCATCCGCTGACCACGTCCTATCTGGACTATTGTGATTTCCGCGATCACCTAGGTTCCTTCAATGCGATCAGCATCGCCACTCCCACCGCCCTCGCCGTCGGCGACGAGCAGAGTACGCAGCGTGCGTGGGGCGAGTTGGTGTCCGGCAGCTACTTCGATGTGATGCGCGTCCAGCCCGAGATCGGGCGCTTCTTCTCCGGGGCCGAACGTGACGACCAGCAGAATGTGCACCGCGTCGCGGTCATCAGCCATGCCTTCTGGAAGGCCCGCTTCGCCATGAACCGGTCGGCGATTGGCGCCAACATCCGCATCAACCGCACCCCGTTCACGATCATCGGCGTCGCGCCCGAGGCCTTTCATGGCTCGCAGACCGGCCTTGAATTCGAATTATGGCTGCCAGCCACCACGTATGGTCAACTGACCCACACCGGCACCTGGATGCTGCGCGATCGCAACACCCGCAACTTCATCATGGTTGCCCGCCTGCGCTCCAACGTGACAGTCGAGCAGGCTCGCGCCGAAACCAAGGCGCTGGCCGCCCGCATGGCCGCGATGGATGCCGATACCAACCAGGGAGTCGGCGCCGAGGTGCTCCCGCTGTGGAAAGGCAACTTCACACCGCAGGCCGTAATCCTGGCGCCGATCTCGATCCTCATGGGTGCCAGCGTCCTGCTGCTCCTGATCGTCTGTGCCAACCTGGCGAATCTGTTGCTGGCCCGTGCCACCGGCCGGCAGAAGGAGTTCAGCATCCGGCTCGCCCTGGGCGCCCGTCCCGTGCGGCTTGGCCGCCAACTTCTTACCGAGACGCTGGTCCTGGCGGTGGCCGGCTCGCTTGCCGGACTGGTGATTGCCGGCTGGCTGGGTGGTTCACTCCGTTGGCTCTTACCCAGCGTGGCATCGCCGGCCGTCCTCGAGCCCAAGCTCGATACCGGGGTTCTGCTATTTACCAGCGCGTTGGCATTGCTTGTGGTGATCCTGTCGGGCGTCGGCCCGGCGTTCAAGGCGTCGCGCTCCAATGTCAACGAGATCCTCAAAGAAGGAGGCCGGAGTGGCGCCCCCGGCACTCGTGCCAACCGGTTTCGCGGGTCCCTCGTAGTCTGTGAAGTCGCGCTCGCCGTCATTGCTTTGGTGGGTGCAGGCCTGTTCTTGAAGAGCTTCTCACAGGCACGTGCTATCCAGCCCGGCTTTGATCCGGGCGGCGTGGCCCTTGCGCGCTTCGATTTCTCGTCCGCCGGGTACAACGCCCAGAAAACCGATGCTTTTTGCCAGAGGTTGCGGCAGAGCCTGGAGCAATACCCCGGTGTGACCGCCGTCAGCTACGACGACTCGCCGCCGCTGGGTTTCTCCGGTGGAAACTGGGAGGAACTCGAAATCGAAGGCTATGTTCCCGGCCGAAGCGAAAACATGAAAATTAACCGCGACATGGTCGCTCCCGGCTATTTTGACCTGATGAAGATCCCGCTGATCGCTGGCCGAGACTTCAACCCCGGGGATACCGCCGACAAACTCCACGGCGATCCCCGCCAGAAGGTGATGATCGTCAATCAGGAGTTTGCCCGCCGTTTCTTCGCCGGCCGCGTTCCGATCGGACGTAAAGTCCGAGGTTGGGGCGAGTGGTTCACCGTCGTCGGCATGGTCAGGAACATCAAATATCAGAAGCTTACCGAGGCTCCCCGCCCGTTCTTCTACATTCCCATCCGGCAAGTCTACCGGCCGGAATACGGCTTGACGTTCCACGTCCGGACCAGCGGGCCCGTAGCCGCCGCGCTCGCCGGGATCCGCCGCGAAGCCGCGGCCATCGACCCCACCCTCATGATCTTCGACAGCATGCCGTTCGAGGAGTACATCTCAGGTTCTTTGTACGGGCAGAAAATCGGCGCCGTCCTTCTGAATGTTCTGGGAGCGCTGGCGCTGCTGATGGCGTCGCTGGGGCTGTATAGCGTGATGGCGTACTCGGTGGCCCAGCGAACCAGCGAGATCGGCATCCGCATGACCCTCGGCGCTCCGCCGCGTCAGATGATGTTCCAGGTGCTTCGGCAGGGGCTGGCGTTAGCTCTCGCTGGACTGGCTGTCGGCTCGCTGGCCGCGCTTGCACTATCGCGGCTGGCCGCGGCCGCGCTGGTCTCCGTGAGTGTCGCGGACCCCGCGGTCTACGCTGTCGCGGCGGCTGTTACGGTGACCATCGCTCTCTTCTCCGCGGCGGTTCCCGCGTGGCGCGCCCTGGCGGTCGATCCGATGGTGGCACTGCGACGCGAATAAAGCCGGCGCGGGCGGGAAAGCCGGCTGCAAACTGGACGGCAGTCGGCCGGCATCGCGGGCAATTGCATCCGGGGCTTGGCCGTCGATCGGCAACCACTGCGGAGGCGGCCCAGGAAACCGGGGCCGCGGTTGAGCTTCCTGACGCACATCCCCGGCCATCTCGGCCTTCCTCGAGGCCACTGACGATTGGCCGAAAGGGCAAGTTAGGATTTCCAGCAATCTGCGCGTCCCCCTACTTGGACAACTCGGCCTGCAACTGGCGGTAGGCGGTCTCTTCGTAGGTGGTTTTCAGCCGCTCGCGGTTTTCCGTCTTGGGGTCGCCCGCATGGGGGCCTTCCTGCTTCAGTGCGCGGCCCAGGAAGAGGGTTGCTTCCGAGTCGGAGGGATTGCGGGCCACCACTTCGCGGAAACTGTCGAGCGCCGCCTGGAACTGGCCGGCGCGCCAGAGGGTGTATCCGAGATTGAAGTGATAGTCGGGGTCGGCGCTGTCGCCTTCCAGCGCTTTCTTGAAACTGGCCACCGCCGCGGCGGTATTATTGCGGCGCGCCTGGGCAGCGCCCAGATCGTTGAAAACTTCATTGAGAGGCACAGCGTCGGCCACCAGTTGGAGGGCCTGCTCGGCTCCGGCGAAATCCCCGCTGGAGTAGCGACACAGCCCCAGGTAGAACTGCGCCTCGCGATAGTGCGGATCGGTGCGGCTGACCCGCTCCAGCCAACTCGCGGCGATCTTGTAGTCCTTCTTCTCCCAGTAGATCTTTCCCAACTCGAAACAGGGCTGGGAATAATGCTCGTCCAGGCGGGCGGCCTGGGTGAAAAAGCGGCTCCGCTGCTCGGCAGAGGAGGCCAGCAGCCCGCGCACATAACTCTCCACCGCGTTGATCGGCACCGCCGGGCGCGCCTTGAGAAACTCCTGCTGGGCGACCGGCGTCCTGGGATTCAAAGACACCAGCGCACGCCAACCCAGGCGTGCTTCGATCTCGGCCAGGTCGTCAAGCGCGCCCATTTCGCCGAAGGCAGGGGTCTGGCGCGTGTGCTTCAGGTCCAGAATCCGCGCGGTGATCCGCAAAGTACCTTTCAACTGCTCCTTGCCGGGCTCCGCCGTCAGTTCGTAGTAGCCGTAAATCACGTTCGACGCGTCCAGGGATTCCCCTATTTTCAGGATGGAGGCATGGGTGATTTCGGCGCCCGGCTGCAGGGAGAGCCGGCGGTAAGCTTCCAGACGATCAAGGCGGTCGAGCACCAGGACACCTTCGGAAACCAGCGCATCGCGCACCGCTTCGGAAATGCTCTCGCCGATCCAGTCCAGGTTCGCCGATTTGGAGTGGTTGAAGAACGGCAAAACCAGTGCGGTTTCCGCGCGCAGGACGCCTGAAAACAATACTGCGAGGGTGAGGATCTGGCGCATGTCTTACCAGTTTAGCAGCCGCAACTTACGGTGAGGCAGCTACAGAAATTGGGCAACACGCTGGCGGGCGGCCCCGTGAATCTCCGGAGAATCGCCGAATCCTTCGAGCCACACCAGACCGGGTTCTCGGCGGAACCAGGTGAACTGCCGTTTGGCGAACTGGCGGGTGTTTCGTTGGGCGTAGAAAATTGCCTCGCGCCGATTGAGCTCCCCTTTGAGGAATTGCAGGGCCTGTTTGTAGCCGTGGGATTCGAAAGGCTTCACGGTGGCGGGGTAGCCGAGTGCGAGAATCCTCTCAACTTCCTCAACCAGGCCGGCGTCGAACATCCGGGCGCAGCGGGCGTCCAGCCGGGGGTAGAGTGCGTCGCGGTCGGGGAGGAGACCGAGCTTCAGGGTCCGGTGCCCACGCAGGCCCGCCCGCCCGGTCCGGAACAACTCGCTCACGGGGCGCCGGGTCAGCAGGCAAACTTCGAGCGCGCGAGTCACCTTCGGGACATCATTCTCGTGAATCTTCCGGGCGGTAACAGAATCGAATCTGTGAAGAAGGCGATGAAGGGAGCCTGGCCGCCTCTGTTCGCGGGCAGCCAGGCGGTCGCGGAGGTTCTGATCGCGCGGCGGCCCTTCGAACAGGCCGTCGAGTAGGGCGCGCAGGTAGAAACCGGTCCCGCCTGCTACGATCGGCAACCTGCCGCGGGCGCAGATCCCGCTGATCGCCTCGCGCGCCAGCCTCGCATACTCGCCCGCCGTGAAGAGCTCGTCGGGGTTGACGATATCGATCAGGTGGTGGGGAACCGCCCGTCGTTCGCCAATAGTCAGCTTGGCAGTTCCGATGTCGAAATACCGGAAGACCTGGAGCGAATCGCAGTTTACGATTTCGCCGTTGAATTCCTCGGCAAGGGCCAATGCCAACTCGCTTTTCCCGGAACCTGTGGGGCCTGCCACCGCAACCAGTGGCAGGGTCTGCGCGTCATCGTTAACAGATGCGTGGGAGGCATGCTCGAAGTTTTCGGTGGTCACGAATACTTTGCCATGAGACCACGTTATACAATAAAAATGTGTTCTTCGGCTCGAACTGGGTCCCTCCTGGCGGTCGAAAGAAAGTAAAACTCCATGATCCGCTTAGCCAAAGCGTTTTTGTTCCTGGTTCCCGTGAGTTGCACGGTTTTTGCACAGACCGCGCCGCCTCCCGCGAACAGCAGCGCTCCGGACGCAAGTAAGGCCGGCGCATACTACAACTTCGCCATGGGCCGGCTGTACACCGAACTAGCCGCATCGGAGGGGAGGCAGAGCGATTACGTCTCCAAGGCCATCCAGCACTACAAGGAGGCGTTGAAGCTCGATCCTACATCTCCCATCATCTTCGAGGAGCTGACGGATCTGTACATTCAGACGGGCCGCCTGCGGGAAGCCACTACGCAAGCCGAGGACATGTTGAAGCAGAACCCGGAGAATCTGGATGCCCGGCGGATGCTCGGCCGGATTTACACGCGGGCGTTGGGAGATAACTCCACCGGCCGGATCGACGAGACGAACCTCAAAAAAGCCATCGAGCAGTACCAGAAGATCACCGAGAAGGATCCCAAGGATGCCGATAGCTGGGTGATGCTGGGCAGGCTCTACCGGGTTTCCAACAACACCCCGGAAGCCGAGAAGGCATTCAATGCCGCGCTCAAAGCCGATCCCGACAATGACGATGCCCTGACCCAGATGGCGGTGATGTATGCCGAATTGGGCGACAGCAAGCGAGCCATCGAGAAGCTGGAAGCAGCCACCAGCAAGGCGCCCAACGAGCGGACCCTGGCACTGCTGGCCGATCAGTACGAGCAGATTCAGGATTACAAGGCGGCAGCCGAAGTGCTCAAAAAGGCGCTGGAGATCGCGCCCGACAACGGGCGGATCGCTCGCGGGCTGGCGCAGGACCTGATGTTCTCCGACCAGTTGGATGATGCGCTGAAGCTCTACGAGCAACTGGCTACAGAGGAACCGCGCGATCCCCAGCTTCCGATGCACATGTCGGAGATCTATCGCGCCAAGCACGATTACGCCAAGTCCCGCGAGTTTCTCAGCAAAGCGAAGTCGCTGGGCGCCGAGGGTATGGAAGTGCGCTACCAGGAGATCAAGCTTCTGGAGGCTGAGGGTAAGACTGAGGAAGCGCTGACCAGCCTGAAGAGTCTTCTCGACGAAACCCAGCGCAATAAGTATCCGGAAGCAGAATTACGCCGCCGTGCCAGCCTGCTCGAAGAATACGGAGCGGTTTCGCGGAACGCCAAGAAGTACCCCCAGGCGGTGGAGGCTTTCCGGCAGATGGGCGCACTCTACGGTGATTCGGATGCGGGCAAGGATACCAGTTCGCGGGCTATGGTCCAGGTAATCGAAACGTACCGCCAAGCGCAGGATTTCGACAGCGCGATGAAGGAAGCGGATGCCGCTCTGAAGAAGTACCCCGACGAGCGGATGGTCAAGGTGGAGCACGCCACCTCGCTGGCGGACCTCAACAAGATCGACCAGGCGGCGACCGAGATTCGCGGGTTGCTCCGCGGCGACCGCGACCGTGAAACCTTGATCGCGCTGGCCCAGGTGTACGAAAAGGGCAAGCGCTACCAGGAGATGGCCAAGACTCTGGACGAGGTCGAGAAGCTGACCTCCACGAATGAGGACAAAGAGAACCTTTACTTCATGCGCGGAGCGATGTTCGAGCGTATGAAGAAATTCGACGAGTCCGAAGCCGCCTTCCGTAAGGTGCTGGAACTGAATCCCGACAATGCCGAGGCTTTGAACTACCTCGGCTACATGCTCGCCGACCGCAACGTCAAGCTGGATGAGGCGCGGCAGATGATCAAAAAGGCCCTGGATTCCGAGCCGGAGAATGGCGCTTTCCTCGACAGCATGGGGTGGGTCTGCTTCCGCCAGGGCAAACTGGACGAAGCGCAGGGCTTGTTACAGAAGGCTCTCGACAAGATCGGTCAGGATCCCACGGTGCATGCCCACCTGGGAGACGTCTATTTCAAATTAGGCAGGACCCGGGAAGCCATCACGCAATGGCAGGCGTCGGTCCATGAATATCAGAACGCATCCCCGGCGGCTGCCGATCCGGAAGAACTCGCAAAGGTCAAGCAGAAGCTGGATGAGGCCCAGGTCAAACTGGCCCAGGAAAAGAAGAAGTAGGAATCTAACAGCCTGGTCCGCCCCGATCGAAGCAAGGGCGGTCCGGGCTGTTTCCGTTGTTCAGAGTTGTTGCCTGCCAAAAAACGACGCCGTTCTCTCTGGGAATCCATTCCGGCGACGGTTTCTGTACCCTATCGTGAAAATTCCGTGAATCCCTCCAAGTAACTCAAACTAAGCATCTTATACAGTACCGGCCAGGGCTGAGTCTATCGTTTCGCGGACTTCTGTGGGATACTCGATTGTAGAACAGGTTTTCAACCCAGAATGTCCCAGTTGGACGACGCCGTCGTTAAGTACAACAAATTGCTGGAAAGCGGCCCGTTTCACGATCTTGCGTGGGCCGAAGCGCTCCACCAGCGCATGGAAACATCCCGGCTTTCGTCGGGCGGCAGGCTGATTTGTCCCTTCCTGCGGCCCAACTTCATATCACGCCGGCAGTATGAGGGGCTGGTGCGAACTGCCGAGGCGCTGATAGGCGCGATCGACCGCATGGAGCAGATGGTGCTCAGCAATCCGGCGCTCCTGGCGCGTCTCGATTTGCTGCCGGCGGAAAAGATGCTGGCTTCGATCGACCCCGGCTACCAGGCTCTGGAGGTCGCGGCTCGGCTGGATACTCATCTCAACAATGGCAGCCTGCACTTTGTCCAGTACAATGCCGATTCGCCCACCGGCGCGGGTTATGCGGACGCGCTGGCCGACCTGTTTTACGACATTCCGCCGGTGAAGGAGTTTCGCAAGAAGTATTCGCTCTCCAAGGTGGGCAGCCGGAAGCATCTTCTCCAGGCGCTGCTGAAATCCTACAAGCAGTTCGGGGGAACGAAGAAACCCAACATCGCGATCGTGGAATTTCGACCTGCTTATCATTCCGGACAGAGTGAGTACGAGCTATTCCGCGATTACTTCCGCGAAGAAGGCTACAACGTCGAGATCGTCTCTCCGGAGCAGTTGGAATACCGCAATCACACGCTGCGCAAGGGTAATTTCGAAATTCACGTGGTGTATCGCCGGCTGGGCGTACAGGAGTTTCTGATCCGTTTCGACCTGACGCACCCGCTGGTACAGGCCTATCGCGAACGCGCCGTATGCGTGGTAAACAGTTTCCGGTCGGAGCTGGCGCACAAAAAAGCGATGTTCGGCCTTCTGACGGACGAGAGCGTGACCGGAAAGTTCCCGGCGGCGGAACGCAAGGCGATTCGCGAGCACGTGCCGTGGACGCGCCTGGTGGCGGCCAGCAAGACCACATACGAGGACCGCTCCATCGACCTGCTGGAGTTCATCACTCAGAATCGCGAACGCCTGGCGCTGAAGCCCAACGACGACTACAGCGATCTGCACTCCTACTTCGGCTGGGAGATGGACGGGGCGGACTGGGAGCGCGCGTTGAAGCAGGCGCTGCGTTCGCCGTACGTGGTGCAGGAACGCGTGGAGCCGGTTCGCTCGGTGTTTCCGATGATGAGTTTCGGCCACCTGGAGTTTCGCGAGATGCAGGTGGACGTGCATCCCCACGCCTATTTGGGCAAAGTGCAGGGCTGTTCGAGCTGGCTTTCGACTGGCAAGACCGGTTTTTCCTCCGCTGCGGGCATTGTGCCGACCTTCATCCTCGAACAGAAGTAGCTGGGCGCATCGCCTCCAGGCGAGTGTTACGCTGGAGACTATGACTCAACCTGCTCCCAAGATCCAACTGCTGAATACCGCGGATTACCGTGAGAATTACGCCAACAGCGTGCAGGTGCGCGTCAATCTTTGGGACTTCTTTCTGCTGTTCGGCCGGGTGAATCAGACGGCTCCGGACAGCGTTGCCATCCAGAACTTCCAGGGAATCTATGTCAGCCCGCAACAAGCCAAGGCGCTGTTGAACGTGCTGCAGCAGAATGTGACGCAATACGAGACGGCATTCGGCGAGATCCGGCTGGAACCACAGACCCCCGGAGGAATCGTGCAGTAGGAGACGTCCTATCCGAGGCGAGCGCCCAGTCCGAGGGATATCGCTGAGTGGCGGATTCCGCTGCGGTACAGGTATTCCAGCAGCAGGATCATCTTCAATTCCCGGTCTTCCGCGCCCCGCACCGAAAAGACCGTCGTCCGCGACCCGCCTTCGTCGGATTCTCCTGAGGATTCCAGGATGCAGGCGCCCAGATAAGATGCAATGAATTGCAACTCGTCACGGGAAAGCCCCAGAAGGAACCGGCGAAGCCGGGACCTCAGGGCACTTTCAGCACGAGCAGCCAGAGCCGATACCAAAGCGCTTCGCACAGCACATCTCCTGTCGGTGAAGAACCATCCTATCTTTGGATACTTGCCGTATTATTGCGAAAACGCAATCGCGGTGCAAGGGGAGGGCCGCGGAGGCGCGGCCCCAATTGTCAGATCCGGCCCATCAACAAGAGGATGAGCACGATGATCGCAATCAAGCCCAGGCCGCCGCTAGGGTAGTAGCCCCAACTGCGGCTGTAGGGCCATGCGGGCGCCGCGACAAACACTAGCACAATCAGAAGGATCAATAGAATCAGCATAGTTTCCTTCCTCCTGCGCGTAGAACAAGCAACTCAAGCGCCTTTCCTTACATCCAAGTGCGACTGAGTGTACTTTGCCGCCCGGAGCGGCCGAGAAACGGACGCCGCGGTGCTAATAGAACGCGGGGGCATCGCTGGCTGGAAACGACTCTTCGGAAGCTTCCTGTACCCGGTCATGTAGGGGAGTGACTCGAGTCAAAGCACTTCGCTCGATGACCTCTTTCAAGCTTCGCAGGTCTTCCTCCACCTGGCGTCCCGGTTGGGTTCCGAGCAGGCTGGCCATCAAGACGCCTACCGTCCCAGCAGGCGGGTTGTACATCAACTCCACCTTGACTACGGTCCCCCGCCTGTCGGCGGTATCCTGGAACCACACTGAGCCGGCGCTGTCCACCTCAGAACCTGGCAGTGAGCGCCAGGCGATCAGCTCGTTTTCAATTTCGTTGTGGATCACGGCATCCCATTCGAAGGTGCGACCGCCAGGCCCCTTGACGACCCAGCGGGAGCGGCTGCCGTCCTGCAATGTGACGGTTTCGAGGTGCTTCATGAACAGGGGAAGATTGTTGAAGTTGCGCCAGAAACGGAAGACCTCCTGACGCGGGTGATTGATCGTGATGCTGCGATCGATACGGATCCCGAGCTGGTACGGAACGCTGGTAGTAGCGGCGCCTTGCCCCTTGGGAATGGTTCGGATGCCGAGTGCGTTGTAGGCGTAGGAATGGCCGGTGATGCCGCGGCGGAGCAAATCGCCTCCCACCAGAGCAAGAGCGAACCCTACGGGCGACCGTCTTCTCAATCCGGCTGACGCCAGGATCCCGCCGCCTATGGCGGACACGATCCGTTCCGTCTGTGAAATATTTACCGCGTGTTTGGGGTATGCGATGGTTTTCATTGGGTTTCCCTCCGGTTGGTTTCAATTCCTCAGAAACGAGCACATTCCGGGCCACCGGGACGCCACGCAGTCATGGCCTGCGCCCATTATGCACATCTCAGGCCGGCGCGACTACCCTGCTTTCAGCACCTGCGATGATTTGGCGTGATCGTGTGCCCGCGATCCGTGCCGCTCCGCGAAAATGTGCGTGAACTGTGCTCCAAGGAAGAAGATCTGAGCCGAGTAATACACCCAGACCAGGAACACGACGAGCGATCCGGCAGCGCCATATGCGGAGCCGACGCTCGTCTTGCCCAGGTACAGACCGATCAGAGATTTGCCGATCGAAAAGAGCAGCGAGGTTACCGCGGCCCCTGTCCAGACGTCGGTCCATTCGATCGAAACGTCGGGAACCACTTTGTAGAGCAGGGCAAACAACACGGTGACGGTCAGAAAGGACACCAACAGACTGCCCAGGTGCAGCACTACTTCAGGAGCCGGAAGAAACTGCTCGAAGAACTTCCCCGCGGCGGCAATGGCCGTGCTTACGAGCAAGGACACGATGAGCAGGAAACCGATTCCCACAACCATCGCGAAGGAGAAAAAGCGGCAGCGGAGCATGCCGCGCCAGCCGCTGCCTACGGTTCGCACGCCCCAGACCAGGTTTAGGGAATCGCGCAGCTCGCCGAACACCCCGGAAGCGCCAAACATCAACATAAAAATGCCGGCTACAGCCCATATAATGCTCGATGACTCTTGCGCCGAGCTGAGCAGGAGACTCTGCAGCACGGCGGCCCCTTGCGGGCCCACCAGGCTGCCGATTTGGGCAACGATGCGGCCTTCCGCCGCGTCGCGGCCGAAAACCAGGCTCGCGATAGCGATGCTGAAGAGCAGTAACGGGGCCATGGACAGGGTTGTGTAGAATGCCAGCGCGGCGCCCAATCGAGGTGCGTTGATGGCGGTCCAACCTGACACGGTTTCCGCCACAAGGCTACGGATTGCTCGTTGATTCACAGGTCTGGCCTCGATCAGCAGTGTGCAATCTCCGGGCCACGGTCCCGCTCCAGAGTCTGACACTCGGGCGTTATGGTTTTTTACACTCTGGCGCACCCGTATCACCAGCATAGCTCCGGCAGATCTGCGCAGCAGGTCATTGTGCGAGAAGGATCAGCCCGACGAGGAAGCCTACTCCGGAATCCGTCGAAACGCGAAGATTCGAATCGACGCGGGCTAATCTGATAGAATCGGACACGTAGCCGGGCTCGCGCGAGTCGAAGCGGTGCGCGGCGGATCTGGATTGCGCGCCCGTAGCTCAGGTGGATAGAGCGGCTGGCTTCGAACCAGTAGGTCGGGAGTTCGAGTCTCTCCGGGCGCGCCAGAAAGTTCCTCAGCTTCAACTGGTTGCGATCCCGAAGCAATTCTCCCAGGATTCAAATTTGCGCGGTATGCCCAAAAGTATGCCCACCTTGGACTCGCCGCGCCGGCTTGAGCCAGGGCGCTCCCAAATCGTCGGCGGGTAACACCTTTCCGCACTTCGGCCATAATAGCCTCCTTTTACACTAAAGAGGTCTCTAACTCTTGGATTGGATGTATCACGATCCAGGTCTGTTCTGAAGCTGCGGTGCGGTGGTGATGCGGATACCCTACGGCATTCCCGGAGGCGGCACCCGCTTCTTGGTTGCCTGCTCGAAGGCGTAGGCCAACTCGAACAGACGCGGCTCGCTGCACCGGGCGCCGGTGAAGCCAACCCCGAACGGCGCCGGCCTGGCGACAAATCCCTCGGGAAACGGCTGCTGTTGCGGATTGAATTGGATCTGTGCAAACGGAACCACGATCAGCGGGTAGCCGGCACGCGCCGCGAGATCGGCGCCATTGCCGCCTGGCGTCAGGATCGCGTCCAGGCGATTGGCCTCGAGTACGGCGTCGAGGCCCTTCGTGCGGCTGAGCAGGATGTCCTTGCTCACGTCCGCTTCGTTGCGGGCGCGATCCGCTTCCAGATCCATCTCATCGGAAATGTCCAGCCGCGACTGACCGAACCGGATGGCTCCGGCCTTCTCGTGCTTCAGATTCCATTGCCGCAGTTCGGTGAGCGTCTTCACCGGAGCCGAAGGTCCCAGGGTTGCCAGCCATGCGTTGAAGTCCCGCTTCATGCCGAACTTGAAATTGACCGAGCAGCCTTCGTCGCTTCCTTTGCCCTGGTTGGCGCCGGAACAATAAGGCCACGCGGTGAAGTTGTTCTTGGGGTCGGGGTCGACGAAGCTGGGAATTTCCGCCGGGTCCACGACCTCGGCGCCCTGCTGCTTGAGGATGGCGATGGCATCCGCCATTACCTTGGCCTGTTCGGAACTCAATCCGCCGCCGCGTCCGCCGCGTCCGCCGGTAGCGGGAGGGGCGGCCAGGGGAGAGCGTTCGTAATACCAGGCGCGCGGGATGCCGATGCGCGCGCCCTTGAGGCCGCCCGCCTTGAGGAAGCGCGTGTAATCGTTTTCTGGCGGCGGCGTGCAGGCGTTCGTCGCCGGATCGTGGGGATCGGGCTTGGGGCTTTCGAGCGCTCCCATCAGGATGGCGGCATCGGTCACGGTCCGCGCCATGGGGCCCGCGGTGTCATGATCGGCCGTGATGGGGATCACGCCGTAGCGGCTGATTCGGCCGATGGTCGGCCGCAGACCGACCAGCATGCTCTGGTTCGCTGGATTGATGATTGAGCCGCCAGTGTCGGAGCCCACATTGGCAGCCCAGAAACTCGCCGCGGTTCCCGCGCCGGAACTCGATCCGCCGGGCGACAGCACGGCGCGGCCATCGCCGGTGTTGCGCGGATCGCGGCGAGGGTCGTAAGGATTGAATCCGAAGCCCGCGACGGCGTTGTACGCGGGCATGGGGGTGGGCGCGCCTGCCACCCAGTTGGCCAGTTCGATCAACGTAGTCTTGGCGATGATGATCGCGCCGGCGCGGCGGAGATTGGCGGTGAGAGTGGCTTCGTAGGGCGGCACGTATCCGGCGAAGGCGAGGGCCCCGCCGGTGGTCGGCATATCGGTAGTGTGGATGTTGTCCTTGAGCGCGATCGGGATCCCGTGCAGCGGGCCGCGGACTTTGCCGGCGGCGCGTTCGCGGTCCATCGCGTCGGCATCTTCCAGCGCGTGGGGGTTCACCGTCACGGTGGCGTGCAGGATGTTCTCATACATCGCAATGCGCACCAGGTAAGCCGTCACGAGCGCGCGCGAGGTGGTGCGCTTCTGCTCCAGCGCGGCTCGCAACTCGGGGATACCGGTCTCGACAACCGGGAAGGGGCGGTTGGGGCGGGCATCCTGAGCCACCAGGAACGCCATGGCGCCGAGCATTAAGCCCAGCGTAATCAAGACTCCTACGATTCTCATGTACGCCTCTCAGGGCAGGACAGCGAGCGGCACGGAAGCTTCGGTGTTCTCCCAAATCAGGGCGAGGGTGCCCTTATTGCCGCCGGCGGCGGACAGCGCCACCTGGAACGTCTCCACCATCGAAGGAAGCGTCTTCACGGACATCTTCGTCCGGCCGAAATCGCGCGAAGAGTCGTAGTTCAAGTGAAACTGGCCGGTCTCGCTATTGATGATGAGGGTCCACTCCTTCTCGTTGGGGATGGTCCAGATGCTGTAGCTTCCCTTGGGCAGTTTGAGGGCCCCCACCTGCAAGTCGGCGTCGGTCGTGATTTTGGTGGCCCAGTTCGCGCCGGTGCACCACACCTGGCCGTACGGTACCAGCGCGCCCATGATCTTCCGGCCGTGCGCGGACGGCGCGTAATATTCGACATTGATCTTCCTGCCCGCGATGGTCACCGATGCCTCAGCGATGGGGCTGGTGTATCGGGGACGTTGCGGTTGGGCGAGCGCGACCGCCGCAATGGCGGCGAAGGCGGCGCCGATGAGTATCGCACGGCGGCGGACAGGCATGTGGGAACCTCTCGCCATATTCTACCGGAGTCGGGATCGGCGCTGGCTCACAAAAACAGGCTTGTTTTGGGAAGCAAACGGATCTATATATCGGAGGGAGGACCTGTACCGCAATGACTGGTCCGGCTGCTGATCTCAAGTGGCGCGTGAAGTTGAGGGTGCTCAGCCACGCGCCGGATGATCTTACTCGCGAACGGCTGGTTCGCCTGGGCGAGGGCATCAATAAAGTGGTCTATGCGTCCGGCCACTGGGTGGTCAAACGTGAGCGGCGTCCGACCGAGATCATCACGTTGATCTGCGTGTGGAAGTTTCTCCGAAGGGTGGATCATTTCGTACCCGGCGAACTGGGGCGGCGAATCCTGGAAAAACCGGGAAAGCAGATCCGAATTCTGCGCCTGATCTTCCAGGCCCTTGTCCTGCCCATCCCTCGCAGTTTTTGGCTGGCGACGCACATCGGCTCACTTTGGCGATGGCACTCCTCTCGCGAAGCCCAGGGGCAGAGACTGGCCGATGCTTACCTGGCAGGAACACCTCTGATGCCCGCCTGTGTCTCCTTCCCGCCAACCCGGGTGAAGGTGGGCGGGTGGCCGGGATGGCTCGTGGTCTCGGAGGCGATGGAGCGAGTCGAGTCCACCCTTCAGGATCGGATTAACGACCTCGCGCGATCCCTGCGTTTCGACGACATCGAAGTTTGGCTGGGCCGGTTCCTCGACCAGCGGGTGGCGGGTTGGCAACGGGGTGTCTTTTCCATGGACCCGCACCTGAAGAATTACGGGGTCATTGGAGACCGGGTGGTCCTGCTCGATGCGGGTGGGTTGACCAACAACTGGCTGGACATACAAAAACGGCTCGGCACTCAGGACGAATTCGACAGCCCGCACGTGAGGCTTGGTCTGGAGATGACGCTCCGCGACCGGCCCGATATTGCGGAGCGGTTTGATGCGCGATGGAGAGCCACGGTGAACGCCGAGGTAGTCAGCCGTTACTGGCCTTGCGAGTTCCGGCCCCACGAAGGCGAGCCGGTGCAACCCTGAGCCAGGGGTCTGCCCTTTCCCGAGGAATCCCCCCGCTTGCACCGTTGATTTGTCTTGACATTGGCTATTTAACCGAGTTAAAGATATAGTAGTCCGAATCGGGCGGTTTTCGACGACCTTTCGAATCGGACAACGATTGTCCAAGTGGATGCCGGCCAGGTTGCCGGCAAGGTACTGTGGAACGGATTTTGTGCCTTCTGGCGTCGGGAGTTTTCCTGGCACACGGCCAACCCCCGGGTAGTTCTCCCATAGGAATCTACACCCACTTCCAATTTGACCCATCCGGCACCGTCGTCGATTCCATGAAGGAAGAACTCGTCACCCTATTCTCGTCGGCCGGTGTGAATTTCGAATGGCGGTCGCTCGACACGGTACGGGGAGATGAAGCCTTCCGGGAACTGGCTGTTGTGACCTTTGGCGGGAAGTGCAGTTTATCGGAGCTGACCCCTGAGCATCATTTCGGCGGCGCGTTGGGCTGGACTCATGTGACAGACGGGGCTGTGATCCCCTTCAGCGATGTGGATTGCGATCGAATTCGGGCGTTCGTTTCGACGCAATTGATTTCGCTGCCGAAAAAGGACCGGGAACCGGCTTTTGGACGCGCCATCGCCCGGGTCTTGTCCCACGAACTCTTTCACGTGTTTACGCAGACCAACCATCATGGTTCGGGCCTTTCGAAGCGGGCTTATACGGCTGCCGATCTCATGGCCGACGATTTCCGGTTCGAATGGGCCGAACTGCACGATTTGGAAAATTCGTTCGTGCCCAATCATTCCTCACGCCCCAAGGACAGATCGTCGGAGGGGCGCCTCGTATATGCCGGGACGGGTTGCGTCAGTTGCCATGGCAACCAGGCGCAAGGGTCGTTTCGCGGACCCTCGCTGCGTGCGCCCCGCCGGCAGGTTGACGTCGCGGCGCTGGCCGCCAGGCTGAAAGATAAGGCATCGGAGATGTACCGGAGCGCCCGTGGCGTCCATGTCCTGTGGCCCTCCTTTGCAAAAGGGGATGTCGAAAAACTGGCCAGTTATCTGAATACCCTTTCCGGCCAGGACTAAGCAACATCGGCCTCCGCAACTGCGCAGCCGTCGGCGACTTGATCACGACGCCACCAGCAATGTCCCGGCGGGCCGCGTGACTAAAGCGAAGGAGCCGTTGCCGCGGTATAAGGCTGGGCGAGCAAACCGTCTTTGCTGATGCCGTGGCTGGCCGCTTCCTTGACGAACCCCTTTTCTCCGAAATGCATGTAAATCCGACGCCATAGGGCGCGTGGCACGAGCGGGAACGGATTCCTGGCCATCAGTTCCGCGGCTTGACCGGGCACGGGAAGCCCTTCGCCCAAAGCCGCCGCGGTCAAATTCAGAGCTTGGACCACGTGCCGAACAGGCGGCCCTGAGCGTTTGGCCGCAGTCAGGGGCTGCGTGCCGATCATTCCTCCCGCGCCTAACGCAAGGCCGCCACGCCAGGCGATGCCACTCTGCGCCGCGAACTCTTCACAGATTGCCAACGCTACCGCGTTCTGGCGGATTTCGGGAAATCCGCTGTTGACAATCGCGACCAACTGCTTCGCGGGCTGGGTTGCTGCTCGCAGGTTGCCAGCGATCACGGTGAGTGCCCTGGTCACCAGATACGGTAACGCGTCCGCATAGAGCGGAAAGACCAAGACGATCAGTCCGGCCCGGTCGATTCCCGCCAAAAGCGCTGCTTCACCTTCCGGGCGGTTCAGACTGGCGCGCAGCGTCAGCGATCCGGTTTCCCAGCCACGGTCTCCCAAGCGCTCCAGAAGATAGCTCCCCAGGACGCTTGACGTGCTGGGCACATTCGTCTTGGGACTCCCGATGATCAGGAATGCCCGTTTCGGGTTAGTCACCATGGCATCTCCACCGCAGACCACCGCCGGCATGAGCGCCGCGGCAGACGTCCCGTAAGGCAGCGCGTCCGACCGGGCCAGCAAGGCTTCAAAGCGCTGCCGGAGCGTGCCGGGGGCTTCCGTGGCCGGAACCACTTCCGCGGCATACGAGGGTGGATGCAAGTTGAGGGCGTTGCGCCCGGCGAGCGTCTCGAAGATGTGGGCCTCGTGAGCGTTGGCGCGTCTCTGAACGCCCACCGCCACCAGCCGGGGCCGGCCTGCGTAGCGCGGCGGATGGTGGACCTCGCCGTGATCCATCGCGAAGAACGGCGAAATGAGCTGAATGAAGTGGTCCATCATCTTCTTCAGTTCCGGTGAATATCCGCCAAACGTTACGGGTGAAAAGAACACCGTCGTATCGCTCTGAATCACCGCTCTGGCGATGCGTCGCCCCGCGTCATCTTCGACGCACATTCCGGGCGTTTTCAGCCAGCAGCCAAAACAGCCCAGACAGTGCGCCAATTTCAACTCACGCAGGTGGAAGATTTCGGTTTCAGACTCTTGGTTAGACAACACGGTCATCAGGTTGTCGAGAACAGGGGTCAGATCTTCGTCCAAACGCCCGCAGCCATCAAGCAGAACCACTCTCTTGCCGGACATGCCACAGCCTCCGAGCGAGATATTAACACCTCTACGTCCTGTTATCGAGGGACGGTCGCGTATCGGCGCCGACGTGCGGCCGGCCTACTTCAACTCGGCCAGCAATTCCTTCACCGCCGCGTCCAATTGGGAGTCCTTTCCCAAGTAGGATTCGCCAATCGGCCGGGTGACCGCGATATCCACCGGCCGCGGGTTATTCTCCATATTCTTGCCGTCCAAGCCTCGAATCAGAGTAGACGGCATGCGCATTACGGAGCCGTCCACCAGGTCGCGCGAGCCCGTGTAGATAATCCAACCGGCGGTTGGCTCGCCCACCACTTTTCCCAGCTTCAGAGTGCGATAGCCTTCCGTGAAGTCCTCGGCGTCGGACAGCGAGTGCTGATTCACCACCAGGATAGTCGGCAGCTCGAGTGATCGCTGCCCCAGCACGGTGCGCGCCGAACCTGCGGGGCCGCCGCGATCGGTCATGGTCAGGTACGGGCGGCGCGCCAGCACGTCCAGAACGTACGCATTCACGAAGCCGCCGTTGTTGTTGCGAATATCGATCACCACGCCGGACCGCGCCCGGTTCTCGACGTCCAGATCCAGGTACAACTGCGTGAGCGCCTGCTCCGACATATCGCGAATGTGGACGTAGCCCAACCGGCCATTGCTGGCCTTCGCCACGTAGGCGCGGTTATCCTCCACCCATTTGCGATAGATCGGTTCGGCCAGCGAAGCCACGGGTTGAACGGTCACGTCGCGCCCGCTGATATCCAGGGCGACGCGCTTGTCCACCTTGTGCTCCAATTGCTCATCCAGGTTCACGTGCGCGCCCATGGCCACTCCGTCCACCGCGCGCAGTTCGTCGCCGGGCTTGATCTTCGCCAATTCCCCCGGAGAATGCGGCAGTACCGCGGTAACGCGCAGCTTGCCGGACTTCTCGTATTCGGCGCGGTCGAAGTCCAGGCCGAGTTGCCCCACCACTCCGCGCCCGCCCCCGGCGCCGCCTGCCGCCGGCGCGGAAACGCCGGAGTGGGACGAGTTCAGCTCGCCGATCATCAGGCGCAGAATGCTGCGCATCTCGTCGGGGGTGCGGGAGCCCTCGATCAGCGGAGCATACATCTTCCGCACGGCATTCCAGTCGGCTCCGTGATACTTGGGGTCGTAGAAGGAATCGCGCTGCGCGGCCCACGCCTCCTCGAACACCGCCATCTTCTCCTGGTCGAAGTTGACATCCATTTCGGCGTTCAGCGCGACTGCCCGGTTGGTCCTGGTGTCCACCGCGATCGACTGCACACGGCCGGCCTCGAGGTAGTAGACCTCCTTCGAATCGGGCGAGAATTGTGCATGACTTTTCGCGCCCGGCGTAGAAGTCAACTGCCGCGCGGCGCGCTCACCGCCCCGCCCACCGCGTCCTCCACCCGCTGCCGCGCCGCCCCGGCCGGCCTCCTCCAGGGGATACAGGTAAAGATTTACCTGTCCGCCGACCAATGCCGATACCAGCAGCCAGCGCCCGTCCGGACTGATTTCCGGGTTGGAAACCGTGAGCCCGATCGGCAGCATGGAGATCCGTTCGCGGATGTCTTCGAAATCGATCTCCACAGGCTTCACCGGGGGCTTGGCATCTGTGCCGGCGCCGCGTCCACCGGCACGAGCCTCCGGCTTGAACAGCTCTTCGAAACGGTCCTCGCCGTACTTGGGCTGCACCGGCGCCAGATCGATGCGCGCCACCTGCGGTATTTCGGTGCGCTGGCTGGTCTCGTAGAGCACGAACTTCCCGTCGGGGCTCCACTGAATCGAACTGATGTTGTTGTTGGCCAGGAAGCTGATCTGCCGCCCCGCGCCGCCGCTCGCCGGCACCACGTACACGTTGCGCAGCGCGTGATCGCTCGAGCTGGCATAGGCGATCCACTTGCTATCGGGCGACCAGGTGAATCCGCCGCCGCCGAATCCGCCGAAGAATCCGGTGACCAGCACGCGCTCCTGCCTGGAATCCAGGTCGATGGCGCGCAGTTCTTTACGGTCGCGCACGAATGCCACAGTTTTGCCGTCCGGTGAGAATTTCGGCGACTGGTCGGGCGCCGGGCCGCTGGTCAACTGCGTTTCCGCGCGCTTGGCGAAATCGTACAGAAACAGGTGCGTCAGCGCATCGCGCTGGCTGAGATAGACGATGCGCGTGGAATCGGGTGCCCAGGCCACCTGTGACTCGGGTCCCGGAGTGTGGGTCACCCGGATGGCATCTCCGCCGTCGCGCGCGGACGCGGCGAACACCTCGCCGTGGGCCACCAGCGCGATCTTCCTGGCATCCGGCGACAGGCGCAAATCCGTGAACGTGTTCAGTGTCAGGTGGGTAGTGCCGGGGCCCGCCGGAACGCCCACCAGCGTGATCGGCAAGGCGTAGGCCTCCCCGCTTTTGGTATCGAGCTGCCAGATCTTGAAATCGTGCTCGAAGACCACCGCCTTTCCGTCGTAGCCGATCGATGGCCATAATACCCGGCCGTCGGTGAACTTGGTGACTTGCCGCGGCCTGGCTCCGAGCGCCAGGGACCAGATGTTCTGCGCGCCGCCGCGGTCAGACATGAAGTAAAGCTGGCGGCCGTCGGGCATCCACATGGGCCAAGCGTTGCGGCCGTTCAGGTCCACCACGCGCTCATACGCGGCCGGTGAACCCTCCTTGCGCAGCCAGATCTCCGACTCGTCCAGATGGCTATGGCCGTGGCGCCACCATTGCTGGTCGCCAACGCCGCGCGCGGCAAAGGCTACGGTTGTGCCGTCCGGCGCGGGTGCGGCCTGGAACTCGTTGGTGAAGCGGTCGGCGCTGACCGGCAGGGGAGTGCCTCCCTCGGCACTCACCCGATACAGATCGTTCTTGCGGCCTACGTCGTGAGAGCCGGTCGAGAAATAGATCCACCGGCCATCGCGCGACCAGGCATCCAGCTGCTCCATGCCATCGTCGAAGGTAAGCCGCTTCAACTCCCCCGAGGCGAGCGTGAGCACGTAGATATCGCCGCCGCCCGTCCGCGTGGAGACAAACGCCAGGCGCGTGCCATCCGGCGAGTACAGCGGACGCGACTCGTCGGCCGGGTGGGAGACGAGCAAGTGCGCCTCACCGCCCTTGGCGGGCGCTACCCAGATGTCGCCGCCCGAGACAAAGGCGATCTCCGGACGGGTGGGGCACAGAGCAGGTTGGGTGAGATAGGGAATTCCAGCCGCTAAGACACAAGTGGAGCATGAAACAAACAGCACCAAGCTACGCATGCCTTAGATGGTATAACAGGGCGAGCTATTGTCCGACCGCCAGCAGGAAGCCGTCCGTGCCCCCGGTGTACCCGCCAGGCTGCAGCGCATTGTAGGTGGTCGGCAGGCCCACAAAGGCGTAGCCCACCACATAAGCCGTGCCATCCGCCCCAACCGCCATGCCGCTTGGAACGTAGACGCTCGAAAGGCCGAGGTAGGTCGAGTATTGCAGCGCGTTCGGGCCGGCGACTCCAGGCTTGAACTTCGTCAGGAAGATGTCGATCCCGCCGGCCCACCCCGACTGAATGGAATTGACGACCGGAAAATCGGGCGAGAGTGTGTATCCCGAAACGTAGATATACCCAGCCGCGTCGGCGCCGACCCCGTATCCGACTTCGGTTTGCGATCCCCCCAGAAACGTGGAGTACACCAGGCCTGCCGCGAAAGGAAGCGACGGATTCAGCACCGAGACAAATGTATCGGCGTTTCCGACGTACGTACTTTGCATGGCGTCCGGTGTGACGGCGTAATCGGGGGACAGAGTGTAACCAGTCACGATGACGTTGCCCTTGGGATCAAACGCCATGGCGTTCACATCCTCGTTCGACGACCCGCCCAGATACGTGGAATACACCAGCGAGTCAGCCGCCATCTGAGTCAAGTCCATCACCCCGACGATGATGTCCTGAAAACCGAACGACGACCCGGAGTAGCTGTAGCCTGCCATGGGGAACTGCTGCGATAGAGTGGAAGCCGCAAAATACACGAGACCGTTTGGCGCCACCAGAATGGCCTTGCCGAAATCGTCGTCCTCGCCGCCCATGTAGGTCGAGTAGAGCACCGTTCCACCAATCGGATCGACCTGGGTTATGAAGGCATCCTGGTTCCCGTAGAGCACTCCGGCATAGGCGCTGGGAGTCACCGGAAAGTCGGTGGATTTGGTCGTTCCAATGACGTATGCCAACCCGGCCTGATCCACCGCGATGCCATTGCCGATATCGTCTCCGGTCAGTCCGCCCAGGAAACTCGAAAAGATCAGCGCCGCGGTTCCCTGCTGCGACGGATCGATGGTCACCACCACGGCATCCATGGTGGCGCCGGCGCCGGTGGACTGAAAGGCATTCGCCGTCACCGGAAAGTCGGTGGAAGCAGTGCTCCCGGTAACGTAGATCACGCCGGATGAGCTGACATCGATCCCATACGGCATGTCGTTGTTCGTGCCCCCGAAATAGGTGCCGTACACGAACCCGAAGTTGCCCTGAGCGCTGGTGTCCAGCACTCCGATCCACATGTCCACCAGCGCGGTGTTGTCGCTGTTGTAACCGTCCGCCGGCAGCGCGGCGGAATCGGTCTGCATGGCGAGATACAGCAGCCCGTTGGGAGCGAGTTTCACCGCGTTCACCTGGTCAACGCCGGTGCCGCCCAGGTACGAGCTGTAGGTGAGGGTAGGATCGACCACCAGCGCGCGGCCGCGATCGTAGTGGTCGAGCCGCAGCCCCACAATGTTGTGCCCCAGCAGTCTGTACTGGCCGGCGACCTGCCGGCGAACCGAAGTCTTCGGGTCTTCCTGGTAGATGAAAGGCTTCTGCTGGATGATTTGGGCGCCTTCGAACTCCAGCATCAGGTCTCCGGAGGAGGAGAGACTCAAACTTCCGGCGCCTGTGAACTTCATGCGGATGGCGCTTGGATCCGCACCTGGCTGCAAGACGAAATCGTATTCCAGTTGGTTTTGGTTGCCGTAGTAGACTACATCCACACCCGGATAGACTTCGCGGTAACGCACCCGCGAGAAGCCTGGGATATCGGCGCGCCAGTTCGCCTGTGCGCCGCGGAATGAGTCGATGCGCCCGCGAATGCGGTCCAGCCCCTCGATCTTCGGCGCGCGGTTGGAATTCAGCAGGGAGATGTCCACGCGCTCGCGCCGGCCGCGTTTTCTGGTTGGCAACTGCGGGCCGCCGGCGCCGGTCGTAAACGAAAGCGAAGGGCCCTTGTCCGTCAGAAACAGGTTGTAGCCGCCGGCGTGAGCGGAATAGCGTACCGCCGGGCTCATCTGCCCCTGGTTCGCCTCGAAGCGAAGCGGCAATTTCGCGAGTGCGGCTTTGGCCTGAGTGACGGAAGCGGACGACCGTGTGTCAGGTCGTCCGGCGGCCGTCAACAGGGATGCAGCGCCCGCGAACAATACGAAGCGAAACAGACGGAACATATGATTGAAGTGGCAGAGAGATTAGCGAACTTCTATTAGAACATGGAGGCAACCTGTGGAAAACTGGGCGGTAAGTTCACAGGCGTGGGCCATCAGCACAGGCGGAACGCAGCCAATTGCGATACAGTAAACCCTGTGAAGCAACTCGTGATCTCCGCTCTTGCCCTGCTCGCCGCCGGACTGGCAGCCGAGCTTCCAGTCATCCAGCCAAAAGATCTCGCCGCGGAACTCGCCGCGAAGCGCAAACCGGTGATCATCCAGGTTGGCCCGAACGTGCTTTACCGAAGTCACCATATCCCGGACGCGCTCTACGGAGGCCCCGCCGGCAAACCCGAAGGGCTGGAAGTGCTCAAAGCCGCCGTGAAGGACGTTCCGCACGACCGCGACCTGGTGATCTACTGTGGGTGCTGTCCGTGGGACCGGTGTCCGAACATCAAGCCCGCGCTCGAACTTCTGAAGCAGTTGGGATTCACGAAGGTCAAGGCGATGTACTCCGGCACCAACTTCAAGACGGATTGGATTGACCAGGGGTATCCCGTCGATCCCCCCATGGAAGCAGCCAAATAAGACGATCGCACAGGCTCGGGGCCGGCCGCGAATCGGTGGCAGAATGAAGTAGACCGCCTATGCGCCGCTTCGGGCCCTCGCTTGCGCTGTTCGCCGCCCTCGCCACCCCCGCTGCCGCGCGCCACGCCACGTCGCAATGCGGCACCACTCGCGAAACACCCGGCGAAACGATCTTCTTCCATCGCCAGGCCTTGCGCGCGCGCGGCCTCGCTCCGCGCGCCGCCTCGGGCAATCGGGATATCGGCAATATCGCCATCGTTGACGATGCCGATGGGGTGGTCACCCGCCAGAACCAGTTCAATCTGGACCTGAAGACCTTGCAGTTTGCTCCCACCGCCCCCGGCGCTGCGCAGTACGGGTACAGCGTCACCGACAATGGATACGATGCCGCGGCCGCTGCCGGCGGCACACCGCTCGCGGCGCTCGATGATGACGACTCGCGCCAGTTTTCGCTGCCGTTCACTTTTCGGTTCTTCGGCGTTGGCTACAACCAGATCTTCGTCAACTCCGATGGCAACCTGACGTTTACCGCGGGCGATTCCGCTTCTACTGTCCGTTCGCTGGGCCGCATGACCGCAGGCCCGCCGCGGATCTCACCGCTGTTCGACGATCTGGATCCCGCCCTGACGGCGGGCGGCGTCCGGTTTCTCGCCGACAGCACGCGCGTGGTGGTGAGTTGGGTCAGCGTGCCGGAATGGGAACCCTCCGGCATCGGCCCGCGCCAGACCTTCCAGGTGCGGCTCTACCCGGATGGCCGGATCGCGTTTTCCTACTCCGGCATCAGCGCCACCAGCGCCGTGGCCGGCATCGCGCCCGGAAACCTGCTGGGGTCCGCCAGCCTCGTCGATTTCCGCAATGACGCCGGCGGCGTCTACTCCGCGGCCGTCGCCGAGACGTTCGGCAATTCCCTGCAGATCGACCTTGTAACGGCCGCGCAGAAGTTCTACCAGACGCACGACGATGCCTACGACTACCTGGTGTTCTATAACAACGAGGGCATCCCGGCCTTGGGCGAAGGCGTGCTGGCTTTCGAGAACACGGTGCGCAATCGCGGCGGCTCCGGCTACGGCGTAGGCACGGCCGACTACGGCATTCAGTTTGGGTCGGCCTCACGCCTGCAGGCGGTTATGAACCTCGGGATGCTCAGCCAGTACCCCGCCGATGTCACCGCGTTGGTGCCCGCGCGCGCGCCGCAGGGCGACACGCCGCTCAGCATCCTGGCGCACGAAGCCGGCCACCTGTTTCTGGCCTTCGCCAGCATTACCGATCCCGCGAACCCCGCCGTTTACCCCATGCTGGGCTTTCAGAACGCGCACTGGAGTTTCGCGTTCAACTCGGAGGCCTCGGTGCTCGAAGGCGAGAGGATCGAAGATCGAGGCCCCACGGTGTCGCCCGAGTTTCTCACCACCGACACGGTTCAGGGCTACGCACCTCTCGATCAGTACCTGATGGGCTTCCGCACGCCCAACGATGTGCCGGATACGTTCCTGGTCGCCGGAGTCCCCTACGACATGACCCAGTGGCATCCGCTGCGCGGCTACGCGTTCGACGGCCAGCGCCGGAATATCAGCGTTCAGGATGTCATTCAGGCGATGGGCCGCCGGACGCCAGACTCTACCGTCGCACAGCGCCACTTTCGTTTTGCCTTCATCCTGATCGTGGCGCAAGGCTCGACTCCGCCGGCCGCCGACCTGAGCCAGATCGACACCTACCGGCAGCAGTTCGAGACCTTCTACGGCACGGCATCCGGCAATAACGCTTTCGCCGGTACTTCGCTTCAGAGAAGTTTGCAGCTCTCGCTCGCGCCGGCCAGCGGTGTGGTGGCAGGCGGAACGGCCACGGCGTCTGTGATGGTCCAGACACCATCCGCTTCGGATCTGACCCTGGCCTTTCAGGCGCCCAACGGCGATGCTGCCTTGCCGTCATCAGTGAAGATTCCGGCCGGAGCCTCCAGCGCTTCGTTCACGGTCTCGGGACTGCGTGCCGGCGTGGAAGAGGTGTCGGCGGTTCCCTCCGATGGGAGCTATGAAACGGCGTACGCCAGGGTCCAGGTTGCGGATGCCTCGCTGTTGAAACTAGTGGCGGTCTCCGGCGACCACCAGGTTTCCAATTCAGCCGCTCCCTTGCCAGACCCGATCGTGGTGACTTTGACGGACGCGAACAACCTCTCCTACCCCGGCGCGCGAATTGTCGCAACCGCCTCGGCTGGCGGGAGTGTCGCACCCGCGTCAGCCAACACCGACCAGAGCGGACAGGCATCTTTCCGCTGGACTCCCGGCGCCGGCGTGTCCAATCAGTTGCAGTTGGCCGTCGAGGCACTGCCCGACGTGAGTCTCACGGTGAGTGCGGGCAGCGCGGTGCCGGTGGTCACCAGCGTAGGAAGCGCCGCATCGTTTGCCTCCGGCATGGCAGCGGGCGCGCTCGAGACAATTCAGGGAGTGAATTTGTCCGCGGGGGGGACGGCCGCCGCGGCAACTCCGTGGCCCACGGCTTTGGCAGGGATACAGGTGCTCCTCAACGGCTCCCCGTTGCCGCTGACCTACGTGAGCGATTCGCAGATCAATCTCTATGTTCCGCCTGGTGCGGCATTGGGAACTGGCACGCTGGCCGTAGTCACGCCATCCGGCGCGCGAGCTACCGCCAGCGTCAACGTCGCCGCACTTCAGCCCGGCATCTTTGCGGGAGGAGTGATTCATGCCGGCACCACCGACAGCGCCTCTTCCATTCCCGTCCAAGCCGGCGATTACCTCGAGATCTACTGCACCGGTCTCGGCCCGACCCAAATGGCAGGCACGGAGCAGCAGACGGTGTTGACGCCCACGGTCTTCATCGGCGCGGTCCCGGTACAGCCGGTTTTCAGCGGCCTGGCCGCCGGGTTTCCGGGACTATACCAGGTGGACGTAGAAGTACCTTCCGGACTTGCCCCGGGGCCGCAGCCGCTGCTTCTCGCAGTAGACATGTTCCATAGCAACCAGGTTTCGATTACGGTGAAATAATGCTCTCCTGGCTTTTTTCCGATCCGCTCAAGCCCGGCACTCCCGCGCCCGATTTCTCGCTGCCCGACGAATCCGGCAGCACGGTCACCCTCTCCGCCCTGAGAGGCAAGCGCGTGGTGCTGGTGTTCTATCCCGCCGACGACACGCCCGGCTGCACCAAACAACTGTGCCAGTTTCGCGACGACTGGAGCCAGGCCCGCGCCGCCGGCGTCGAGGTGTTCGGCGTGAATCCGGGCAGCGCGCGCAGCCACGGCAAATTCCGCGACAAGTTCAAATTCCCTTTTCCGCTTCTGGTAGATGAGAGCCAGAAGGTGGCCGAGCTGTATCATTGCAACGGCCTGATTGTGAAGCGCACGGTCTATCTGATCGGCAAAGACGGTGTGATTCAGTTCGCCCGCCGGGGCATGCCGCCGCCCTCCGAGGTATTGGCCGCCTGACGTCGCGCAGCCTTCTCGCGGCCCTGTACTCAATCCGGTTCCCGCTCCCAGATCAACTCGAACGTGGCCCCCGACAAGCCGGCGCCGAGAATCAGGCGATTGGCCTCGAATCGGAAGTTGCGTGTCACATCCGAGCCCACCCAACTGGGTATCAAGCAGGCCTGAACGTGATGGATGACTTTCCGGGAGGCTTCCTCGATGTCGTACGTTCCGTAATACGCCGTGAATCCTGACGCCGCTTCGCGAAGCTCCTCGTCGGAGGCGTTGCCGACCGTAAACGGAACGCCGGGTGGAAGGGAACAGCGTCTGCCGGGCCGCATGAGTTGCGCCGACATACGGCCCGCCCGGTCGTAGGTGAGGCGTCCAATGGGGCTATCACCATACGGAAATTTCACCTCGCCGCCGGCGGACACGTGCCGGTGAGCAATCAGTCTCCAGACCCCGATGAACGGCTCCCGAGCGCCGGCAGAGATCTGCGTGACGGGCAGTTTCGGCTCGCGATCTTCTTGCAAGATGGATCTCCTCCCGTGGGCAGGATACCAAAGCAGGTCGGCGTACCATACTGGTATATCCATGCTGAGAACCGTTCTGCGTTTGACCCTGCTGTTTTTTCCTTCATCCGCCGCGTTTTCGCAAATGACCCTGGAACAAGCCGTGCAGATTGCAGCCACCCGGTATCCAGCGGTGCGTGCTTCGCTCGAGCAGGTGGCCGCCGCCGCGGCGGGCGTCAATCTGGCGCGCACCGCCTTTCTGCCGCGAGCCGACGTCAGTGCGCAGCTCAATCGCGCCACTCACAACAACATCTTCGGCCTGGTGATGCCACAATCGGGTCTGTACCCCTCCATCACCGGCCCGGTCGTTGGCACGAACTCGCTCGACAGCGTCTGGGGAACGGTAGTGGGCGCCCTGGTCCAATGGGAGCCTTTCGATTTTGGTCTGCGCCATGCAAACCTGGAAGCTGCACAAGCCGCCCGTAACCATGCCAACGCCCAGGTCGCCGTCACCCGCCTCGAAGCCGTGTCTGCCGCCGCCGACGCGTACCTCACGATCCTCGCGGCGCAGCAGACCGTGACGGCGGCAGCCGCCGGCGCTGAGCGCGCCCGGGTGCTATCTACGGTGGTGGACGCCCTGGTGAAGAGTGAACTCCGCCCCGGTGCCGAAGCGTCGCGCGCACGCGCCGAACTGGCGCTGGCCCGAACGCAGCTCATCCAGGCCCAGCAGTCGGTGGATGTCGGGCAAGCCGCGCTCGCGCAGGTATTGGGGATGCAGCCCTCGGAAATCTCCATCCTGCCCGGCAAACTGCTCGACCCGGCGCCCACCGCCGGCGCCGGGCTTTCCGGCCGTCCTGTCGCCGGGCATCCGCTGGCGCAAGCACAGAAAGTCGCGGTGGCGGAAGTGGAGGCGCAGCAAAAAGTTCTCGACCGTTCCTGGTATCCCCGCTTCAACCTGCAGGGCGCGACGTACGCTCGCGGCACGGGCATTCAGCCCAATGGCTCCACGGGAGGAGCCGCCAGCGGACTTGGCCCCAACATCCAGAATTGGGCGATCGGCATGAGCGTAACGTTTCCTATGTTCGACCTGCCTTCGCTCAAGGCGCGGAAGGAAGTGGAGGTGCATCGCGAGCGCGCCGAACAAGCCCGCTACGATCAAATTCTGCAGGACCTGACCGGCGAGGTAGCCCGCGCTCAGGCCATGCTGGCAGGAGCACGGCGCGTGGCCGCGAACACGCCCATCCAGCTCGAGGCCGCGCGCGACACCGAACAGCAGGCCACTGCGAGGTACAAAGCGGGATTAGGCACCATCGTGGAAGTCGCCGAGGCGCAACGCCTGCTCACGCAGGCCGAAATCGACGACGCGCTTGCCCGCCTCTCCATCTGGCGGGCGCTACTCGCCCTTTCCATGGCACAAGGCGATATCGACCCATTCGTGCAACTGGCACGATAAGACCGAAATGTGGCGCAGTCAACCGGCACAAAAATCCCTGACAACCCGTTGGTCTTCGGGCGCGATGTGGCGCGGACACTCGTGTCGGCAGCGCCCCGACTCATCGGGGCGCCTTTTGGGCGTTCATCAAAATCATGTCCAGAGCGGCACGTTTCTGCACTCGAAGCGGCGGGGTCTCTCGAGGCTGCCTCGAGACCCCTTCGCCGGAAGCAACGTTAAACGCCCGGCGGGCACGAGTGGCCGCGCCACGCTATTGCGCGTCCCAGCGTGCCGCGGCTCGCGCGGCGAGCGCCGGGACATCGCGCTCCAGCAGGAATCGCTGCTCCACTAACTTCTTCGCCGTGGCGGTGATCTGCTTCACGTACTCCTCCCGGCTGTGGTATCGCTCTTCAATGGATGGCCGCGGGTCTCCGCTCTTGTCCCGCTCGCCGCGCGTGCGCGCGAAGGGCAGATACGATCCGACCATGTCCATCGCGACGTCGGTAGCGCCAATCTCGCCGGCGCGCAGATTCCAGCCGGTATAGGTCGCCAGCGGAACCGCAAGATCGGGCAGACGGATCCCGGAAGTCTCGTTGCCGTCGGAGTCCACTTGCGGCACCAGGATCGGAAACGGCTTGCCGACTTTGGGAGGTTCGAAGGCCACGATGCCCTTGGTGAGAAATTCAGGTCCGAAGTCCAGGCGATAGGCCATATAAGGCTCTTTGGGTACGTGCACGCCCGGGATTTTCGGAAACGCCAGTGCCGCCGGCGCCACCAGTTCATCCTTGGCGACCAGGGGGATCCTGGAATCGGGCGGTCGCACGCCGCTCGTGATCCACGCATTCATATCGACCAGCAGCGCCCGCATCAGGTAGCGGTAATCCTGCGGATTGGCGCGGTTCTCGGTGTTGTGGACCACCGGGTTGGCGTTGGCGCCGTGCTGCGTGCCCGCCAGGTAGTAGACCCGCGTGTCCGCCGCCGGACCGAAATCGCGCTGGCCATCGGGGCTGGTGTGAATCAACGCCGCCGCGCGACCCCAATACTCGTACGAACCGTTGGTGTAGAAGATTTTGGGCACCACGTTGGCCTTTACGGTGCGCGCCAGCAGCGAACCTGTCACGCCGGCATCGGTCTCGGCTTCATCGGTGAACGGAAACAGGTCGGTGGGATAGAAGAGATTCAGCCGCGGATGGCCGTCGCGCGAGGGCTGCGCGAAGCGGTGATTGAAACTACCGCGCCCGGCGCCCGCCACGTGCGCCCATACTCCATCGAATACGCGCCCGCCCTTCTCGTCCTCGTTGAATCCGTAATACAGGAACGTGCGCATGAAGCGGCCGCTTTGCGAGACGCCGAACCCGATGGCGCGCTTCACTTCACCCGACTGCTTGAGGTGCGAGATGTAGTCGCGGATGGCCGCCGGGCCCAGCCCGACCACCGCCGGATCCTTGCCCTTGTAGATGACCTCGTAGAGGCGGCCGGGAACGAAGCCCGATTCGAATTCCACACCGCCGCCGTCATCGGTCAGGCGCCACTGGCTGTGCGGGATGGTGGTGCGCGCCCCGTCCGGGCGGTCGCGGACCGTGAGAGTCGCGGAATCCGGATCGGCCACGGCGTAAGGCGTCTGCGCGCGGTCGCCCAGAGAGGCACGGTTGGTGCGCTGGCTGGTCACGATCTCGGAGCGCACCAGGCCGGTGAGCCCCGGAATTTTGGGCGCGTCGAGCCTGATCATTCCGGGGCGGGCGGGCACGTCCCATTCCCATCCAACCCAGACCAGCGTGAATCCCTGCTCGAAGAGCAGTGGATCGCCCAATTCCTGGGCAGTCTTGGGGTCCGGGCGTCCACCGAGGCCGAACATCGCCGTGCTTCCCTTTCCACCGCGATTGGAGATCTCCAGCAGCGCGGTTCCGTTGCTCTTGGCCGGATCCGCGGGCTTCAGCAGATACAGGTCGGCCGAGAACTCTACCAACCCCTGCTGGTTGCGCGGCGCGAGGTCGATATCGGCGATGATGCGGTTGGCGGGCAGCTTGGGATCCACCGCGAAATGGATCTTCCCAACGACGCGCTCGTATCCGGGGAAGGCCGCGACCGGCCCGCGTTCGGTAATGTCGACGCGGGTGACCGCCGCGACGGCAGCCACAGAGAACACAAGGATGGCAGGAACGAAACGACGCATGGGTTCCATTCTAATGCAGCCGGGTCCGATTCTCCCTTCGTGAGTTTTCACACCCGGCATATAGTACTCGTTTGGAACACCTACCGCGCCACCGCCGTTTTTCGCGCGCAACTGCGGGGGCCTCGCCCGGGTTCATCGAATAGTTGGAGAACGCGCGTTCCACCGACGAATCGGAAGGAGGAGAGAAGTGAATCGCATCGCCCAATGCCTGTTGCCCGCCTGGTGTGCCTGTGTGGCCCTCAACGCGCAGATTCCCAGCTTTCAGCACATCGTCGTGATCGTGCAGGAGAATCGGACCCCCGACAACCTTTTCCAAGGCCTCTGCAGCCCGCCCTACGGAACCGCCGGTTCCTGCGGTGAAACGCCGAACAACCCGGCTGCGACGGCTATTCCGAAATACGATATTCAGACCATGAACTGGCTGGACAAAACCTCGCCCACGGGAGTCACGCAGCCGTCCCCCGTGGCGCTGGCCAATAAGTACGACCTCAGCCACGCCCACACCGCCTTCGTGCAGATGTGCGATGCGAACTCCGCGGGAGCCTGCCAGATGGATGGCGCCGCCAAAATCGCCTGCTCCGGATCCTGCTCCCCCAGGGCGCAGTTCCGCTATGTAGACAATTCCAAGGGCCTGCTGAACCCCTATCTCGATCTGGCCACGCAGTACGGCTGGGCCAACATGATGTTCCAGACCAACCAGGGGCCGAGTTTCCCGGCGCACCAGTTCATCTTCGGCGGTACCTCGGCGCCGAGCGCGGCCGACGATAAGGCCGGGATCTATGCATCCGAGAACATCTCCGGAGCGAGCAAGGTGGCCGGGTGCGCTGCCCCTCCGGGTACCACCGTGGAGTTGATCGATCCCACCGGCGAGAACCAGAAGATCTACCCGTGCTTCGAGCATTCCACCATGGCCGACCTGCTGCACTCCAACCTGACGTGGCGGTATTACGCGCCCAGCCCCGGCTCCATCTGGACTGCACCCAATGCCATCCAGCACATCTGTCAGTCCACCGGCATGGGCGGGAAGTGCGACGGCAGCGACTGGAACAATAACGTGGACCTGACGCCCGCCGATGTGCTGCGCGACATCGCCAGTTGCAACCTGCGGTCGATCAGTTGGGTGATCCCGACCGGCGCGAATTCCGACCACGCCCACGTCAACGACGGCGGCGGACCCTCGTGGGTGGCATCGATCGTCAACGCGATCGGCGCCAGCACCACCTGCGACAACAACACCGGATACTGGGACAACACCGCCATCGTGATCACCTGGGACGATTGGGGCGGCTGGTACGACCACGAAGCGCCCAGCTTCCTGCCGCAGCCGTTCGGCGATTATCAGTACGGTTTTCGCGTCCCGCTGATCTTCGTCTCCGCTTACACCCCGAAGGGTTACATCAACGATGTCCGCCACGACTTCGGCAGCATTCTGAGGCTGCTGGAGCACAACTTCGGGATCGTGCAGGGCTCGCTGCACTTCGCCGACGAGCGCTCCTCGAGCGACTTCACGCTGTTTTACGACCTGACGAAGGCGCCGCGCGCGTTCCAGCCGATCGCGGCTCCGAAGAACGCCAACTTCTTCCTCAACGACAAGCGCAAGGCCACCGATCCGGACGACGACAAGTGACGGCCGCCGCACTATTCGCAGCGCAGCGCGGCCATGGGAGAGATGCGAGCGGCGCGGACTGCGGGTACAAGGCTGGCGAATAACGCCACCGCCAGCAACCCGAGAGACACGGCGGCGAAGGTCAGCGGGTCGGTGCTGCCGACCCCGAACAGCAGACCGGACATGAGCCGCGTGAGAGCGAACGCGCCGATCAGGCCGAGCAGGATTCCGGTCAGGGCGAGCATCGCGCCCTGCCTTACAACCATTGCGAGCACGCTCGTCTCCCCCGCTCCCAGGGCCATGCGCACGCCGATCTCGTGAGTGCGCTGCGCCACCGAGTAGGCAATGATGCCGTAGATTCCGACCGCCGCCAGCAGCAGCGCCGCGCCGGCGAATGCCGACAACAGCATGGTGTCGAAACGCGGCAGGGCGACTGCCTGGGCCAGGCTCTGCTGCATGGTTTCGACCTGGTTGACGGTCACGCCCGGGTCGGCCGCCTGGATCGCGCGCCGCACAGACGGGGCGATCGCGCCTCCCAGGCGGGAGCGGACCACCAGGTACGCGCGACGGTCCTTGACCACCTGGCTGGACGCCATATAGTAGGCGTCGTCGGTGTCCCTCGCGAGGCCAGTGTACTTGACGTCGGCCACCACGCCCACCACCTGCATGTACGGCACCTGGTTGTCCGGCCCGCTCCATTTGATGTGCTGGCCAATCGGATCCCGATCGGTAAAGAAGTGCCGCGCCAGGCTTTCGCTGATGATGGCCACAGGAGCGGACTCCTGCCTGTCTTGTACCGTGAAGAGGCGGCCTTTGAGGAGCGGAATTCGCATCGTCGTGAAGTAATCCGCGCTCGCGACGACGACTGAGACCGCGGGGTTGGATTCGCCGGGAGCCAGCACCTGCCCTTCGATCATGAACGTATCGGCGTCGGCCTGGCGGTCCGGAGGCAGGCTGTCCGTGGTGGCGATCGATTCCACGCCCGGCACGCGGCGCGCGCGTTCGAGCATGTCGTCGTAGAGTGTCCGCAGCCGCGCCTCCTCGTTATAGCGCGGGCCGCTGGGCGAGATGGCGAAAGTCAGGATCTCGCGCGGGGGGGCGGCGAATCCTCCCGTGACCTGCTCCAGGTGACCGAGGCTGCGGAGCAGCAGACCGGCGCCGGCCATCAGCATCACGGACAGGGCGACCTCCAGAACGACCAGCACCATACGGGATTGCCGCCGCGCGCTGCCGGATCCGGCGCGCGAGCCGCGGCCGCCTTCCCTGAGGGTCGAGTTGAGATCGGCGCGCATGCTGTGGAGCGCCGGCGCAAGACCGAAGGCCAGCCCCGTGGCGAGCGCCGCCAGCAGCATGAAGCCGAGTGCGTGGGCATCGAGTCGCACGGATTCGATGAGCGGCAGGTTCCCCGGATTCCACGACCGCACGAGCTGGATGCCGCCATAGGAGACCAGCAGCCCGGCGATGGCGCCGCCGGCCGAGAGCAAAAGGCTTTCCGTGAGCAACTGCCGCACGAGCCGCGCGCGCCCGGCGCCCAGACTCAGCCGCAGGGCCATCTCACCTTCGCGCGTGGTGGAGCGCGCCAGCATGAGATTCGCAACGTTCACCACGGCAATCAGCAGCACCAGGCCGACGGCTCCGATCAGCACCTCGAGCGGCGTGCGTACATCCCCCACGATGGCGTCGCGCAGCCGCTCCACCGGAAGCGTGAGGTTGCGGTAATACGCGTTCTCGCGCATGATGCTCTGTCCGATGGCATTGGTATCGCGCTGCGCCTGTTCCAGCGTGACGCCGGGCTTCAGGCGCGCCACGCCGCGATAGAAGAACGGACCGCGGCGCGTCGGGGGAACGACTTGCAGGTTAGTCCAGAGCTCGGTCGTGGCGCGCGGAAAGCGGAACGCGCCAGGCATCACCCCGATGATGGTGGCGGGCGCGCCGTTCACCAGGATGGTCTGGCCGAGGACCGCCGGGCTGGCCGAAAACCGGCGGCGCCAGAGCGGCTCGCTGAGAACCGCCACGGAGGCCGAATTCGGGCGGTCTTCTCCCGGCAGGAAGACGCGGCCGATGAGCGGCGCCACTTGCATCGTGGAAAAGAACCCGGCGCTGACGAAGGCGCCCTGCACCTGCTCGGGCTCTCCGGTCGACGTCAGATCCATGCGCCGGCTGGAGAAGATCGACGGCTCTTGGAAGGCGTGGTTCTGCGCCTTCCAATCCTGGTAGTCCGCGATGCACATCGTGCCGCGGTCGAAGTTCTGCGGGGAAAAATGCATGTAGACCAAGGCCACGCGGTCCGCATCCGGATAGGGCAGCGGGCGCATCAGGATGCCGTACGCCACGCTGAACATGGCGGTGTTGGCGCCGATTCCCAAGGCCAGCGCCAGGATGACAACTGCCGTGAAGCCAATGCTCTTGGAGAGCGTTCGACAACCAAAGCGAAGGTCGTGCAGCGTGCTTTCGAGCATATTTCCGATCCTGATTCCCCGAACCTCTTCCTTGATCTGCTCCATGCCGCCGATTTCGACCAGGGCTTCACGGCGGGCCGCGGCATAATCCGTGCCGGAGCGAACCTTCTGGCCGATTAATTGATCCAGGTACGTGCGCAGTTCCTCATCCAAGTCGCGTTCGACGCGGGGCTTGTCGAAGAGATTCCGCCGAAGACTGAGCAGGCGCGACAGCAGCGGCATGGCAGAATATTTCAGGTGGATTGGAGGGCGTTCGCCATGGCGAGCGAAATCTTCTGCCACTCGTCGGCCTCGGCCTTGAGTTGGGCGCGGCCCGCGGGGGTGAGGCGGTAATACTTGGCGCGCCGGTTATTCTCGGACTCTCCCCAGTAGGACTTCAGCCACCCGGCTTCCTCCATGCGGTGCAGGGCAGGGAAGAGCGACCCCGGCTTGACGTCGAAGGTCTGGTTCGTGATCTGCGCGATGCGCTGCGAGATGCCCAGACCGTGGAGTTCCTGGAGAGCGAGCGTTTTGAGGATGAGCAGGTCGAGCGTGCCTTGGAGGAGGTTCGTCGGCATACGTATAGAAGCTCTATACGAGATTACCGCCGTTCCTATAGAGTGTCAATAGGTCGGAAACCGCGCTACGACACCAGGCCAAAGGCCTTCAGCTCCTCGAGCAGGCGGGGCGGCTTGATCGGCTTGAGCAGGTAGGCATCGCACAAGCCTTGGAACGCCTCGACGACATTTTCGTCGTCATCGAGAGCGGTGGTCATGAAGACCTTGACGGGATTCGCGAAGAAGCCCGCATTGGCTTCGAGTTCCCGGATCTCGTGAAGCGCGGTCTGGCCGTCCATCTCGGGCATCATGATGTCGAGGCAGATCAAGTCGTATCTCTTGCCCATGTTGAGAGCATTACGGAAGGCCTCCACGGCCTCTCGCCCGTTGACGGCGATGTGACACTCGCCGTACCGGCCGAGAAAGGTGTTGAGCAGGAGGCGGTTTGCAAAATCGTCATCCACAACCAGACTTTTCATATATTCAGCTCCATCCGGCACGTTCTACGCAGCGCTTCAGCTGTTGGAATTCTTCGACGGCGCGAGGCAACAGTTCGCTGACACGGTCCAGCCGGCCGGCTTTTCCGGCACCCTCGATCTCCAGGGCAATGGCGCGCAGACCGCTCGCCGCCACCGTGGCCGCCGCGCCCTTGAGGGCACCTGCCTCGTCGCCCGCGCCGGCCGCATCGGCTTCCTCGACCCGCCTTCGCAGGGTTTCCAGTTGGGACGGGCAGCCCGAGAGGAAGCCCTTGAGGATCCTGGCAGCCAGCTCCCGATCGTGCATCGTCCACCGCAAGAGTAATTCCTCGTTGAAGGATTCGATTAGCGGCGACGTGTTGGAAGACGATTCGTGCCCACTCCCCACAGCAGAGGGAGCACCATCGCGCCGGGTCTGCGAATCCAGCCAGCGGGTGAGAGTGGTCGCCAGGGCATGAATGGCGACGGGCTTGGCGAGGTAGTCGTTCATACCCGCCCGGAGGCATTCTTCCCGGTCGCCGGACATGGCATGAGCGGTAACGGCGATGATCGGAATTCCCCGCTGGTCGGATTGACGAATACGGCGGGTGGCTTCATAACCGTCCATTACGGGCATTTGACAATCCATCAGGACGAGATCGTAACTCTCCCGTCGGAGCGCTTCGAGGGCCTGCGCGCCATCGGCAACCGCGGTCGCCCGGTGCCCCAGCTTCTCCAGTTGGGCCAGCATCACGAGCTGGTTGGTGGCGTTATCCTCGACCACGAGGATCCGGGCCAGCCGGCAGGAACGGGGCTGAACCGGAGGTTTCCGAAAGCTGACCACGTTGGGCTCCGCAGCGGGGCGTCCGGCAGCAGACGGCGGCAAATCGACCTTCGTTCCCGAAGGCGGGGTCCCGAAGGTCGCGGTGAACCAGAAAGTGGAGCCTTCACCCAAACGGCTCTCGACCCCGATCTCGCCGGACATCATCTCCACCAGTTGTTTGGAGATCGCCAGGCCAAGGCCCGTGCCACCGTACCTGCGGGTGGTCGAAGAGTCTCCCTGAACAAACGGGGAGAAGAGCCTGGAGGACTGCTCCGCAGCGAGGCCGATGCCAGTGTCGGTTACCGTAAAGCGGCCTCTGACTTCTCCTGGAGTCAGGCTTTCCAGCCTCGCTTCGACCATCACCGCACCTCGCTCGGTGAACTTGATGGCATTCGATACCAGGTTGACCAGGACCTGGCGGAGGCGATGAGGATCGCCGCTGACCAGTTCGGGAAGATCGTCGCCAACGTGCCAAAAGAAGCCGAGACTCTTGGCGTCTGCCTGGGCCCGCAGATACTCCACGGCGTCCTCCATGGTTCGCCGGAGATGGAAATTCGTGCTCTCCAGCGCGAGTTTTCGGGCTTCGATCTTGGAGAGATCGAGGATGTCGTCGATGAGCGAGAGCAGGGCTTTGCCGCTGGTGTTGGCTATTTCCGCATATCGTTTCTGGGTGGGCGACAGTTCGGTCTCCAGAAGCAGGTGCAGCATGCCCAGCACGCCGTTCATCGGGGTGCGGATCTCGTGGCTCATGTTGGCCAGGAAACTGCTCTTCGCCTGGTTGGCGGCATCGGCCGCCTTTCTGGCGCGCACCAGTTCCTGCTCGTAGCGCTTTCGTTCGGTGATGTCCTCGGCGATTCCCACCACCCGGATCACCCGGCCGGACTCGTCGCGCACCGGGAAAGCGCGGTCCAGGATCCACCGCTCCACAGCCTCCGGCGTTCGAATCCGGTATTCGGAGTCGATGGAGTCACCGCACATTAGTCGTTGGAAGGCTGCGTGGGCACGCTCCCGGTCCTCCGGCGGAATGGCTTCGGCCCACGACATCGGATCCCGGTAGAGGCTGTCGCAGGTTCTTCCCCAGATGATTTCGTACGCGGGATTGACATAGAGAACTTCGGTGCCTTCGGCGTTCATCATCCAGAAAACTTCGTGCACGTTTTCGGCGAACTGGCGGAATTTCTCCTCGCTCGCGCGGACGGACTCCTCTGCCTCCTTGCGGTAGGTGATGTCGGCGGTGGTGCCCACATGGCCGAGAAACCTGCCGTGCGCCGACCACCGGGGCTCACCATGCGAAATCACCCATCGCCACTGGCCATCGCCCCGCACGACCCGCGCCTCACCCGAGTAGGACGCCTGGTCTCGCACCGCGTTCAGGAATGGTTCGATATAGGCGGGTATATCGTCCGGGTGGATCAGCGGCTGCCAATTGCCCCCTTCCGCCTGTTCGTACGTCTTCCCGAAGAATTCCAGGTACTTTCGGTTGACGAACTGCACATCGCCCTGAGCGTCGGTCACCCAGATCATGGTCGGGCAACTGTCGGCCATGATCCGGAAGCGCTCTTCGGATTCGCGCAAAGCTGCGTCGGTGCGTTTGCGTTCGCTAATGTCGCGCGCGATCACCGAAACGCCGACCAGTTCGTGCGCCGAGTTCCGCACGGGGGAGATCGAAAGAGCGACGTCCACCAGCCGGCCGTCCTTACCTTGCCGGACGGTTTCTACAGTGCCGGCCGCGCCGCCGCTCCGGATCGTCTCGAAGAATTGTTCCACGCAGTCGATGTGGTCCGGTGGAACAAACATGGTGGCTTTCTTCCCGATGACCTCCTCGGCCGTGTATCCCAGGAGCAACTCGGCACCACGATTCCAGCTCACGATGACGCGGTCGAGCGTTTCCGACAGAATCGCGTCGTGCGATGATTCCACAATCGACGCCAGAAGCCCACGGGTCTCGTCCGCCCGCTTCCGCTCCGTAACATTGCGAACGACGACGGAGACGGCCGTTACTTTGCCCAGAAAGTTGAAAATCGGGTATGCCGTCACTGAAACATAGACACGGCACCCATCCTTCCGGATGCCCCAGTCCTCATACTGTGAGACAACCTGGCCTCGTAGGACCTGTTCCAGGACCTTGGCCATGCCGCTTTGCCGTTCGGGACCGACGATCTTGGATAGGTGCTGTCCGATCATTTCGTCCGGGGAGTAGCCGAAGACGGCTTCCGCACCGCGGTTCCACGAAACCACGATACCTTCCGGCGTGTGGACCAGCATCGCGTCGTCGGAACCCTCCGCAATGGCCTCCAGAATCTTCCGGGCCGTCTCGCCGGCGCGCCGCTCCGTGACGTCCTGTTTGATCGCGATGTAGCTGTTAATTTCGCCACCTGGAGCCCGGACCGGCGTGATGCTCATCTCCTCGGTGTACAGGGTGCCGTCTTTGCGGCGATTGATCAGCTCGCCGCGCCACACCTGCCCCGACGCGATAGTGGCCCACATGGTGCGGTAGTATTCCTCATCCTGCCGGCCGGATTTCAGGACTCGGGGCGTCTGCCCGACTGCTTCCTCCCTGGTGTATTGGGTCATGCGGGTAAATGCCGGGTTGACATACTGAATCGTGCCGGCGGCATCCGTAATGACAATGGCTTCAGAGGCTTGCTCGATGGCAGCCGTCAGGCCCGCGGTCTGGAGGTCAGCTTGACCGGTGTATGGATCCATATCTCGCCACTCGAATCTGAGGGCTCAGCTTTCTTATCGGTCGTTTGGCGGAAAAGGGTTAGGGTGGCGCCAAAGGAGCTTTGTTACGCATCTTTTGGAGCTTCGGGAAGGCTGGTGCAGTGGGCATGAGCGCCCGCGGCGCATCAGGAATCGACCTTGGCCAGGTCCCAGGGTTTGCGATACGGGCGGAAGAGGAACTGGTTTGCGTCCGCATCGCCCGAAAAGACGCGCGCTTCGCTGTCCCACTTCACCTTGCGGCCCGTCCAATACGCCACGTTGCCGATGCAGCCCACCGTCGTCGCACGAACGCCCACGTCGATGTTCGCGAACGGCTCCTTGCGGGCGCGGACGAAGTCCACGAAGTTCTTGGTGTGCAGCGGGGTGGGCTCGTCCTCGTTGACCTTGATCTTCTCCATGCGCGGCTGCCAGGTTCTGCCGCGCCCCGGACTGCGTCCCGCGCCGCGCTCCACTGGCTTCGGCTCGGGGTAAAGCTCCATTCCGAGGCGGTCTACAAACAGCGCCGCCTCGGTGCCGTAAAACGCCATCCCGTGCGGGCGGTCCTCCGGGCCCATCATGCCGTAATATCGTATGCCTTCAGTGCGGCCGCCCAAGCCGTGGCCGTTATAGTTGCAGGCCTCGTAATTCAGAATGAAATTCGGATACTCGAAGATGCAGGTCTGCATGTCGTAGATGTCGCCGGCCCGCGTCTTGTCGAAGCGCACCGCCGACGAAACGGCGGTCGCCGGGCGCTCCACCCCCATGATCTGGTGCACGGAGTCGAAGCGGTGGTTGCCGTAGTCCGTGATGATGCCGTTGGTGTACTCCATGAACGACCGGTAGTTCAGGCGGTTGCGGTTG
>DATJWB010000059.1:0-8567 GCA_035501495.1 Bryobacteraceae bacterium | reverse complement strand
CGATGCGCCTGCCACAGCGCGAGACCCGCGCCAGCGGCCAAAGCCAGCGCGACAGTCACCGCCGCCGAAACCGCGGGCTTGTTACGCATAACGAATTTTCGCGCCCGGTACCGCCGGCTCTCGGGACGCGCCAGCACCGGTTGCCCGCTCAGGTATCTCTCGATGTCCTGCGCGAAAGCATCGACGGTGGAGTATCGGGCGTGCGGTTCTTTCCGGATGGCCTTCAGAATTATCGTGTCCGGATCTCCGCGCAGAGCTGCCGCCAGTTTTTTTACAGTGAAGCCGCCGCGAATGCGCGCCTTCGATTCGTCTATCGCTCCCTGGCTGGGTCACGTTGGGTTGACGCCCAGAACGGTCGCCGCCATATCGCCGGCGGAGGCGCCCCGACTAAGCCCGTAAGGGCGGCTTCCCGTCAGCGGTTCGTAAAGCAGGATGCCCAGGGAATAAACGTCTGCGCCGGTGGTAGTCGCCTGGCCCGCGATCTGTTCCGGGCTGGCGTAATCCGGCGTCAGCGCGCGTCCTGCGAGCTGCGTAATCTCGGTCTCGGCCGCCTCGCCCTCTTCCAGTAGCTTGGCGATGCCGAAGTCGAGCAGGCGCACCTGCCCCGCGCTTGTAAGCAAAATGTTAGGTGGCTTCAGATCGCGGTGCACCACTAGATTGGCATGGGCGTATTGAACCGCGCGCAGTACCTCCAAGAACAACTTCAAGCGCGCGCGAATGTCCAGCCCGTGGTGGTCGCAATACTCGGTGACCGGTTCGCCCTCGACATACTCCAACGCGAGAAACTGCTGCCCTTGGGCGCTCACACCCGCATCCTAGAGGCGCGCGATACGCGCATCTTCAAGCTTCGCCAGAATGTCGCGCTCCCGCGTAAACCGGTTCGCCAGCGTCTGGCTGTCCAGATACAGGAGCGGAAACTTGAGAGCCACCTGGCGTTTCAGCGAACCGTCCGCGCGCGTGGCGAGCCAGACCACACCCATGCCACCCCGGCCCAACTCGCGCTCGAGTCGATATGGTCCAGCCAGCATGCCCGGCGCGAACGATCCCGGTGCGCAGGGCGTCTCCCCCGGATCGTCGCCGATTTCCGGTAGCGTTCGGCGGAAGTCCGGCTTAGGTTGGGCCAGGAGTTCCCGAAGCGTCGGCAAAAGGTCTGCGTGTTTCGATTCCAGACCAACCAGCCATGCCTCCCGCCGCTCCTCCGGAAGATCGAGCCCGACTGATGAGGACTAATCCGCGTCCACAGTCGACGCACGCTTCGCAGATCGCCGGATTGGGGAGACCGGATTGGAGACACCGGATTGCGGAGACACTTGCGCCTTTGCGCGGGACGCATCATAATAAGCCCCATCGCTGTCTTGCGGTTAAGGAGAGTCATGCCCCGTCCCGTTCGCTGCTCCTTGATCCAGGCGTCCAATGCTGCGGCGCCCGGTGCCTCAATGGAGGAAACCAAGCAGGCCATGGTCGGCAAGCACCTGGAGTATATCCGCCAGGCGGCCGCGGCCGGTGCCCAGATCGTCTGTCTGCAGGAGATCTTTTACGGGCCGTACTTCTGTGCCGAACAAACCGTACGCTGGTACGACTTTACGGAGCCCATTCCGGACGGACCCACCATCCACCTGATGCAGGAGCAGGCGCGCCAGCATCACATAGCGCTAATCGTCCCCATCTATGAGCGCGAGCAGGAGGGCGTCTACTACAACACTGCCGCGGTCATTCACAATGATGGCACCTACCTCGGCAAGTATCGCAAGACCCACATCCCGCACGTGGCTCCCGGGTTCTGGGAGAAATTCTATTTCCGGCCGGGCAACCTCGGTTACCCGGTGTTCGACCTGGGATTTGCCCGGGTCGGTGTCTACATCTGTTATGACCGGCATTTTCCCGAGGGTGCCCGCGCCCTCGGTCTGAACGGTGCCGAGATTGTATTCAACCCGTCGGCCACGGTAGCTGGCCTCAGCGAATACCTCTGGAAGCTTGAGCAACCCGCGCACGCGGTGGCCAACGGGTATTTCATCGCGGCCATCAACCGCGTGGGCATGGAGGCTCCCTGGAACATCGGTGAATTCTACGGTTCCAGCTATTTTTGCGATCCGCGCGGCCAAATTGTGGCGCAGGCGTCCCGCGATCGCGATGAGGTCCTCACGGCCGATCTCGATCTCGACATGATCTCGGAGGTACGAAAGACATGGCAATTCTTCCGCGACCGGCGGCCCGACCTCTATCAGCCCCTGGTTCAACCATGACGAAGGACGAAATCATCCTGGCCCAGCGGGAGTTCATTTTCCCCGCGGTTTTTCATTACTACAAGGAACCGCTGGTGGTGGCGCGAGCCAAAGACCAATACCTCTGGGACGCCGACGGCAACCAGTACCTGGACTTCTTCGGCGGCATCGTCACGGTGAGTGTAGGGCACTGCAATGCCCAAGTGAACGAGGCTGTGCACAAGCAGCTCGATACGCTGCAACACGTCTCCACGCTGTTCTTGAACGAGCCGCAGGCGGCGCTGGCGAAGCGGATCGCCGGTCTCACTCCCGGCGGGCGTCTTACGAAATCGTTCTTTACCAATAGCGGCACGGAAGCCAATGAGACGGCTATTCTGGCGGCGCGTTGCTATACGGGCAACGGCGAAATCGTGGCGCTGCGCCACTCCTACCATGGGCGCTCTGCCGTCGCGATGGCGCTCACGGGCCAGTCCGCGTGGCGGCTTGGACCGCCGCAGGCCGGCGTGGTGCACGCGCACAACGCATACTGCTACCGCTGCCCTTTCGGTCTGACTTACCCCAATTGCGAGGTGCGTTGCGCGCGGGACATGGAGGAGCTGATCCGCAGCTCGACCGGAGGACAGGTCGCGGGCTTCATCGGGGAGCCGCTGCAGGGCGTCGGCGGGTTCATTACGCCACCCAAAGAATATTTCCAAATCGTGGAGAAGATTGTCCGCGATCACGGCGGCATTTTCATCAGCGATGAGGTGCAGACCGGCTGGGGCCGGACCGGCGGCAAGTGGTTCGGCATCGAGCACTACGGGGTCGTGCCCGACATCATTACAGGTGCCAAAGGGCTGGCCAACGGGAGCCCGATCGGCCTGACAGTCGCCAGACCGGAAGTGGCCGACGCGTTTCACGGCCTTACCATTTCCACCTTTGGCGGCAATCCGGTCACCGCGACCGCAGCCAAGGCCGTGATCGACTACATCGAAGAACAGAACCTGCTGGCGAATTGTACTGAGGCGGGCGGCTATCTGCGCGCGGGCCTGGAGGAGCTGCAGCGGAAGCACCGGCTGATCGGCGACGTTCGCGGGATGGGGCTGATGCAGGCCATCGAGTTAGTCGAGGACCGGCAGACCAAGGCGCCGGCTCCCGGGCAAACCGCCGCCGTGCTGGAAGCCGCCCGCCAGAATCGCCTCATCCTCGGCAAGGGCGGGATGTATGGAAACGTGCTGCGGATCTCACCGCCGATGAACGTGGGCCGCAGCGACGTGGACCAGTTTCTAGAACTGCTGGACCGTAGCCTGGGAGCCGTGGCATGATACCGATTCCGCGCAACCTGCAGCGGTTCCCAGAACTGCATCCGGCTCTCGATGGGCCATCCGCGGTGATTGAGGCGAATCGCTGCCTGTACTGCTTCGATGCTCCCTGCGCGGCGGCGTGCCCGACGCATATCGACGTGCCGCGGTTTATCAAGAAGATCTCGAGCGGCAACTTGCGCGGCGCGGCCCGCACCATTCTGGACGCGAACATCCTTGGCTTGAGTTGTTCGCGCGTGTGTCCGGTGGAGGTGCTATGCGAGGGAGCCTGCGTACTGCACCAGCAGAATCGCAAGCCGATCGAGATCGCGCGCCTGCAGCGGCATGCGTTGGAGCAGGGAGGGGTAGGCGCGTGCGAGTTATTGGGTGCGCAGCCGAACCGCCGGCCCAACCCGCCCGCTGTCGCGTGTATCGGCGGTGGGCCGGCATCACTAGCGTGCGCGGCCGAGCTTCGCCTGCGCGGGTGGCGCGTCACCGTTTTCGACGACCGGCCCTTGCCCGGCGGACTCAACACCTACGGCGTGGCGGAATACAAGTTGCGGCCGGCCGATTCGCTCCGCGAGGTGGACATGATCCGCTCGCTTGGCGTGGAGTTCCGGCAAGCCTCGGTGGGAGATGGGGTGTCGCTCGACGATCTCGAATCCGGCTATGCGCTGATCTTTTTGGGCCTGGGATTAGGCTCCATGCAGCGGCTCGGTATTCCGGGGGAAGACCTGGGCGGCGTCATCGACGCGCTTCGCTTCATTGAGCGCTACAAGACCTCGCACGATTTGGAGGTCGGCCGGCGCGTGGTGGTGATCGGCGGGGGCAATACCGCCATCGACGCGGCCAACGCCGCCCGCCGGCTGGGCGCCGAGGAGGTCCACATATTCTATCGCCGCACCGAGCGCGAAATGCCCGCGTTCCGCTCCGAGTACGATCACTCGAAAGTGGAAGGCGTCCGCTTCCACTGGCTGGCGCAGCCGACTGAGATTGTCGGTTCCCAGGGCCGGGCGGTGGCCGTGAAATTCACCAAAACTGAGCTCGGCGCACCCGACGCCGCCGGCCGGCGCAGCGCGGTACCGGTTGCCGGCTCGGACTTCGAGTTCGTCTGTGACATGGTGATCCCTGCGGTCGGGCAGTCGCGTCTCGCGGACATGCTGCACGCCACCCGCGCCATCGAGCTGCAGAAGGGCTTGATCCAGGTCGATCGGCCCACCGGGCGCACGTCGAATCCCCGTTATTACGCCGGTGGCGATTGCGTGAACGGTGGCCGGGAAGTAGTGGATGCCGTGGCCGACGGCAAACGCGCCGCGATCGCTATGACTGCCGTTCTGGAGGCCCAGCATGGCTGATCTCACCACCAATTTCGCCCAAATCCGCTGCCCCAATCCGTTCTGGCTCGCTTCCGGCCCGCCCACGAATTGTGGTGAACAGGTGATGCGCGCTTTCGACGCCGGCTGGGGCGGCGCGGTGTGGAAGACCATCGGCGAGCCGATCGTGAATGTCTCCTCGCGTTACTCCTCGGTCGATTGGAACAACCAGCGGATGATGGGGTTGAACAACATCGAGCTCATCACCGATCGCCCGATTGAAGTGAACCTGCGCGAAATCGCGGAGGTCAAGAAGCACTATCCAAATCACGCTGTGATTGCTTCGCTGATGGTGGAATCGAAGCGCGAGACGTGGCATGAGATCGTCAAACGCTCGGAGGATTCGGGCGTTGATGGCCTCGAGCTGAACTTCGGCTGTCCGCACGGCATGAGCGAGCGCGGCATGGGTTCGGCCGTCGGCCAGGTGCCCGATTACTCATGCATGATCACGGAGTGGGTGAAGGAAGTGGCGCGCACTCCGGTACTGGTGAAACTCACGCCCAATGTTACCGACATCCGCGCGGTGGCGCGGGCGGCCAAGTGCGGCGGCGCCGACGGACTCTCAGCCATCAACACCATCAACTCGATCACCGGCATCGATCTCGATACCTTCGTCCCGCGTCCCAACGTGGGCGGCTTCTCGGCTCACGGCGGCTACTGCGGACCCGCGGTCAAGCCGATTGCGTTGCACCTGGTGCAGCAGCTCGCCGCCGATCCGGAGGTCCGGCTACCCATCTCCGGTATCGGCGGCATTTCGGGCTGGCGCGAGGCGGCGGAATTCATTCTGTTGGGCTGCGGCACCGTGCAGGTGTGCACGGCTGCGATGCATTACGGTTATCGCATCGTCGAGGACATGATCGACGGGCTCAGCAACTGGATGGATGAGAAGGGATTCCACACGCTCGACGATTTTCGCGGGATTTCGCTCGATCGCGTACATGAGTGGAAGCGCCTGGATCTGAACTACAAGATTGTGGCGCGCATCGATGCCGACAAGTGCATTGGCTGCGATTTGTGCTACATCGCGTGCTGGGATGGCGCGCACCAGTGCATTCATCTCGACGGCCACCCGGCGCCGTCGGAGGTGGAAGCGGCCAGCCGATCGAGGATCACGGTGACCCCGATCGCCAAACTGGATGCGGAAAGGGCGAAAGTTCCTTCGCGAATTCCCAAAGTGGATGAAGCGGAGTGCGTCGGCTGTAATCTGTGTTGGCTGGTGTGCCCGGTGCCGGGGTGCATCACGATGGAGCAGGTGGATTCGGGGAAGGCGCCCGAATCATGGGAGCAGCGTACCAGGTCATGAACACGCTCATCAAAAACGGAACTGTGGTCACGGCTCGCGAGACCACCAAGGCCGACGTCCTGATTGAGGATGGCAGAATCGCGGAAGTGGCGCCGGGGTTGAATCGCGACGCCGATCGAACCATCGATGCCACGGGACTCTACGTGCTGCCGGGAGGCATCGATGCCCACACTCACCTCGACATGCCGTTCGGCGGCACCACGTCCGCCGACGATTTCGAAACCGGGACACGGGCGGCGGCGTTCGGCGGCACAACATCGATTGTCGATTTCGCCATCCAGGCCCGTGGCGCGCGCATGCGCGACGCACTCGACACGTGGTGGAAGAAGGCGGAGGGACGCGCCGTCATCGATTACGGCCTGCACATGATTGTCACGGACCTGGCCGGCGCCGGCCTGGAAGATATGGACGACATGGTGCGGGAAGGCGTGGCCAGCTTTAAGCTTTTCATGGCATACCCAAACGTGCTGATGGTGGATGACGCCACCATCTTCAAGGCGCTCTCCCAAACCGCCAAAAACGGCGCCCTCATCTGCATGCACGCGGAAAACGGCAGCGTGATCGACGTCATTGTCGCCCGGGCGCTGGCGGAAGGGAAAACCGCGCCCATCTATCACGCGTTGACCAGGCCGCCGCGCGCCGAAGCGGAGGCGGTGCACCGCGCCATCGCCATGGCGGAGATCGCCGGCGCGCCGGTCTACATCGTGCACCTGTCTTGCGAGGACGCACTCAACCAGGTGCGCGAGGCGCGCGACCGCGGCGTTCCGGCGTTCGCCGAGACGTGCCCGCAATACCTGCTGCTTTCCATCGACGAGTTGGAGCGCCCCAATTTCGAAGGCGCGAAGTACGTATTCACTCCGCCGTTGCGTTCGAAAGAAAACCTGCCCAAGCTGTGGGACGGCCTCCAGCACGACCACTTGCAGGTGGTCTCCACCGACCATTGCCCGTTCTGTTTCGCCGACCAGAAGGTGCTGGGCAAAGACGATTTCACGAAGATTCCGAACGGCGGTCCGGGCATCGAAAACCGCTTGCAGTTGATCTACCACCACGGCGTGAACAGCGGAAAGCTTTCGCTGAACCGGTTTGTCGAAATCACGTCCACCGCCCCGGCCCGCATCTTCGGCATGTACCCGAGGAAGGGCGAGATCGCGCCGGCGAGCGACGCTGACCTGGTGCTCTGGGACCCGAACGAGCTCTACACCATCAGCGCCTCGACCCACCATATGCGGGTGGATTATTCGATGTTCGAGGGCTTCCAAGTGCGTGGCAACGCACGCACGGTGATTGCCCGCGGCGAAGTGATTGTCGATCGCGGCCGGTTTCTCGGCAAGCCGGGACGCGGGCAATATCTGAAGCGAACGGCGCACGGAGGAGCATGGAAGTAACACCGGAGCAAGGGGCGCAGGGGTTACGCTACCACGACCCGTCTCTGTATAACCGGGACCTCGCTCCTGTGGCGCAGGCGCGGCGAACGTGGGGATTGTACAACTATGTCTCGCTTTGGGTCGCGATGTCAGTGTGCATTCCGACCTATATGCTGGCCTCGGGGCTGATTGCGGGCGGCATGAGCTGGTGGCAGGCCATCCTCACCATCCTGCTGGGCAACCTGATCGTGCTGGTTCCCATGCTGCTCAACGCGCATGCGGGCGCCAAATACGGCATCCCGTTTCCGGTGTTCGTCCGCGCGTCGTTCGGGGTGCGCGGCGCGAACATTCCGGCGGTGCTGCGCGCGCTGGTGGCGTGCGGGTGGTTCGGCATACAGACCTGGATCGGCGGCCGGGCCATCTACTCCATGCTTACGATTCTGTGGCCGGGAGCGGCCCACCTGCCAGGGGGCGTCTGGATCTGCTTCTTTGCGTTTTGGGCGCTCAACATCGCGGTGATCGCGCGCGGGATCGAGACCATCAAGTTTCTGGAAGGCATTGGCGCGCCGTTCATGCTGGGAATCGGGCTGCTGCTGCTCTGGTGGGTGACCAGCCAGGCCGGCGGCCTCGGACCGGTGCTGACGTCGCACAGCAGGTTCCAGACGGCAGGCGCGTTTTTCCGATTCTTCTTGCCGTCGCTGACCGGCATGGTCGGGTTCTGGGCCACCGTGGCGCTCAACATCCCCGATTTCACGCGTTATGCAAAATCGCAAAGGGCGCAAGCCGTGGGCCAGGCGCTGGGACTGCCCGCCGCGATGACGCTCTATTCGTTCATCGGCGTGGCCGTGACGTCGGCGTCGGTGGTGTTGTTCGGCGAAGCGATCTGGGACCCGGTGGTGCTGCTGGGCAGGTTCAACCAGCCCGTGGTGGCATTGGTGGCTTTGATCGCGCTGCTGATCGCCACCCTGAATACCAATGTCGCCGCCAACGTGGTTTCGCCCTCCAACGATTTTTCGAACCTCAGC
>DATJWB010000058.1:0-8844 GCA_035501495.1 Bryobacteraceae bacterium | reverse complement strand
CGGGCGCTCCGTCATCGCATCGACCAGGATGTCCGAATGCGTGGTGACGATGAGTTGTGGATCGAAAAGAATAGCAAGCAAGCAAAGATAGCGGAGTGTACCGTCCGGCAGTCGTGTGGCAGGAATGGAGAAATCGCCCTCGATGAAAAACACCTGGACGGCACCGCCTTCGATGATGACTGAGAATCAGTCACACCCTCGTAGAGGTCTTTCAAGCCGTCCAGAATGGCGGTCTTGGCTTTGGGCGTTTTCTGCAAGCGGTTCAAGAAGAGTCCAAGGTTGGAAAAATCTTCTTCCAGCCGACCGTTGCGAACGTCGGCTTTTTGCGGTTCGCGGAAATCCGTGTTGTTGCGGCCGAACGTCCATTCCCGATAGATGCGGATCTTCTTGTAGAAGTCTGCAAGATAGGCCAGCTCCGGATACTCCTCCGGGTCCCGCCGCTGCGCGAAGATCGAAAGTTCTTTGTTCAGCGTCTCCCGAGCGAGCCTGCGCTCTCTCGTGGCACCCCTGATGTTGATTACAGGCTGTCCCTGTTGGAACTGGTAGAAGAAGTATGGCCGAGGCTCTCGCGGAAGGGCTTCTTTATTCTCGATGCGCTCATCCCGCAAAGCGAAGCCCTGTTCATCGGCGCGGAAGGAAAAAACATGCCGCAAAGGCTGGGGGCCTTTCGGGTTGGCAATCAGCAGGTAAATCGACGCAGTCTTGCCCTTCCCGCCCTTCCAGACCCACTCCGCCGCGCCGCCGCCACGGCGCACCACACCTCACAAATCGCCATTCGACCGATTTGCCCGCGGCATTTGGACCGGGCAGCACGTTCAAGCTTTCCAACTCCAATGCGGGACTGTCAGGGCCGAAGGACAGAAGGTTTTCCAACTGGATTCGGTGCGGCACACGGGAATCGTCTGGAGGGGTTGGCCTCATGACATTCCTTGACCGTCGTTATTGACTTTAACCTATTGCAGGATCGAAATTGCCGCGGGAGAGTAGCCCATTCTCACCACACCTGCGGCACCAGGCGATACCGTGTTCGGGAAGCGTACTCGGTGTAACCGGGAAGCTCTCCTTGGAGGGCCCGGTCCTCCCGCGCCGTTCTCCAGACCAACAACGCAATGATGAGGCCGGTGATCGCGAGCCCCCAAGCCGATCCCAGAACGAGAGGCGTGCCCAAGTGCATCGTCAGCATGCCGACGTACATGGGGTGGCGGACCCATCGGTATGGCCCCGTGGACACCACGGTGTGTCCGCGGTCCGTTTGAATGCGTACCGTGCTCTCCGCATGCCGGTTGACCACCATGGACCACGTCATCAGAGCCATTCCTGCCACGTATAAGACAACGCCGGGGTAAGCCAGAGCGGCCGGCAGAGGAGCCCAGCCGTATCGCACCGCGTCGAGGCCGCAGACTACGTTCTGCCCATACATGAGGGGCACATAAATCGCCATGAACACCTTGTCGAAGGGCTTGGTGTCCGTGCGCAGAAACCGCATGCGCGCCTCTATCAATTCGGGATTGTGGCGCTTGAGAATCATCCCGATAGCGGACATGCTGGACGCATAGAGAACTATATACACCCAGCCCCAGACCCAATCCAGGGTGCCGGCTGCGAGGAAGACGCACGAGACCCACAGCGTGATCATGACGAATGCTCGCGCCTTGGCACGCGCGGGCATGCGGCCGGAAGGAGATTCGGACATACCACTCCATTATCACTCGCGACCCGAGCGCGGGCTACTCATGCCGCAAGGCGTGCATGGGGTCGATCCGAGTGGCCCTTCTGGCCGGCAGGTAACAGGCGATTGCGCCAACGGCCAGCAGCGTGAAAGCTACCGCGCCGAAGGTCCCCGCATCGGTGGGTTTCACGCCGTAGAGCAGCTTTCGCATCAGGCTGGTCTGCCACGCTGCGCCGACTGCTCCCAAGGCGAGCCCGCATGCCACCAGACCCAGCCCCTGTTTCATCACCGCCAGCAGCACCTGCGAGCGGCGCGCGCCCAAGGCCATCCGCACCCCGATGTCCCGCGTGCGCTCCAGTACCAGGTGCGAGAGGAGTCCATAGAGCCCGATCGCCGCCAGAATCAATCCCAGGAGCGCGAACGAACCCAGCAGCCACAACTGCGTCGTCTGCGCGGACAAGTCGCGGTCCACCAGGGCGGTAAGAGGCTGCACGTCGGAAATCGGCTGGTTCCGGTCAACTGACCAGACGGCCTGCCGCACCGCCGGGGCCAACTGCAAGGGATCGCCTTTGACCCGAACCGCCAAGTCGCGGGGGGTGAAGTACCCCACGGACGCCGGGGCCTGGGTGGAGGGGAAGTACATCTCCGCTCGACCCGCCACGTCGATGCCCATCTGCCGGATGTCGCCTGCCAGGCCGACAATCGTAAACCACGGCCCGTTGTCGCCGAGACGGAACCGGCGGCCGAGCGGATTCGTCCCGGCCCAGAACTGCCGGGCCATGGCCTGGTTGATGATCGCCACGGGCTGCGCGTTGGCGTCGTCGGAAGGATTGAACCAGCGTCCGGCGACCAACCGAACCCCGATCGTCTGCAGATACTCGGTGCTCACCACCCGCCGGTTGGCGTCGTTGAGTTCACCCGGCGGGAGCGGCGGCGCGCCTTCCACCACGAAGCCGCTGGTGCCTCCGCGATTGGTGAGTGGCAGGAAGGTGGTGTATCCTGCCGAGACGACACCGGGTAAGGCCTGCACCCGCTCCAGCACGCCCTGGTAGAAGTTATTCCGCGCCGGGAACCCGCGATAGTTGGCCGTGTCGGGCAGGGATGTGCGCATCGTGAGCACTCCTTCCGGGCGGAAGCCCAGATCGACATGCGCCAGGCGCCATACGGTTTGCACCATCAGCCCCGCGCCGACGCACACCACCACGGCCAGGGCCACTTCTCCCGCCACCAGAAAACGGCGAAACCGGCTGTATCCGCCGATGGCCGCGCGGCCGCCGCGCTGCAGGACACTCGCCAGGCTGCCACCGGCATCCCACGCAAACGCGAGCTTGACCCCCGGCAGTGCCCCGAACAGCAGCGCCGAGACCACGCTCGCCAAAAAGGTGAACACCAGCAGCCGCCCGTCGACACGGGGCTGTGCCCAAACGGCCAGCACGGTCGGGACCAGCCGCCCGAGGAACGGGACAATCCAGGAAGCCAGCAGCATGCCTAGCGCGCCGCCAGCGAAGGCAATCAGCAGGCTTTCGGCCAGCACCTGCCCGATCATGCGGTACCGGCTGGCGCCCAGCGCCGTGCGAATCGCCATCTCCCGCTGCCGCCCGGCGGCGCGTGCCAGCATGAGTCCAGCGAGGTTCGCGCACGAAATCAGGAGCACGCTGCCCACTCCTCCGGCGAGCACCCAAATCGCAAGGTGAACGTTCCCCAGGAGATCTTCGCGCAGATCCGTGACGACCGCGCCTACATGGCGATTGGTTTTGGGGTACTCGGCAGCCAATTGGGAGGCGATCGCCGACATGTCCCGCTGGGCATCCGCACGCGTGACGCCCGGCCTGAGGCGCGCGAACACGATCAGGTAGTGACTGCTGCGCATCGCCAGCCGTTCGGGAGTGAGGGCCATAGGCACCCACACGTCGCTGCGTTCCAGGATCGCAAAACCTCGCGGCATGACACCGATCACCCGATGCGCCACGCCGTCGAGCAGGATCTCGCGTCCGATCATCGCCGGGTTGGCGCCATAGCGCTGCTGCCACAGGCGGTGACTGATCAAAACGACGCGGTTGTTTCCCGGACGGTCCTCCTCCGGCAGGATGTTGCGGCCCAGAATGGGGTCGACGCCCAGCAGCGGGAACAGGTTGGCCGTCACGGGGTTCCCTTCTACCTGCTCGGGGACGCCGTCGCCGGTGATGGCGAAAATCTGGCCGTTCAGGGCGCCCATGTCGCTGAAGACATGGTTGCGCTCTTTCCAGTCGGCGAAATTGGCAGGCGCCGGGGTGTCGCGTGGGAATCCCAGGAAGGAGTTGTCTTCCCAAACTTCCACCAGGTTTTCGGGATGGCTTAGCGGCAGGGGCCGGAGCAGCAGCGAATCGACCAGGCTGAAGATGGCGACATTGGCGCCAATGCCGAGCGCAAGGGCCAGCACCCCTGTCCCGGCGAAGGCCGGCGCCTTGCGGAGCGAGCGCAGGCCGTAACGCAGATCGTCCAGCAGCATCTCCATTTGGGCGCTGCAAACGGCGTGCCACCGCGGCACCGCGGTTTCAGAAGCTTTCACCAGTCGGTCGGACAACGGGTGTTCGGTTGTGGGATCGGACGGCGCAGTTTCGCGAAGGTGCCGCGTTACAATGACACGGTGCCGGATGTCCTCAAAGACGTGCTGGCGTTGCTGCCCTCGGCGGTATGCGCCGCCGTCGCCTTCTTTTTATCATTCGGAGTCTCGGGCGCGCTGGGGTTCAACCTCGCGGCCGCCGCCGGCGCATTCGCAACGTCGATGTGGCTTCTGCTACGCCACTCGCAGTGGCGAACGGCGGTCACCTCGGCCAGCACCGCATGCCTGATCGCGATCCCCCTGCTTCCCATCGCTCTCGATCACGTCCGCGCAAAACCGGCGCCCGCGACGGACGAACTCGTGCGCCAGATCGCCAGGGTTTGCCTTCCGCTGGACAGCGTCGATGACGGGAGCGGTTTCGCCGATCTGGAGCCTTTGCGGAGGATATGGGCCGGGAGCCGCGTGGTGGCGCTCGGAGAAGCTACCCACGGCACCAGTGAGTTCTTTCGAATGAAGCATCGCCTGACCCGGTTCCTGGTGACGCAGATGGGATTCCGGCACGTCGCCATGGAATTGGACCCCGAGGCAGCGGCGAAAATCGACGCTTACATCCAGGGGGGCAGCGTACGCAATCCCACGGCGGACTTAAGCTGGCCGTGGGCCGCCGGCGAAGTGGCCGCGATGGTGGATTGGATGCGAAAGTACAACCAATCGGCGCCAGAGCCAGGCCGCCTGCACTTTCACGGCATCGACTATCAGGGACAGCGCCGCGATTTCCGCATGGCGCGCAATACCCTCGATCTGCTGGAAGACGTCGGACCGGGGGAGCGAATCGTACTGTGGGCGCACAACAGCCACGTGTCGGGCGGCCCGGGCTGGATGGGTTCTTATCTGAAGACTACCCTCGCCGGCCAGATCTACTTGGCGGGATTCGAATTTGACCACGGCCGCTTTACTTCGAAACTGGAATGGGTCAGGACTTACGAAGCGGAGCCCGCCGATAGCCGATTCTACGCATCCGCCCTGAATCGAACCGGCCGGCCGATGCTGTTCCTGGATTTTCGGAGCGTGGTGGAGACCCCGGCCGTGGAAGCGTGGCTCCAGCAGGCGCGCCTATCGCACGATCTCGCGGAGGCATACGGCATCCTGCGATTCAATCCGTCATGGGTGAGGGACGACGAAAGCTGGCCCACGCTGTACGACGGCATCATTTATATCCGAGAGAGCACCCCCGCCCATCAGTTGTGAATGCCGAACTGGCGCGGGCACTCGTGCCCACGCTTTTTGGTCGCCTCGAACTCCTATGCCCGAGAATGAGTTTCGAGGCGCCGCTCAACCGCCGGCCGAGCCGTGCCAGTCAGGCTCACCGTCGTACCTGTCGTTTTCTGGTGCGCGGGGAAAAGTCCCGGCGTGAGTACCGAGACGGCAGACAGGAGTGTCTGCGCCACCTCAGTCTCAGTAGGACCCTACGCCGCAGTCCAGCCCCCATCGATCGTCACTACCGACCCGGTCACGAACCCCGCTTCCTCCGAGCACAGGTAGAGCACCAGGTGAGCGATCTCTTCGGGCCGCCCCAGGCGCCCGACGGGTTGCCGCAGCTTCAACTCCTCTCGCACCTTCTCTTTCTCGTCCCGGTGGTACTTCTCCAGGTATCCCTCGACGAAGGGCGTGTCTACCGTGCCGGGGCACACGCAGTTCACGCGAATCCGTCCGGCGTACTCGACGGCCATCTGACGCGACATGGCCACCACTGCGCCCTTAGTGGCGCAATATGCGAACCGCCGCTTCAGTCCCACCAGCCCCGCCACCGAACCGATATTCACGATGGAGCCGTGCGACTGCAGCAGCTTGGGGAGCGCCGCGCGGCTCACCAGGTAGGTGCCTTCCACGTTGACCCGGTGGAGGCGCGCGAAGTCGGCCGCATCCGTCTCCTCGATGCTTCCCACCATACCGATTCCCGCGTTGTTGACCAGAATATCGAGCGCGTCGAGTGAACCGACCGCGGCATTCACCGCGTGCTCATCCGCGACATCCAGAATCAGCGCAGACGATTGAGGAATCTGTCCGGCCAGAGACCCCGCCCGCGCCCGGTCGAGGTCGGCAATCGTCACGCTCGCGCCGGCCGCGCCCAGGACCCGGCAAACCGCTTCGCCGATGCCGCTCGCGCCGCCCGTCACCAGGGCCTTCCGGCCATCCAGACGAAACGGAGAATTCACATTCACACATTGGATTGTATCCAAACGCTTCGGCGCTTCCGCCGTCAAAAGGCCATGCTGCAAGATGTCCTGCGCTCGTACCGCGGCCTGATTCGCCGGCCTGTCTTCTTCCTGGCGGTGGTCTTCACCCTGTCGCTGGGCATCGGAGCGAACAGCGCCATCTTCAGCGTGATCGATGCCGTTCTTCTGAAGCCGCTTCCCTATCCCGGGGGCGACCGCCTGATGGCCATCTTCGAATCCAGCCCGCGCCTGAAGGTACCTCGCGGACCGGTGGCGCCGGTACGACTGGAGGAGTGGAACCGCATGAACCAGACGTTCGCGGGGATCACCGGCGCATTCACCGAGAATCAGGCTGAGACGTCAGGGGCGGTGCCCGAGAAACTGGTTTGCGCCCGCGTCGCACCTCGATTCTTCTCGGTGTTGGGGACGCCTGCCGTGCTGGGCCGCGGATTCGGTCCCGCGGAGGAGATTCCGGGCGGGGCGCCGGCGGCCGTCATCAGCGAGCGATTCTGGAAGCGGCGCTTTCAGTCCGACCCGCAGGTCTTAGACAAAGCGCTCCGCCTCTCCGACCGCAGCCTGCCGATCGTCGGCGTGATGCCCGATTCCTTCCGCTTTCCCGCGGACGACGTGGATGTGTGGCTCCCAGCCAAGCTCGCCCCTGTGGTGATGACCCAGCGGGAGTCGCGCTTTTATTCCGCCGTGGGTCGAATCAAAGAAGGCGTTCCGCCAGCCGCTGCCCAAGCCGATCTGGCCGCTGTGCAGGGACGCCTGGCGCTGGACTTTCCAGCCACCGACTCCAAATGGACCGCGGTGCTCGATCCGTTGAAGGAGGAGACCGCAGGGGGTGTCGCGCGGCCGCTGTGGATTCTCTTCGGGGCCGTCTCGCTCGTGCTGCTGATCGCCTGCGCCAATGTCGCTTGCCTGTTGCTGGCGCAGGCTAGCCGCCGCGAGCGCGAGATTGCGGTCCGCCTGGCCATCGGAGCGCGCCGCGTCGATGTGGTTTGGGGCCTGCTGTTGGAGGCCGTTTGTGCCGCCGCGCCTGGAGCACTACTGGGTCTCTTGATGGCGGTGTGGGGCGCGGACTGGTTCCGCCACATGGCCGCCCGCCTGCCACGCGCGGACGAGATTGGGCTGGACTGGCGCATCGTGCTCTTCACCCTGTCGGTGACCTTGGCCACGGCGCTGCTGTTCGGCCTCCTGCCGGCACTCCACGCCACACGCGCCGAAACGGCGGGTGCCCTGGCCGGAGGGTCGCGGACGCAGGTAGGCGGGCGCCAGCGCCTGCTGCGGACCCTGGTGAGCGCGCAGATCGCCCTCGCGATCGTGCTGCTGGTAGGCGCGGGCCTGCTCATCCGCACACTCTCGCGCCTGGGGCGGACTTCGCTGGGCTTCCGCCCGGACAACGTACTGACCCTGCGGATCAGCGCGAGTTGGGATGAAAAGCGGGACATGCGGCGTGTGCAGCAGCGGCTCTATCACACACTCGAAGCTCTGGGCAGCATGCCGGCGGTGGAATCGGCCGCCCTCGCCATCTATCTTCCCGGCGGCGGCGAGGACTATGCCCAGCAGTTCGGCATCGCCGGTAAAGACAGCCAGTCCCAAGGCCAGCAGATGTTCGCCGACTTCCAATCGGTGAGCCCCAGCTATTTCCAAGTGCTCGGCATCCCGCTGCTGGCCGGCGAAACTTGCCGTCTGTCGTTTGACGGCCAGCCGCCTCGTGTGATGGTGAATCGCAGCTTCATGGATCGCTTCATGGCTGGAATGAACCCCATCCAGCAGCACATTTCCTCGGGGCAGTATTCGTTCGAAATCTCGGGCGTGGTGGGCGACGTCCGCGATCATGGGTACGCCAAAGATCCGCGCCCCACCATCTACTTCTGCGAGATGCCCGGCTTTTTCCCGGATCCGGAATTCCTGGTGAAGACCGCGGCTGACCCGGTCACCCTGGTGGAATCGATCCGCCGGCGGATGCAGGCGCTCGAACCGAATCGTGGCGTCTACGATGCCAGACCTTTGACGGCGTATCTTTCGTCCACCCTCGCCGAGAAACGGTTCCAGACCACCCTGCTGAGCCTCTTCGGCGTTACCGCCTTGCTGCTCGCGATCGTCGGACTGTACGGCGTGACAAGTTTCTTCGTGTCGCAGAGAAGCCGCGAAATCGGCCTGCGGGCGGCACTCGGGGCGCAGCCCTCGCAGATCCTGGCGCACGTCTTCCGCCAGGGTGCCTTGATGACCGGAGCCGGTGTAGCGGCCGGCCTGGGCGCGGCCGCGTTCCTTTCGAAATCGATCGCGTCGCTGTTGTATGGCGTGGCCCCGGTAGATCCGGTCACGTTCGCCGCGGTACCGCTCCTGCTGGCGGTTGTGGCTGCGGCCGCCATCTGGGCTCCCGCCCGCCGCGCCACCAGGGTGGCACCCAC
>DATJWB010000057.1:0-20376 GCA_035501495.1 Bryobacteraceae bacterium | reverse complement strand
CCGAGATTGGCTACGTAGATGGCGTAGCCATCGAAGCAGACACCTGTGGGGCTGAGACCTGTGTGGAACTTGTTCACGGTGGTTGCCTGGTACCATCGCAGCTCTGCGATAGCCTGAGCGGACGGTCCGCCGGAATGCTGCGGAGTAATAACGGAGACGAAGTGCCGGTCCACCGGCGATTCGGCCCACAGCGTCGAGGTCAGAAGACCAGCCAATGCCAACAGGCTTTTGAAGAAGAAACGGCAACAGGTAGCGTGGGCGTAAAAGCGCAAGCTCAGTGTAGAATGTGTTTTCACGGTCAGGTCCTTTGGGGCTCCGGAACTTGCGGCTGTACCGCGGTGTTAGTCCCTGCACCCGTTAGCAGCAAGTTCTCGAATAGAAGAAAGTCTGAACTCCCTCTACTCAATTTAAAGACAGGAAGCGATACGAACTTGTGACATTACGGTCAATATGTGTAAATGCACAGGAGAGCTCGCATTCTCGTCCTTTTGTCCGGGGGGCTCCTCGACACACCATTGCCGCACATGGGATATGGTGGACTGTTGACCCGGCGCCGATGGCGCGGGAAACAAGCAATGTAAATCACGGAAGGAGATTCGATGAGGCAACGGAGTGCGAGGTCCGTAGGCGCTGGCGGAGCGGCATTGTACCTGCTGTTCGCAGCAGTCCTGGCCTGCGGCCAGAACCTGACGGGGCGTTGGGCGGCGAAGGGTAGGCAGCTCGACAACGGCGAATGGGAACGGGCGATGCTCGAGTTGAAGCAAACTGGCAATACGTTGACGGGCAGGCTGGTCGACCTGGGTTTTGCCGTGAACGTGACGGGCAAGGTGTCGGGCAGTCACTTCGAACTCTTCGGCGTAGGCTGGGACGACAAGAAGCCGTTCTTGACGGGTGAACTGAAGAACGGAGAGTTGCACTGGATGCAGTGGGAGGAAGCCATGGTAGCCAGGCCGGCGACGCCTGCCGACGAGATGCCGAAAGCGCCCTACATTCAGCCTCCCAAGCTGCACAAGGTGCCTGACAACGGCCTGGCCCGGACTCCGCCGATGGGCTGGAACAGTTGGAACCTGTTTGCGGAGAAGGTCGATGACCAGACCGTGCGCAAGATGGCCGATGCCATGGTGTCGAGTGGCATGCGCGACGCGGGATACATCTATGTGAACATCGACGACACCTGGGAAGGCCTGCGCGACGCCCATGGGACCCTGCAGCCCAACCACAAATTTCCTGACATGAAGGCACTGGGAGACTACCTTCACGCGAAGGGCCTGAAATTCGGTATCTATTCCTCACCGGGGCCGCGGACCTGCGGCGGCTATCCGGCCAGCTACGGCCATGAGGCGCAGGACGCCAGGACCTTCGCTACCTGGGGTGTCGATTACTTGAAATACGACTGGTGCAGCGCGGGGATCATTTACAGGGATGCACAAAAGGAAGCGGTGTACCAGAAGATGGGCGAAGCGCTGCAGGCCACCGGCCGGCCTATTGTCTACAGCCTGAGCGTCGGCAGCCTCAGCGCGGCGCAGTGGGGTCCGCCGGCGGGCGCGAACCTCTGGCGTACGACGGGTGATATCAACGACTCGTGGGAAAGCATGATGAGTAACATCCACAAGCAGGTGCCGGCCGCGCCGTACGCGGGCCCGGGGCATTGGAACGACCCGGACATGCTGGAGATCGGCAATGGGCAGATGACCGACGATGAATATCGCACCCACATGAGCCTGTGGGCGCTGAGCGCCGCGCCACTTCTGGCCGGCAACGATATCCGCGCCATGTCCGCCGCGACCAAATCAATCCTGCTGAACAAAGAAGTAATCGCGGTGGATCAGGACGGCCTCGGGAAACAGGCTACACCGGCGAAAAACGGCGAACTCGAGGTCTGGGTAAAGCCGCTGGCGGATGGCAGTGTGGCGGTAGGCGTGGTGAATCTCGGCTCCAAGGCAGCGCAGGCCACGCTCAAAGCGGATGAACTGCACCTCAATGCTGTGGGCAAGGCGCGGGACCTCTGGGCGCACCGGGATGTGAAATTCGCCGGCGGCGGGTACTCCGCCACGGTGCCATCGCACGGAGTGCTGATGCTCCGGGTCAGCGGGAAGTAAGCATCGCTCGCGCCGGGAGCATCGCGTTGCCTAGTGCGATGAATGCGCCACTTCACCGGCACTTCGCCCGAGGTCCCCATGCGATTCGCGCCAGCCTCTGCCGCCCCAGCCGGGCATACATTGCAGGGCCGATTTTGTCGCTCGCGGCGATGGTCTCCTGAAGCAGCACTTTGGCAGCCTCTATGTCTGTAAGCGCCTCCGCGCTCGGCGAGCATGTCCGCATACCAGTAGCGGGCGATGCTGCGTCGGCGGAATTCTACAGAGAGATTCTGGGCATGCAGATCGTCGGCGGGAGCGCCCCTGACCATGCACTCGGTGCCAGCGCCTTTTTGAGCAGCCGTCCCGATGAAGGGTCTCACGAACTCGCTTTGTTCGCCAACCGCGCTTTCGCCCACGTCGCCTTCAAAGTCTCATCGCTCGCCGACTTGCGATCGGCGACCCGGACGGCAACACCATAGAGGTCTACTGGCCCACGGGAGATCTGAGCCGCCGGCAGCCTCAGACGGGGCCGCTCGATCTGTCCCAACCGGACGAGGCGCTGCCTGCCGGAACCGGTCTGCACCTTCTTGCGAGGGGGCCATCCGCGTAGAGGCGCAAAAATGTGCACCTCGGATCGGACAGGAGACAAATAGGTGTATACTGATCCGACAGTCGAAGCTGAAACGGCAACCCGGCCAAACTGTCTTTCTTCCCAGGCGGCCGGCGTGAACCGCTGATATGAGGATCATCGCAATCTTGACGCTAGCGGCGAACCTTGCAGGAGCAGCCCGTGCCGCATCGCTTGCGTTAACCGTGCTCGGATCCGGCGGGCCGCGCCCTTTCGGGCGTGGCGGATCAAGCTACATTGTCGATGTGGACGGCGTCCCACGCATCCTGGTCGACGCGGGCCCGGGGACCTTCCTGCGCGTGGGAGAACTGAGAATCGATCTCGAGCGGGTGGATACCGTCTTACTGACCCACCTGCATATCGATCACAGTGGGGATCTGCCGGGGTTTTTCAAGGCCAGGGCGCTCACCGCGCGCGCTTCGTCCATTCGCTTCACCGTCTTTGGGCCAGCGGGCGCGGGTGTGTTCCCGAGCACCAGCCGTTTTCTGGCTCTCCTCTTCGAAAAGGGCGGCGCCTGGGAATACCAGAAAACCTTCGGAGCAGAAGAAGAAATACATGGCGTGGACCTGCCGATCGATCTGCACTCGCCTGAGAGCCGGCTCCTCGACCTGGATGGTCTGCGCGTAACAGCGGCCGCGACCCATCATGGCGATTGCCCCTCGGTAGCCTATCGCGTGGACTATGGCAATGCGAGTATCGCGTTCTCGGGAGATATGGATGCTTCCGCGCTACCCAACCTCATCCGTCTGGCGAAGGGGTGCAGCCTGCTGGTTTTCAATTGCGCGGTGCTCGATCCCCCCAATTCGCCCTCGCGACTTTACTCGTTACATACTCCGCCGCGCAAAATCGGAGAGGCTGCGCAAGATGCGGCTGTCAAGCGCCTTCTGCTTAGCCATCTCGCGCCCGACGTTGAAATGGCGAGCCGCAGTGTCCTCCAATCGATCCGGGCTTCTTACAAAGGGCCGACGAGCTTTGCCCACGACAAGATGCGAATTCTTGTCAACCACTCAGCTCCTTAGGGTGTCACGAGACGGGCATTGCCGTATTCCGTTAGTGAGTGTGACGACATCAGGGGGCCTGCGCCGGATGTGAGCGCCGCTCGTCTTACCAGGATGATACCGAGATCGCCTCGAGTGCTACGTCTGCGCCGCATGGCGCGGTAAACTCCAGGTCGTTCGGATGGTTTTCTCCGCGCAGGCTAAGGTACAGAGTGAGCGCGCGCGTTTCCCCTCCGGTCGGCGGAAACGCCACTCCCGTGCTTCTGGCGGCATTCACGCTCAGCCGCCCAACCACGGTCTCCCGCGCGCCGCTGCGATAGATGACACGTACGAACACCGGACCTTTCGCGGACCGGACGTCCCGAAAAGACAGCGCCTTGTTCCCACCGATAGTGACGCTCCGCCCGCCTGGACAATCGCGGCAGGGCTCCGCAGCCGCGCCGCCGATCAGTTCCGTCCCGCCCGTAGCGGTGTAGAGAACGGAAGCTCTCTCCTGCCCTGAAACGATCAGCATGACGAGATCCTGTGCAGGGACGGTCGCCGTGTAGGCGGCATCGAACCGGCCCGCATCCCGCCTGGCGAACAGGTCACGCACGTGTGCGGGCGCGGGGGCCAGCCCGAGCTGCGCCCAAGCCACGGAGACGGCCGCCGCGGACTCGGTCCGGTTGAGCAGCACTACCGCCCGTTCACCCGGCTTGGCCAGCGGTTTTGCCCAAACCTGGAGTCCGGGACCCGGCTCGGCAACCTTGATGGCCTGCACTCCGACCGGGTCATTGTGCAGGGCAAGGACCTCCGGATTGGTGAGCAGCGCAAGATTTGATTTCGACAATCTGGTAAGGTCGGCTCCCACCATCAGTGGCGCGCTCGAAACCGCCCAAAGACCCATGTGGACCCGGTCCCAATCCTCCTGCATGCCGCGCATTCCGATCACCATCATGTCGAGGTCATTGTAGTAGCCGGTGTGCTGTGCTTCGGGATGCATGCCGGCGTCGAAGGCGGAAAGCACGTTCTTCAATGTGGCCGTTCTTTTGAGATGCGCTTCATCTTTGGCTTCCTCGACCACCGGTGCGACGATGTCGCCTCCCGTGCGCCAGATGTCAGAGACAATGCCGCCCACTCCGGGCGCCCAGTTCCACGGGTTCTGCGAGCCCCATTCGCAAATCGAAAAATAGATCCGGTGTCCGGTCGTCCTCTCGGCCTTCTGGATCGCCCGCGCGACTTCGGCATACTGCACCGCCCCGATCCGCTTCTCTTCCGCGCCGCCGCACCAGTCCACCTTCACGTAGTCAAAGCCCCACCGGGCGAACTGCAAAAAATCCTGATCGTAGTGGTCTTCGCTTCCGGTTCCCGGGTATTTGGGCCCGATATCGGGGCCCGCAAAGCTGCACCCGCTTTTCCCTGCGTCCGTGTAGATCCCCGCCCTCAGCCCGAGGCTATGGATGTACTGTGCCAGGTTCGACATGTCGCCCGCGCGCTGGCCAGGCTTCAAGGCCGGCCATTGCCGCGCATCGACGACGATGTTCCCGGCGCCGTCACGCGCGCCTTTCCACCATCCCTCATCCACGACAACGAATTGGTAGCCCGCCGCCTTCATTCCGGAATCTACCATTGCCTGAGCCTGCTGGACCGCAATCTTCGAGTCGATCAGATTGGCGAAACTGTTCCACGAATTCCAGCCCATGGGCGCCGCGGGAATGGCAGCCGGTTTGACGTTCTCCGCAGAATCGTCATGTGTCTGGGCGAAGGATAGGGAAGCAAGAACGACAAGGGCGATGGACGTACGAAAACCGTCTTTCGCGCGCCTGCTCACTGGGGTCGGCATTCCTTTATGAAACGCCGCCCATCCGTCAAATGTCAATCGTTCCTCCGCATATGTCGCCTAAGAAGCGCATAGGGGCGCGCTTTTCCGCGCCGCCATGGAGGGAGGAACTCGACAGATCGAAACGGCGCGGGTCGCCCCGTTTTGCGAGTAATCCAACGAACGTAGTACGCAAAGTAAAATGTAACCATGTTTCCCTACGACTCGGCTCTGGGTGCCGCCGTCCAGCATCCAATCCACTCAATTGCTGACGTGGTCGAAATCATGCAAACGATCGACGCCAACTGCACCGATGGCGATGGCTTGAAGTGGTTCAACTGGCTGTATCTCCAGGTGACCCAGGCAGTGGAGACCCGCGTCAGTGGAGGCGCATTCGATGATCCGGCATGGCTTGCTCAACTCGACGTCCAATTTGCGCAGCTCTACTTCAGGGCACTGGAATCGGCGCTGACCGGCGCTTCACCTCCTGGCTGCTGGCAAGCGCTGTTTGAAGCCCGCCACAACATTAGAATCGCGCGAATCCAGTTCGCACTGTGTGGCATGAATGCCCACATCAACCACGACCTTCCTCAAGCAATCGTTTCGACCTGCAAGGTTACTGACACCGCTCCTCAGCACGGCAATAGCCTGTACAACGACTATACGGCCGTTAACTCGACACTCGACACGTTGATCGAAGCTGCCAGACAAGCGCTCCACGTGCGTCTTCTTGGTGACGCACTGCCGGCCATTTCGAACTTGGAGGATCTGATCGCCGGGTGGGATATCAGTGCGGCACGCGAATGCGCCTGGAGGAACGCTGAATCGTTGTGGAACCTGCCGTCACTGTTCGCGGCTGGCCTCATGGAATCCATTGATGGCCTTACGACCGTGATCGGTAAGGCGCTTCTGGCCCCTGTGCCCTGATTGCGCGCGGATTACAGTTTCCCACGAAGGGAACATGCGTGTGTAGGAATGGTAATGTGTGGCTTAAAGAGGAGTTTCGTGAAACGAACGATATTTGCTCTGGTGTTGGGCTTCCAGATCGGCGTTTCTGCGGCGTTGGCCCAGAACGCGCCCAAGAAGCCGGCGGTCCCGCCGAAGCAGCCGATCCCCAACCTGGCCGATGAGCTGGCCCGGCGGTTGAGCCAGGAACTACACGCCAAAACCGTGGTAGGCGAACCGATCAAGGCTGGGACGGTGACGCTGATCCCCATCCTGATGGTGGAGGTCAATTTCGCCGGCGGCTCCGGGCCCGCTCCGGCCAAGGCCTCGCCGGGAGTCGACGGGTTCCTGATGAGCGGGGACGCCCGGCCCTTGGGTTTTGTCGCCATCACGAAAAACGGGACGCGATTCATCAGCGCCGCCGGCGCACCCCCCAAGTGAGGAGACCGCGATGAAAATCATACGTGGACTTGTTCCTCTGGCGGCCTGCCTGGCATGGTGGGCGGTCGCGGCGGCGGCACAGCCGCTGGCCAAACCATTGGCCGATTTCGACAGGATGGTTTCGGAGCTCAAAACGAGCAGCATGGTGGGAGAGCCGATCCGCGCCGGCGAGACCACGGTGGTTCCGTTCTCGGCGGTGCACTTCGGGCTGGGCAGCGCCGGTTCGGCGGGAACCGCTGCGGGCGGCATGGGGGCTAAAACGGTCCCGCTAGGCGTTGTGATCGTGGAGGGGGACGATGTGCGCGTGGAGTTGCTGCCCCGGCAAGAGGAGAAGGCAGGCGTGATGCAGCAACTGATTCAGGCCATTCTCGACCGGAAGATTTCGTTTCTGGTGAATGGAATCAACCTGGGCCACGCTCCCGGCAACATCGCCGATCTAACCGCGATCATGAACGGCATGATGGGCCAGACCACCGTGATGGTGAACGGGCTGAACCTGGGCAATCTGAACCCTCCGCGTGCGGAGGCCGCCGGAGGGGATAAGCTCGTGGCGGATTTGCAGGCCGCGGCCGCCAAGAACCCCACCGCTGAGAATTACTACCTGCTGGGAGAGGCTTTGCGCAAGAGCGGCCAGAAGGAGCTAGCCGCCGCTGCGTACCGGAAAGCGATCGAGCTGCGGCCAGATTACCCGGAAGCCACCAAAGCTCTGGCCGGCGTGAAGAAATAGGCTCGCCACTTGGCGAGTCGCCGCGCTATTACTTTCCCTGGACCTTCAGCATGACAACACCGTGGGAAACCACATCCGCGGTGTGTTCCGGCGCGGCCCTTTGATCAGCATGTGCCCACAAGTCGCGGATGTGGGTGATGCGCGTCAGACCGATGTCGGCGGCGTGGAGGGTCACCCTCCGCGAACCGGCACCGCGATTGAACAGGCCGACAGCCCACGCGCCACCCAACAAAGGGCGCGCCCAGATTTCCAGGTCGCCGTTCTTGGCCACCCGCCTTCCTTGTTTGCCCAGCGGATCCTGGTCAACGGCGATCACCTCTTTGTTGGTGAGGATCTCCAGAATATCTCGCGGCACGCTCCGCAGATCGTTCCCGGCCAGCAAGGGCGCGGCCAGAATCGCCCACAGGCTCATATGCGTTCGGTACTCGTCATCGGTCATACCGCCGTTTCCGATTTCGAGCATGTCTGGATCGTTCCAACGTCCGGGACCAGCGGCTGTTTCCAAGCCCTCCTGTTGATCGAAACCTATCCGCGACATCGATTGCCAATTGTCCTGTATGTCGCCCGTGGTCCGCCAGAGGTTGCCTCCGGCGTGGGCGCCCCATTGCTGCACCTTGAGCACTCCGTACTGGCACAAGCTGAAGACGATGGCGCGGCCCGTGTTCTCGAGTGCCTGGCCCATTCTGGCGTACACTGCCGGCATGGAATGGTAGTCGTACACCTGGCTGGCGCTGCACCAGTCGTACTTCAGGTAGTCCACACCCCACGCGGCATATGTCCTGGCGTCCTGCTCTTCGTGCTGGTAGCTGCCCTCGTACCCGGCACAGGTCTTCGGGCCAGGCGACGAGTAGATGCCGATCTTGAGGCCTTTGCTGTGAATGTAATCGCTCAGTGCCTTCATATCCGGGAACCGCTCGTTGGTTAGAATCTGCCCATGTGGGTCGCGGCCGGCTTCCCAGGTGTCGTCGATGTTCACGTAGACGTAACCGGCATCTCGCATCCCGTTTCGGACCATGGCATCGGCGACCTGACGCACGAGTGGATCGCTCACCTCGCTCCGGAACTTGTTCCAACTATTCCAACCCATAGGCGGGGTCTTGGCGAGGGCGTTGTACGGCACATCCTCGGCTGGCGGCAAAGTGATCTTTGGCGGAGGCGGCGGCAGCGGCGGAGGATCGGCTGTGGAGACACGGGTGAGCGTGACTTCGCGCGGCGGGCGGGTACCAAACGGCGGCAGCGTAATTTTCAATTCGGACCCCGATAACACACCCGAGTAATTGGCGCGCCGTTCCTCGCCGAAGTAGTCCGTGATGATAACGAACGATACGTGGCCGCGGTCGATCCTGCCGTCTGAGACTGGGGTGTTGCCGGCGCGCCCTGACATGTAGCCGGTTAAGCGCGTACCGTCGGACTTGAGCCACAGCGAAATCGCCCGGAACCCCGGTGCGATCGCGTGGGATGGGCTGGCTGTGGATGGCGTTTGACCGGTGGGCGGCTGCATGACCCAATGGCCGGTCCAATCGTCGGCGTATACGTGCGACACAAGAGCGGTGCACGCGAATGCCCAGAGAATCGGTTTCATAGAGAACAGCATAGTTGAAGGCGTGACATAACAGCGGCCTGCACTGCGCAACAGCGGCGTCGGCTCGATGAATCGGCTGGCTGTAACATGAGGAGATGGGAGGCCGTGCATGGCACGAGGCTCCCGGATAGTCACGAGATGAGAATGCGACGAACAACAACGATCACGGCCATACTTCTTGCGGCGACGGCCGGCTGTTTCGGCCAGCGAGCCGTCGCTCCCGACCGAGCTAAGAATCCGCCGTTGGCGAAGACCGAATCGGAAAACAAAATCCTATCCACAATCGACGAGGCGGTAGCGGCGGGCGAATTGTATGCCAATGTGCCGGCGGCGGACGGCAGAACCCTGCGGTTGCTTACCGAGGCGGTCAACGCAAAGAATGTGGTCGAGATCGGTACGTCCACCGGTATTTCGGGGATGTGGTTCTGCATGGCGCTGGAGAAGACCGGCGGCAGACTGACTACGTTCGAACTGGATCCGCACCGGGCCGCGATCGCCCGCGCGCATTTCAGGAAAGCTGGTGTCGATGGCCTCGTAACCATTGTGCTGGGCGACGCCCACCAAAACATCGAGAAGCTGAAGGAGCCGGCCGACGTAGTGTTCATTGACGCGGATAAAGACGGCTACGTCGATTACCTCAATAAGACGCTGCCGCTGGTGCGTCCAGGCGGCCTAATCCTGGCCCACAACACTGACATGGTCCCGGAGTACGTTAAAGCGGTCACTACGAATCCGAACCTGGAGACCGTGTTTTACATGCAGGGGAATCAACTCGCCATTACGTTGAAGAAACGCTGAGAGGACCACGTCGCATCGACCGGCGACGTCGGCGGCATCCTGTCATGCGGGCGAGGTCAGCGAAGGTGATTCAGTCCGCATGATTTACACTAAGCCTCTGGGGAGCCGTCCTTAACGAGCGGAGAGCCGGATCTCCCCGGAAGTAGAGCCAGGAGGATCAATGTACCGCATGTTGCATGGATCTTGCGCCGTCGGCGCAAGGGTCGCCGCGTTCGCCGCCGTTGCGATTCTGGCGGCCATATCCGCGCCGGGAGACGAACTCCGGGACGGTTTCAAACACCCGCCCGCTTCTGCAAGGCCGCGCGTCTGGTGGCACTGGATGAATGGAAACATCACAGAGGAAGGCATCCGGCTCGACCTCGAGTGGATGCATCGGGTTGGAATTGCCGGTTATCAGAACTTCGATGCGGCTCTCGAGACCCCACAGGTGGTCACGAAGCGTCTGGTGTACATGACGCCGGAATGGAAGGACGCTTTTCGGTATGCGATCACGCTGGGCGACCAGCTTGGAATGGAGATGACTATCGCGGGTTCACCGGGCTGGAGCGAAACGGGCGGGCCATGGGTGCCGGCATCGCAGGGAATGAAGAAGTACGTCTGGAGCGAGACGGTAGTGCAGGGCGGCAGGCGGTTCCAGGGCCGGCTCGCTCATCCCCCGGAAAATACCGGTGCTTTCCAGAACCTGGGCGTGCGCGACGAGATGGGCAGTCCCGCGAGCCTTCCGCAGTTTTACGCCGATGCCGTGGTAGTCGCGTTCCGCATGCCCCCAGGAGAATCGGGCGAAGACGCCGGGCAGGCCAGAATCACGTCCAGCGGCGAAGGCCTCGATGCCGCCATGCTGAGCGACGGGGACCTGGAGAAGGTCACCGGGGTTCCCATTCCCGCGCCGGGATCGGAGTCATGGATTCAGTTCGAATATCGCTCGCCGCAAACGATCCGCGCAGTGACCTGGGTGACCAAAGACCCTGGCATGATTGAGTCCCTTGTATCGAGAATCGGAACTCCGGAAAAGACCCTGGAGGCGAGCGATGACGGGAAGAACTTCCACAAAATCGCCAGCCTGAAGGCGGGCGGGGCCCCGGAACACACCATCTCCTTTGAGCCGGTGAAGGCGAAATACTTCCGGGTGACGTTCAAGCGTACGCCGCCGCCGCCAATTCCGGCATGGGCCCAGGGAATCGATCCGGCTTCCTTTGGCATCAAGATGTCCGCACCGCCCGCGTCTTATGAGGTTGCCGAGTTGGTGCTGCACTCCGGTCCGCGCGTGAACCACTTTGAAGAGAAGGCGGCCTTTGTGCCGGAGGGCGACCTCTATGCGTATGCGACTCCGGAGTTCGCGCCTTCGACTGCCATCCGGAAAACAGACGTGATCGATGTCACGTCGCAGATGCAACCGGACGGCTCGCTCGACTGGACGCCGCCCGCGGGCCAGTGGGTGGTTCTGCGCTTCGGATATTCGCTGATCGGAATCACCAACCATCCGGCGACTAAGGAAGCAACCGGTCTGGAGGTGGACAAGCTCGATCGCCGCTTCGTGAAGGACTACTTTGATAAGTATCTCGACAGCTATAAGGAGACGGTGGGCGCGGATGAAATGGGTAAAAGAGGCATCCGCTATGTGGTGAATGACAGTTGGGAGGCCGGGTCGCAGAACTGGACCGACCATATGCTGGAGCAGTTCAAAAAGCTGCGTGGCTATGATGCGACGCCCTGGCTACCCGTGCTGACTGGCCGCATCGTCGAAAGCGCCAAGGCGAGCGATCGTTTTCTCTGGGACTTCCGGAAGACCATCGCGGACCTGATTGCCAACGAGCACTACGGGCAATTGGAACAAACGCTTCACGAACGCGGGATGGGGCACTACGTGGAGTCGCACGAATCCGGGCGGGCTTTTGTCGGCGACGGCATGGAGGTGAAGAAGTACAGTGAAGTGCCTATGAGCGCCATGTGGACTCAAACACCGGGAGTCAATCACGTGCAGTACGGCTATAACGCGGATGACCGCGAATCGGCCTCCGTGGCCCACATCTACGGCCAGAACCTGGCTGCGGCTGAGTCACTGACGGCGGCAGCCGCGCCGTGGGCGTGGTCGCCGGCAACTCTGAAGCCGACGGCGGACCAGGAGTTGCTGAACGGCATCAATCGCTTCGTGATTCACGAGTCGGCGCACCAGCCGCTGGTAGGAAAAGCTCCGGGCCTGACGCTTGGCCCCTTCGGGCAATGGTTCAACCGGAACGACACCTGGGCGGAGCAGGCCGGTCCGTGGATCGATTACCTGGCGCGGTCGAGCTACCTGCTGCAGCAGGGGCGCTTCGGCGCCGACCTGGCGTACTTCTACGGGGAAGACTCGAACCTGACGGCGATCTTCGAGCACAAGGCCCCCAACATCCCGGCCGGCTACGGGTTCGATTACATCAACGCCGATGCGCTGATCCACGAGTTGCGTGTTGCCGATGGCCGGATCGTGACCGGGAGCGGCATGCAGTACAGAGTGTTGGGGCTGGACCCGTACAGCCGCCACATGTCGCTTCCAGTGCTGCGCGCGATTCATGCGCTGGTCGAAGAGGGCGCCGTGGTGGCGGGGCCGAAACCGGCGGACGATGCGAGCCTGGCAGATGACCAACGCGAGTTCGAGAGACTCTCGTCGGAGATGTTCGGCGATGGCAGCGGAGTCCACAAGGTGGGCAAGGGCGCAGTGTACGCCGGCCAGGCGCTGGGCGAGGTGTTCCGCGCGCTGCATGTGGCGCCGGACTTCGACTACACGAAGCCCGCGTCTGATACGCATCTGGAATTCGTTCATCGCCGGCTCGACGATGGCGATATCTACTTCGTAGACAGCCGCAACAACACCGGCCAGGCCGTCGATGCCACCTTCCGGGTGGCAGGTAAGGAGCCGGAAGTGTGGCGCGCCGAGACGGGCGGCACCGAACCCATCTCGTTCAAGGTTGCGGACGGACGTACCACGGTGCCGCTTCAACTCGAGCCGTGGGGCGCCGTGTTCGTGGTGTTCCGCAACCCAACGTCAGAAACCTCGCGTACTATTCCGGCCGCGACCCGGACCGACGTGGCCAGGATCCAGGGTCCCTGGAAGGTCAGCTTTCAGCCCGGCCGGGGAGCCCCCGCTTCCATCACCATGGCGACGCTCTCAGACTGGAGCAAGAGCGCTGACCCCGGAGTGAAGTATTTCTCGGGTATCGGGACGTACACGAAGACGGTCGAGGCGCCGCCCGCGTGGTTCACGAATGGTGCGCGGTTGTGGATCGACCTGGGTGACGTGAAGAACCTCGCCGTGGTGAAAGTGAATGGCAAGGAAGTGGGCGAGCCATGGCACGCGCCCTATCGGGTGAACGTGACATCCGCTTTCAAACCCGGCGCAAACGAAATCACAATCGAAGTGGCGAACGCGTGGGTGAACAGGCTGATCGGCGACCAACAACCCGGAGCCACGAAGTACACGTTCGCCGACGTCAAGCCTTATAAGGCGAACTCCCCGCTGCTGCCCTCCGGCCTGCTGGGGCCGGTGACCGTGATTCGGGAGGACACGCACTAGTCACTTATTTCAGCGAGAACGTCCCGTAATACCCTGTGACTGCGGCCTCGTCTCGCGTCCAGCGCATCTGCAGGTCCGGTCCGGAATACTGGCTGCGCAACGTGGTCCCGAGCGTGGCGGACGTCAGTTTCGTCAGCGGATCGTAAAGCAGGAATGCCCAGGACGGCGTGTCCTCTTCCACCTTCGCCCGGCGCATCCGGAGGTCAAGGAAATCGCCGATGCGCAGAGCCGCGCCCTCCGCATCGATTTGCAGGTCGATGGATAGCACATGGATGCCCAGTACCTGCCCAAGCGCATCGCCGTACCTCGCCTGCAGCCAGGCCAATCCGGCGCGGCGCTGCTCCGCGGGCGATCCCGCGTCCACGAACAGAGCGGAGCGCCGGCGCGAAGTGGGGTCGCTTAGCGTGAAGTTTCCGGCCAGGACGGCCGCCAGGCGCAATCCCGCGAGACCCTGGCCCTGATATTCTCCCGATTCAATCTTCCAAGCCAGGACGGCCTCGCGGCCAGCACTTGCGTATTCGCCGGAAAACTCACAGGGGCAGCCATATACCCGGCTGGATCGGTCCTCGAGATAGTGGCCGGAAATGGGAGTATCCTGTCCAATCAATCCGGCGGCGCTCCACAGGGCCGCCATGAGAAGCTGTTTGAACATACCTCCAGTCTCCCGCCAACACTTTAGCACTTTCAGATCTGGAACGGGCAGAATACTCCGTATCGTACACTGGTGACTTGCGGACTAATGCTGGAAGAGATGGAGAGAGTATTCCCATGAACCAACGGTTCAGGATCGCCGCAGTTCAGGCCTGTCCGGAGTATCTGGACCGGGAAGCGACCGTCGCCAAAGCCTGCCGCCTGATTGCAGAGGCGGGCGCGGCTGGCGCGCAACTTGTGGTCTTTCCGGAAGCTTTCGTTCCAGGATATCCGTTGTGGGTTTGGTACATCCCGGCGGGTCACACGCACCCTTTGCGGGAGCTTTACGCCGAGCTGGTGGCGAATGCCGTGGCAGTTCCGAGCGAAGCGACAGACCGGCTCTGCGAAGCCGCCCGGGCGGCCGGAGTGGTCGTCGCGATCGGCATTGAGGAGATTAACAGCGAAGCGAGCGCCACGACGATCTACAACACGCTACTGTACATCGACGCCGATGGCGCGATTCTCGGCAAGCATCGCAAGGTGATGCCCACCGGAGGAGAACGGCTCACTTGGGCCATGGGCGATGGCAGCGATCTGCGCGTCTATGACCTGCCCTTCGGCCGGGTGGGCGGCCTGTTGTGCTGGGAAAACTATATGCCCTTGGCGCGTTACGCATTGTCGGCGTGGGGAATGGAGATTCTTGTCGCGCCAACCTGGGATCGAGGGGAGCCATGGCTTTCCACCATGCGCCACGTCGCCAAGGAATGCCGTTGTTATGTCGTGGGATGCTGCAGTGCCATGCGCCTGGACGACATCCCTGACCGGTTCGCGTTCAAGCAGAAGTACCTCGCCGAAGTTCAAGACTGGATCAACTCAGGCGACAGTGTGATCGTCGATCCGGACGGCAAGGTGATCGCAGGCCCCGCGAGCCAGCAGGAAACCATTCTGTATGCGGACGCGGATCGCTTCACGATCACGGGTCCGCGGTGGCAGCTTGATGTGGCGGGGCATTACGCGCGCCCGGACATATTCGAGCTCATCGTCCATCGGGTGTCCAAGCCTTTCGTAGCCAATGTGTCGGACCGGACCGAAGGCGCGTCTGATTCGGTCGTTGCAACAGGCACAGCCCATCCCTCTACGCCATAGACGGTCCGCATATTGCCTTGACTTCGGCGCCGTGCCGGTATAAGTGTTTGTCTTTTCGGACAGCCGCCGCACCATGCGGCTGCCTTTCACATTCCAGCCATGGCACACACTCTCCCAGGCCGCACAGCCGGTTTAGCCAGCGTTGTTCTGGCACTGCCGTTCCTATTGGCCGCTGCAAACCGTCCTGGTGACTTTCGGGTCATCGGGCCGGGAGGCGGCGGCGCCATGTTCAACCCCACCATCAGTCCCCACGATCCCCAGACCGTGCTGGTGTCCTGTGATATGACGGGCGCATACATCACTCACGATGGCGGGCGCTCGTGGCGCATGTTCAATCTGCGGGGCGTGGTGCGGTCTTTCGCATTCGATCCCGTGCAACCCAAGACTATCTACGCGGTGGTCGACGGCTTGTGGCGCAGTACGGACGGCGGCGATTCCTGGAACTTGATTTGGCCGAAGCCTGCGACGATTCGCGCGATCCAGATGAACTCCGATCACGCCGACGAGCGGATTGTCGCGGCGCCGGACGCTCCCGGCGAGATCGTGGCGCTGGCAATCAATCCGAAAGATTCGCGCTCTCTTGCCGCCGCGGCGCGAGAGGACGGCCACGTCACTTTGTTCGTCTCCCACGATGCCGGCGGAACATGGCTCGCGGACGCTCAGTTGCCGGATGCTCCACGCCGCTTGTGGATACAGGCGGGCATTACTTACGCAGCCGGTCCGCACGGGATCACGGACGTGCGCGGCGGCCAGGTAAAGCAGCATCCGGCGCCGTCCGGCGTGATCTTCACGGATATTTCGGGTGGCTTCCCCGCGGTGGGCGCGCCGGTGTTTTACGGCGTGGCGGAGCAGGGCGGTTTCGTCACGCGGGATGGCGGCGCCTCGTGGAACCCGGTCGAACTGCCCGGCAGCGGCGCCCATCTGCGGGCCATAGCGGCCAGCTTACTGCATCCCGAGACGGCCTACCTTTCGTACGGGCGACTCAGGCTCGACGGCAAAACGTGGCTGGGAGTAGCGCGTACCCGCGACACGGGCCGCTCCTGGAGACTGGTCTGGAAAGAAGGCGCCACGGCCGCGCCCAATGTGCATGACGCATGGATCACCGAGCGCCTGGGCACGGATTGGGGCGAGAATCCGCTGGCGCTTGGCGTCGCCGACCAGGACGCCCGCCTTTGCTATGGAACCGACTTTGGCCGGACCATGCGCACTGTAGACGGCGGCGATACTTGGGATGCCGTCTACAGCCGGCGCGTGCCGGGCGGCGATTGGACCACCACCGGGCTCGACGTCACGACCAACTATGGCATCCACTTCGATCCATTCGATATGAAGCGGCGGTTCATTACCTACACGGATATCGGACTCTTCCGCAGCGAGGATAGCGGGCGATCCTGGACCCGTTCGCTGCAGGGCGTGCCGCAGCCTTGGACTAACACAACTTATTGGGTCGAATTCGATCCGGAAGTCCGCGGGCGTATGTGGGGGGTGATGAGTTACACCCACGATCTGCCGCGGCCAAAGATGTGGCGGCACGCGTCCGTGCTGTCATACAAGGGCGGGGTGTGCCGCAGCGAAGACGGCGGCCGTACCTGGACGCCGTCGAACGCCGGGATGCCGGAAACGGCTCCCACCCACATTTTGCTGGATCCGTCCAGCCCCAGGAGCGCACGCGTCCTGTATGTGGCAGCGTTCGGGCGGGGCGTCTTCAAGAGCGGTGACGGCGGCCACAACTGGATACTCAAGAACAACGGCATCGCGCAGAAGGAACCGTTCGCCTGGCGTCTGGCGCGCGCCGGCGACGGCACGCTGTATGTGCTCATCGCACGGCGCACGGAGCACGGCACTATTGGCGATGCCGGCGACGGCGCGGTCTATCGGTCGGTGGATGGCGCGGAGACGTGGTCGCCCGTCGAATTGCCCGCAGGGGTCAATGGGCCGAACGGGCTAGCCATCGACCCGCGCGACCCGCGTCGTATGTATCTGGCCGCCTGGGCGCGCGCCGCCGGCACGCATGGCGAGGGCGGAGGTATTTATCTCACGGCCGATCGCGGGCACACCTGGCGCGCCGTACTGGATCGCGACCGCCACGTGTACGATGTGACCGTAGACCCGCGCAATCCCAGCCTGCTGTATGCGGCTGGATTCGAATCGTCGGCCTGGCGCTCGACGGATCGCGGTGAGCACTGGTCCCGCATCGCCGGCTTCAACTTCAAGTGGGGCCACCGCGTCATTCCCGATCCCGAAGATCCAATGAAGGTCTACATCGCCACGTTCGGCGGGAGTGTGTGGCACGGCCGGGTGGACGGCCAGGATGCGGCGCTGGATATCGCCACGCCCGAGATGCTGCCTGGCAGGTGAGTTGCCCCGAAAGCGGAGTTCATGCTCAAAGTCTTCAGTCCTCTTTTGCTTGTAAGCGCCGTAATGGCGCAGACGGTTGTCGTCCATCCCAAGCTGATTGACGACGTGCTGAGTAATCCCGGAATGGGGATTCAGACGTTCCAGCGCTTCAATGGCGACCCGCTGAATCCGGGGCTGAAGTGGTCGGAGGAAGGTCCTATGGAGCCGCTCGCTGCCGCGGGAGCGGTTGACTTCCCCGCTTCCACCATCGCCTATTGCCGCTGGTTTTGGGAGACGCTGGAGCCGAAGCAGGGCGCGGTGCGCTGGGAAATCATTACTGACGCGCTCGCAGAGGCGCACCGGCACGGACAGACTCTTGCCATCCGGTTGATGCCTTATGATCAGAAGCATCCTCTGCCGGAGTGGTATCGAAAATCCGGCGCCCGGCGCGCCAACGCCGAGGGATCGCCTGTCTGGGAGCCCGATTTCAGCGATCCGCTGTACCTCAAATATTGGGGCGGTCTGGTGAAGGAGGCGGGACGCCGATTCGATGGCCATCCGGATCTGGATACCGTGGACATCTCCTCGGTGGGCTACTGGGGCGAGGGGTGGAGCGATTACATGCCGGCCTTTCCGTTTCAGAAGAAGCTCATCGATATCTGGTTCGACGCATTCCCAACCTCCCGGCTGTTGATGAACTTCGATGAGCCGCAGGCCCTGGCCTACGGCACCGGGCGCGGGGCTGGCTGGCGGCTCGACTGCCTCGGCGACCTGCGGCCGAAGTGGGCGCACATGTTGGATTTCTATCCCGAACAGATCGCGCGCACCGGCATCCGGGACGTTTGGAAGCGCAGCCCTGTTTCGTTCGAAACCTGCTGGGTCCCCGGTTACTGGAAGCAGCAGGGATGGGATGTTCATTACATCCTCGGCGAAGCGCTACGCTGGCACGTGACTTCTTTGAACATCAAGTCGAGCGCGATCCCGCCCGAATTCGCTGCGGCATTCGCGGACCTCCAGCGCAAGATGGGATACCGCTTCGAATTGCGGCGCATCGAGTATCCGGCTTCGGCGCAGAGCGGACACGCGATCGCGGTAAAGATGTGGTGGGTGAACTCCGGAGTGGCGCCGGTTTACCGGCCCTATACGCTGGCGCTGGCGTTCGATTCAGGCGCCGGACCATCGGTCGTGGATGTGCCGGCGGATGTACGTAAGTGGCTGCCTGGCGACACCGTGGTCGAGGAGGATCTTCCGTTGCCGCGTCTGAAGCCGGCCCAATACCGCCTGCGCGTGGCATTGCTCGACCCGCTGACGCGCCAACCGGCGATCCGTCTGGGCATCGCAGGCCGGACGGACGCCGGCTGGTACGACCTGGGGCCTCTGGCGATTCGGTGAAGAAACGCCGAAGGTCGTGGCGGATCCAGCCTTGCGAGATCATGCTCGAGCGTGAGGCCACCATCTTTGGCAAATATCGTGCTCCTCTCAAACCCGAAGCCGGACCGTGCAGAAAGGTGGAGGGAAATGGAGTCCACAACCAGGAGTGTCGTGGTCACGGGCGCCTCCAGCGGCATCGGACGGGCAACGGCGCTGCGGCTGTCGCGGAACGGGTGGCGCGTATTTGCGGCGGTTCGAAAGGATTCCGACGCGTCGGCTATCAGGGCAGAGAGCGGTGGAGCTGTGGAGACCCTTCTGCTGGACGTGAGCGATCGCGAATCGATCATCGGCGCGGCGCGCGAGGTTGCCGCGCAGGTTGCCGGCCGCGGGCTGGGCGGTCTGGTCAACAACGCCGGCATCGGGAGCGTTTTGCCCGTGGAATACACCTCGGGCGATAAGCTGCGCGAAATTTTCGAGATCAATCTGTTCGGACAAATTGCCACTATTCAAGCCTTTCTGCCCCTCATACGGGCGGCCAGAGGGCGGATCATCAATACCGGCTCTGTTGGCGATCATCTCACGCCGCCCTTTTGCGGTCCGCTAGCCAGCTCGAAAGCGGCGTTTGCTTCTATGAGCGCGGCGCTCAGACTCGAACTGCGGCCGCAGGGAATCGAGGTCTGCGTAATCGAACCTGGTTCCATCAACACGCCGGCTGTGGAGAAGACCCTGGGTGGAGTGGAAACAATAATCGGCAACCTGCCGCCAGAGGGAGCAGCGCTTTACGGCGAGGCGATGCGGCGGATGGCGCACGCCTTCGCAATGAACGAGCACGCGGGAAGCCCACCCGAAGCCGTGGCGGAAGTCGTGGAGCGCGCCCTAACCGACCCCAATCCGCGTACACGCTACCCTGCGGGAAAGGATTCCGTCAAATTGACGCTCCTCGCGAGGTTTCTACCCGAAAAGCTGCTGGACGTAGCGGTCCTGAAGACCTTTGGACTTGGTACGCCCGTGCACTGAAGCCGCCGTTGCTGGCGAGCGACAATCGGGGGAGGGAGGGAGAAAAAGATGAAGGTATTCGTTGCGGGCGCCACAGGCGCAATCGGGCGGCCACTCATAAGCGCATTGGTCGCAGCGCGGCATGAAGTGGTCGGCATGACTAGTTCCGAGCGCGGTCTTAGAACTATTCAACAGAACGGCGCAGAAGGCGTGGTCGTTAATGCGCTCGATGCCGAAGCCGTCAACGCCGTCCTCGCGAAAGTGCGGCCTCGCGTGGTGATCGACGAGCTCACATCACTGCCAAAAGATTACACACCCGAGGCGATGCGCGCAGCCGCGGAGCGGGATCAC
>DATJWB010000056.1:0-12589 GCA_035501495.1 Bryobacteraceae bacterium | reverse complement strand
CCGTTCATCTGGAAATTGTTGTCGTAGGAGCGCTGCCCGTGCACGAAGGTTCCGTTGGTGGCGCCGCCCAATCCGCCGCTGCCGCGGCCCAGCTCCGCCGCATTCGTGACGTCGGAGGTGATGCCCGGCGAGAGGCCGATGATCTGGGTGTAGTTGCGGTTCACCAGGGGCAGGCTTTCCACCACCCGGTCGTCAGCCACCCGCCCCAGCGCGCTGGTGTCGGTTTGTGCCATCTCGGTTTTACCGCTCACTTCCACGGTGCCCGTCACCGAACGCACGGAGAGTTCGACGTTCAGGCGAGTGGTCTCCGCGACGTTCACCCGGACGCCGGTTCGAACCGCGATGTCGAAGCCCTCCGCCGTAACGGTCACCCGGAAATCGCCCGCCGGCAGTTGCGGGAACACGAACGTGCCGTCGGTGCGTGTGTGGGTGGTGCGGGACTCGCCGGTGGCGTCGCTGGTGATCTTGGCTTCCGCGTTGGGAACCACGGCGCCGCTCGGGTCGATGACCACGCCGCTCAGGGCGCCTGTCGAAGCCGTCTGGGCGTGCAGGACGGAGCCGCATAGCAGCGCCCCTGAAAACAGTACGAGCGATGGAATTCGCATGGCGTTTCCGAAATGTCTCCGCGAAGCGGCCCGACCTTCTATCGGGGCGCCAAAATAATCTCTCCGCCCTTCATCACGAAGCGGACTTGCGGGCCGTAGGGGCCGATGTGCTGCCAGAAGGACGCGGATCCGGGGCCGCCGTTGAAGACGAACATGACCGGACGCGCCGTGGCGTCGGTGACACCGTCCTCGGTGTAGGCGAAGGAGAAAATCGAAGCGGCGGGTTTACCGGCGGCATCATCCAGGAAGGTCTCGCCCGCGGCCGCGGTGTACGACAGACTCCGGCCATTGAAGGCGCCCTGGTGATGCGAGACGAAAGCCCGCGGCGCCGGCTGCTGTCCCACCGCAGTCCCGGCGGCAGCGATCAGACACAGCACGAGAACGCCAGGAATCGGAACGGACACCATAACGCATAGTCTGCACGACACAGGTCGATCTAGTATGCGTTGTCGCGCAGGCTTCGCAAGTCGCCTAGCAGTTCGCGGGCGGCGGCGTCCGGCCGTTCTTGGGCGCTCGCGCCCGCGGGTCCCGCGCCCGACAGCAGCGCGATGGTCAACTGCTCGATCCGCTGGGCCCTTTCGAAGACGGTCCCGGATGCGGCAGCGCTATCGGGCGGCCCCGCAACGGCAACCAGCAATGGCTCGACCAGCGCGATCGCGCCGGCCAGCGCGTCTCGCAGCATGCGTTGATGGTCGGCGCGGATCTCTTCCAGCTTGCGCCGCGAGCCTGGATTCAGGGGCGGTGAGGGGTAACGGATGGCCAGGCGCCGCAATGCCCACACGTGCGTCATGAATCTTTCGTCGGCGGACATGGCGTCCCGCTTGAACTGCTCCACGGCGGCCGGTTTGCCGAAGTATGCGAGCAACTGCTTTTCGATGGGGCTACGTGCCGAAGTTACGCGGACCGCGGAGCTGTCTCTCGCAGGGGGCAGCGCTTCCAGGGAGATCTCGTCTTCGGTCTTCACGTCCAGTGTGACTGCCGGAAGGCCGGCCAGGGCCCGCTCGATTTCCGCGCGCCGGTTCGGGGAGGGCACGACGCCGCTGACCACCAACTCCGCCCGGCCATCGGTCTTCCGCTGGCGAATCTCGATCGGATCACCAGCGTCTGCTCCGATCTGATGAAGGGCGTAACGGCAATCCACCTCGACGGTCTCGATATCGGGAGCAGTCGGCGCGGGCGCGGTAACCAGAGGCGCTGTTTTGCTGGTGGCGGTCTCGATCGTGGCCGCGGGTGAGCGGGCGGAAAGCGGCGAGGTTTCCGGCCGCACCAATTCGAGAGCCGTTTCGGTGAACCGGAATTCATGGCCCGCCAGGACCACGAAGCCTTCCATGGCGTGCCACTTGCTCTTTTGGATCACAAGCCCAGCGGAGGAAGCCGTCAGCCGTACCGTGGTGGCATCTTCCGCAACGTCCACGGCGGACAAATCGCCTGCCAGCACCTCGAAATTCTCCGCGGAAGGCTCGTACTTCCAGGCATCCGATTCCGAAACGGGCCGCGCGACGTTGGGGACGCTCGAGGCATCGAGCAGAATCCCGCGCTCGTCATACAGGCGTCGAATCCTCGCCCCGCTGACGGGATCGCGCCAGACCTCGACACGGCGCCGGCGGAGGACGTCGGGCCGTCCCTGGATTCGCTCCTCGAGCCGGAGAGCCCGGTGCAACACCAGACCGCCGCCCGGTGGGGCCGCGCGCTCCTCGGCGCGGACTCTCACGAGCAGCGATGCCGCCGAAACCGTAGTCTGCCGGGAGGGCCGAAGCAGGACCATCAGTGTGGCGAGTGCGACGGCCCAAAGAGCGAGGCGTGGGCGGAGGATGCTGCGCCAGCGGGCGGGTGCGGGTTCGCGCCGCGACGGCGCCGGCAAGCGGGCCGGCGCTTCACAAACGGCCGGCTGTAGATACGTCAGGCGGAGTTCGGGACCGAGCGTTTCGAATCGCAGCGAAAGGCCAAGCCTGCGATGATCGCTCAATTGGATCTCGTTTCGCAGTTCGAGGTCTACCTCGGGCGGCGAGCCGGGAACCGCGAGCGAGAGCAGACGTACATCGTGCTCGCTGAAAACCTCCACGAATTCGATGGTTTCCTGCCGCGGCAGACGGATCGAGAACTCGTGGGCTTCGGAGGTAACCGTTTGCCAGGCCAACGGCGAGCCGTTCACCACGATCATCAGCTCGTGAGGATGATGCTCGTAAATGTCCCTGGCCTTACGCTTCCATTTCCCGACAGGGGGACCGCTCGGGCGCTTTCCTGCGCCCGCGCCAGGCGGCTGCGGGCCGTCCGACTCCCCGAAGCCGCGCTCCGCGGAGCTATCGAGCCCGAGCAACTGGTTGACAAACTCGAGGCAGCGCGGGCAACTTACCAGGTGGGAGAGGAAGTCACGGCTGGGGCCTTCGATGGTGTCCTCGCGGTAAAGTCTGCGAATCGAGGCCGGCGGAGGACACTCGCCTTCGACAGCGGACACGATTCGGGAACGCAGTTCCGCCAGCACGGCCTCGCTTTCGAGAGCCACACCGCGAGTCCTGCGGTTCGGCTCGGGACCTTCCACGTACTCGCGAGCTTCGCGCCGCACCAGCGCCAGGCGTGCATCCACCGTGGCGCGATCCCAACGGGTTATTGTGGCGATTTCGGCCGGATAATACCCGTGAAAGAAGCGCAGGATCAGAAGGCTGCCGGCCTTGGAAGTGCGCTTGCGCTCGCAGGCGAACTGGCAGACGCGGTGGAGTTGCTCGCGGATCTCGAGCAGGCGCGCGGGTGCTGCGGCTCGCAGGCCGAGGGCCGCCGAGTCGTAATCCACGACGCTGAGGAGCAGGTTGAGACGCCGCAGGTGGCGCTGCAGTTGAGAGCGGTGGATGTTGCGGACGATGGTGTACAGAAAGGCATCGAGATTGCGAACGCCGCTCAAGTCGGGACGGGAATGGATGAAATCGATGAAGACGTCCTGAACGAGATCTTCGGCCTCGGCTTCGTTGGCTTTGGTCAACTGGCGGGCCCACGAGCGGATCTGCTGATAATGAGACAGAAAGACGGCTTCATGATAATCGACGGGCCGCTGACGGGCGAAGGCTCTCAACATGAGCTCTGCTTCTGTTGTCTGCGCCAGCCGGTACGATCTTGCAGGCCGACGGATGAATTCTTCATCTTACGCAAGGGGTCATGGACCGGGCAAACGCAGGGGGAATTGGGTGCTTTATGGAACTTCGAGCGGCGGGCGCGGGACGTCGAGACCTGATACCATCGCGCTAGTCCCACAACCGGGGCGGGGAGAGCAGTTTGCGATGTTACCACAAACCACCAACGACATGACCAAGGGAGATCTGGATGCCTTGCAGGTCGCCGTGAAGAGACTGGAGTGCACCGCATTCCTGATGAAATTGGCAGGCGCCGTCGGGGCACCGATTGAGAGCCTGGTCCAATCGCTTCCGGAAAAGGCCCGCAATGTTGTACAGGACGCGACCAGGCGGACACTGGAACGATGTCTGGATATCGCGATCACGTCGCTGCGGAAGCAACGGCGGGGCATTCGTCCGCTGGATGTCCTGCACAAGGCATCGTGTGCCGCCTCCGGCGCTTTGGGAGGGTTCTTTGGAGTGTACGCCCTGCCCCTCGAATTGCCGTTTTCCACGGCGATTATGCTCCGGTCGATTGCCGAGATTGCGCAGAGCGAGGGCGAAAGCCTTGGCGACATCGATGCGAGGCTGGCGTGCATCAGCGTGCTGGCATTCGGGGCCCGCACCAAGAAGGACGACGATGCCGAGTTGGGGTACTTCGCGGTGAGAACGACGCTCGCAACGACCTTGCCCAAGGCTGCGGATCGGGCACTTCCCACGGCGTTGGCCCGCTTCCTGACGGTGATCGCCGAGCGGTTCGGCATCACGGTTTCGGAGAAGGTGGTGGCCGAGGCCGTACCGATCGTGGGGGCTTTGGGCGGCGGAGCGGTGAATCTGGTGTTCATCAATCATTTTCAGGACATGGCGCACGGGCACTTTACCGTCCGGCGGCTGGAACGCACGTATGGAGAGCAGCGTGTGCGGGAGGAATATGACCGCGTGCGCGGCGGGTTGAAGAGTTAGCTCGATTGATGAGCGCCATAAGAAAAAACTATTGCCGCGTGGCATCTGTGAACGCGCGGGTTCTGGCATACTGTCGTTAGTGTCCATGAGTCCCGCAGTCCGGTGCACGCGAGCGCGAATTTCCATCCACGTGTTTCTGCGTCTCACGGCCATGGACGTATGCTGCGGCCCTCCCGCCTGCTCCTTCGGACAGAATGTCCCAAAAATGTTGCTAACCTGTTGATTTTACGTGAGCGGTGTCGGACAACTTGTCCCACCGCACGGGCGGAGGCCTGTATTGCATGACTGAGTCGCCCATTCTATGGGAGGAGACCGTGCAGCCGGCGGCTAGCTGGTCGCACGTATTGAAGCGGGGCACGTGCCTGCGGATCACGGACGTCGAAGGCGGCGCCAATGCCGGCGCGCTGTTCTATAACTTCGAGTGCCCCACGGAGCGCTTCAACATGCCGGACACCCTGAAGGCGCAGCACATCGCACGCCTGACGAAGGGATTCGTGCTGTATTCCGACATGGGGCGGATTCTGTGTTCGATCACGGACGATACGGTGGGCTGGCACGATCCGCTCGGAGGGTGCTCGAACGCGGGGCAGGTGAAGGCGAAGTATGGCGAGGCGCGTTACCAGGAGCACCGCAACCAATACTACCGGAACGGGCACGACAGCTTCGTGGGGGAGTTGGGCAAGTGGGGACTGGGGCCGCGCGATCTCACTTCGAACGTGAACTTCTTCAGCCGCGTGGACGTGGCCGCGGATGGCGCAATTACGTTTCATGCCGGAAATTCGACGGCGGGGGCTTATGTGGATTTGCGGGCGGAGATGAATGTTCTGGTAATTCTCAACACGTGCCCGCATCCGCTCGATCCAAGTCCGCAATACAATCCGACGCTGGTGCAACTGGCGATCCGGCGGGTGCCGGCGGCCGGACCGGACGATCCGTGCCGTGTATCGCGCCCCGAGAACGGGCGGGGATTTACCTTGACGGAGCGCTACTTCCTATGAGCCTGGTGGAGAGCAAACTCGATCCGAACGACGCGGTTTACCGTCACGTGATTCCGGCGGGAGAGCCCTGGATGCACGAACTGCGCGCGGGGCAATACTTCCGGATTGTCGATCTGGGGGGCAACCAGGCGGTGGACACGCTGTTCTACAACGCCCACGACTATTCCGACCGATACAGCGCCCAGGACACGATTCAGAGCCAGGGCAACCTGTACCTGACCACGGGGACGCAGCTCAAGTCCACCGGCGGCACGGTGCTGCTGACCATCGTGGCCGATACCTGCGGGCGGCACGATACGCTGGGCGGCGCTTGCGCCAACGAGAGCAACATGGTGCGCTACTCGATCGAGAAGCGCTACATGCACGCGTGCCGGAGCAGCTTTCTGAAAGCCGTGATCGAGTGGGGGCAGGGGATGGACAAGCGCGACATCGCCAACAACATCAACTTTTTCATGAACGTTCCGGTGACGCCCGAAGGAAAGTTGACATTCGAGGACGGCATCTCGGAGCCCGGCAAGTATGTCGAAATGCGCGCGGAGGCGGACGTGATCGCGCTCATCAGCAATTGCCCGCAGCTCAACAATCCCTGCAACGCCTACAATCCTACGCCGGTGGAAGTCCTGATCTGGGACGGACCGAGGGGGTGATGTTCGGCAAGGTCCTGGTCGCGAACCGCGGGGCGATCGCCTGCCGCATCATCCGTACGCTGAAGCGCATGGGCGTCGGGTCGGTGGCGGTATATTCGGAGGCCGATCGTCACTCGCTGCACGTGGAGCAGGCGGACGAGGCGGTGCGAATCGGACCGCCGCCCGCGGCGCAGAGCTACCTCAACGTGGACGCACTGTTGAAGGCCGCGCGCGGCAGCGGGGCCGAGGCGATCCATCCCGGGTACGGTTTCTTGAGCGAGAATGCCGGGTTTGCGGAGGCCTGTGGGGCGGCGGGAGTGGTGTTCGTCGGGCCGGCTCCGCGGCACATACGCGAGTTCGGGCTGAAGCACACGGCGCGGCGCATCGCGGCGGAGAACGGCTTACCGATGCTGCCGGGCACGGGGCTGCTGGATTCGGTGGAGGCGGCGCTGGCGGCCGCGGAGAGCATCCGCTACCCGGTGATGCTGAAGAGCACCGCGGGGGGCGGCGGTATTGGCATGCGGCTGTGCGGCGGCGCGCCGGAACTGCGCGAAGGCTTCACCGCGGTGGAGCGCCTCAGCAGCGCCAACTTCGGCACGGCGGGAATTTATCTGGAGAGATTCGTCGCCAATGGGCGGCATATCGAGGTGCAGATTTTCGGCGACGGCGCGGGCAACGTGCTGGCGCTGGGCGAGCGCGACTGCTCCACGCAGCGGCGGCATCAGAAGGTGATCGAGGAGACGCCCGCGCCGGGATTGACGGACGCCGTGCGCGGAAAGCTCCTGGACGCGGCGGTGCGGCTGGGCGAGGCGGTGCGGTATCGATCGGCAGGGACGGTCGAGTTCATTTACGATGGCGACTCGGGAGAGTTCTACTTCCTCGAGGTCAACACCCGATTGCAGGTGGAGCACGGCGTTACGGAGGAAGTCACGGGCGTCGACCTGGTGGAGTGGATGGTACGGCAGGCGGCGGGCGAGATGGCGGACCTGCGCGGTATGCGGATCAATCCGCACGGCTGCTCGATTCAGGTGCGCGTTTATGCGGAAGACCCGAGCCTGAACTTCCAGCCGAGTTCCGGGCAGTTGACCTGTGTCGAGTGGGGAGAAGGCTGCCGGATCGAGACGTGGGTGGGGGCCGGCGAGGAGATCACGCCGTATTACGATCCGATGCTGGCCAAGATCATCGTGCGCGGGGCGGACCGCGAGGCGGCGCGGAAGCGGTTGGCCGTGGCGCTGCGGGATTGCCGGCTGGAGGGGATCGAGACGAATCTCGAATACCTGCGGCAGGTGGTGGCGAGCGGAGCTTTTGAAGCGGGGCGCATCACCACCTCGTTCTTGCGCGACTTTCCGTACTCGCGCCGCGCCGTGGATGTGATCTCGCCCGGCACGCAGACCACAGTGCAGGATTACCCGGGACGCACCGGGTACTGGCACGTGGGCGTGCCGCCTTCGGGTCCGATGGATCCGCTGGCGTTTCGCGTGGCCAATCGGCTGGTGGGCAATCCGCCGGACGCCGCGGCGCTGGAGATAACGATTACGGGGCCGGCGCTGCGGTTCCGGTGCGACGCGATGGTGGCGCTTACGGGGGCGGACTTCGGAGCGCGGCTGGATGGGGTCCCGGTCCCGCTGTGGGAAACGGTGGAGGTGAAGGCGGGCGCGGTGCTGGAGTGGGACAGCGTGCGCGGGCCCGGGTTGCGCGGGTACCTGGCGATTGCGGGAGGATTCGACGCGCCAAAGTACCTGGGCAGCGCGAGCACGTTCATCCTCGGGAAGTTCGGCGGGTTTACGGGGCGGGTGCTGCGCTCGGGGGACGTGCTGCCTGTGGGCGCAGCATCTGAGTTTCGCGGGCACCGCGGGGTCGCGGACCCGGAACGGTGTGGGCGCGACTGGGAGATCGGCGTCCTATACGGGCCGCACGGAGCGCCCGACTTTTTCACCGCTGCGGACATCGAGACGTTCTTCTCGACTGCCTGGAAGGTGCACCACCATTCGGACCGGACGGGAGTGCGGCTGATCGGGCCGAAGCCGGAATGGGCACGCAAGGACGGAGGCGAGGCAGGGCTGCATCCTTCGAATCTCCACGACAATGCGTACGCGGTCGGCACGGTGGATTTCACGGGCGACATGCCGGTAATCCTGGGACCGGACGGGCCGAGCCTCGGAGGATTTGTCTGCCCGGCGACGATTGTCGATGCCGAGCTGTGGAAGATGGGGCAACTGAAGCCGGGCGACACGGTGCGGTTCCGCGCGATCTCGCTGGAACAGGCCGCCGGGATGCGCGCGGCGCTCGACCGGTATGTCGAGAGCCTGGCGGGCAGCCCTCCCCGGCTGCCGCGGGAGCCGGTACGAGAGGCGCCGGTGCTGAGGTCCCGGCCGGGCGTGGTTTGCCGCGCGGATGGCGACCACTACCTGCTGCTCGAATATGGGCCGAATGTGCTGGACCTGAACCTGCGATTTCGCGTGCATGCGCTGGAAAGCGAACTGCGCGCGCTGTCGCTGGCGGGCATTCTCGATATCACGCCCGGCGTGCGCTCGCTGCACGTGCACTACGACGGGCGGAAGCTGGAACGCGCCTCGCTGCTCGAGGCGCTGGATGCATGCGAGGCGCGCATTCCGGACCTCGATGACCTCGTGGTCCCCTCGCGCGTGGTGCACCTGCCGCTTTCGTGGGACGATCCGGCAACGCAGCTCGCGATCCGCAAGTACCAACAGTCGGTGCGGGCGGATGCACCGTGGTGCCCAAACAACATCGAGTTCATCCGTCGGATCAACGGGCTGGCGTCGATCGAGGACGTTCGGCGGATCGTGTATTCGGCGAATTACCTGGTGCTGGGGTTGGGCGATGTTTATCTGGGCGCGCCGGTGGCTACGCCGATCGATCCGCGGCACCGGCTGGTCACCACGAAGTACAATCCCGCGCGCACCTGGACGCCGGAGAATGCGGTGGGAATCGGCGGCGCGTATCTGTGCGTTTACGGTATGGAGGGCCCCGGAGGATATCAGTTCGTGGGGCGCACGGTGCAGATGTGGAACACGCACCGCACGACGCGCGAGTTCGAGCCGGGGACGCCTTGGCTGCTGCGATTCTTCGACCAGATCCGCTTCGAGCCGGTCTCAGCGGAGGAACTTCTGGAGATCCGCGGCGGCTTCCATTACGGGGAGTATCCGCTGCGCATCGAGCGGCAGGATTTCCGGCTCAGGGACTACCACGCTTTTCTGCGGTCGGTCGAGAGTGGGGCTGCGGCCTTCAAGCGCACGCAGCAGGCGGCGTTTGTCGCGGAACGGGAGCGCTGGAAGGCGGCGGGGGCCGATCAGTTCCGCGAGCAGCCGGAGTTGGACCTCGCGGCGCCGCGAGACGATGGCGTGCCCGAAGGTTGCCGGCCGGTGTGCTCGCCGGTCACCGCCAATGTGTGGAACGTCTCGGTGGAAGCTGGACAGCGCGTGGAAGCGGGGCAGCGGATGATCGTGCTGGAAGCGATGAAGATGGAGATCGCAGTGGCGGCGCCGTGCGCGGCTGTGATTGAGAGGCTGAATTGCGCCGCGGGGAGCCTGGTGACGGCGGGGCAAAACCTGGTGACGCTGCGCCAGGAGTCACTGGCATGATCGTCGTGGCGCAAGAATTCGTGCCGACGCTTTTTGCCCGGGCGACGATGGGTATCGCGCGGAGTCTTCCGCTCTGGTTGGTGGTGCCGGCAGCCTCGAAAACCCCTTCGACAGTGACACGGTACACGCGCGACAAGCGCCGAGATGAGTCTCGGCGCGGCAGGCAGGAGTGCCCGCGCCACGTCGCTGGCGCAAGGGTTTTCATGGATTCTTGTGGGCCGGCCGGGCCCATGGGTGCCGGCAGGAGTGCCTGCGCCACGCCCAGGCGGGAGTCACTGGCATGAAGCTCGGGCTGGCGGATTTGCGCGGGCGTCGCCCGACTGAGGTGGTGGCGGAGGTCTACGACGCGATTGCGGCGGAGCCTCTGAAGCCGGTGTGGATCTCGCTGGTGCCGCGCGGGGCCGCGATGGCGAGAGCAGAGGCGTTGGAGAAGGAGCCTGCGGCGGCCGCCGGGAAGCCCCTATATGGGGCTCCGTTCGCGATCAAGGACAACATCGATCTCGCCGGCCTGCCCACAACCGCCGGGTGTCCGGCCTACGCATACGAGCCAGGGACCACCGCGGCCGTGGTGGAGCGGCTGCTGGATGCCGGCGCGATCGTGATCGGGAAGACCAACCTCGACCAGTTCGCCACGGGGCTGGTGGGCACACGGTCGCCGCACGGGGCGTGTTCGAGCGTGTTCGACGAGCGGTATATTTCGGGCGGGTCGAGCTCCGGGTCGGCTGTAGCGGTGGCGAAGGGGCTGGTGAGCTTCTCGCTGGGGACGGATACCGCGGGCTCGGGGCGCGTGCCGGCGGCATTCAACGGGCTGATCGGGCTCAAACCCACTCGCGGTGTGCTGAGCACCCATGGCGTGGTGCCGGCATGCCGCACGCTCGATTGCGTCTCGATCTTCGCCAACAGCGCTCACGACGCGCACCGGGTGTGGCAGGCGGCTCGCGGGTTCGATCCGCTGGATCCGTTTTCGCGCGCGGCGGCGCCGGGGCAGGGAGCGGCGCCGTGGCTCGGAGGCGGATTCCGTTTCGGGGTGCCGGCGGAGAATCAGCTCGAGTTTTTCGGCGACGACGAGGCGCGGGAGATGTACAAGAAGGCTGTCTGCGCGATCCAGAAGCTGGGCGGGGAGAGGGTCGAAATCGATTTTTCGATTTTTCGCGCGGCGGCCGATCTGCTGTATTCCGGCCCGTGGGTCGCGGAACGGCTGGCCGCCATCGCGACGTTCCTGGAATCGCACCTCGCGGAGATGGACCCGGTGGTCGGCAAAATCATCTCGGGCGCGTCGAAGTACAAGGCGACCGAGGCATTCCTTGCCGAGTACCGGCTCCGCGAGTTGCGGCGGGCTTCGGAGGAGGAATGGGCGCGGATGGACGTGCTGGTGCTGCCGACTACCGGCACCATCTACACGCACGAAGCCATCGCGGCCGACCCGATCGGGCTCAACACGAAGCTGGGCTACTACACGAACTTCGTCAACCTGCTGGATCTCGCCGCGGTGGCGGTCCCCGCGGGGTTGCGAAGCACCGGGCTGCCGTTCGGAATCTCGTTCATAGGGCCGGGATTCACGGACGAGGCGCTGTTGGCCCTGGCCGACCGGTATCACGGGTCCCAGGCGGCTGTGCCGGGACCGGCAGTGGAGTTGGATCGTCCGGAGCCTGGATGTGTGCGGCTCGCGGTGGTGGGAGCGCACCTGAGCGGCCAGCCGTTGAACTGGCAGCTAACGGAGCGGGGCGCGCGGCGGGTGCGCACCTGCCGCACTGCGCCGGGCTATCGTCTGTACGCGTTGGAGGGCACGGCGCCGCCCAAGCCGGGGCTGGTGCGGGACGTGCGGTTTGAAGGGCCGGGAATCGAAGTGGAAGTGTGGGCAGTGCCGGAAGACCGGTTCGGCGGCTTGGTCGCCGCCGTGCCGCCGCCGCTCGCAATCGGCAGTGCCGTCCTGGAAGACGGCGAGATCGTCAAGTGTTTCGTGTGCGAGCCGTATGCCGTTTCCGGTTCGCGGGAGATCACGCAATTTGGGGGCTGGCGCGGCTATCTGTCGCAGCCCGCCATCGCCCCGTGAAAGCTCGCGGGCCGCGCCGCCCGCCGTGATAGAATTCAGAAAACCCCGTAGGCCACGTCGCCACCGGTTCTGACAAATCGAGGAGCGATGCTGCGCCGTCTGATTACCTTCCTGTTTCTTGCGGGAGCCCTGCTGGCACAAAAGCCGTCCTTCACGGTCGGGTGGTCGATCTACGCGGGCTGGACGCCGTACTACTACATGAACAAGGCGGGCATCCTGCGCAAATGGGCGGACAAGTACGGGATCGCCATCAAGGTGCAGCGCTTCGACTACGCGCCCTCGCTGGATGCCTTCGTCGCCAGGAACATCGACGCCTGCGCCATGACCAACATGGAGGCGCTGGACATGCCGGCGGCTTCCGGCGTGCCCACCACGGTGGTGCTGATCGGCGACTATTCCAACGGCAACGATGCCCTGCTGGTGCGCGGCGGCCTGCAACTGAAGGATTTGGCGGGCAAGAAAATGCTGCTGGTGGAGAAGACCGTCTCCGAGTACCTGTTCGACCGCGCCATGACCCTCAACGGCCTGCGCGACCAGATCCGCCGGGTGCGGTTGATCAACACTTCCGATTCCGACATCGCCACCGCCTTTCTGGGCGACACCAGCGCTAACGCGGTGGTCACCTGGAAGCCCATGGTGTC
>DATJWB010000055.1:0-44432 GCA_035501495.1 Bryobacteraceae bacterium | reverse complement strand
TGAACATTGCGTGTAATACGTTAGAGTAAAAATCCGCAGTATTGTGGCCGCTACCCGGGAGCAGCCCGTGCGTCCCGATGCGTGGTTCATACTCAAACACACCGGCCGGCCGGAGGGGAAGAATAAACTGCATTATTTCTTGGAGGCCGACCGTTCAACGATGGCGCATTCCAGAATGGAGCAGAAGATCAAGGCCTATCGCGCTTACCACGAACAGCAGCGGTACGCCCTGAAGTATCCCGGCATGGAGACCTTTTGGGTGGCCACCATCACCGAAATGCGCGGGCGCGCGAAGGAGCTGCAGCAAGACCTCCACGAGCTGCTTCCCACGGCGAAGGCGCGGCGGGCGTACCTCTTTATTCCGATCGAAGATCTCACGCTCGAAGCGCTCTTGCCGGCGCCGTAGAACTGATCCGGGGCCGGACGTTTTCCCTTTGTTGCAACGCGTGTTGATGCGCGCCTACCCTTCACCGGCACGCGCCCATGGCGGGGATTAATGGACAATGTAGGCGTTGACGGAAACCGCCCCTGTGTTATCGCCGATGGTCAGCGTCACCCTTACGGGATTGGCAGTCCCCGTCAGATTGGCTTCTTGGGCCAACGCGGCGAAATCATACCGCTTCGCTCCAGTCGGCGCGATCCCGATTTCCAGTCGGGTTCCCCCCAAGACCGTTCCGCTGAAATAAAACGAAGACCCGATCGCCTTGAAGCATTTTCCAATCCAAGGATGATCCTGAAATCAGGAATCGTTTCCAACGCAAGATGATCCTGAAATTGAGTACACCAAGGCCAGGTGGATGACGCTCCTTTCTTCCTGCTTCGTGAGACTCCGCAGGATGCATTTCATTCGCCTTCCTCGACGGAAGGCGGACTGCCAAAATGAAATGAGAATTTGACCGAAGGGGACCATCGGCACCCGAACGTGTACCGTTCGAACCCGACCAACGGGAGGGACACGACACCTTCAAGTTCCCATTCTCATAAGGAAAGTTTTTCCGGGTCGCAGGGGCGGAGCCCCCGCGGGGTACGGGGCAGAGCCCTGTGGCGGGGCGCAGCCCCGCCGGTCGCCCCCCCGTAGTGCCACGCCAAGTCCATCTGCAGATGGCCGATCTGGCGGGCATCCCCAGTCGGTACGGCATTAGGATTTCGGCGCCTCCGGAGATTCGATCTTGGCGCGGCGCAACAACTCGGTTTTGGCGCGCAGCATGCGCCGCGCCGCCTCGGTATCGCTGACCGCATACGCCATCTGATCCAGGCGAGCCCACGTTAGCTCATCCTTTAGATAACGGTGGCCGTTGGGCAGCGTCCGTAGTTTCTCGTAGGGTGTGACATAATCCTCGGCGACGTATCGTCGCTGTTTGCGCCCGCGCGCGTCCTGGCCGACCTGCGCAAATCCGCACGGACGGTGATAGTTCAGGTAGGGGTTCAAGTGCGCCGTATAAAAGCGTTGGATGGCACCGGCGTACTGACTGGGGATGTGTCCGTAGCCCATGCCTTTGCGCACGATCGCCCCGTTTTTTCCTTCCACCAGCGCGTTGTCGCTACTCCGATTCGGCCGCGACCGCGTGAACTCCACCGCATACTTCTTCAGCAACTGGTACAAAGGGTGGTTGACGAATTCCGAACCGTTATCCGCATGCAGTTCTACCACCAGAAATGGAAACTGATGAAGCATCGCTTCCACCACCGGCAATACATGCTCCTCGGTGATCCGTTCCACACAGCCCAGCACCTCCCATTGCGTCACCTCATCGACGGCATTCAGATGATAAACTCCTTTTACCCCATCCCAATCCCCTTGATGCACGGTGTCGATCCGCAGGTACCCGGGCTGTCCTCGAGGATCCGGACGCCGGCGTTCCCCAATCGCCACCCCCGCAGGCTTGGTCTGTGTAAACTCCGCCGCACGCTGCCGGTATCCCACGCTGTTTCGCACATTATAAAGATGCGACACCGAAATCTCCGCCAGGTTGGCATACTCCCGCTTGCCGAACACCTGCCACTCCCGTTCAATGATTTTCCGCGTGGCAGCTCCATTGAGCCGATCGTGCGCTCGGTCCACTTCGATCAACAACTCCAGGTCCTTCACCGTGTATTTCACGGCAAATTTCTGCCGGCTCCCACTTTGTACCCGAATCTCCCCATCGGCGTGATACCGCCGGATCAGCCGGGTGACCTGCGGCATGCTCAAACCGCTCACTTTGCTGAGCAAGGCTCGCACCCTCCCCCGCTGTTTCTTGCGCTGTGCGAAATACTCCTGCTCGACCAGCGTCGCCGCAATCCAGTCATAGATCTCCCGCCGGGTTTCACCGGCAAACTCGATCTGCGAGCTGCCCTTGACGAAATCATCGATTTCCTGGGGCGCCAGCCCCTCCACGTTCTTCATCAAAAGTCGCATCCACCTGAAAGGGTGGCAGACCACAAATTTCAGGATCATCTTGCATTGGAAACGAACTTCATTTCAGGATCGTTTTGCATTGGACAATTCTCCGCCACGCAATCCGTTCTTCGTCATGTTATACTCTCGATTTTCTTGTTCAGAAGCGCCGGATGTTACGCCGGCGCGCGGCCACACTGGCAGAGGTTGCTACACCCGCATGAAAGCTCTGACACTGAAACGATTTCCAGCAGCGATCGGGCCCTTCGCATCGTCAAGGCCACGGACGGATGTAGACGGCGCTTCCGGCTCGAAACCAGAAGGCTTTGTATTCTGCAGGAATGCCTTCAAACTGAATGGGCCATGCAAGGGGCCGACGGTATACCGCATATGCGCCCCGTGGTTGCCGTTACCCGTTATCGAGTTTGAGAAATACGCGTTGGAGATGGGACTGTCCACGCCACACTCGGAGCTATTTCCGCCGGCTTCCGGATTCTCGAAACTCACATTGAACTTGCTCCCTCTCCCGTCATCGATGGTGTAGGTGACGTGCCCTTGCACGCCCGTGAGGAGGCCCGAGCTTCGTGCACTGAAAATGCCGCTCTTCTGGTCGTCTATGCTTGCCGGCGGAAGATCGGCGCCCAAACCCCCGTGGTCAAAGCCAGAGGAATCGAAGTTGAGCTTGTGGCCACTCACGTTGTCGATTTCACAGACCACCGACCGCTCCGTAAAGGCGTCAAGCGCTTCCAGACTCTTTACGATTGTCAGAACCTGACTAACTGTGTCAGCAACCGCGGAAAGCGCGGAGCTGCTTTGCGTGCCGGCGCTCTTCCCCGAACCGCCCGCATCCCCGCCGTCATCGTTTGCCATATGCATCCTCCTTTCCTGCTCTTTGGGTTTTCATTGCAGAGCGACGAGAACAGGGATCATGCCTCGGCCCTCGCTCCGGGAACCCAACGCCTTACCAATCACGGAGCCGAATGCCTTACCGGGATCGGTCGCTTTCATGGCATGACCGGCGGTAGGCGATGAAGTGAGGAGATCACCCACTTCGATCGGCGCATACTCCGCATCTACTTTGCAGTAGACCTTGCCCAACAAGGCGATCGGCGCCCGGTTCCCTCCCTGCCTCCGGTCGAGCACAATGCCGGGCTTGTACTCTCCGGCGCCTGAAATGACGCCGGCAACTTTATTGTCATAAGCCGAGAGGCTGGGGCAGAGCGTACCGTCCATGCGGAAGGACATGAGCGTTCCGGGTTCGATCGCTTCCGCGCCGGCCAGTTCGAACTCCTCCGCGCAATCACCGTTCGAGATGCTTACATCGAAGCAGTTGACGGTGCCGGTAGGGCAGTCGATTCTGCCCGCGGCTATGACGTTGCCGTGGACATTGCCGGTCGCGACAACGTCACCCTGGAACTTGCCGGTAACCTGTACGTCACCCTCGAATAACCCGGCGAGTTTGCCCCCCTGCCCGTGCACGCCGACGCCGGTTCCGCTTATGCCAAGGACACCATCGCCGCCATTACTTTGTGCAATCACTGCAATGCCGTTCCCTTTGGCCTGAGCCTCTAAAGCCCGGCCAGTTTCGGAAACAGCCCGCATCCCGACGCCACTCACGCTGGCGCCGAAGACGCCGAACGCGCTCGTGCTCCTGCCAACCACGCCATCGTTCGTGTTACTCGTGCCGACGACACCGGCACCGCCATCACCGAGTGCATCCACTGCACTGCCTTTCCCTTTGGCTTGAGCTTCTAATGCAGGGCGGTCCGCTTCCGAAACGGCTCGTATCCCAACGCCACTCACGCTGGCGCCGAACACTCCGAAAGCACTCGTGCTCCTTCCAGCTACTCCATCGTTCGTGTTACTAGTGCCAAAGACACCTACACCGTTGTCACTTTGGCCAACCACCGGGCCCACAACCGGACTTGCCATTTTTGGTCTCCTTTCGTTCGACAGTTATGTTCAGGCTACTGATTTCTCAGGCCGTTCCCCGCATCTTCCGGGGCGGTTTGGTTTGAGTTTGGAGTGCGGCTCTCACGGAATCCCCGCAATTATTCGGGAAGGCCATTCCGCGTCAGTGAACCCCTCCAGTACTGACTATCCGTGTCCGTCAATCGCAAAAGCCTGCGGTGAGCAAAGCCCCTGCCGCGGATCTCACCCATATTGATGCGACGACCGACCGGCTCCGCGTCGTTTTAGAGTGAGGAAAGTCCGCGAATGGGAACTCGGGGTTTTTCTTCATCGTGGTTTCTCCTCAGTCCTGGTTAACGCCATCCAAGCGGCGGTAGCCAATCAGCCCCCCGCAAATTACTGCGTCAGGTCAACGAGATAACCCGAAAGCGTCACATTGCCCTGAAGGTCGTTGGTTGGCACGGTGGCGTCAATGAAGAAGACGGGCGTTTGGCCGGGCTCGTAGTAGAACACAGCCGGCATGCTTACCGAATACGCATCCTGGTTGAGCGTGTCGGTTGCTTCAAAGTGGCTTTGCAAAGGAAAATTGAACACGCCCGCCGATGGCACCTGCAGGAAGCCTCCACCGAATTTGCCATGAGCCGCTTGAAGATATCCGCTGACATACTCGACGACAAATCGCTTATTCGCAGGCACTACCGGGAAAGAAGCCTGACAAAAAGCGATCACTTGCCCGGCACTGTGGCATTCTGTCTGTACCATGTATGGGGAGCGCCCGCGCTCGTCTATATTTTTCACCAGAGCGGCACGAATTTGCGCGAGCAAGGGCTTCGCGCCGAAGTGGCCCAGCGTACCCAACAATGCGAGCGCTGCTGCGCCCATCAATAATCTGTTCTTCATCGATTTTTCCTCAAGCCAAATGCAAATAAACCCGCGCCGCACACGAGCCCGAGAGTTGCGGGTTCCGGAACCGCCGATGCGTCCTGAAGAATCACGTCAAACGCGTAATGCAGATCTTCTCCGGGCGCCAGGTTGCCGAGCCCCGTAAACCCGTCCGCCAAACTTCCCACCCCCGAGTTTTCGGCGAACGACATATTCTCGAAGGCGCTGATCGCAATCGAATAATTGCCCGGCGCCACAACACCTGCATCGAGCAGGACATCGAAGCATTGGCCGGACCCGGCGTTCGTGTTCGCGCCGGCGGGACAGGTGACCCCGAAAAGTGTGGATGCGAGGAAATTTCCGGAATCATCGAACAGGCTGAGATACGGCTCGAAGCCGCCTTCCGCGATGGCCTGCCCGTTACCGTTTACCCCGCCACCGTAACTGAACGTAACAGCCTGCAGCGTGGATGATACAGGCACGGTGAAGTCGCGTTCGACCGCGGCCCACTGCGCGTAATCGAAATCGGAGTTGCCGGCATCCAGCGTGCAGCCGCTCCCGCATGAGGTGAACGTCGAATCCGTCCGTAGGTCCCCAGTAAAGGACTGGATTATCCCCGCGTGCGCCTGTCCTATTCCAAGGGCAAGTACACACACTACGACCCCATCGCATAGCTTCGACATTGTTGGAAATCCCCGTTCCGCAACGGTGCACCCTCACCGATGCTCACTCATAGTAAGTCGTTCGTGAATTTCTCACAATCGCATAAAGATGCGACGGTCAGGCCGCGGCGGTCACATCGGTTTATTGCGGAGGAGTCCACCGTGCAGCGCCTTCCACACCGCTTCGGAGCGCGAATGGACGTGGAGACGTTCGTAGATTTTCCGCACGTGGGAGCGAACCGTATCGATGCCGACATCCAGCGTAGCGGCGCAGGCTTTGTAACTGTGGCCTTCCGCCAACATTCGGAGAATCTCGAGTTGCCTGGCCGAAAGCTGCAGGTCCTCTCGTGGGGGCGCCGTCTTTTGGAACATCAGCACCACTTTGCGAGCGATGCCGGGAGACATGGGAGCGCCGCCCTCATAGAGTTCGCGTATGCTTTCGAGCAGCCTGGCAGGCGCAGTCTCCTTCAGCAAATATCCGCACGCGCCGGCGCACACGGCGCTGAATACGGAATCGCTGTCCCCATGGACTGTAAGCATCAGAATGGGCAATGCCGGCATCAGTTCATGGATCCGCCGTACTCCCTCGATGCCCGACATGCCGGGAAGCCCGATGTCGGCAAGCAGGACGTCCGGGGGACCCGCCAAAACTGGTTCGATGGCGTCCTCCATGGAGCCATACTGCCCGCAGATCTCGAAGCCGGGCGACCCCCCGATCAGCATGCTCAGCCCCTCGCGTGTCACCGATTGATCTTCCACGAGCGCCACGCGAATGGATTGGGACACGCTTGCAGTGTAGGCGAACGACGTCGCGGGGAGCAACCGCATCTATATGCGACTATCTTCGTGCGGCTCTTTCTCTAAACTGATCGGGTCCACAGTGGTTTCAAGCAAAGGAGGGCGCAGGACTTGTCTCTGATCCGCGGTGTACTGCTCGCCGGGAACTTTCACGCTCAGCACGAGTTGGACAGGGCTTCGAACGACGATCAGAGGAACACCCTCATCGTCGAACTGGCCGGCAGGACCGATCAATCGGTTCCTCACTTTCAAGCGATGAACGATACGGCCCTGGAGGGCGCCGGTGCAGTGCTCGTCTTCCTTCGTCGTGGGGGAATCCGCACCGACGCGGAACTCAAGTCGATGAGTCCCGACGACCAACGCAATACCCTGATCGTTGAAGTCGCGGCGCAAACCGGGCAGGGGCGAGAACTCCAGGGTCTCAGCAGCCTGGATCTGGTGTTGCGCGGGCTGGGACAGGGCCAGCCCGGCGTCTCGTTGGTCCAACCCTCGTACCTTCGCGGCGTGTTGTTGGCCGGCCAGTTTCGGACACAGCACGAGTTGAACGGCGTGTCGAACGACGGACAGAGGAACATTCTGATCGTCGAACTGGCAAACCGCACCAATCAGCCGGTCGCCTTCTTTCAGGCGATGAACGACGCGACACTGGCGGGAGTGGGCGCGGTTCTTGTGTTTCTTCGCGAAACCAAGATGCGCACAGACCAACAGCTCAAATCAAAGCCATCAGCGCGGACGATCAGCGCAATATCCTGATCGTGGAAATCGAAGCCCGAACTCATTTGGGCACCCCGTCTGCAAGGTTTGCGCAACATGGATCTGGTCCGCTTGGGATTGGGAGTGGATCCGGCGACCGTCCTGAAACCCTTTCCCCGCCGCTACAGCCCTGAGTGACGGACGGGCCGAACAACCCAGAGCAGCGTCGGCCAGAAGGTGTCGGTCGTCTGGCCAAACCATCCGGCCTTCGCGGCACCGCCGACTTGCGTATGTCAGCGATCCGGGACATGCGCAGTCACACCCGAAAAACCGCAAGGGGCATCGTATCGACGGAGCCCATCTCGGGACGGAAATCCATATGCGGCAGGATGTCCCGCTCGATCTCGATTCCCGGGGCGACCTCCGTCAAAACCACGCCATGCCCGATAAGCCGGAACACCGCCCGCTCGGTGACGTACAACACCTCCTGGCCGGACCTTCGGGCGAAGGCAGCCGAAAACGTTATGCGCTCCACCTGCCGGACGAACTTCCGCACGCGCCCCGGTTGCAACACCACGAGCCGGCCGTCCGACCATTCCAGGCGAGTCCCCTGAGCATCAAAGCTGCCGCAGAATACCACCTTTTTGGCGTTTTGGGCGATGTCGATGAAGCCGCCCGGTCCGATCAGGTTGCCGCCCAGGTGCGACACATTGACGTTTCCGGCGGCATCCGCCTCGCCCATGCCGAGAAAGGCGGTGTCGATGCCGCCCCCGCTGTAGTAGTCGAACTGGTCCGTGGAGGGAATGATGGCATCGGCGTTGCGCGCCGCGCCGAAAAGACGCTCGTCGAGCATTCGCCCGTTGTGGACTCCCTGCTCCACGCTGATCCACAATTCGTTCCCGTTACCCTGCTCGGCGATGACGCCGAAGATGCCGCCCGGCATGCCGAAGCCGAAGTTCAAGGAGGCCCCGCTCCGCAGCTCGAGCGCCGCCCTTCGGGCCACGATGCGCCGTTCGAGCCTGGACGGAATCTCCGCCGCCAGTGCGCCGAGAGCCGCCCGCCGCGAGCCGCTGACCGAGGGGTCGTAACCGAGGCCATAGAACTGCTGCTGTTCGGGGTCCACCACGACCGCGTCCACCAGAATCCCCGGCACACGCACGCTGCGTGGATCGAGCGCGCCCGATTCCACCACCTGCCGGACCTGCGCGATCACGATCCCGCCGCTGTTGTGAGCCGCCATCGCGACGGAATGGATGTCCAGATCGACGGCCTCTTCCTCGGGGCTGAGGTTTCCGCGCGTGTCGGCATAAGTGGCGCGAATGATCGCGACATTCACACGGAACGGCTTGTACCTCAGAACCTCCTGCCCGCCGATCTGGAGCAGTTCCACCAGCTCTTCCCGGCTTCGGCGGTTCGAGCGGCCGCCATCGTAGCGTGGATCGGCAAAGGTGCCCAGCCCGCAATGGGTAAACAGTCCCGGGCGCCCCGCGCCGATCTCGCGCAACAATTGCTGGATGACACCGGCCGGGAAGCAGTAGGCTTCTACCTTCTCCTCGCGAATCAGCTGCTGTGTCGGCGGCGACCAGCTGAAGTGTGAGGCGATCACCTTGCGCAGCATCCCCTCGTGAGCGAAGCGATTCGCGCCGAGCGAGCCGCGGTCGCCCAGACCGAGCGAATGCACCAGCGTCAGGTCGCGCGGGTGGCCGGTCTCGAGGAAGCGTTTCTCCACGGCGGCCAACACCGCCTCGGCGGAGATCATTCCAGCGCCGTTTCCGCTGATGGCGACGGTGGCGCCGTCCTGGATCAGGCTGGCGGCATCGGCGGGATTCACAAAGCGGATGGTGCGCATGCGGGCTGTTTCCTCACCGGTTGTGAAAGACCGGCTTGCGTTTTTCGAGAAAGGCGCGGACGCCTTCGCGGCAATCCTCGGTGCCCGATGCCTGGGCTACGGCGCCGGCGTGGTGGTGGCGGAGATCGCGTCGCGATGTTGCCAGAATCCCCTTGGTGAGAGCCATGGCCACAGGCCCGTTGGAGCAGAGCTGCGCCAGCCACGCCGCGAGCTCCTGTTCCAGGGCCGCGGCGTCCTCGGCCACCGCCGTAACCAATCCCCATTCGAGCGCCTGCCCCGCGGTAATGGGCGCGCCGAGGAGCGTCATGTGGGCTGCCCGCGCCGCTCCGATGGTCTCGGCGAGACGCTCGACGCCCATCCACCCCGAGATCATCCCGAGCGTCACTTCGGGCGTTCCGAACTTCGCGGACCCGCCGGCAATCCGCAAGTCGGCGGCCAATGCCAGCTCCAGGCCGCCGCCAAGCGCATGGCCGGCTATCACGGCAATCACCGGCTGGGGAAGAGCAGCGATCCGCTCGAACAACTGGATGGCGGGCAGGATCCAATTCTGCGCCATCTCGTTCGGGGAAAGAGCCCCCCACGCCTCGATGTCGCCGCCCGAACAAAAGAAGCGCCCGCGCCCGCGGATCACCACCGCGCGCACTTCGCGATCGGATTCCAGCCTGGTCACAATGTTGGCCAGCAGGCCGACCATGGGCATTGTCAGGGCATTTCCCTTTTCCGGGCGGTTCAGCTCGATCTCTGCCCAGACGGAGCCCTCGCGCTCCATTCGCTTGTAGAGAACCTGCGGTTCTGCGTTCTGCTCCGAAGCCATCTCGAGTCCGGGAATCCGTTGGCTATTATAACGGCCATGGGCGAATTGCTGTTCTACGAAGACGTGAAAGTGGGGCTGTCCTTCGAGACCGAAGGGATTGTGGTCACGGAGAGTCATATCGTGCAGTTTGCAGGTCTCTCGGGTGACTTCTTTGCCCTGCACATGGACGATGAATTTGCGCGCGCACTGGGATTCTCCGGGCGTGTCGCTCACGGCCTGTTGGGGCTGATTCTCGTGGATGGACTCAAGAATCGCGCGGTACAGCGGTTTCAAGCGGTCGCATCGCTCTCCTGGCAATGGAATTTCCGCAAGCCCATCTACCCGGGCGACCGCATTCAAGGGCGCCTGCGCGTTGCGGACAAGCGCACCACGCGCCGCGCGGACCGCGGAATTCTGACGCTCGCGGTGGAGGTTCGCAATGGGAAAGGCGAAGTCGTGCAGGATGGCACGAACCTCATGATGGTCCGCACACGAGCCGGCGAGGACCCGGCGTAAGCCGAGTGCGCGGCCCGGCGAACTCCTGCTATAGTTCAATTGGCTGCATGCCCGACCCCAAGAATCCCCTTGCCAGGCTCGATCGCCAGGAAATTCTGTGGATGGCCGCTATTCTGAAGGATGCCTGCCGCGAGCGCCTGGAGAAGAACCTGGTGAGCCAGGAATTCGAGGAGCGGCTCTACCAGCGGGGTCCCGTGGAAGGACGGCTGGACCCCCGGCCATTTCTGAGAATCTGGGAGCCGCGGTACCGCAAGTTCCTGGAGGTGGCCACGGAGCTCGAAACCTGGATGGCGGCGGAAGACGCGCGGAGCGTCGCGGATTCGCTGCGCACGCAATTCCACAAAGCCCCTGGGAATTCGAAGCGCAAGGCTCGGGCACTTAACGGTTAACTCCGTTCTGGCGGCGTAGTGTTTGCATTCCGCCTACGGTCTTGGTTTCAGGACCAATGAAACGTGCTCTCTTACCGATTCTCCTTTTGTCTTCCGGAACCCTGTGGGCGCAGGACGCCGCCACGCGCAACAATTTTGAAATCGGCGGGGGCGGCATCTTTCCGGTGAGCGGATACAAGACCTACGACTATTCGTCAGGACCCGCCGGAAGGTTGGGCTATGAACTGCGCTTGATCAAACCCATTGGAGTGGAGGCGGGAATCACCGAGGCGTGGCTGCCGGGCTTGTCCTGTGAAGCCTACGGGTGCACATACCCGACGGAGACCTCGAAGTTCCTGGACACGGGCCTGCGAGGCCACCTATTGCTCGCCCGCGGCCGAATCGATCTTTCGGCCGGGTTGGGCGGCGGCTATGTCTGGTATCAATACGGATATATGAATCAAGCGCTGTTCCAGTATTCCGGCAAAGCCGCGGTGGCTCTCGATCGGTCAGGACGGTTTCGCTTCGCGGTTACCGTCCGGCTCTGGCGGGATCTGGGCCGCCCGACCGAGCAGTGGCTTTCTACGACTGGCAGCCTCATCTTCGGCCTGGGACGCCTGTGAAGGCGGCCCTCCACTGCTACGTCCGCAGCCCCCTGGCAATCTCCCCGCAAACCACCTTCAACTCCGGCACCAGGCTGCAGGCCCGCTCGATGCTCATCCGGAAGACCGGACCCGAGATGCTCAAGGCGGCCAGAACATTTCCGTCGGGACCCGCCACGGGCGCGCCGACACATCGCCCTTCCACCTCATTCTCCTGGTTGTCGAGCGCCCATCCCTGCTGCCGCACCCTCTGGACCTCCGCCAGTATGGCAGGCTTGTTGGTCAGGGTTTCCTCGGTCAGCTTCGGGGTGCCCTTCAGCCGCAGCAGCCGCATCACTTCCTTATCCGCCAGCCCTGCCAGCATCACCTTGCCCAAAGCCGTGGAATGCAGATACCGGCGGTTGCCGATCTTCGAGGACATCCGCACCGCCTGCGGGCTCTCCACCGTGTTGATCACCACCACTTCGCCGGCGTCCAGCAGGCCCAGGTTCACGGTCTCTTTGCACCAACCCACCAGCCGCTCCATCAGCGGCTGCGCCACGCGCGTGAGCATCTGTTCGAGCGGCGCCGTGCGCTGCAGGTCGAACAGTTTCTTGGCCACGCGATAGGCGCCATCCGGCGCGCGATCCAGGTACCCGCGGCCTTCCAGTGTGGTCAGAATGCGGTAAACCGTGGCTTTCGGCAATTCCACCTTGCGTGCCAGGTCCGCCAGCCGGTATCCCGACTCCGTGGCCTTAATCGTCTCCAGAATATCCAGCGTCTTATGCAGAACCCGGACGCCACCCGGTTCGCTCGCTTGATCGGTCATCGTTTCACATTGTAGTACACTGTGGTCCGGATTTCAGATCTGTTTGTCGTTGACAGCAGGCCGGATTGGCCTTATTCTGGTGGCGGAATACGATCTATCATGTTTCATAGTGTGAATCAAGAGGACTGCCTGATCCGTGCCACTCACACCCGGAAAGGGCGCACCGGATGGCTGAATCCGGAGACGGCGGCAGTGCGGCACCTGCACTACGGCAGGATCCGACTCGACTCCGGCGATGCGCCGCTCGAGTTCCCGACGGAAGCCCACGAGACCGGCCTCATCTGCCTTCAGGGGCGCGCCGCGATTGATGCCTGCGGTGAGCGCTTCGAGTTGGCTCCTTATGACGCTCTCTACGTTCCGCGCGATTCCACCATCCGCGTGACGCCTTTGGACGTAGGCTGCGATTTCGCGGAGATTTCCGCGCCCGTCGTTGGTGTGTACCCGTTGCAGTTCGTCCCATTCGCCGGCGTGCGTCCGAATCCGAGCCTCCATTTCCAGGCTGGCGGCCCCACCTGCCAACGCGATCTCAACATCCTGATCGGCAAGAATGTGGAGGCCGGCCGCATCCTCGCAGGTGTGACCTTCAGCGAGCCGGGCAACTGGACGTCCTGGCCTCCTCACGAACACGGCGCGACGCTGGAGGAGGCCTACCTGTACATCGATATGCCTGCGCCTGCGTGGGGGCTGCAATTGGTGTACACGAATCCGCGCGAGCCCGAACTGGTGGTCGCGGTTCGCGAGGGCGATTGCGTCGTGATGCCCCAGGGCTACCATCCCAACGTGGCCGCTCCTGGAGGATCCATCAACTTCCTGTGGATGATGGCCGCCCACCGGGAGGTGACCGATCGCGAGTTTGGCCTGGTCAACGTGCAGCCGGAGTATGCCGCGGCAGGTTCCGGGCTCGAGGCATCGCGAGCGAAATAACATGCGAACCGCCGTCGCCTTCCCTCTTTTCCTGCTCGCCGGGGCCGTGGTCCTCCACCCCGCCCCTCGCGTTCGGGTCATCAAGCTGGCCGTCACGAATCCCGCCGATGAGGCGCGCTCGGCGGAGAACATCGTGGTGCGGGTAAGCGATCTCAAGCGGCTGGCGCCGGACTTCGCGGCGGGCAATGCGATTGTCACCACCAGCGATGCCGCCACGAGAGAACAGGATGCCCGCACCCTCCAGACCACGGAGTTGCCCTCGCAGGCCGACGACCTGGATGGCGACGGAAAGTTCGACGAGCTGGTTTTCCAGATCGACCTCCTGCCCAAACAGACCCGCATCGTGACCGTGGCTTACGGTGACCAGGCGACGATCCTTCGCATTCGCGGCCACTATCCGAAGCGCACCGATGCGCGATTCGCAACACGCTACGAGGGTCCTGGCTGGGAGTCCGAAGAGACCGCCTGGCGGATTTATTTCGACAAGCGCAATGCCATCGATCTCTACGGCAAACGGCGCCCCGGCCTGTATCTCGAAATGTTCGCCGCGCCCGAATACATTTACCACCTCGAAGTTCCCATGGGACGGGACATCTTCAAGGTCGATCCGTCATTGGGCATCGGATCGGTGGCGGCGGTGGTCGATGGCAAAGGCCAGGCGGTGGCGGACGTGGCGGAGCGAAAGTGGCGGGTCCTGGCCGCGGGCCCGGTGCGATCGATTGTGGAGATCGAGTACAAGGGCTGGAAGATCGGCAGCCGCTCGGTGGACCTGGTCAGCCGCATTACCCAGTGGGCCGGCGAACACGGCTTCGAGCACCGCATCATCGTCAGCGATCCTGCCGTCTTTGCACTGGCGGCCGCCGTTCCCAGGAAGCCCGGCGTGGATCGCGTAGAGCCCCGAGTGAGTAGCGATGTGCAAGCGGTAGCCACGTGGGGCCACCAGGTGGTCGTACCTGGAACCAAGGCCGGGACCGTGGAATTGCCGAACGAGAATCTCGGGGTGGTGGTGCTGGTTCGCAAGGACCAGTCGGGCGCGGTTTCGAACGACGCAGGCAACTACCTCATCCCGCTGGCGCCGAGGAACGGCGTGGCGCAATGGTACGCCGCCGCTCTATGGGACCAGGAGGGCACCGAGCGGCTGTCCGGAACGGTCACGCCGGCTAATGACAACCGGCCGACCCGCGAGCGGTTCCTCGCCTATGTCGGCGCGTTGAGCGGCCGCCTCGCCCGCCCGGCGACCGTGGAAGTCGAGGCGCGGCCAGCAGCACCCGAATCAGCGCCGCCCGACACACTGACGCCCACCCATCGTACGTTTGCCGATGCGATCGCGCTGCTGCGGCAATCGGCCGATCGCACCGCCAGGAAATACGAGCCGCTGATCACGGCTACCGCACCAGGCGCCGCCGACAAGTTCAAGGGCACGGGTTTCTTCACCGAGGGCAATAACGAGACCGGCGAGTGGAAGGAGCAGCAGGGATACTTCTGGACCGGCGCCTTCTGGCCAGGCGAACTCTGGAAGCTGTACAGCTACACTCACGACGAACGATACCGCAAGTGGGCCGAACTGTGGACCTCGCGCCTCGCGGGCAACGAGAGCAAACAAAACCACGATACGGGCTTCCTGAACTTCTATTCGTCGGTGGCCGGGTTCGAAGTTACCAAGGACGCGAAATATCGCGCCGAAGGATTACGCGCCGCCGAGCGGCTGAAGCAACTCTACAATCCTCTGACGCAACTGGTCTCCTCCTGGGGTGTGAACGGCGACGACACCATCATGGACACCATGATGAACCTGCAGATCTGGTGGTGGGCCGGACAACAGACCGCGGACCAGGCGCAGGCCGCCCAGTGGCTCGATCTGGGCCACAAACACGCGCTCCGTACGGCCCAATGGCTGGTGCGGGACGACGGTTCCACCATCCAGTCGGTGCACTACAACCCGGGCGACAGCCGGCAGCGCTTCACCTCCAGCGAGAAAGTGCTGGACTACCCCAATCACACGCCGCCGGGCCAGGTGGTGTTCACTCACACACACCAGGGTTTTGCCGCGGATTCGGCGTGGTCTCGCGGCCAGGCCTGGGCCGTCTATGGCTTCGCCGAGGCGTACCGCGCCACCCACGATCCCCAATTGCTCGATACCGCCGAAACGACCGCCGCGTTTGCGCTCGACCATCTGCCCGAAGATGGCGTGCCCTGGTATGACTTTTCCGATGAAGGTGTCTTCTTCCGCAATCGCGATTCCTCCGCGGCAGCCATCCTCGCAAGCGCGCTGCTGCACCTGTCGGGATTGAGCACCGACGCGGGGCGCGCCGCCGTGTACCGCCGCGAAGGCGAGCGCATCGCGCAATCGCTGATCGACCGCTACCTGAGCTCTACAGGAGTGTTGCGCCACGGCTGCAGCACGCGTCCTGCCGACGTGACGCTTACTTACGGCGACTACTACCTGTTGGAGTCGCTGGTGTGGCTGGAAGGCAATCGCGTCAATCCAGGCGCTCCGCATTGATCTCGATGACGTTGTGATCGGGGTCCAGGACGTAAATCTGCGGAAAGCCCGCGGTGGCGTGCCGGCTGACGATCATGCGCAGCGGATCGTCCGCAGAGGCGTCCTCACGGTATCCGCGGGCAGTTAAGACCGCCAGGGTCTCCCGGAAGCTGCGCACGCGCAAAGCGAAATGAATGTCGCGGGTATCGAGCCCTTTTCTCCCGCGGAGCGTGGCGCCTTCGTGCACGATCAGGTGGACATGGTGACCAGGCCCGCCGACCTGGAACCAGGCCCCGGGGAAGTCAAACGGCGGCCGGGAGATCTCCTCCAAACCGAGCACGTCGCGATAGAACCGCCTGGCGCGTTCGAGGTCGGTGACGTTGACCGCGACGTGATGCAGGGTGACGAAATCCACGCTCTCATCATCGCAGATATGGCGGGGCCACGTGTGCCGCACAGCGCTCCCGCCTTCCACTTGCCAGCACGCCGCTCTTCAAGAATCAGAGACTACGCACCAGGATTCCAGGCGTTCTCTTGTGGGCGGCAGGGCAAGCTGTGTGGCGATTGTGAGTCGCCCGCGAAAACCGGAACTCCAGCTAAGCTAGTCCTATGCCTCAACTGGGCTTCGGCGAAGTGTTGAAGATCCGCTCCATCCGGCGGCTCTGGATTGCGCAACTGGTCAGCATTTTTGGCGATTTCCTGGCGGTATTCGCGGTATTCAGCGTGGTCACGTTCCAACTGCACGGAACCGCCACGCAGGTCAGTGTGATTCTGGCAGCCTACCTGCTGCCTATGGCGGTCATCAGTCCCTTCGCGGGAGTATTCGTGGACAAGTGGAACGTGAAGTGGACGATGATCGCGAGCGACCTGATTCGCGGCGTGCTGGTGCTGGCGCTGCTGTTCGGACAACACGATCTTTGGACCATCTATGGGATCTTCTGCGCGTTGTCCACCGTATCCACCTTCTTCATGCCGGCACAGTCGGTGGCCGTGCGGGCGCTGGCGCCGGCCGCCGGCCTGCTGGCGGTCAATGCCCTGATGTCGCAGGCGGTGCAGGGCTCGCAGATTATCAGCCCTTCGGTAGCGGGCTTGCTGGTCCAGACCATCGGCGCAAATTCCTGCTTCCTGTTCGACAGTTTCAGCTTCTTCTTTTCGGCCGCCATGGTCGGGACCCTGGTGATCGAGAGGCAGCGCACCGCGGGTGCGCCGGCTGCGGCGGGCTCTTTAGTGGCTTCCATGCGGGAAGGCTTCCGCTTCATCTTCACCCACGGGGCGATCTCGTTCGTGATGATCGCCATGACAGCTGGAATGTTCGCGGTACGCTGCTTCGGGGCCCTGCTCTCGGTGTATGTACGCGACGTGCTGGGATCGACCGAGGTGCTGTTCGGAGTGCTGAACACGCTCATCGGTCTCGGGATGATCGTGGGTACCCAGTCCCTGCACCGCTTTGCGCGGCATATCCCGCAGCAATACCTGGTGATTTACGGCCTGAGCGGCATGGGCCTGGCGGTGCTGGTGACGGCGGTCTTCGGCAAGGTCGCCAGTACGGCGGTCGGGATGATGGGCCTGGGGTTCTTCGCCGCCTTCATCATGGTCACGGCACAGACGCTGATTCAGCGGGAGACGCCCCACGAACTCCTGGGGCGAGTGAGCAGCAGCCTGATGTCGGTGCTGGCGGTCTCTCAGGTGGTGGCGATGTTCGTCGCCGGACCTGTGGCGCAACGTGCGGGAATCCGCAATCTGTACTTCGGGAGCGCCGCGATGCTCGCGATGATCGGCGTGGTGGGCTTACGCAAACTGCGCGCCCGGAGGGTGCCTGAAGCGGCAGCGGTTACGGCCGCGGATGCCTCGGCATAGCGAAACGCGAGTCACTGGTTGGCGAAGGTCACTTCCACCGTCTTGATCTCGTAGGGTCCGGTCGGGACTACCACCTCCTGGCCGGACCTCGACAGCGTGACGGGCTGGCCGCGCTTCTCCATCAGGTTGGTCTCTACGGCCACGGTGGCCCTGCGCGGCAACTGCAGTTTCACCTCGGCCGGCCTGCCTTCGAATTCGTAGAAGCGGAAGATCAGGCCATCGTCATCCTCCGCTTTTTTCAGGACGGTGAGGATCACGTTGCCCGGTTCGATGCGCGCGAAGCCCATCTTCGACTTCCAGGTTCCGGCGTGCGGCTGGGTAGTCACCGCCATCAGAGGATAGTTGAGCTCGTACCCCTGGCGCATCGTGTTCCCCGCTCTCCAGCCGCCCGCGTGCGCGTAGAGCGAATACGTGAACTCGTGGAATCCCTGGTCGGCGATGCGGTTGTCGGGTGCCGGCATCTGCGGCGAACGCAGCAGCGATAGGCGAATCACGTTGTCCTTGGCGTCGTATCCGTACTTGCTGGCGTTCAGGAGGCTGAAACCCTGGGTGCTGCTGGAGAGGTCGCCCCAGCGCAGGGCCGGCACCTCGAACATTCCCTGCTCCTCAGGCGAATTGCGCGTGGTGGGCCGTTCGATCGAGCCGTAAGGGATTTCGAAGGACGCCTTGTCGTTGCGCACGTTCACCGGGAACCCGGCTTTCAACAGCACATGCTGCTCGTGCCACTCCACCTGCGTGTTCACGTCGATGCGTGGCACACCCGGCCACGCGGTGATGTCCTGTTGGATGGTGGAATCGGGGCCGCCCTTTCGGGTGGGCGCATGGAAGGCGTGGCGGATGCGCACGACAGCGCGCTCGGGGCCGCTCTCGATCACCTCGACCGAGCGCGGTTGCTTCAGATCCCAGACCTCTTCATCGAAGCGGATTTCCCAGGCGTCCTGCGTGCGCGGCACGTCCTTGAAGGCCTGAAGCAGATTGCCGCATCCCCCCGGCGCGACAGCCTCCTTCGCATCAGCCTTGTGGATCAGGCTTGTGACACAGCCCGTCCGCGGGTCGATCCTGACGCGGAAGAACTCGTTCTCGATGCTGGTACCTTCGACCTTCAGCGCGGAGGACGCCTGCCGCGCATTGGCAACAGGCACGAGGTGTACAACCTCATACCCGAGGCCCGGCACGCCTTTCACCGGAACGTCGAGGGTAACCCGATGGGCGGCCGCGTCGGTGGCCACGACCTGCGACAACAGCGGCTGCCCGGCGGAATCACGAACCTCGAGATGCTGGCCGGCTGGAGGCTCGGCAGCCTCGATCCTTACGGAGCCGGTCCGTTCCCAGGAGAGCGAGTTGAAGACCACCACGGGAACGCCCTCGCCGCGCGTGTCGATGAGGCCGTTAAGCGATTCGAGTGCGCTATCCAGGATCTTCTGGCTACGCAGTGAAGCGTCCGCGAGATTGCGCTCGGCATCTACATAGTTGACGCCGATGCCCGAGCCCGGCATGATGTCGTGGAAATGGTCGAAGAGCACGCGCTTCCAGATGTCCTCGAAGGCATCGTTGGAGTACGGCCTGTGCGCCGTGAGGAACGAGAGTGCGGCAAACTTCTCGGCGTTCTGCAGCAGCTCTTCGTTTTGCCGGATGAGCTTCTTCGTCTCGGACTGCGTAGTGTAGCAGCCTCGATGGTACGCCAGGTACAGCTCGTTGTCCCACACGGGCGGTTTCAGGCTGCCCTCGGTGATGGCCTTCTCCGCCTCGTCGAAGAAGGCGCGCGCCGTGGAGAACTTCACCTTGGGGAACGTCACCGCCGGGTCGGCCAGGCGAACCGCTTCGTCTACCATCTGACGCGTGGGCCCGCCGCCATGATCGCCCACGCCGTAGAGATGCATGATCTCGGGAAAACCGGTGGCCGGAACGTAGTCGGCGATGTCCTGCGACAGGCTCGCGGCGCTGATACCTCCGTTGTAGCCGTGCGGGAAATAGGTCAGGACGCGGCTGCCATCCGGCGATTGCCACCAGAAGAGCTTGTAGGGAAACGCGAACGTCTGGCGCCACGAGGACTCCTGGGCGTTCCACGACATCTTTTGCGTCACGAACGTGTCGAAGCCCGACTTGGCATAGATCTGGGGAAGCTGCCAGTTGTAGCCAAATGAGTCCGGATTCCAGCCGATATTCACGTTGGCGTCGAAGTAGCGGCGGAACCAGCGTGTGCCCACCAGTAGCTGCCGTACCAGGCTTTCCCCATCCGGCATGTTCAGGTCGGGCTCCACCCACATGCCGCCCACCAGTTCCCAACGGCCCTCCGCGACGCGCTGCTGGATCTCGCGGAATAGCGCCGGATACTTTTCCTGCAGCCAGGCGAAGTCCTGCACGCTGGATTGCGCGTAGGTGAAGTCGGGATATTCCTTCATGAGCTGCAGCGCGGTGGTGAAGGTATTTTTCACGACCTCGACGGTTTCGGTCCACGGCCAGAGCCACGCGATGTCGATGTGCGCATTGCCCACCACCCGGATGGTGAACTGCTTCATCCAGCCGTTGACGGGCTGGAGCACGTGCTCCGCCGCTTCGAGCGAGCGGGTGAATGCCTGCTGATCGCCACGATCGAGGGCCGCAAAATCGATCGTTTTGACCGCGGCGTCGAGCTGCCGGCGATGTTCCTCCTCACCCTTGGGGAAGCCGCGGAGCACGTTCTCCGCGGCGAGAATCTCATTGCGCAGCGCGCCGGGATCAGGCTGTCCGGGATAGTCCACCAGCAGCGAGGCGCCTTGGAATCGCCCGCTCTCGGCGTGAAACGGCACCTTGACGGCGACCAGGATCTTCTGGCCCGGCGCTGCCTTGGCGGCGATCAGGATCGGATCGAGCGTGCGGCCATCGCCTTGCGCCACCAGCCCGCCATTCAAAAAGACGCGGCCGTCGTTGGAGAAGCGCACCTGCAGGCGGATGCGCGCGCCCTGGAGAGCGCGTCCGCCCGCCGCGGCAGGGATCTCCCAAGTGGCGCGGTACCACGCATCGCCGCCGCCCGATCCGGCGGAGCCGCGCCCGCTTCTTCCGCCGGAGAGGGTCACGGCAGTCCAGCCGGAGTCGTCCAGCGACGGATCCTCGCCGTGCGGCATATCGGCGTGCGATCGCCACGCGGTAAGCGGCAGAGTGGTCATGGCGTCCAGGCGGCTCAACATCGAGGCGTAGGGATCGGTACGCGGAGCACGCGGCTGGGCGAGCAACGCGGCGGCGCTGAGAAGGACACAAACGGCGGCTCGTGGGATCGGCATAGCTGACTTGTACGGTATGCTAGCACCTCATTGGTTGATGTGGGCAGGTTCGAAGCGCGAATATAGTCCTAACGTGTCTACCAGAGTTTTCTATCGAACCGCACTGAGGGCAGCCGTCTGTCTTCTCCTGCTTTCCCATTCGATCCACGCGCAAGGGCGCCAGGCGCCGGGGCGGTCGATCGGCGCTGTCTCCACTCGTGGAAGCCTGATTGTGATGACGCTCGACGAAGGTGTGCTCGGAAAGCCGAACCTGTTCGACCTGGGCCACCACACGCTGCGTTTCACGCCCGAGGGACCGCGCTATCGGGTCGAGAACCTCGCCGGGGAGTGGGACGCCGATTTCGGCCCCGAGATGAACGGGAACGAGGCGACGTTGCAGAATTTCGAGTTTCCGTTTTCGGGAAAAAAGTGGAACAAGTTCTGGGTGGGCGTGACCGGATCCATGACGTTCGGTGAGCCCTCGGGCGGTCCGGGACGTGCCGGGCGGGGTGGCGGTGGACGCGGCGGCATCTCTGTCGATCGCTTCGCGGAGCTCCAGGAGGCCGGCCGCACCCTGATCAACACCGTGCCGGCGATCAGCGTGTTCTTCAAGCCGCGCCTGTCCGGAAAACGTTATTTGAAAGAGTTGGCCGATCGCGCCGTGATCACCTGGAGCCTGACCGAGCCAGTGGGCGGAATCCAGGACATGACCTGGGTCCCGACCGTCAACCGCTTCCAGGCAGTCCTGCATGAAGACGGGATGATCGAGATGTCGTACGACGAGGTGGCGGCACAGGATGCCATCGTGGGCGTCTATCCGATGGTCACCGGGGGAGCGGAGACCGCGCTCGGCTCGATCGGCGGCAAGGAAGACACAGCGACTGCCGCCCACCTGAATTTCAAGGGCTTGAAACTGTCGGCGGTGGACGGCCTTTTCCTGAAGGCGACCTTCGAGACTCGCGGACCGCTACTCGCGGAAAATGATCCGGCACTCCAGGGCGTCGCCTACCGCGTTTGCCTGAGCGCAAAGAAGCCGGAAGGGGACTGTTCGCCTGCCTCTCATGCCGACGCCATCTGGACGGTCCAAGCCGGCGGTCCTGGCCGTGGCGGGCGCGGCGGCGGGGGTGGGGCCCGCTACTTCGCCTCGGGGCCGGGAGTGCAGCCCGGAGCGAAGATCGACGGCGCGAGCCTCACGGTCACCGGCGTTCTGCCCGCGGGATACAAAGCCGGCGATTCGATCTTTGTATTTGCCGCCGTTCAGACTCCCGGGACTCCGCCGGTGATTGTTGATCGCGTTGCGCCGCACGCGGTGAAGCTCGCGGGCATCGCCAGCCCGACGCTCGATCTTTCGGCCGTGAAGAAGGAAGACGGGCCGTTCCCGGTGGCCTACGAAGCTTTCCATTACTTAAAGCCACCCAGAGCGGTCGATCTGACGTGCACCGTCATCAAGGCTCTTGGCGATAAGTTCGACATGCTGGCCTACTACTCCGACTTCCGCATCGATAATCCGGAGGCCGGCACTTCGAGCAGCGGGCCCCTGGGCGGCGGCCCCAATGGCGGCGAGGTCACCGGCATCGGCGCCAACCAGAGGAATCTGGAAAACTACTGTACGCAAGGCAGGTTTCAGTGGCAATACATCCAGCCGGTGTACGTGGGTGCGAACCAGATGCAGGAGTACCCGCCGGAAGGCTTGACCGACAGCAACAGCCACAACATCGGCGCTTACCTGCATCAACTCACCGAGCGCACCTCGAATGGCAAGGTGCCCCCGTACGACTACGCGATGTCGCAGATCGGCCACGAGATGGGTCATCGCTGGTCGGCGTTCGTGTCCGCCAAGGTGGGCGATGAGGTGATCCCGCTCGGTCCGACCCATTGGGCGCGCGGCCTGCAGGCGCCGGTGGCGTTTCCGTATCAGCGCCCTACCGAGGCATCGGCCATGGGCGGCGGCGTCTGGCAGGACAACTTCGACGGCACCTACACGCAACTGGACGATGACTACTATGTTCCGGCGACCGGGTGGTCGTACCTGGACCTTTATCTGATGGGGCTGATTGCGCCCAGCGAGGTGCCCGACTTCTTCATCCTGCGGAACCTGTCGCAAGTGGGAAAAGACGCCAACGGCCACGCGATCTTCAAGGCGGATCGGACCAAAGTGACAATCCAGGACGTAATTGCGGTGCACGGCCCGCGCCTGCCGGATGTCGATCACTCGCAGAAGAACTTCAATACCGGGATGGTGGTGGTAGTGGAACACGGGCGAACTCCCGGCAAAGAACTGCTGGAGCGCACGGAGGGGATTCGCCTGCGCTGGATGGACTATTGGGAGACGACCACCGGGCACCGCTCGACGATGACGACGAATGCGAAGTAGAGTGCACCGGCTGAGAGTTGGAGGTTGTAGGATAGGCCTATGGAAGACCAGCCTCTGACCGGGTTGCTTCGGGGGATTGTGCGACAGGAACTGCGGGACCCTTAATGCGATGAAATTCGGAAACAAGAGTCTCAAATCAACCATCGGATCGACGCCGTGAAACAGAACCTCCAGCACAAGATCCGCGCACTGGGCGCCCGGATGGACGAACGTTTCGAACAGATGGAGCGCCGCGTCAATGAGAGTGATGTCGAGTTGAGTCGAATGGATGCGCTATGGAATGCGGCGCTGAAGTGGCGCGCCGAGAGGATCGCTGCCGGGCGAAAAGACTGAAATAGTTCGCTGGCGACGGCGAGCGCGGCGCGGACCGGCTGCGGAACTGCCTTTCCCAACCTTCTCCACCCCGCCTGATATACTCATTTAAAGATCGTTAGGCGTCGAGGCGCCAAAATCGTGACGGAAGAACGTGCAGAGGATCACGATGAGCGAAGGGGTAAACGCACTCTTGACCGAAGAGACCACCGCGGGTAACTATTTCATCTCCAACTACCCTCCATACTCATTTTGGAACCCGGAACTGGTGTCGCAGGCTCACGCCGCCCTCGATCGGCCGCCGCGGCCGGACGCCGCGCTCGGCATCTACGTCCACATCCCCTTCTGCCGCAAGCGCTGCCACTTCTGCTATTTCAAGGTCTACACCGGAAAGGACGCCGACGAGATCGACCACTACCTCGATGCGGTGGTCCGCGAATTGGCCCTATATTCCGGCAAGCGCTTCATTGGCGGGCGCAGGCCCAGCTTCATCTATTTCGGCGGCGGCACGCCGTCCTACATCTCCACCCGGCAACTCTCCCGCATCGTGGACGCCATGAAGCGGTCGCTTGCCTGGGACCAGGCCGAAGAGATCACGTTCGAATGCGAACCGGGCACCCTCACCGAAGGCAAGCTCGAAATCCTCAAGCACATGGGCGTGACGCGCCTCAGCCTGGGGATCGAGAACTTCGACGACCATGTCCTGGAAGCTAACGGCCGCGCCCACGGCTCGCGCGAAATCGCCGCGGCCTACCAGTTCGCGCGCGCCATCGGCTTCCCGCAGATCAACGTCGATCTGATCGCCGGTATGCTGGGAGAGACCGAGGAGAATTGGCGCGAGTGCGTGCGCAAGACGGTCGAACTCGCTCCCGACAGCGTCACGGTGTACCAGATGGAGGTGCCCTACAATACCACCATCTCCAAGGACATGAAGGTGCTCGGACAGTCCGTGGCTCCGGTGGCCAACTGGCCAACCAAGCGACGCTGGGTGGATTACGCCTTTGCCGAACTGGAGCGCGCCGGCTACACGGTCGCGAGCGCCTATACCGCGGTCAAGGATCCCCGCACGCGCTTTCTGTATCGCGACCTGCTGTGGACCGGAGCCGACATGATCGGCTTGGGCGTTGCCTCCTTCTCGCATGTGAACGGCACGCACTACCAGAATGCCCACGACTGGGATCCTTACGTCGAGCGGGTCCGGCAGGGAAGCCTTCCGATCCATCGCGCCCTCACTCCGACCGACGAGGAGCGCATGATCCGCGAGTTCATCCTGCAAATGAAGCTGGGGCATGTCCACAGCCAGTACTTCCAGAAGAAATTCGGCGTGGACGTACGGAAACGCTTCGCAGCGCCCCTCGATCACCTCGAAGGTGAGGGATATCTCCGGATGGACAGCGATAACCTCCAACTCAACCGCAACGGCCTTCTGCAGGTGGACCGCCTGTTGTGGGAGTTCTTCCTGCCGCAACACAGGGGCGCCCGTTACTCGTGAGCGCCGCAAGATTCTGAGATCAACGGAGAAATGACCTTGCATCCACACTACGATGCCATCGTGATCGGCTGCGGCCCCGCCGGTGCGGCCGCTTCCGCCGTGCTGGCCTCCAAGGGACGCCGAGTCCTGGTCCTCGAAAAAGAGAAGTTCCCCCGGTACCACATCGGCGAGTCGCTGATCCCTTACACCTATTTCCCGCTGCACAGGATCGGGATGATCGACAAGATGAAGGCGTCGCACTTTACGCGGAAGTACAGCGTGCAGTTCGTCAGCCCGGATGGCCGCGCGTCGCATCCCTTCTACTTCTTCAAGCACCTGAAGCACGAGGCGGCCGACACGTGGCAGGTGCTGCGCAGCGAGTTCGACCAACTCCTCATGGACAACGCCCGCGAGAAGGGCGCCGAGGTTCTGGAAGAGGTTACGGTCCGGGAGACGATCTCGGAAGGCGGCTACGTCATCGGCGTTCGCGCCGTGAACCGGAACGGCGACCCGCTGGAGTTCTATGCGCCCATGACGCTCGACGCCAGCGGCCGCGACGCGTTCTCGGTATCGCGGCACGGATGGAAGGTCCGCGATCCCTACCTCAACAAGATCGCGATCTGGACCTATTACAAAGGCGCGATGCGCGACCCGGGTGTAGACGAGGGCGCCACAACGGTCGCCTATGTGCCGGAAAAAGGCTGGTTCTGGTATATCCCGCTGGCTGGGGACGTAGTCAGCGTGGGGATCGTCGCCGAGAAGGATTATCTCTACAAGGACAGCAAGGACCTGGAGCAGATCTTCCAGCGCGAGGTGCGAAACAACAAGTGGATCGAGCAGCATGTGGCCGTGGGCCGGCAGTTTGGCCCTTACCGGGTGACTGGCGAATACTCCTATCGCTCTCGCCACTGCGCGATCAATGGCATGGTCCTGATCGGAGACGCCTTCGCGTTTCTCGATCCGGTTTTCAGCTCGGGTGTGTTCCTGGCGTTGTGCAGCGGCGAGCGTGCCGCCGACGCGGTGGACCAGGCATTGAACGACGGCGACTATTCGGCCGAGCGCTTCGCACCCTACGGCGCGGAGGTCTGCCGCGGAATCGAAGCGATGCGCCGGCTGGTCTATTCGTTCTACGACCATGCCTTCAGCTTCGGCGCGTTCGTCAAGAAATATCCGCACCTGGTGGGCGACCTGACCGACTGCCTGATCGGCAACCTCTTCATGGATTTTGACCCTCTGTTCGCCGCGGTCGCTGATTTTGCCAGGGTGCCAACCGCCCTGTCGCACGGTTTGCCGCTGGTCGCAGCCAGCTAACCGGGATGGCGTGGGAATACACCATTGTCCGCGAGGTGGAGTGGCACCACACGGACATGGCCGGGATCGTGCACTTCTCCACCTTCTTCTACTTCATGGAAGCAGCCGAGCATGCGTTTTTCCGCTCGCTGGGCTTCTCGATCCACACTACCGAGCCCGAGCCGGTCGGCTGGCCGCGCGTGCACGTCGAATGCGACTTCCGCTATCCGCTGCGCTTCGAGGATTCCGTGGAGGTGCGGCTGCTGGTGCGGGAGAAGCGCACCAAGACGCTCGCCTATACGTTCGTCTTTCGAAAACTGAATGGCGATGCCCCGCGGGAGGTGGCCCGCGGCGCGATCACCGTGGCATGCGTGAAGCGCGATGCGGCCGGGAAGATGACCGCCGTTCCCATACCCAAGGCCATAGCCGACCGGATCGAAGTTGCGCCGCCGGAGGCCCTCGGCTCATGACGCCGGCAGCCGAACCGTTTCCCGATCGCGCGGCCATCGAGGCCGGTCAACAGCGGAAGATGGAAGCGCTGGTCGAGGCCGTGCTGGCCTCAAACCGGTTCTATGCCGGGAAACTGCATGCCGCCGGAGTCGAGATCCCGCCCGACAGCCTCGCGGAGTTTTCGCGCAGCGTGCCATTCACGTCGAAGGCGGAGCTGATTGCCGACCAGGCGGAGAATCCGCCTTTCGGTTCCAACCTGACCTATCCCGTCGAGGACTATTGCCGCTTCCACCAGACCAGCGGAACCACCGGCAAGCCGATGCGGTGGCTCGATGACCGCGGAAGCTGGGGTTGGATCATCGAGTGCTGGAACCGGATCTATCAGGTTGCGGGCGTCGGCCGCCAGGATCGCGTCTTCTTTCCATTCTCGTTCGGCCCCTTCCTGGGCTTCTGGGGCGCCTTCGACGCGGCTGCTCGCATTGGCTGCCTCACGATTCCCGGTGGTGGCATGCGGAGCACGGCGCGCCTCAGCACGCTGCTGGACAACCAGGTGACGGCGGTCTGCACCACTCCGACCTACGCCCTGCACCTGGCGCAGGTGGCGGCCGATGAGGAAATCGACCTCAGCGCAGCGAACGTGCGGAACATCATCGTGGCGGGAGAGCCCGGTGGCAGCATTCCCGCGACGCGTGCCCGGATCGAGCAGCTCTGGGGAGCCCGTGTCGTGGATCATCACGGCATGACCGAGATCGGGCCGGTGAGCTACGAGTGCCCGCGGCGCCGTGGCGTGTTGCACATCATGGAAGCCGCGTATTATCCCGAGTTGATCGACCAGGAAAGCCTCGAGCCGCTCGGACCCGGCGCCAGCGGCGAACTGGTGTTGACGAATCTCGGCCGAATCGGGTCGCCGATACTGCGGTACCGCACCGGCGATCTGGTGCGCCGCGCCTCCGAACCGCGCTGCGAGTGCGGTAGCTGCGAGATGGCGCTCGAAGGCGGAATTCTAGGGCGGATCGACGACATGGTGGTCCTGCGCGGCGTCAATCTCTATCCCAGCGCGGTGGAGCAGGTAGTGCGCTCGTCAGGCGGCGTGACCGAGTTCCGCGTGGAGATCTACACGGAGCGGGCGCTTACGGAGATGAGCATTCAGATCGAGCCCTCGGCGGGCGAGGACCCGGCGGGATTGAGTCACCGCGTCGCCGCCGCGCTGCACTACGCGTTCGGGCTGCGGGTAGCTGTCTCCGCGGTGCCGGCGGGATCGCTTCCCCGATTTGAAGCCAAGGCGAAGCGGTGGATCTACCGCTGAGCCTCGCGGCTGTTCCCGGGCGAGATTACTGCAGCAGTTGATCCAAGGTAGGCAGCGGCACGGCGCCTTCTTTCAAGGCGCGGTCGTGGAATTCCGCCAGTTGAAACGACGCGCCTTTGCGCGCTTTGTAGACGTCGCGCACTCGCAGCCACCCGCGCCATCCGATAAAGTACATCGGCAACTGGCAGGAGGAGAGCTTGGCGCGCTGCAGTTTGCCGCTGGCTTCTTCTTTCTCCTGGAAGGTCTGCTGCTGCATCAGGTCCATAGCCTCCTGGTCCGTCATGTTCAACATCTGGAGGCGAATGTCCAGGATGGTGTTGGCGATCACCCGCAGCTCCTCTTTGGCGAAGGTCAGGGCCATCTCGGGCGAGTGGTCCAGGAAGCCTTCGTCCAACATCACCTGGGTAATGTATTGTGCCCAGCCTTCGATGTAAGGGCCGCTTCCGTAAATCGAGCGCAGAACACGGCGCGTGCCGGGTTGAACATCATTGGCGAATTCCATCTGCACGTAGTGTCCGGGCATGGCTTCGTGGATGGTGAGCAGTTTCAGCTTGTAGAAATTGTATTCACGGAGCTTGGATTCCACGCGTTCCGCGGGCCAGTTGGGAGGAATCGGCGTCACCCAATAGAACGCGCCCAACTGCGGCTCCAGCGCCGGCGCTGCGTTGAAGCCCCCCACCGAGTAGATGCCGCGCATGAATTCCGGCGTGGGGATGACTTGCAGGTTCGAGCGCGAGGGCAGGGTCAACAGGTGTTTCTCCTGTGCGAAAGTACGCGCTTCCTCGAGGTCCTTGCGCGCGTCATCCATGTACGACTCGGGCGTGGAATGGCGTTTGGCGATGTCGTCCAGCACCTCGCCGATGATCTGATTCTGGCGTCGCTCGGTGGGCATGTCGGCGTGATCGCCGTGCTTGGGAGCGATCCGGCGGTGCAGCGGCAGGGCCAGTTCGAGCATGCGCTGCCGAACCTTGGTGAGTTCCGTTTCGGCCAACTGCAAGGTGGTGTCTGGCTCCATTCCGCTTTCGAGCGAGTATTTGAACTTCTGCGCATAAGTGTCGTGTCCCAGACGCCAGTCCGCGCCGGCGCGGTTCGACAGGTTGGTCTTGAGGTAGTCCTGGAACTTGTTCATCGCGTCGAGCGCCGGACGGGCAGCCTTCGCATAAGAGTCCCGAAGATCCGCCGGCACCGATGCGCGGATGGTCTTATCGACGAGGCTGAGGTTGCCTTCATTCTCCTCGAGGGCGACCTGAGTCCAGATCGGCGGAGCAGATTCCAGGTTGACGGATGCCTGGTCGAGAAACAGGGGCACCTTCTGGAGGCGCGCGATGATGTTCTGGATGCGCGAACGCTGTGGTGCATATTCGAGCACATACGGATTGAAAAGCGCATTTCCCAACGTCTCGACGTACAGGGTGGGATTGTGCTGCACGGTATGGATCGAGTTGAGGTCCAGCAGGGCGAGCGAGGTCTGGTCCTGTAGGATCGTGAAGTCGGCTTGTTCTTCGGGGGACAATGCGACGTAGTTCAGCATTCCCAGGCGCTGCTGGAAGTCGTCGTAGAAGCGCTTCTGGCGGGCGAGGCTGGCCGGGCTGAAGTCGTCGAGCATTTCGTCGAGGTTCTGTTTCTGGTAGGTGTGCAAGCCCGCGGCGGTAGCGCCGGAGGGCGAGAAGGACAGCGTGGTATAGACGAACTCTTCCGCGAGATTCGCGAGTTTGGCGGGGGACGTTCCGCAACTCATCAGCATCAGGATAAGGGAAACGGTTACCAGGGGTTTCACCATCGATGCAATTGTACAACCAGCGCGGCGACTGGCCGATGTGCCGCAGGCACTCCTGCCTGGCAATTCCTGCCTGCCGCGTCCCGATTCATCGGGACGCCTTTCGGGCGTGCGAGACATGAGTGTCCGCGCCACATAGGGCGCAAAACCTTATCCGATACCCCAGAACGTTACAATGGAACTCTCTATGCCATTTCAGGAAGTGGTCGAAGCCGAAGGCCACCTGATCGACTCCCATATCATGGAAAACATCTTCGACAAGGTCGTGGAGTACAACGGCCGGTTCGAGGTGCAGCAATTCCGCATCGGCCGCACGAACAGCGAGCCGTCGTACCTGCGACTGAAGGTCGAAACCGCGGACGACGAGTCGCTCGAGCGCCTGATTTCCAGTCTGCTGGAACTCGGATGCGCCCCGGTGGAAGCGGGTGACGCGGTGCTGCGGATGGTGGAGGCCGACCGGTGCGCGCCGGAGGATTTCTACTCCACCACCAACCACCACACTCATGTCCGCAGCGGCGGGAAGTGGATCGAAGTGGAAGGCCAGCGTATGGACGCGCTGATTGTGGTGCGCGACGGGCACGCGGTCTGCCGGCGGCTGCGCGACCTCAGACAGGGAGACCGGATCGTGGTGGGGCTGCGCGGAATCCGCGTGATCCCGGAGGCCAAAGAGCGCGACCGCCTGGCATTCGCCTTCATGTCGAACGGCATCTCGTCGGAGCGCCAGGTGGAGACCGCGGTTCGCCAGACCGCGGCGCTAGTGCGAAACACCATCGAACAGCGGCTCAAGATCATCGTGGTGGCCGGGCCTGTGGTGGTGCATACCGGCGGAGTGGCGGGTTTGTCCGCTCTAATCCGGAACGGCTCCGTGCAGGCCCTGCTGAGCGGCAATGCGCTCGGAGTGCACGACGTGGAGGCGGCGTTGTTCGGAACTTCGCTGGGCGTGCGGCTGTCGGACGGGCGCGCCGAAGAGCACGGCCACCGCAACCACATGCGCGCCATCAATGCCATCTACCGCTGCGGTTCCATCGCGCAGGCCGTGGAATCGGGCCGCCTGCGGTCGGGGATTCTATACGAGTGCGTGAGGGCGGGAGTGCCGTTCGTGCTGGCCGGGAGCCTTCGCGACGATGGTCCGCTCCCCGATACCATCACCGACATGAACGCCGCCCAGGACGCCTATGCCGGGCAGTTGCGCGGCGCCGGCCTGGTGGTCTGCCTGGGCTCGATGCTGCACTCGATCGCGACCGGGAACATGCTGCCGAGCTGGGTGAAGATCGTCTGCGTGGACATCAATCCGGCGGTAGCAACCAAGGTGAGCGACCGCGGTACCGGCCAGGCCGTCGGCGTGGTGGCGGACGTCGGCCTGTTTCTCGATCTGCTTTCGAAAGCTCTGACATGAAACGCCAATACACCGATGAACACGCCGAGGCGGGTGTTCAAGCTCCGCTGCCGGAGATCGAAACCTGGCCGAACCAGTATCCGGACTACGAAATCGAAATCGTGACCCCCGAATTTACCTCCGTGTGCCCCAAGACCGGCCTTCCGGATTACGGCAAGCTGGTGCTGCGCTACGTGCCGGACAAACGCTGCCTGGAGCTGAAATCGTACAAGATGTACCTGGTCGCGTATCGCAACCTGGGCATCTTCCAGGAGAATGTGGTCAACCGCGTGCTGCGCGATGTGGTGAAAGCCGCCAGGCCGAAGATGGCCACCGTGATCGGAGACTTCTCGCCGCGCGGAGGCCTGGGAACCGTCGTGACCGCCACCTGGGATGGAAGGAACAACGGGAGCCGGAAACGTGGAAAGCGCTGAGCTGCTCGCCATCCTGCGCGAGGTGCGCGACCGGGTGCGCGCTCGCCATCCCCAAGGCGTGCCTGCCGGAAACGGCGAATCGTCGCGGGGGATGCCGGAAGTTGCGTTGCCCGATCTCATGCCGCTGCTGCACGCGCGCGATGCCGCCTTGGGCAAAGTAGCGGCCATCGGCACGGTGAATCCGCGGCCGGGGGGTATCGCGAACTCGCTGGTGCAAGGATGGAAGCGGCTGGTGGCGCGCGTGCTCGACTGGCACGTGCGCGAACAGGTGGACTTTAACCGCAAGGTCGTGGCGTGTGTGGATAGCGCGCTCGAAGCGCTGACCGAGGCCAATCGGGCGCTGGTTTCCGTGGGCTCGCAACTGACCGGACGCATCGAAGAGCTGGAGAGCCGGATTCGCGCCGAAGAAAAACTCGGCGAAGAGCTGAAGGACATCCGCAATCACTGGGCCGACTGGCGATTCGAATGGGAGCACAAGCTGCAGCAGAACGAGATGCAGTTCCTGCGCAGCGTCGCTGACCTGCAAGGCGCGTTTCAACATCGCGCCAACCTCATGGACGCGAACTATCGCGATGCGGTCCACGCGCAGCATACCGACTTCGAGGGCGCTCTGGCCAGGACGACGGTCGACATCCAGCAGCGGATGTGGGCCGACATGGAGCGGATCCGGCTGGAGTACGAACGGCTGATCTACTCGGAGCTGCGTACGATCCGGCAGCGAGCGGCAATTACAGGGGCCGGGGGCCGGGGGCCGGGAGCCGGGGGGCAGGAGCCAGGCGCTTCCAGCCGCGACCGTGAGCCAGGGATCCCTTTCGATTACGGGCGCTTCGCGGAACGTTTCCGGGGCACCGAGGAATACGTGAAATCGGGTCAGCAGTTCTACCGGCCTTACTTCTCGGCGTGCCGGAATGTGCTCGATATCGGATGCGGGCGGGGCGAGTTTCTCGAGATGATGCGCGATGCCGAGGTGCCGGCGAAGGGAATCGACCTAAGCGAAGAGTCGGTGGCACTCTGCCGGCACAAGCAGTTGCATGCCGAAGTCGCCGACCTCTTCGAATACCTGGAAAACCTGCCCGAAGCTGCTCTGGACGGCATCTTCTGCGCCCAGGTGGTGGAGCATCTTCCGCCCGCCAGGCTGCCCGAGATGATCAGGCTTGCGGCCAGCCGGCTGTCGCGCAACGGGGTGATCGCGATCGAGACTCCCAACCCGGAATGCCTGGCAATTTTCGCGACGCATTTCTACCTCGATCCTACGCACACGCGTCCGGTGCCACACCCGCTGTTGGCGTTCTACCTGGAGGAGTTCGGGATCGGGAATATCGAAGTGCGGCGCCTGGCGCCGGCCAGAGAGTCGATGGCGTCACTGGATTCGTTACCGCCGGAGTTCCGCGACGCCTTCTTCGGCGCGTTAGATTACGCGATTCTGGGACGCAAACTATAAGCAATACCCGGAAAATTATGCCTGCCCCGAGCAACTGAGCCGGTACCGGCATTTTCGGGGGTGACCACTCTGAAAGATGATGCAATCGGGCGGCACCTCGACAATCTCGATAAACTCGGCCCCGGCGAGCTCGAGAGTTCGCCGCGACGCGGCATTTTCAGGGTCGCACGTGATCCACAACGGGTCGATGCCCAGTTGGGCCGCCAATGGAAGCAGAAGGCGCAACGATCTCGCGGCGTACCGGTGTCCACGATAGGGAGGATTCACGGCGTATCCCACGTGCCCCGCATAGCACAGGATGTGGCGTGAGGAGCCAACCCGCAGCCGAATGCTGCCCGCCTCCTCGCCGGTGGCGTTGTCCACCATTCGAAAGTTGTACGTCGGCACTTTATGAACGGGATGGAAGGCAAACGCGTCCAGGGTGAGTCGGAAGTCCTCCGCGGATAGCTCGTCCAGGGGGTTGCTCAAAAAGACGCCTCTTCCGCAGCCGTTAGATTACGCGATTCTGAGCGGGAAATTCGAACACCCAGCGAGGGCGAACCCACTTGGGCTTGTACACAATCGGCTTCAGCTTCGGCGTGCTGACCACCCAGATAGAGGGCGTGCTCACCACCAAAGAAGGCGTCTCGAACTGCATCGGCCCGATCCACAAGGCCCGCACACCGCTGGCACCCACGGACTCCACGGTGACCGTAATCGGCATCTCCTTCTTGTTGCGAACCACCGTGACGGTCACGGTTTTCTTGGTCCTGGCGGAACGGAGCGCGCTGGTGATTTCCCGTGTGCTCGTCACCTTGGCATCGTCGATCTTGACGATGACGTCGCCGGCCTTGATACCCGCCTTCTCTGCCGCGGAGTCCTTCGCGACCGACTTTACCAGCACACCGTCCTTCACTCCGAAGAAATCCGCGAACTGCTCCTCCTGTCCGAGCGACTCGCCGGTGATGCCCAACATGGGATTCTGGTAGGACATCGAAAAGCGGGGGATCTCTACGGGCGGCATCGGCGGAATCGTGATCTCGGGCATTCGCATGTCCGGTATCGCCCAAACATTCCCTCCAAAGCGATTCAGGTGGGTGTTGGAATCGAGTGTGGGAGTGAGGGTCATGGTGGCGCCGTTGCGCCAAACCGTGATCTTTACCTGACGGCCCGCGGGGGTTTCCGACACCATTCGGGTGAGCTGGTCGATGCCTTCGACGCGCTGACCGTTGAATTCGAGTATGACGTCGCCTTCCTTAAAGCCGGCCTTTGCCGCGGGGCTGTCTTCGATCACGTTGGTGATTTCCGCGCCGCGCACTTCCGGCAACTTCAACGCCTTAGCGCGGTCCGGATCGATGTCGCGGCTGCCGATGCCAAGATATCCAGGATTCGTCGATACCACGATCGATCGTGTGCTCGCATTCTGCGCAAATGCGGCGGGTGTTAGCAGGCTCGCCGCCAGAAGTACTGTTCCAATCCCCAAAGTTCTCATGAATCAATCTCCCTAATGTCCCTGCTAACAGCCGTTACTGACGTTTCAAAAAGATCGTGCCACCCATCCCCGAGATCTGCAACAGCGGCCCGCCCCCATTCAGCGGCCCCTCCGCAATCACCTGTGGACCCAGGCGCCGAACCGCCAGTTCCCGAAACTCGGAAATGATCCGCAGGTTGTTTTGGGCCTGAATCGTTACACCCACGTTAGACGGAATCAAAACCGTGATGTCACCATTCGCGGTAGCCAGGTAGGAGTCGCCCAGGCGGCTTCCCAGCAGATTGGCCAGAATGCTGCCCATCGACGTGGATACGCGCATGGGGCCCGAAATATTGCTGACGCGAATACCGCCGCTGCCGGAGTCGCAGCGGACGCCTGCCGACGACCAGACCTGCACCGGTCCGGCCATATTGCGAACGGTAACCGTGCCGTTGGCCTTCTCGACGATGATCTCACCACCGCCGCTGGTGGCGGTCACCGGACCGCCGGCCGTGCCGATGTGCACTCCGCCGCCTCCGGTGGTGGCGTGCACCGGGCCGCCCGTCTGGCCGGCGACAATGTCTCCACCATTGGTCTCGAGCACCGCTTCGCGCCCCACATTCCTGACCGTGATGTGACCGGCGCCCGTGGAGCAGCGGAGGGAGCCTTCCACGCGGCCCACGCGAACATCGCCGCCGCCGGTCACGAGCTTACAATCGCCGCGAACTCCGTCCGCCGTCAGAGCGCCGGCGCCGGAATCCACTTCGAGCGGGCCATCCACATGATTCACCTCCACCGCTCCGTCGGACGTAGAGATCTGCACGCCGTTCAAGCTGGGCGTCTTGAGCGATACCGCCGCGACGACCGGACCGCCGGGCGCCGTGAAGACGGTCGTGGGACCCTGAGAAACCACTCGCACCTGGTATTGCTGGAGAAAGCGCTGCGCCTCGGCTTCGGACCTGGCGCTGATGCTTACGGTCACGGTGTATTGCAGGTTGGGAGCGGTTCCGCCTTCCAGAGTCACGGGTCCGTGTGCGTTGACGCGCAGCCGGGAGGCGGCCGGCGCCACTCCGTAGATAACCTTCTCGCACGTCCCGTTTCTGCAGGTAACGCCCTTCTGGGCGCCGGCGAACGGCAGAAACGCGAGTACGGCGAGCGCGCTAAAAAGTGCCGATCGAAGCATTCATTTCCTTTAACGCCTTCTCCAACTTCAGGCGCACATAATTGTTGTCTTCCCGCTGATACAGATTCTGCAGCACGCTCACCATCGAGTCGTCGCGCTGGGTCACGATAAGATCCACCACTTCCTTGCGCATGGCCGGGTTATCATCGGAGTGCAACACCTGAAGCAGGGTCTTGCGAACCGCGGCATCGCCGAGCAAGGGCTTCAATCCCTTCAGAGCTTCCAGGCGAACACCCACGTTGGGGTCGTTGACCACCCGGTCGAGCAGTTCATTCTTTACTTCGCCCGACCCGGCGCACCGGTCCTTCAGTACGCCCACCGACTCCACACGCACGGAGGCATCCTGATCGCGCGCGCCGGAGAGGAGCAACTGCTGAATGTTCTGGTCTTCCATCGACCCGGAAATGGTGCGGCGGCGGGTCTCATCGAACGCAATCTGGACATGGCCCGCATTATCCGGGCGGACCGACCGGACCGTCGCGAAAACGTCGGCGTTGGATGTTCCGCTGTCAGCCGTGCCCAGGGTCGGATTGGTGCTGGTAAACCTGGCGGCTGCGAAGCCGAGGGCGATCAGAGCCACGGCTCCCACCGGCCTTTGCAAGCGATGGAATCCCGCAAATGTCGCGCCGATCGCTTCCAGGAAAAGCGTCCACGGACCTTTGGAGGCGCTCTCGGACCGGGGCGCGCCGCCCTGGATCGCCGCCATTAAATCCATCCGGCAATCTTCGAGCAGCAGCGGGGGAACATCGACCTGCCGCTGGTCGAGCGCGGCAGCCAAGGCTCGCTGGCGGGACAGCGCGTCGGTGCACTCGCGGCACTCGTGCAGGTGGTCTTCTACCCGGTCTTCCTCGTCGGGGGTCAACTCGCCGTAAAAATAAAGCGGGATCAGTTTCGAAACCGAATCGCAAGTCATACGAAATCTCCCAACACCGAACGCATCTTCTGGGTCGCCCGGAAGAGGCAATTCTTGGCCGCCTCCTCGGTGGTGCCCAGCATCTCGCCAATATTTCGCAATCGCAGCCCCTGGTAGTGCCTTAACTCGAAAACCATCCGTTCCCGCGGGGTCAAATCCCGCAGGGCGTCTTCAATCCTGTCCTTCAATTGCCGGTTCCACATGCTGCGCTCGGGGTCCGCTTCGGCGGCATCTTCCTCGAAACCCTCCATCCGGTCGATGGCTCCGTCGGAGGTTTCCACCACCGACGACTCCTCTTTGCGAACCTTCCGTTTGCGCAGTTGATCCAGGCAAATATTCGTCACGATGCGGTATAGCCAGGTTTGAAAGCTGCAGTCGAAGCGAAACGAATGGAGGTTGCGGTACACCCGCAGGAACGCCTCCTGGTACACGTCCCGGGCGTCCTCCGGCGACCGCAGCAGATTCATCGCGAGCCGAAGCACAGTCTGGTCGTATGTGCGTACCAATTGCTCAAAAGCGTCCTGGTCGCCGCGCTGCGCCGCCCGAATTAATGAATCAACCTGTGGACTCAAACGGGCGCCTACCGCTCCGGATGCATCCTGGGCCATAAGCCACTTTTGTTTCGCCTTAACCGACTCCCAATCGTCCTTACCTGTGAAATTGGACGCGGCTGTGGTGAATTCGTCACGATGTGCTGTTCGACTTTGAGACGAATGTACAATCTGTTGACAGCTCCGTTTCCAGTGTAACTCAGCTCGTGGCAGCTGTTAACATCCGGGGAAGAACTCGTAACTGATTGATTTCAAGAATATTGCAGCCACGCCAAGCCGCGATGGCGGGCCGGCGCCCGGGGTCGCAGCATTTCGACCAGGATCTCGAATGTCTCGACCACCCGGGGGCCGGGGCGGTTGAAGTATTGATTGCCGTCCGCCAGGTAGACCCGCCCAGCCTGCACGGCCCGCAAGACGCGCCAGTCCGAACGGTCGGTGAGCCAGTACATCTCCCGGGCGGTGCGGGCCAGGTCGAACCCGCACGGGGCGACGATCAAGATATCGGGGTCGGCTGCTTTCAGTTCCTCCCAGGTCATCCAGGGCGAGTGCTTGCCGGGCTCGCCAAAGAGATTGCATCCGCCGGCCAGGTGGATCAGTTCCGGCGTCCAGTTCCCGGCAGCCATCAGCGGCTCGATCCACTCGATGCAGGCGACCCGGTGGGCAGGTCCGGGGATTGCCCCTGAGGCTATGCGGGCCTGCAACCCGCGCACCACCTGCTCGCCGCGTTCCGCGATGCCCAGCGAGCCGGCCACGCGGCGGAAGTCGTCCCAGATGTCGTCCAGCGAATTCGGCTCCAGGGATACGATTTTGGGATTGCCTCGCATGCCCCGGGCGATGGCGGCTTCCACGTCGCGCAGACTCACCGCGCAGACCTCGCACTGGATCTGCGTCAGGATGTGGGTCGGCTCCAGCCGCTGGATGGTCTCTTCGGAGACGTTATAAATCGAGATCGAGGTGCGGGCCGCCTCTTTCACCAGGCGGTCGATCTCGCGGCTGTCGCCGTCCACCGGAATTCGTGGGCTGGTGCACACGGGCAGCTCTTTGACCCTCTCCGGATAATCGCACTCGTGCGAACGGCCCACCAGGTTTTCGATCTGCCCGAGTGCATGGACGATCTCGGTGGCGCTGGCGATCAGAGAGACGATGCGAGGCATGGGATCAGGTCGCGATAGACAAAGCCGGCGGTCTCATGGATTTCGCCGAGCTCAATGGGGATCGGGGCGTGAAACATCGGGCCGGCGTAGACGCAGGTGTGGAACTCGCCGTTCTCTCCGCACGGATCGGCGGTGGGAGGAAGATCGGTGAGCAGGTCGAGGTCGAATTCGCGCCCGGCGAAGCTGGCGTCCAGCGCCCTGGTGTCTACACAGGAGAGGCGGGCTCGCAGGCCGGAGGCGATCATGTCGCTTGCCAGGGGCCGGGTGGGAATCTGCCAAAGCGGGAACAGCGGGGTCAGGCCCGATCCTGCCAACTGCCGCTCGCGGTACTGGCGGACGTCGGCCAGGAACAGGTCGCCGAACGCGATGGTATCGAATCCCTCCGCCACCGCGCGCCGGCAAGCATCCGCCATCCGGCTCTCGTAGTCGTCGTTGGTGCAAGGCCAAGGAAGAGGGATTTGCCACAGCGGAAGCCCCACCGCCTCAGCCTGGGCCTGGAGCAGCGACGCGCGAACTCCATGCATCGCCACACGGCCGGCGGCTTCGTTAAGAGTGGTGAGCAGCGCGCTGACGGTGATGCCCTGCTGCCGGAGTACGTGCAGGGTCCAGGCACTGTCTTTGCCGGAACTCCAGGCGAGCAGCGTCTTCACACTACGCCGGTTGTGCCGCGACGCGTTCGGAACGGACCACCGTGCGGCTCAGCCAGGCGTGCAGGCCGAACAACACGGCGGAGTATACGAGGTCGGACGCCAGCGTGCGCCCATAGAACGGGAGCCCGGCGACGTAGGACTGCATCACGCCCGCGAGGTTGTGGGGGTACGTCGTGACAGGATACAACCACGCAAAATTGGTGATGAGGAAGAACTGGATACTGCCGGCCACGGCGCCCGCACCAATCCAGAGCGGGTTCTCGGTCTTGCGGAGATGCGTGCCGATCCAAACGCTGATCAGGAAACTCGCGTAAATCACGGGCGTGGCGCGGGAATAGCCGCCCAGGAAGGGATCGGTCACCGCCATCACGGCCAGCGGCAGGACCCACGCCTGCCAGCCGCGCAGGCGCGCACCGCAGAACAGGCTCAAAGCTCCCACCGGAGCGAAATTCAGATTCTGAATGACCCGGAACAGACCGGCCAGGACAATAAGCCCGATGGCGAGCGGTCTGATGTTCTTCTGCATGACAGTCTCCTTGCCTTTAATTCTCCATTATCTATCAGACTGGCCTGTGGCAGATTGGTTCGGCTGCCATAAAGTCTCGGGCGCGCCGGTGACGTGGCTGGCCCATCGGCTCCAGACGAACAGCGCGTCGCTTAGCCGGTTGAGATAGCGAACCGTTTCCGGGGGCACCGCTTCGGACCGCCTCAAGGTCACGCAGGCGCGTTCGGCACGCCGGCAGACAGTTCGGCAGATATGCAGTTCGGCATTCAGTCGGCTTCCGCCAGGCAGGACGAACGAGCGGAGAGGCGACAGATCTTCGTTCATCTGATCCATCTCCTTCTCGAGTTGGGCTACCTCCGTGTCTGTGACGCGCGCCTGTTTGGGGTGGACATCCTCGGGGAGGGTCGCGAGGATCGAGCCGAGATTGAAGAGTTCGTGCTGCACGCGCAGCACTATGGCTGCAAGCACAGCGACTTGCGGGTTGTCACGCGCGGAGTCGAGGATGGTCGCACGTGCCGCGCCCAGGAAAGCATTGAGTTCATCGACCGTGCCGTAGGCTTCGATGCGCGCACTGTCTTTGGGGACACGTTGCCCCCCGGCCAGGGCCGTCTCGCCCTGGTCGCCCTGACGCGTGTAGACGCGGTTGATTGCCAGCCGTGGCGTGTCGAAGGGAGCGTCGCTCATAGGGGATTTCTTTTATGGTATCGGACGGGAGAGACGTCTTCGCGCGCGTCCTGGTGCTTGCCGACCCGCCCCTGCTCGAAGCGGTCCCGGCAAGCCCCATCACCGAAACCCGGCGGGTAAACTCCGGGACATTGCGCACCACGTTGGCAGCGCCGCCCGGATAATACGATTCCCCGGTGACGTTCACCACCGGGACCGGCGCCTCGGGGGAGATGCGCGACACCTTTCCCCAGATATACTCGCCGAGCATCAGGTCGCCGATCACCAGGATGCGCCGGTCCGCGAATCCGCCGATCGACTCATCGGACGCTTGTCGGGCCTATGCAGTGCCGCCCGGCGGCCGAGGGTTTCGAGGCTATACCCACTCTGTATCTCCCGAACGTGGCTAATTTGCCGTCGGCGTCCTCTCCAGGTGATCTACCACGAAGACTACCGTGGGCGTCCGCGTCTGCTCCAGTTTGAGCCCAAGCTGCGATTGCAGAGCCCCGGCAAGGGCGGGCAATGGCTCCATTTTCTCGTAGGCGCTCGCATATATATACCTAACTCGGGTATGTCTTCGAATCTTCCGTTCCACGTTGGGGTCGCAAATCTCAAGGAGAAGTCAAACTTCGCCTTAAGGCCGGTGTCGTCCGTCACGGGAAGTGCTAACTGTGTTTTGGAAAGTTCGTTCGCCAGGTCTTGGATCGTCGCACGCCGACCCCGTAGCTGGGAACGGCCGTTGATCATAATGGTTTGGACGCCGTCGCGCTGTGGACCCACGGAGAGCGGGAACCCGTCCGAGTCAACTTTCGGCGGTCCCTCAATAGGTGTAGGAGGCGCGCTATCGCCGGCCGGGGTAAGATCTGCGGACTCGCTCATCTTTGGCCCGCCCCTGGCGACCAGAATTGCGTACGTGGGAAGGTCTTTGGTGCCCCAATGGAACCTCAGTCCGAATCGATCCGCAAGCATGTTCCGGAACATTACTCGTAATTGTTCCTTGGTGGTGCCGGCCCCCATCGTAGCGTCGACGTCCACGGCAATCATCTTCAGCCAGTCAGGCCCAATGACTTGGAACTCCTTTAAACCATACGCGTTCATCATGATAGACGTCAGGTCAACATTTACATAATGAATGCGGCCCGGATCGGTATTTCGTATCTGGCGATGCTCGAGGGAGTTGGCACCAGGCACGCTCGGTTTTACGGATAGTGCCTCGAATCTCAGAGTGGTGTCCGTGGAAATCCGGCTTGGTCCGCTCTGCTGCCGCGTCGCCTGAGTCGGCTCCGTCTGAGCATGCATATTCAGCGTCGTGAATAGCAGCATCGCCATGATCGGGCGGGACGGTGGCGTGCGCAAGGGTGAGTCCTCTCGACGTCATAACGATCCTACCCGGCCAAACGTGCAACCGCAGCCACGAATGACGGCACAATGCCCCACAACTGGCAGTTCACTTGCACTCGGTCATATGGCAAGGAGTGGAAGAAGCGGCGTCGCACTACACGCGTTCGTCGAATAGAAACAGAAAAGTTTCGCATCACCCATCCCTTTCATCCGCTCACCGGTCGTGAGTTTGAAGCTGTCGCTCGCAAAGAACATGGGGGCGAACACAGAGTATGTTTCCTCGACAAGAAGGGCCGCCGACATTGGCATCGGCTCCTGGAGATCTGCGCCATCACGGACACATTGATCCTGGACGAGGACGGCATTTATCACCCCACCGATTTCAACGATGCGCGCCCGTTACGAATCTGAACTGGCCCGGCGGCGTTTTCTTCGCGCCGACCCCGACAATCGACTCGTTGCAGGATCGTTGGAAGCGGAGTGGAACGTGAAGTTACGGGCATTGGCAGAAGCAGAGCAGAATTACGAGCGACAGTGCCAAGCAGATCAGTCTAAAATGAGCCCAGCGCAACGAGAGCAGGTCCTTGCCCTCGCAGCCGACTTTCGGCGGCTATGGAATGATCCCGGCACCGCGAACCGCGAACGCAAACGGATGGTGCGGCTGCTGATCGAGGACATCACGATCCGAAAGGGTGACCAAATTCAGCTTGATATCCGCTTCCGCGGGGGCGCAGCCAAAACGCTGATGTTGCCGAGACCGTTAAGCTTTTGCGAGAGCCACAGACAGAATCCCGCCATGGTAGCCGAAATGGACCGCCTCTTGGATGACTACAATTACGCGGACACCGCCCGAATCCTGAATCAAAAAGGGCTCAAGACAGGCGACGGCCTGCCGCTGGCACCAATCGCCGTCGGCTATATTCGAAAGGCTTATGGACTAAAGAGCCGATTCGACCGCCTCCGCGAACGAGGCCTGTTGACCATCTCTGAGATGGCAAAAGCTTGCGGCGTTTCGATAAACACAATCGGGCATTGGCGCCGAAAGGGCATAATCCGGGCGCACCCTATCATTAATCGAATGCAGTTTCTCTTCGAACCTCCAGGACCAAACCCACCCAAGAAGCACGACCGAAGCTTCGCGAACAAAGTAGCCTGACCCCGCCTTCTGCCGTGATTCAGCAAAGCGGGCCCCCGGGATGGCGCGGAGGCCTCCAACAGGGGTGCAAGTGGACGAGTGGACCTCCCCGCCGAATCTCGTTCTTGACATCCACAGATCACAAGGTATATATAGATATCCTATGCCTGCGATTTCTATGCCTAAAGGGACACTCGCGATGCTTATTTTGCGAGTACTCCGGAGCGGCCCGCTACATGGCTATGCGATCGCGCAGCGCATTCGCCAGTTGTCTGGCGAAGTGTTGGAAGCGGAAGAGGGCTCGTTGTATCCTGCGCTGCAACGTATTCTGGTCCAGGGGTGGGTGGCCGCCGAGTGGGGTACGTCCGAGACTGGGCGCCGGGTACGCTTCTATAGGCTTACGCCAGATGGCACCAAGCAGCTCAAGCGGGAGCTGCAGGAATACGAGCAAGCGGCTGCAGCCATCAAGGCGGTCCTCCGATTGGCGTAAGGAACAGGATGGGCAGATTCTGGAGGCGCCTCTATTTCATGTTGCACCGTCGCCGGCTGGAACGGGAACTCGCCGAAGAGATGGAGACACATCGAGATTTGATGCCCACGGACCGCCGTCAGCATTTTGGAAATGCTGCGCGATTGCAGGAAGAGGCGCGCGAGGCATGGTCGTGGGCTTGGTTCGAGCAGCTTTCCCAGGATCTGTCTTATGGCATACGGGTCTTATGGCATGCTCCCGGGTTTACGCTGGGCGCAGTTGCCGTTCTCGCGCTCGGCGTTGGCGTGAATCTCGCGGAATTCCAGATTTTTGATGCGATGATCTTGCACCGGCTCCATTTTCGGGATGCCAGCGCATTTCTCCAGTTATCTCATGTTTCCAAACAGGGGCCTCGTCTGGGCTTTCCGTCCGGCGCCGTTGAGTTTTATCGTTCGGAAAGCCAGTCGTTTGCCTGGCTGGTATCCGAGGAATACCTTGACATAGTCGTCGAAGGCGATGCGGGCGTGCGTTCGGACCTCGTGTCGGGTGACTATTTCGTCAATCTCGGAATCGTTCCAGCCTGGGGCAGGCTTCTCGATCGCCGCGATGCGGAGCCAGGAGCAGCCGCAGTCGCGGTAGTGAGCTATCCCTACTGGCAAACACATTGGGGTGCCGATCCCCACGTGGTTGGCCGAGTGTTTCACGTCAACAACCAGCTGGTACAAATTGTCGGTGTAGCGCCGTATGATTTTGACGGTTTATCACCTCGGCGAACCGACTTGTGGCTTCCGCTAATCGTTCGCCCGCAGCTGTTGATCGGAAGCGCTCCTCTCCGAGAGGACTTCTCGCGAGCCAGTGAGGCACTCTTCGGCAAATTGAAACCCGGCGTGTCCCAGGCAGCAGGCGAGGCCGAGCTCACAGTCCTTACGCGTGAATTGGCCCGCCGACAGCGCGCTTTTCGTGATGATGAGCGCATCCAGAGTGAGTTCGTGCAGGCGTCAATGTCCCGCACTTTTGCGCATTCGCCGGCAATCGCGATCTTCGTCGTGATGGTATTGCTGGTTCTGCTTTCGGCGTGCGCCAACTTGGGTAATATGCTCCTTGCGCGGGGGCTGGCACGCGAACGTGAAATCCACATCCGCATGGCAATCGGAGCGAGCCGCGCGCGTATAGTCCGGCAACTAATGACCGAAAGCTTTCTGTTGGCGGTTCTTGGTAGCGCGGCTGGCCTGGTATTCGGTGGAGTTTCCGCCCGGCTGCTGATGAATGCTCTGGGCGCTGCGGCCAATTTCCGGCCTTCGATGAGCTGGCAGGTTGTGTTTGCCGGTCTGGTGCTGACTCTGTTATCGGCTGCGGCGTTTGGACTGCCATCGGCTCTGCAAACCGCCCGGCCGAGTTCCCGCAAAGTCCACCTCCGGCGCAGTCTG
>DATJWB010000054.1:0-41577 GCA_035501495.1 Bryobacteraceae bacterium | reverse complement strand
CTCCATCGAGTACATGTTCAAAGGCGAGAGCGCCCACGCCGCCGGCGCCCCGTGGCGCGGCCGCAGCGCCCTCGATGCCGTCGAGCTGATGGATGTGGGCTGGAACTTCCGCCGCGAGCACTTACGCCTCGCGCAGCGCTCCCACTACGTCATCACCAACGGCGGCGACCAGCCCAACGTCGTTCCACCCACCGCCGCCGTCTGGTATTACTTCCGCGAGGCGGATTATGAGCACATCATGGACATGTGGCGCATCGGCGACAACATGGCGAAGGCCGCCACGCTCATGACCGATACCACCTTCACGTCGCGCCTTCTCGGCAGCGCATGGCCCGGCCACTTCAACCGTCCAATCGCCGAAGCCATGAACGAGAACATCAAGAAAGTGGGCCTGCCGGCGTGGTCTGAAGACGATCAGAAGCTCGCCCGGGCCGTGCAGGCCGAATTGAAAGCGCCGGTCCGCGGCCTCGCCACCAAGCTGCAGGAGATGCGCCCGCCCCGCCCCCCTGCCGACCCCGCGGCGGGCGACGGCGAAGGCTTCGGCAATCAGCCCACCGGCGGCGGCTCCGACGATATCGGCGACGTTTCCTGGAACGTGCCCACCGTCACCCTGCGCTTTCCTTCGAACATTTCCGGCGGCCCCGGCCACAACTGGGCGAATGCCATCACCATGGCCACCCCGATCGCCCACAAGGGCGTGATCGCCGGCGCCAAAGTGCAGGCCATGACAATGATCGATATCCTGACGCATCCCGAGCTTGTGAAGAACGCTTGGGACTACTTCAACAACGTGCAGAACAAGGACATGAAGTACAAGAGCTTCCTGCGCCCCGACGATAAGCCCGCGATCTTCCTCAACCAGAAGACCATGGAGCAATACCGCCCCCGCATGAAGGACCTCTACTACGACCCGTCGAAGTACGACACCTACCTGGAGCAGCTCGGCATCAAGTACCCCACCGTGCGCGCCACCCCCCCCAGCACCCCAGGAGGGCAGTAGGCTCGCTTCGCTCGCGCGGTTAAGGGCCAGAGGCGGGGAGTTGGCCGGAAAGCAGACCTACTGGGCCGGACTAATCCCCGGCCCCCTGGCCCCCGGCCCCTGATGTATCATGAGCAATTCGCCGGCTGCTCATGAGGTTGCCCCGGGTGTATCCGATTCTCGATACCGCATCGCTGGAAACCCGCGGGGTCGCCCTCCGTACGGCCGCGTCGGCCTTCCTCGATGGCGGCGCGCGCATCCTGCAAGTCCGGCACAAAGGCCACTGGAGTCGTGGCCTGTTCGAGGAGGCGAGTCAGGTGGCGCGCCAGTGCCGGGAGTACGGGGTCGCGCTCGTGATTAACGATCGCGCCGACTGCGCCCTCCTGCTCGAGGCCGGACTCCACGTTGGCCAGGATGATCTCTCTCCCCGCGACGCCCGCAAGGTTATGGGCCCGGATGCCATCATCGGTTTCTCCAGCCACAATGCCGGCCAACTCGCGGCAGCCGGCGGCGAGCCGGTGAATTATGTAGCCCTCGGGCCGATCTTCGGCACCCCGTCCAAGCGAAACCCCGACCCCGTCGTTGGCGTCGAGGAATTGGGGCGCATTCGGCCCCTCGTTGTGCAGCCGCTGGTCGCGATTGGGGGCATCACCCTCGAAAATGCAGTCGAAGTTCTGGACGCCGGCGCCGATTCGGTGGCCGTGATCGCCGGCCTCCTGCCGGACGGCGCCTGCTCGGCTCAATCCTTGCGACAACGGATGGAAGAATGGCAACAACTCGTGAAACCAGCTTAGTGAGCCGTGAAAACGGCCTGGTCAAAGGCCTCGGCCTCCTGGATGCCACCACCCTGGTGATGGGCTCCATGATCGGCTCCGGCGTCTACATCGTGGCCGCCGACATGTCGCGGAACGTCGGATCACCCGGCTTGTTGATCCTCACCTGGGTCATCACGGCCCTCCTCACCCTCACCGCGGCATTGAGCTACGGCGAACTGGCCGCCGCCATGCCGCATGCTGGCGGTCAATACGTCTACCTCCGCGAAGCCTTCGGCCCGCTCTACGGATTCCTTTATGGGTGGACCCTCTTCCTGGTCATCCAGACCGGAACCATCGCCGCTGTAGCCGTCGGGTTTGCCAAGTACACCGGAGAGTTTTTTCCGTGGTTCTCCGACCAGAACTATCTCATCGGCAGCGGGAAACTCGGATTCACCACCCAGCAACTGCTGGCCATCCTGGTCATCGTGTTTCTCACCTGGTCGAACACTCGCGGAATCCGCACCGGCGCCATGGTGCAGAACGTATTCACCTTCGCCAAGGTCGCCTCGCTCCTGGGGCTGGTGGGCATTGGATTTCTGATCGGCCGCAACTCCCAGGCGGTTGCCGACAACTTCACCGGATTCTGGCGCAGCTCCGGCTGGAATTTCGATTCCGTGAAGCTGGTGGGGGTGGCAATGGTAGGATCGCTCTTCTCCGCCGACGCCTGGAACAATGTCACCTTCACCGCCGGCGAGGTGCGCAACCCGCGCCGCAACCTGCCTCTTTCGCTCGCTCTCGGCGTGGTCGTGGTCTGCACCCTCTACATCGCCGCCCAGTTTGTCTACCTGAATGTGCTCACGTTTCCTGAGATCCAGCACGCCAATCAGGACCGCGTAGCGACAGCCGCGGCACTGAAGATGCTCGGCCCCAGCGCGGTCCAGGTGATGGCCGCCGCCATTATGATCTCGACCTTCGGCTGCATCAACGGACTGGTGCTTTCCGGAGCGCGCGTCTACTTCGCGATGGCCAAAGACCAGCTCTTCTTCCGGCGCGCCAGCGAGCTTGACCCGGTCCACCACGCACCGGTTTTTGCTCTTGCCATGCAGTGCATCTGGGCGGTCCTCCTGACGTTAAGCGGCAGCTACAACGACCTCCTGAACTATGTTATCTTTGCCGTACTGCTCTTCTACATCCTGACGATCGCGGGACTCTTCGTACTGCGCCGCACGCGCCCCGATCTCGACCGGCCGTACAAGGCCTTTGGATACCCGGCGCTGCCCGCGGCATACATGGTGGCGGCGGGCTTGATCGACGTTTTATTGTTGCTGTACAAACCGGATTACACCTGGCCGGGACTGATCATCGTGCTGCTCGGCGTCCCCGTCTACTTCGTCTGGAGGAGGGTGCGCGCGTGACACGTTCCCTCTGCTCCTGTTCCGGGGGCACGATGTGTTATCTTTGCGTACTACACTTTGAAGGAAAGGCGGGACGATGAGTCTCTTTGCCACAAAGTCGGTTGATAAGCTTATAGCCGAGTCGGAAGGCGGCGCGCAGACACTGAAGCGCACCCTGGGATCCGTGTCCCTGATCGCGCTCGGGATTGGAGCCATTATTGGCGCCGGCCTGTTTGTGCGTACCGCCGCGGCCATCGCGGAGAGAGCGGGCCCTTCGGTCACTCTGGCGTTTATCGTCGCGGGAATCGGCTGCGCCTTCGCCGGCCTCTGCTACGCCGAGTTCGCCTCCATGATTCCCATTGCCGGCAGCGCGTATACCTACTCGTACGCCACGCTCGGCGAACTGACTGCCTGGATTATCGGCTGGGACCTGGTGCTGGAGTACGCCGTCGGCGCCGCCACCGTGGCGATTGCCTGGAGCGAGTACTTCAATAAGATCCTCGAGTTCTTCGGCATGCACGTCCCCTATGAGTGGTGCCATTCCCCGCTCGAAAGCATGAACGGCGCCAGCGGGATCATCAATATTCCCGCGGTCGTGATTCTATTTCTGCTCTCCGCCCTGCTCATCCGCGGCACCCAGGAGTCAGCCTTCGTCAACGCGGTGATCGTGGTCACCAAGGTCGCGATCGTGCTGATGGTCATCGTCATTGGCTGGGGCTTCATGAACCCGGCGAACCACACGCCCTATATACCCGATCCCACCACATACACCACTTCCCAAGGCGTGACGCATCCTTATGGCGGCATCATGGGCATCCTCGGCGCGGCCGGTGTCGTGTTCTTCGCGTTCATCGGCTTCGACGCGGTCTCCACGGCCGCCCAGGAAGCCAAAAACCCCAAGCGCGACATGCCCATCGGCATCCTGGGATCGCTCGTGGTCTGCACCGTTCTGTACGTGCTCTTCTCCCACGTGCTCAGCGGCGTCGCCACCGTGGAGGACTTCCGCACGGCGGGCAAGGAAGCTTCGGTGGCCTTTGCCATCACGAAGTACATGACCGGGTATGGCTGGCTGGCGAAGTTCGTCACGGTCGCCATTCTGGCCGGATTCTCGTCCGTCATTCTGGTGATGCTCCTGGGGCAATCGCGCGTGTTCTTCTCCATGAGCCACGACGGCCTCGTGCCGGCTGTCTTCTCCGAAGTCCACCCCAGGTTCAAGACGCCCTACAAGTCCAACATGCTGTTCTTCGTGTTCACGTCACTCTTCGCGGCCTTCCTGCCCGAGAGCATCGTCGGAGAAATGACCAGCATCGGCACGCTGTTCGCGTTCATCCTGGTATGCGCGGGCGTTTGGATCATGCGCAGCCGGCGGCCCGACATTCCTCGCGGCTTCCGGGTGCCCGCTCTGCCGATGGTTTCGATCTTGGGTATCGTCGTTTGCGGCGCCATGATTTATGGCTTGGGCTGGACCAACTGGTTGCGCCTGGGCGTGTGGCTGGTCATCGGCCTCTGCTTCTTTTTCGGTTACAGCCGTCGCCACAGCCATCTGACCGCGGGTTCGCAGACGACCGTCGCGCGGCGGTAAGGACCGATGAGCCGCATCGCGCGGTGGATGGCCGGCGCCCTCTCGCTGGGAGCGGCACTCGCGCAGCAGCCGCAGAATCCGTCTCCGATGGTGGAGCACACCCGGGCGCACCTCCGCCTGCGCGAGGAAACTCCATCCGGCCGGCGCGAGACACTCGAACTCGGCACGTTGTTCCTGCCCGCCGGCTTGAAGCTGCGCACCGGATTGCCGGTGCTGTTCTTCTTCCATGGCGGGAGCTGGCTGCCCGAGGTCGCTGCTGTCCGGAACAAGATCGCGGTGGTTCACATTCAGGCGGGCGCGGGATCGGGTACCTACTCCAAGCTGTTCGATGACCCCAAGCGCTTCATGAGCCTCCTGGAGGATGCCGAATCCAAGGGAGGAGTGCGCTTTGGCCCTGTCCTTGTCGGCGGCTGGAGCGCCGGATGCGGCGCCGTGCGTCAGATTCTCAAAACGCCCGCCTCCTACAACCGCATCACCGGGGTGCTGCTCATCGACGGCATGCATACGGATTACGCCGGCGGCAAACCGGGACCCCTCGAGTCCCAGCTCGATCCGGCCAATCTCGAGATCTGGCTGCAACTCGGGCGCGACGCAATCGCCGGGCGGAAGCGCATGGTGGTCACCCACTCCGAAATCTTCCCTGGCACGTACGCCAGCACCACCGAGACCGCCGATTACCTGGTGGCGCAGCTCGGCCTGAAGCTGCGGCCCGTACTGAAATGGGGGCCCATGGGCTCGCAGCAGCTCAGCGAAGTGGCCGCCGGCCGATTCCGCCTGTTGGGATTCGCCGGGAACTCCGCCCCGGACCACGTGGACCAACTGCATTCCTTGCCGGTGTACTTGAAGTGGTTGAAGTGACGAAATGTGCCTGCTGCCCCCGCCGATGGAGGGCAAGGGCATCAAATTCAAGAAACCCTTGCGCCGCCGACGTGGCGCAGGCACTCCTGCCCGCCGCGTCCCGGCTCTTCGGGACGCTTGTCGGGCGTGTACGGTGCCACTGCCGGCGAAGGGGTTTTCGAGGCTGCTCTTGGCGAAGTCCAATTGCCTTCCCGCTCTTCACAGTCTGCTCCGCCGGGAACCAGCCATTTTAAGGCGGATCCGCAACAACGGCCTGGCGGCTCTGCGCCGGTTGATCGACCCCGGCGCCAAGACGGCGCGTTGGTGCGCCAGGATGACAGCCTCAACCGACATCCATTCCGGGCACCTCTTCCTGCTGACGCAAATATTGCCGATAGGAGCTGAAACGATGGAACAGTTGCAAGCCGCTCTCGCTTCCACTCACAAGACCAGGGACCGTCTCCCGCTGAATGCATGTAATAAATAAGCAGTGCGACCCTATCTCATGGAACTCTTCCACCCGCACTTCACGCACGCGCAATGCCGCTTCAGGCACGCGCAGGCCGAACAGCGGGGACGGTATCGTCGGAAAGGGAAGCACATTCCAGTCGATGTTGGCTTTCTTGTGGTGCTTACCCATCTCATAGGCTGCCGCCTTGTATGAAACCGGAATGCTCGCCAATGCCATACGGCGTGACTGTTGCATCAGACGCACGGCCGGGCTGGTGCTGCGTAGCGCCATCGTGAACCACGGCGAATCGGTGGGCCCAATCAGATCCATGGGGAACATGTTGCCCTCAGCTTCATGTTCGACCGTCACCAGCACGACTGGGCGTGGACAGATATAGAAAACGTGACTGCAGCGTATATCCGCTGGTGTCATTCTGAAGTTAAAAGGATTCCTTCGGCGCCGGACTTCGGCTCGCCACTTCTCGTAAAGATAATACAGGCGAAGGTTCATCGCCCGAACACAGAAATTGCCGCAACGGCCGGTTTCGAACAGGTAAAGGCGATGGCGGGGAAGCGGGATGGTCCGTACCAATCGAAGTTCGATGGAGCCCAGCAGCCGTCCCGGATCACGCCGCTCCTGCAGACACAGGCTCAGCCGCCGGCCCCCCAGATCTTCCGGATGAGTGCGCTCCAACATAACACCTATAGTGAATGGCCGAAGAGCGGTCACGACGTTGTTCTGTGTCACCTCCAGCGGCTCGTCCAGGCCGCGCAGCCAAACCCGGACCAGTGGCTGCGGATCACGCAGCCCGACGGGTCCGTAGCGTGGAAAATTGGCCAGGCTTCGGAGGTGTTGTTTCCATGACCTTGGCGGGCTTAACAAGGGTCTCTCCGTAATACCAGGAACACAAAATGGCCGAGCATCCGATACGCAGGCGTCCGCCACAAGGCGCGCTCCAGGACTCTTGTCTCCGGGTTGACTTGGCCCCACCAGGCGGGCGGACGGTTGACCGGCACTGACGCGTCGTACCGGACGAACTTGCCGGCATTGGCGCGGCCCACCAGATGGAATTGAGGGGCCGCCCGAAGCAGCGCGGAAACGAAATGGATGTAACTCACATAGGGTTGAGACGTGTAAACGGGCGGTCCATTGCGTTCCCATAGAGCCCTGAGCCACCAGCGCGGCGTCTTCAGTCTTTGCCAGTGAAGTGGATTCAGGATGCTGACGATCAGCCAGCCGGGCGCTGCCAGGCTTCGCGCAAAGGCATCGAATAAAGGCGTCGGTTCCCGGATGGAATTCAGCACCGCGAAGTTTGCTGCCACTGCCGACGGGGTGGGCGGCCGCCCGGGAAAATGCGTCAGAAAAGCGGGATAGGGCTCCGACCATGCGGTGATGGCTCCGGAAGAGATCTCGGCCCGGCACCGTTGTGTCAACTGAACGACCATCCCCGGAGAATTGTCGTACGCCAACACCTGATATCCCTTTTGTGTGTAGTGCAAGGCATCGATGCCGGTCCCACAGCCGAAATCGAGCAACCTGCTCCCTGGGGATACACACCGCGTCACCAGTTCAACGAAGGCCTCACGCGCCAGAATGTTGTAGGCGCCGGTCGTCAGATGCGCGTCGTACCGGGGTGCCAACTCGTCGTGGAAAGCGGCGTTTCGGACGAATTCAGACTCCAAAAGACAGATCCCCCTCCCGATGATAACCAGCGCCGCCATCGGTGACACACCCTCGGTATGAGACCCGTATTTCCAGAGCTTCCCGGCCAGCCGGTACACGGCAGGCGGGAGTGCCGGCGCACGTCTACTTCCGGTAGAGCCATCGCTCCGTGACGGATTCGTGATCCAGGGCGAACTGTTCCGCCGCGCCGCGGAGATACGGGCGGAATTCGCGAGCCCAGTAGGCCACGAAGCCGGTGCGGGCGATTTCGCCCAGCGATACCGTGTAATGCTCGAGGATCGCCTCGCCCAGGACTTTTCTGGTCCGCCTGGCCGCCGACCGGGCCGCCCGCGACAGCCACAAGACATTCGCCGGAACGTGGGCAACCGCGGAGATCGCCATCAGGGAAGACACCAGGAAGACCGGGCGCTTCTGGGTGCGCGCCGACTCCTGCAGTTCCGCCCAGAGACGCTCCAGGCTCTCCTGCGCGGGGAGGTTCCGGGGCGGGATGGCAGCGAGTTCCTCCTTCAGCCGAGTCCATTCGCGGCGCAGGCTGGGGATGTCCAGGGGCGGAACGTTGAGGGTGGCGGCGAGATGGCCACTGGTCTTTTCGAGGCCGTCGAGCACTTGCTCCAGGGTGTGGAAGGGAGCATCGCCTTCCAGGAGCCGTTCCTCTTTGAGCGTCAGAGAGATCTCGTGGATCAGCGTGCGGCTGCCGCCGGTAGCGTCGGCCAGCGCGGCCAGAATCCAGATCGGCGACGCATGAAACGCCAGAATTCCCGCCAGCTCGATGCCGTGGCTGGTGGCGCGCTTGAGCAGGAAGTTCTCCGCTAATCGGCCGTCGGCGGGGTAGATTTGTTCCACCTGGCCCACGTCTTCGATCAGGAAACGCAGGCCCACATCCACCATTGTCTGGTAGAGGATGGTGCGCCGCACGCTGGCCGGAAGCGCGATGTTGCCGATCTCCCGCAAGAGTCCGCCGGACAGAGCGCTGAGCGACCGGACCGTGCGCTCGGGCAGCGATAGAACATATTGGGGCAGACGCGTTTTCGAATTCGGCGTCACAGAGTGCCTCCGGGTTTGGATTTGCCGGCCGCTCCCTCAGACTCACGGCCGCGGCTCTGAATCCGTCTTTCCGAGCCGTGCGCGAGCCTCCTGGAGGCCGTCACTTGCGCCGTTCCAGGCGCTCCAGCTCGTCCAACAGGATCGAGAGTCGCGGGGCGGCCTCGGTGCGGCCCCCAAAACGCAGCGCGTTATAAGTGGCCGTGAACTCCGTTACGGCCTCCCCCAGGCTGGTGCGCGGCAGCGAGGCGGCGAATTCCACGGGTGTAAACCAGGCAGGCTTGTCGTACCCGCGCCGCTTCAGGAGATGCAACATCCGCTCATAGAGCAGGGTGGCGTCGGCGGCGCTGGCCTCTCCGCTCCGCACCCGCTTCACGCGATGCCGGATGCGCAACAGGCGCACGATGCGCGGCACCATCCGCCACATCCAGAATGCCATCGCCAGTAAGACCACGAGGCGCAGGGCGTAGTGCCTGCTCCATTCGAGAAGGTTGGCGGCACCAAAGGTGGATCCGATGCCGTTGATGGAATCGAACCAACGGAGCCCCAGCCGGCGAGCGTTCTGCTGAAGCTGGTCCACCAGGGAGAGCTGCTGGCCGGAATCGTAGCCCACCACCCACTGCTGCCAAAAGGTCTCGGCGGCATCCAGGTACAGCGTCAGTTTGGTCAGAAAGGCAAGCGCGGGCGGATTGGGGTCGGGCGGGGTCGGATCGAACGTGGTCCAGCCGTGGCCGGGAATCCAGGCTTCCACCCAGCTATGCGCGTCGGAGGCGCGGAGCAGCCAAAGATCGGAAATCGGATTGTAAATGCCGTTCTGAAAACCCGTGGCCAGGCGCGCGGGAATGCCCATGGTCCGCAGCATGATCGCCAGCGCGGAAGCGAAGTATTCGCAGTGCCCCTTTTTCCGCGTAAAGAGAAAGTATGCCAGCGGATCGGCGACCTCGCGGCTGGGCAATTGCAGGGTATAGCCGAAGTCGGTGCGCAGGTAGTGCTCGAGCGACCGCGCGCGTTCCAGGTCGGTGGCGGTTCCCGCGGTGATCTCGTGCGCCAGTCTCGGAATGCGGGGATCAATGATCGGCAACTGCAGACTGCGCTCGCGCTCCCCCGGTGAAAGAACTGGCGACGGAAAACGTACGGCCCCTTCGGGCGGGTCTTCCAGCAGGCTGTATGCCTCGTAGTGAAACCCGGGGGGCGGTATGTGCGCCAGCCGATAATTCCCGCCCGGCTGGCGGATCAAAGGTCCGCCGTGCATGTAGATCCGTTGGGGTGTGCCGACAAAGAAGAGCGAGTCCGTTTCCAGCTCGTCGAATTCGACGGTGTAGCTGATGCCGCGGGGGCGGTTGTCGGACGGCTCCAACTCGGCCTGGCCATTCTCCACATGGATGAAGTGCCCTGACGGATCGATCGGGGGCCGCCATCCGGCCGGCCCGGGACTCGGGTTCGACCAGCGGCGCCCGTCGAAATCGATCAGCGCTCCGCCGCGCCATTTCAGGCCTCCGGCGATTTCGCGGCCGATCAGGCGCACATGCATGGCCGGCCGTGAGGAGCTCTTGATCTCACCGATGTCGCCGAGATTCACCTGGTTGGAAAATCCGGGAATGTGCACGCGATGCGATGCGAAACGCGAGAACGCGGCATCGGCGGTGCGCGGCAGGAGGAAGAAGAGGCACGCCGTGAGCCCCATGATTCCAACCGCCACCAAAAAAGCCAGGGTTGCCAGGCGCGCGTGGAAGTGCCTGGGGCCGCTGCGGGCGGTGGCTCTGGTCTTGTGCATGGAACGGCGGATTTCCCCGCTGCTCAAAGCCGCGATGGCGAACAGCAGGTACAACGTCAGGAATGCGAAGAAGTTGAAATTGGCGGAGAGGATCGCCGCCGCCAGCAGTTCCAGAAATGCGATGCAGGCCGTGTAGAGGTGGTCGCGGCTGGTCTTCGCGGTCAGAATTTTCAAGACCGCCAGGAAAAACACCAGGTGCACGGTGGCGGTCAGGAACTCGCGCGAAAGCAGGAAGTAGTCCAGGATATAGAAGCCCGTGTATCCGACGGTGATGAGCGTGGAAACGCGCTCCGAGAGATCGAACTGCACGAAGCCGCAGATCAGCATTCCGCGCAGCAGCAGGCCCGCCGCGGTCAACATCACGGTCGGGGCGTCGAGATACCCCGAACCGGCCACCGCGAGATAGCCGCTGGCCACCAGCCCCAGGATGGAGAACTGGAAGAAACGGTCCACCGAAACAACGGTGCTGGCGTCCGCGCGCACCATGGTTTCATTCTAACAATCGACCCCACGCTACACTGTAAGGCACCATGGAAAACGAGACGATTGGCCTGCTGGTGCACGCGGTGGGCAAGACGGGCGTTCTGCACCAATTGACCGGGGTGATTGCGCGGCACGATGGGGACATCTCCTCGGTGGAGATCCTGGACAACCGGCCGGAAGAGGCGCGAACGTATTTTGAAGTGGTGCTGCCGGGGGCAGTGGACGAGTTGATTCGGGAACTCGAGGCGCACCCGATTGTGCGCCGGGTGGAACTGGTGAAGTCGCTGCAGAGGATCTTCGGCAAGCGCATCATTATCGCCGGCGGCGGCGCGCAGGTAGGGCAGGTGGCGGTGGGAGCGATTTCGGAAGCGGACCGGCACAACATTCGCGGCGAACACATCTCGGTGGACACAATTCCGCTGGTCGGAGAGCACCCGCTGGCGGATGCGGTCCGCGCCGTGGCCCGCCTGCCGCGTGCCAAGGCTCTGGTGCTGGCCGGGGCGCTGATGGGAGGCGAGATCGAAACGGCCGTGCGCGAAGTGCGCCAGCGGGGGTTGTTGGTGGTGAGTCTGAATATGGCCGGCAGCGTTCCGGACGCCGCCGATCTGGTGGTGACCGACCCGGTCCAGGCGGGGGTGATGGCCGTGATGGCGGTGGCCGATACAGCCAAGTTCACGGTGGAGCGATTGAAGCGGCGGGTGTTTTAGGGGCGTGGCGCGGGCACTCGTTCCGCTAACCGTGGCCTCACACGATTCCGTCCCGCAGCGCCTTGCCCACCGCCTCCGACTTGGAATGCACCTGGAGCTTTTCATAAATATGCCGCATGTGGAACGCGATCGTCGTGACGCTCACCCCCAATATCGGCGCGATCGTCTTGTAAATTCTCCCCGGCCACCAGAAGCCTCAAGATGCGCAGTTCATGGGGCGTGAGGTGATATTCCGAGTTGGCCGGCGGGCGGACCTTCTGGAACAATCCGACTACCCGCCGCGCCACCTCGGGCGACATCGGAGCGCCTCCCGCGACGGCTTCCCTCAGGCTTTCCAGCAGCCGGCTGGGAGGCGTCTTCTTCAGAAGGTACCCGCACGCTCCCGCGCACAATGCTTGGAAAATGCGGTCGTCGTCTTCATACACCGTCAGGATGAGCGGGAGCAAGCGCGGGCAGCGTTTCTTCAGCTCGCGAATCCCCGCGATTCCCGACATGCCAGGCAGACCGATGTCCGCCAGCGCGACGTCTGGCACGTCCCGCGCGGTTCCAGCGATGGCCTCTTCCATGCCGCCAACCGCGCCCGAGACCCGCAACCCGGCAGTCTCATCGATGTTGAAACGATCGAGCCCACGGTCCGAGCCGGCATAAATCCTGCCCCACCGATCATCCACCACGGTGACCATATGGTTGCTCGCCAGACCGTCGGCGGCCGTGTAGATTGAAAAGTGCGGTTGCTCCGCGGCTGGGTCGTCCACTCGCCCCAAACCGGAACTACCGGCCGGCGCACCCTCCGCCACCGTAAAGAATCGGAATTTGCCCTCCCGATACCGTGCCAGCCCACCCCCGTAGAAACTCAGCCACAGGTTGCCCCTGCCATCTTTCCGAACAGGCCGAGGCGGCCCGGTTGCCCCCGCCCTGTCTTGCATAGCTGTGGAACCGGCCGCTCGAACGCTCCCAACCGACCAGCCCGCCTCCGGACTCGATGGTGCTGATCCAGATGTCGCCTCGTGAATCCTCGTAGAGGCGGAAATGTCGTTTCCAGCGAGCCCGTCCGCCTTGGTATAAATCGCTCGCGGCCGCGAACGCGCCAGTTCTTCCAGCCGGTCCGCTTTGGAAACGCGGCACAAACCTTCCCCGGTAGCCACCCACCACTCTCCCAAGTGGTCCTGAAACGTAAGCTGATTGACACCCCACCCGAAGTACTGGATCGCCGCCGGCGTGTTGGGGTGTACCGAGACAAACCGCCGCCCGTCAAAGCAGTTCAAAAACAGCGAGGAAAGACTTCCGCTCACCGTGCAGGTTCGTCCGGCTCGATTCGCAAAGATCGAATAGGTTCGATCCAGCGCCAGACCGTCTGCCGCGTGATAGGACGTGAAGCCGCTGTGCGCGATTCTCACTGCGCCGCTTCCCGGCGTCGCTCCCCAGAGATTGCCGTCGTGGTCCTCAGCAAGAGCTCCTACGGTCGCGAACCCGTGCTCGGGGCCGTACAGGCGAAAACGCGAGCCGTCCCAGTGCGCCAATCCGTCCGATGTCGAAACCCAGATCTCGCCCTCCGTGGTTTGCAAGATGCTCCATACATGACTCTCCGGTGGTCCGTCCTCCGGCCCAAAGTGACGCATGCCGGTCAACCGCCGCGAAACCGGATCCAGCGTTCACTGCGTCAGGCCGTAACGGCTGCCAAGCCACAACCGGCCGTCACGATCTTCGAGACTGGCCACGACGTCCCGAACCGGCCAGGAGTCTTCCGCGGCCGCGCGTCCGGAATCAGCCGGTAGATCCCGCTGGCGCCGCCGGCCCAAAGCAATCCGAGCTTGTCCCGCAGAACCGAGAGGACCGGGCCGCTTACTGCATGGTGCCGCTGAAGGGCCCCCTCCGCCTCTCGCCAGTAGAGGCCATCGTTGGTGCCTGCCCAGATCCTCCCCTGCCCGTCCTCCCGGATCGAGTTAACGAAGTTCGCCGCCTTGGTGTTTCCGATCCGAAAGACCGTGAATGCCGCTTTCGATTCCCAGGGACGAAACCGGCACACGCCGGCGCCTTCCGTGGCGATCCAATAGGAACCGTCGCGCGCCTCGATCAGGTCATTCACCGTGCGATCCGGCAGGCCCCGCTCGACGCCGTACGATACAAAACGGCTGCCATCGAAGCGTCCGAGGCCTTCTTCGGTGCCGAACCACAGGTATCCGTGGGAGTCGGAGAGAAGGGCCGGGACCCTATCGTGGGGCAGACCGTCGGCAGAAGTATAGGTCTTTACCGGCAGCCGTTCACCCGGCGCCAACACCCCACTCAGGAGCAGCACCACAGCCACCCGAGTCCCCATGGATGTCATGTTACTCCCGCAACCAGCACTCCAGCAGAGCCGCAACCGTAAGAGGGAGAAGCCCGGTTGCCAGGTGCTAGTATGGTCGATCGTGGACATCGCGCGCCAGGCGCACATGCGCCTCCTTGTCGGGCAACTGCAGAAGCTGGAGGCTCGTCTCCGCGAGGGCGGCGGATCGAAGCGCATCGAGCGGCAGCACCAGGCCGGCAAGATGACGGCGCGCGAACGCATCGCGGCGCTCCTCGACCCGGCATCTCCGTTCTTCGAGGTCGGCCTGCTCATCGCCTATGACCGGTACGACGGCCAGGCTCCCGCCGCCGGCGTGGTCACTGGCCTCGGTAAAATTGAAAGCCGCCCTGCCGTAATCGTTGCCAACGACGCCACCGTGAAGGCCGGCGCATGGTGGCCCGAAACCATCACCAAGATCCTCCGCGCCCAGGAAGTCGCCATGCGGAACCGGCTTCCGATCGTCTACCTGGTGGATTCGGCGGGCGTCAACCTGCCCTATCAGGACGGCATCTTTCCCGGCCAATACGGCGCGGGGCGCATCTTCCACTACAACTCGCTCATGCGGCGGAAACTGCGGATTCCGCAGACCGCCGCCGTGATGGGGCCGTGCATCGCGGGCGGCGCCTATCTCCCGGCTCTCAGCGACGTCATCATCATGGTGGAGGGCCTTAGTTTCATGGGACTCGGCGGTCCCAACCTGGTGAAGGGAGCCACCGGGCAGGTCATCGATTCCGAACCCTTGGGCGGCGCCCACCTGCACACCGCCACCAGCGGCGTCGCGCACTACCTGGCCAAGGACGATGCCGATTGCCTGGCACGCATCCGTCAGCGGTTCCGCCAACTGCCGCCCGCGCGCACGGGAACTGCCGCCGCCGTTCCGCCCTTGCGGGACGCCGCCGATCTCTACGGCGTTCTGCCCTCCGATCATCGCCTGCCCTACGACATCGAAGAGGTCATCTTCCGCATTTTCGACGGCGACGATTACACCGAGTTCCAGCCCGACTACGCGCCCGAGATGCTGTGCGCGAGCGCGCGTCTCTCGGGCCGTCCTGTGTCCATCGTTGCCAACCGCCGCGGGTTTCTCAAGGCGGAGGGCCGCCCGCGGATCGGCGGGATCATCTACACGGAATCGGCGCGCAAGGTGGCGTACTTTGTCGAGAACAGCGAACGGCTCGGGCATCCGATCATTTACCTGCAGGATGTCTCGGGTTTCATGGTGGGCCCGGAGGCCGAGCGCGAGGGCATTATTCGCGCCGGCGCCGAAATGGTGGAGACCATGTCGTGCGCTTCGGTGCCGAAGATCGTTCTGACCCTCAATCACGCCAGCGGTGCGGGCTACTACGCCATGGCCGGGCAGGGTTTCGATCCCAACTTCACGATCAACTGGCCGACCGCGCGCATCGGCGTGATGGAAGGCGATTCCGCGGTGATGGCGCTTTATTCCGCCGAACTGGAGAAGTTTAAGGGGCGGGCTCTGCCGGAAGAATTGAAAAGCTCCATCGAAAAGACTCGAGCCGATTACGAGCGCTGGCTCGACGCCCGTTACGCCGCGGCACGCGGCCATTGCGACGCCATCATCGACCCCATGGAAACCCGCGCCGTACTGACCTTCGTCCTGGAGGCCTGCGAGAGTAGTGGCAGGGCATGCTCTAACTTGCCCGTTTGAGACCACCCCCATGAATTGGTGGCGCACGCACTCCTGCCTGCCGCGTCCCCACTCATGGGGACGCTTGTCGGGCTTGTACTCGTAGAGGCGATTTTTTTGGCCGCCACCAGGCCAGGTGCCCAAAATGCATTTCTTTCGCACGCCCGGCACAAAGGCGCCCCGATGAGTCGGGGCGCTGCAGACACGAGTGCCCGCCAGTCGAGCAGCATTTCCAGGCGATGAGTATCCATGACCTCGGCCGCGTTGCCACTGCGATGCTTCAATAATCCTGCAGCATGCCTTCCATCAGTTCCCACCCGCCCGGGATCTATTCGTATTCCTCAATCGTCAAGCGGTTCCTCGGCTCCTTCACCTGACAGTGTCCCTCCAGCAGGTTGGCGAACATTTTCAACAGGCGCCGCCCACCAGCATCCATATCGGCGAGGTCTTGCAAGCGGTAAATTCCTCCAGCAGTCTGGGCATGATTCCAGTCTAGGTGCCGAAACCCGAACCGCCATCGCCCGGCGCTTTTCCACGGCGGCTTCATAGGCTCCACCGCCGGCATGCTCTCCTGCTACAGCGGTGAGTAACGATACGATAAGTAAGGAACACGCTCATGATTCGAATTGCCAATGGCCAGGGCTTCTGGGGCGACTGGCTGGACGCTCCCGTGCGCCTCGTGGAAGAGGGCCCCATCGACTATCTGGCTTTGGACTATCTGGCGGAGATCACCATGTCGATCCTGCAGAAGCAGCGGCAGGCCGACCCCAACCTCGGCTACGCGCGCGATTTTCCGCCGCTCGTGGCGCGCATCTCCCGCAGGATCCGTGAGCGCGGCGTGAAGGTGATCGCCAACGCGGGTGGCGTCAACCCGGTGGCCTGCGCCCGCGAGGTCGTCCGGCTCGCACCCGGGCTCAAAGTGGCAGTGGTACTCGGCGACGACGTTTTCCCGCGTCTCGACGAATTCCTCGCCAAGGGTTACGAACTGCGCGATATGGACACCGGCGAGCCGGTCTCCGCCATCCGCAGCCGGATTCTCAGCGCGAATGCCTACATCGGCGCGTTTCCTCTGGCCGAGGCCCTCGGCACGGGAGCCGACGTGGTGATCGCCGGCCGCTCCACCGACACCGCGCTCACGCTCGCGCCCATGGTTCACCGCTACGGCTGGGGGCCGGAGGAGTATCACAGGCTCGCCGCCGGGACCATCGCCGGACACATCATCGAGTGCGGCGCGCAAACCACTGGCGGAAACTGCCAGGTGGACTGGCAAAGCATCCCCCGCATGGCCGATATCGGCTATCCCATCGTGGAAGCGGAGCCGGACGGAAGCTTCGCGGTCACCCGGCACCCCGCCGCCGGCGGAAGAGTCAACAGTCACGTCGTCAAGGAGCAACTGCTTTACGAATTAGGCGACCCCGCGAAGTACATTACGCCGGACTGCGTTGCCGATTTCACCACCATCCGGTTGGAGGACTCCGGACCGGAGCGCGTGCGGGTCACCGGGATTCGCGGCGGTCCCCGCCCGCCCACATTGAAGCTCTCGATCAGTTACACCGCCGGGTGGAAGGCCATCGGGACGTTGGTCTACTCCTGGCCCCAGGCACTGGAGAAGGCCCACGCCGCCGACCGCATCGTCCGCGAGCGCCTCACCTCGCTCGGCCTGGCCTTCGACGAGATCTACACCGAGTTCTTCGGAGTGAATGCCTGCCACGGCGCCGCCGCGCCGTCCAATCCCGATCCGCCGGAGGTGCAGGTGCGCATCGGGGTCCGTGGGAATGACCGGAAAGCCGTGGACCGCTTCACTCGCGAACTGATCCCGTTAGTGCTGAATGGACCTCCCGGAGCCACCGGGTTCGGGGAAGGCCGGCCCTCCGTGCGGGAGATCGTTGCCTATTGGTCTGCCCTGGTCCCGCGCGAGGAGATCCGCACGCATGTCCAGGTAATCGAATAGCCGCGCGTGTGTCCTGGATCGTACTCAGATCTCGTACACTAGCAAAGAGGCTCGGGTGGACCTTTGGAGGCTCTGGAGAATACACTGTCGGGTCAGCCCGCCCGTTATGCGGGCGGCCTGCATGCCATCGGCCAGGATGTCTTGGCGTGGCTGACGCCCAACGGCGGTTGGGGCGAGAGCAACGCCGCCCTGATTTCCGGCCATAACGCCTCGCTGCTGGTGGATACGTTGTGGGACCTCAGCCGCACCACCGACATGCTGAATGCCTTCCAGCCGAAATTGGAATCGGCGCCTGTCAAGCAGTTGGTGAATACCCACGCGGATGGTGATCACTGGTTCGGCAACGGTCTGGTGGACGCCGGCCAGATCATTTCCACCAAGGCCGCGTCACGCCATATGACGCGGCAGGGGCCTTCCCAGATGCGGCTGCTCCCCTACGTGGTGAACGGCTACCGGCTGCTGAGCTATATGCCGCTACCCCATCGACAGGAGTGGCGCATTGCCGCGGAATATCTGGGAGCCATGCTCCGGCCGTTCCATTTCGGCGACATCCGGCCGGCCCCGCCCACCAACACGTTTACCGGGAGACTGCAACTCGACGTGGGCGGAAGGCAAGTCACTTTGATCGAAGTTGGGCCGGCGCACACTTCCGGCGACCTGATCGTTCACCTGCCCGATGCCCACGTCGTGTTTGCGGGCGATGTGCTGTTTCACGGCACCGTGCCGTTGCTGTGGGACGGCTCGTCGCGGAATTGGATTCGAGCCTGCGAGCGCATTCTCGAACTGAAGGCGGAGACCATTCTGCCGGGCCACGGCCCGATCACCGGTCCGAACGGCGTGGATGCCGTCCGCAGGTACTGGCAATTCCTCAGAACCGCGGTACGCCAACACTTCGAAAAGGGGCGGCCGGCCTACTCCGCTTCCGCTCACATCCTGCGCAGCGATGAATACCGCAAACAGCCGTTCGCCAAGTGGGACGGTCAGGAGCGGATCGTGATCAACGTGCACGCGATTTACCGCCGGCTGCTGGGCCGCAAACGCAGCGTGAGTGTGCTCCGGCGCTTGAAACTGCTGCGCGAAGCCGCGCTCCTTGCCGAAGAACTCGCCGGCGATTAGCGAGGTGGCGCAGACACTCCGCGCCATGTCAGCCACGCTCCGGAGGTCTGGCTCACTGTGCTGGTTCAGCGTGAAGTGGAGAGCGCGCGTTCCCCGCTCTGGGGATACGACAGCCTATGCTGACACCGACGTCGCCTTGGCAGGTGGACACTTCCTCGTAACCCTCGTCGTACTCGATCCTCAATGTCTTTGCGCCGCCCGCAATCGCCTGCACGACCAATCGATCTACCACGCTTTCTCTTGTTCCCGCCATTAAACGTCTCCCGCAAGGCATGAAAAGCGACCTGACCCCTCAAGCCTGCTTATCAGTGGCGCGCCAGACCTCGCTCATGCCCCCTTCTCCAATGGTGTGTGCGGGTTCAGGTTCATGCGGAATCCGCCGCCAGCCTCTCGGACGCGGCGCGTGGCACCGGGTCCACTTCTGACAGAAAAGTGGACTCTTCCATCAGGCCCGCCGATGACAGACCCGAGGCCCACTCTCCGAAAGGGCGGTTTCACGCTCAGCGGCGGGACCGCATGCGGGCACCAATACCAAAGGCCGGCCTGCAAGTCGGGAGTGATCAGCGAAGCGTGACCAATTATTCGCGCTTTATTCGCGCTATGATGTTGCCGGAGGAGCATCGACATGCCAGCTAAGCCGCTTCAAATTCCAGAGTCGCTGCGTGACGATTGCGAGGAGATCTTCAAGCTCACGGATGCATTCTGTGCTGAGCATCTGGATGCCGAATACGGGCAATTGTGCCGCAAGCTAATAGCCAAGCTGGCGCGCAAACGCCCCTCACCCCTAGCGCGCGGGGACCTGCGGATCTGGGCCGCTACGGCGCTCTACGTCATCGGCGGCATTAACTTCCTGTTCGATCGAGCCCAGGATATCTTCATGACGGGCGATCAGCTCAGCGAACTCACCGGCGTCTCCAAGAGCACGCTCAGCAATAAAGCAAAGCAGGTCCGCGAGCTTTTGAAGGTGCAACATTTCGATCCGGAATTCTCGCGGCGAAAGCTGCTGGCGGACAACCCGATAGCCTGGATGGTGGAATTCAATGGTCTTATCGCGGACGCCCGCACGCTGCCGCCGGAAATCCAGGCGGATGCGCGTCGGAGGGGGCTGATCCCGGACCTGCCGGACTCCGAGTAAGAGGATCCGAGTCAGACCGTCGCCTCCGCGCCGTCGCGCGGCCCCCACTATGTTTCCTCGATCGGACCTGCCCAGTGTGGGCCATGTTCCGAGATGACGGTTTCACAGCCCTATCTTGCAGGCACGCGCCCCGTACCCCTGTGGTTCAACACTGTGCGACTGGCCGGGAGTGACCTGCGAGGCGGTGGCCCAACTTCCGTATAGCCGATCCGGACACTATCCACTAGCTACCAGGACCTTAAGCCCAACGCGTACCTACGGCTCCCCGTTACCCGCTTGAACCTTCAAGCTGACTTGGCGAATCCGTACAGAGTTTCCGGATTGTGCACCAGAACGCGGTTGCGTGTCGCTTCATCGGGCACCCACGCCGAGAGCAGATCGAATAGCATCGCGTCGTCAGGCTTATGATCGTCGGACAGGCTCGGGTGCGGCCAGTCGCTGCCCCACACCAGGCGCTCCGGCGCGGTCCTGACGAAGTCGCGCGCGATAGTCGCTGCCTCCGGGTAAGACGGCGGGCCAATTATGCTGTTGCTGTATGCGCCCGAGAGTTTCACCCAAGCGCGGCCCTGATCAAGGAGTTCGCGCACAACTCCATGAGACGGATGCGTGATGCCGGCAGGCAGCGGCGGGCTGGCCAGATGATCGAAGACGATCTGCGTGGGCAAGCGGCGTAGCACATCGGTTAGTTCCACGATCTGTTCCCCGCTCATGTTGAACTGAGTATGCCAGCCGAGAACGGCCACGCGCCTGGCGAGAGGTTCAATCATCGCGGCAGTCACCACCGCTGTCGCCGGGTCGCCGAGGCTGAAGCGAATTCCTCGAATGCCCCCGTCATGGAGTTCGTTCAACTCTGCGTCGGTGACGCTCGGATGTAGTACGGCCACGCCTCTGGCGTCGGCCCCAAAGTGAGCGATTCCATCGACCGTAGCGCGATTATCTACGCCGTAATTGCGGGGCGTCACGATTACGACGCGCGTGGTTCCGATCCGACTCTGCAGCATCCGATACTGCGGCACGGCAGCACGTGTGGGTGCCACCCTGGTACTCGGAGCAAACGAGAAGCGGGCCGGGTCATAGATATGCATGTGGCAATCGCAGGCATGCGCCGGAGCTTTAAGTTTCGGATGGCCGGTTCCCAGAGAATTCGGCGCTTCCTGGGCTTTGCCAGGTAGTGCGGCGATCATTGTGATCGCGCCACGGATAAAGGTGCGGCGTACAATCATGTTCTGCTCCAAGCGGTTTGCAGGCCGGGCGAAGATCTCACCGCGCGGCGCCAGAGGTGCAAGGGATTGAATCATTCGGCGCTGTGAACCTGCCGGTAGTATACAGCGTGACAGTGCACCGGTATTCATCCGGATATTCCAGTCCGACCCGTGATATCATCGGCGGTGGCTTCGAGCAAGGAAAAGGTGGCTGATGCGATCGACAGGAAGAAGATTTCCCGCCGCAGCATTTTCGCCGGAATAGCAGCACTCGGTGTGCACGGCCTTGCGCGAAATGGGCGCGCCGCCGAAACCCGGCCATTGGCGGAAAGACTGGCCGCCTACGCGGCTGCGCTGCGTTACGAAGATCTCGATGCCGCCACCATCGAGCGCGTCAAATCGCATGTCATCGACACGCTCGGCTGCGGCATCGCCGCCTTCGATGAGCGGCCCGTGCGCGTCTGCCGCGACATTGCACAGAGCGTGCAAGGAGGCGCCACCATCATTGGCACGACGCGCAAGACTTCGCCCGATCTTGCCGCTTTCGTCAATGGCGCTGCGAGCCGGTATTACGATCTGAACGACACCTATGTCGGCAGAATGGCCAGCCGAACGGCCAGCCATCCGAGCGACCACATCGCCCCGTGCCTTGCCGTCGCTGAATGCGAAGGCGGACGCGGCCGTGACCTCATCACGGCGATTGTGCTTGCCTACGAGATCGATTGCCGCCTGGTGGACGCTCTCGATATCAACTCGCGTGGCTGGGACGCACCGGTCTTCAGTCTTCCGGCGGTAGCGCTCGCAGCCGGCAAGCTAATGATGCTGGATGTGGGGAGGCTAACCGAGGCGGTCAACATCGCGATCAACGATCACATTTCCATGGGACAGACGCGTAGGCAGGTGCTCTCTGACTGGAAGGGCCTCTCGGATGGCGAAGCCTCGCGCAACGCCGTGTTCGCGGCGATGCTGGCGCGCGGCGGCCTGACCGGACCGGCGCCGATTTTCGAGGGCACACTCGGCCTATTCCAGCAGGTCTCGGGAGTGGCGAGTATCGACGTGACGAAATTCGGCGGCCCTAGCAGTCCGTTCCGCATCAATCAATGCGGCATGAAGGCCTATCCTGCGGTAATATACGGCCAGACCGCGATCGTCGCGGCTACGGCGATCGCCGATGAGGTGACCAAGCTTTCGCCCGACAAGCCGGCAGCGCTCGAACGAATCACCTCCATCGAAGTTGCTACGTCAAAGACCGGGCTGGTGCAGACCGGTACCGATCGCGAGAAGTGGGCGCCCGTGACGCGCGATACCGCCGATCATTCCTTGCCCTACCTCACAGCGCGCGCCATGTTTGATGGCGGGATCAACAATGAAAGCTACGCGCAGGCGAAGTTGAAGGAACCGCGCATCCTCGCCTTCATGCAGAAGATTACAGTCGTGGAAGATCCTGTGCTCACCGCCCGGTCCGGTGACGCCGTGCCGACGCGCATAACCGCGATTTTGGCGGATGGGCAGCGCTTCAGCAGAGAAGTCAACGACCTCCCTGGCTTTGCCCGCAGGCCAATGCAAAGACCGGAGGTCGACCGCAAATTCCGCGGCAACGTCGCCAAGCGCTGGCCGCGCGAGAAAACCGATGCCGTTCTCCGATCACTCTGGGTGCTGGAGAACACGCAGGACATCGGCGCGCTGCTTGCGGCGCTGACGGTTTGAGGTGTCGCTGAAAGTCGAGCGTTCCGTCCGCCGGCTGAAATGTGCTACGCCGTGTTCCCATTTACTTCGGCATCGGAAGATCCGGATAGGGGATGTATGACGGGGCATCCGGAAACTATCCACCCAGTCGATCCTACCAAATCCATCTCCCGGATCAGACCGGCTTCCGGAATCGGCCTTCCGGACGCCTCAGTGTCCGCCGGTGTCCGCCGCCCACTGGACAAAAAGTGGGCTTTCCTTCCGTTGGGCGGGCCACGGCGGACCAGTCGGTCCAGTATACGATGTCATGGCATCCTCTCCTGCGAATCCACAGGACCGGCAGGAGCAGTTCCGGTTGGCAAATCTATAAGCGCAAAACCAGTCAATTCGGGCTGCCGGACGTTGATCTGACGAACCGCAATGCGAGCCAGGGGAGCTTCCGTTTCGTGGCCTGACTACATATTGGCCGGTAGCGTCGGCGCGCTGGTTCTGATCGCATGGTGGACCTTGTGGCTCTGGGGCCGCTCTCCTGCGGCGCATCTCCTGATGCACGGGTCGGCACATTTGGGTCCGGCCGGAATTGACCTCTGGTATTACGCAGGGATCTTCGTGCTGGGCTGGACGCTGATGTCCATCGCCATGATGCTCCCAACCGCCGTTCCCTTGCTCGTCCTCTTTCGGCGCGTTGTTGCAGGCCGGTCCAACCAGGTTCTGCTGGTGAGCCTGGTGGTTGGAGGATACCTCGCGGTTTGGATCGCGTTCGGCATCTGCGGGCAGTGGATGAACCGCTTGCTGGTGCGAGTCTGGTGGAAGATTCCTTGGATCGCAGCTTCGCCTTGGATCACCTCTGCCGCCATCCTCGCCGTGGCAGGCCTGTATCAGTTCTCCCGGATCAAGTACGCGTGTCTGGAGAAGTGCAGAACACCCCTCTCATTCATCGTTTCGCGCTGGCGAGGTGGTTTTGAGCCCCTGCAAGCTCTGCGCATCGGGATGGACCACGGCGCCTTCTGCGTGGGTTGCTGCTGGTCCCTCATGTTGCTGATGTTCCTGGTGGGCGCCGGGAGCCTCGGATGGATGTTTCTGCTGGGTGTGGTGATGGCGCTGGAAAAGAACTCGCCGTGGGGCCGGAAAACCAGCGCGCCGATTGGCGGACTATTGCTGTCGGCGGCGGCAATCGTTTTCTATCTTGGGATGTTCCGAGGGGATTGATCGCGGCCCTGGCACTGGAAACAGAACGGTCCATCGGACTTCGTCGCAGACGATCACGTATTGGTTTGCGTGTCGCCGCCATCCTCTTCCGCCTGATGTGGCGCAACGGTGAGAAGGCGCTTGGGCACGCGGTGGACGATCAGTTCAAAGATATCCGGCCGGGCATAGTGGCCGGCGACATCCAGTTGCCACCGGGGTCCCATGATCTTCGACCGATCCACATCCGCATACAGGATGGTCTCCTGTTGGCTCGCCGGTCCGGCGACCATTTTGCCGTCTGGATCGACAATCACGCTATCGCCCGGGTTGATCCACCCCTCAACCGCCGCGAGGTACTTCCCCTTGAACGCGAAGCGATCGGGAATGTCGTCGATGCGCATCGGAGTACTGCATCCCACCACGTAACATCTTCCCTCCTTCGCTACATGTCGCATTGTGGAGAGCCACGGCTCGCCGCGGTCCCAGGTAGGCGCAACGAAGATCTCGGCTCCCCAGGCGGAGATCGCGTAACGCGCCAAAGGCATGTAGTTCTCCCAGCACAAGAGTCCGCCTAAACGGGCGAAAGGCAGGTGGTAGACCTCCAGGTCGCTGCCATCACCCATCGCCCATACAAGCCGCTCTCCTCCAGTAGGCATTACTTTGCGATGTTTGCCGAGGATCGCGCCGTCCGGCCCGATATACAGGAGCGTGTTGTAAATCGATGTCGCGCTCGCCTCGCTATTGATTTCGTTGATGCCAATCGCCACCACCACGCCGGCTTCTCTAGCCGCCTCACAGAGGCGCCCGGTCGCTTCGCCCGGCACCGCCACGGCGTTGGCCAACAGTTCGGCGTACAACTCGCGAAGGGGATGAGTATGACCCGCCGGAATGAACCAGGCCCACAAGGGGTAACCGGGCACAAAGGCTTCAGGAAAGACGACCAGACGCGCTCCCGCGGCGCCGGCTTGCGCGATGAGCCGGCAGGCCTTGCTGATGGTTGCGTCGCGATCCAGGTAGACTGGACAGGCTTGAACGGCAGCGATCTTGAACGGATGGCTCATTCGATTAATCCAGGTTGAAGATTCGCACAGTCGGGCTGTACTTACCGATGTGGAGGGGCAAGTCGGCCACAGGGATGTCACTGAAGCACACGCCTGGGAAATGGTACATCTCCCTTTCGCTAAAACTTGCGTTGATGGTGGCCCAAGATACTCGTGGACTATCGGGCCGACGTCTGGGATCGCTTCGTAATTCGCCGGTGCGGAGAATGGTCAGGAGCAGCCGATACTGCTCCTCAGCCGGCTTTCCTCTGCCGACGAAGTGCGTCAACTCTTTCGAGATGTATCGCTGGTTAGCGAGCTGCATGCCCGTCTCTAATCATGACATTCTCCGGTACAGCCAAAAGACGGACTCCTCACTGAGCAGGAGGGCTCCGAAGGGTAGGAACGGCTGCGGGACTCGCTGCGAAATTCAGTTCTCGCAGTGCATCCAGGTCCGCATTTCTCGAATTCCCGGTGCGATTCGGCAAACACATTCGGCCAATCGCCCCTGAGCGGCCCCATCCGGCTACCGCCCTGGGACTCCGTCCTCTACGGCAGTTTCGGCTCGACGCGCCCGAGCGCCTCATCGGTCGCCAACTCCAGTTCCTCGAGTTCACTCTCGTCGAGGTCCCGGATTTTGGCCTGCAATGCCGACTTGGGAATGGCGCGCATCTGGAATGCCCAGGCAACGGAGTCCTCGGGCGGACCAGCAACTGTGGTGGAGCTGATCAGCGCCGTTCCGGCAAGATTCGCACGGTCGCTCCTCGCTTCAACGCTGCTCCGTTGCGTCGAGCGAGTTTGCCCACTCCGCGAGACCCTGCTCAGAAAGAGAAAGGTCTTCCTGATTCGAAGTGCTCGACAGCCGGGCCAAGTCCCAGCGACGGGGGTCCGGGCGCCGCACCACCATCAGGTTCACGCGCTCGCCCGAGCGAAGGCCCAAACGCTCTACCGGCCGAAGGACGCCATTTTCGTATTGGGCTTCCACCAGTCTCACGACCACAATCGTAGCACGCCTCCCCGCCGCCTCCGTGCAAACATCGCGCAAACACGATAACCATCCGCACCGATATGGCTGGACAGCAGCAGCCTTCTCGAACCCTCGAAAAGTCAAATACTTAGCACCAGCCGTCACTAGCTGAAATGGCCTCGGGCTCCGATCCCGGCGATCTGACCGAAGCGGTCGGCGATGCCGACGCCATCAAGTCGAGCGCCCTCGGGCTCAAGAACCTGCAGCGCGTAGCCAGGCTGCTCATCCCCGCCACCACTGCCAAGGAAGGCGAGAGCTACGAGAACCTGGCGGAACTCTATGGCCGGATGCTGGGGCAGTGGACGCTCGAGATGAATCACGTGGCCGCCATCGTCGGTGGCTTCAACACGCAGGAGAAATATGTCGGCCAGGATGGCGTGTTGTTCACGCCGGTTCCCAGGGAGCGGCAGCAGTTGGCGGTCAACTTCCTGAACGAGAATGCGCTGGCGACGCCGAAGTGGGCGGTCGATCCGCAAATCCTCCGGCGAATCGAAGCGGTGGGGGTCCTCGGCCGCATCCGCAACGCGCAGAGCAGCGTGTTGAGCAATCTCCTGAACAGCGCCCGCTTTGCCCGCCTGGTGGAGCAGGAGGCCATCGATGGCAACTCGGCATACGCTCCCGCCGATTTTCTGGCTGCCGTACGCAAAGGCGTGTGGCACGAGTTGAATGACCCGACCGTGAAGGTGGACGCCTACCGCCGCAATCTGCAGCATGCCTACCTCGACCTGGTGAACAACAAGGTGAACGGCACGACCACTGTCCCGGTGGGACTGCCTCCCGAGTTCGCCGGTCTGTTCGCCACCAGCCCCGACGAGAAGCCCTTCTATCGCGCCGAACTGCGCATCCTGAACACCTCCGTCACGGGCGCGCTGGGCAAGACTTCGGATCGCGAAACCCGCGCGCACCTGGAGGGCGTTCGCGACCAGATCGCCAAGATCCTCGATCCCAAATTCGTGCAGGGCGCGGGCGGCGCCGGCAACGTCATTCGCATCGGGATCGATGGCCTCGACCGGTTTTCCGCGCCCCCCGACCAGATCGGAACGTGCTGGCCCGATTACGTGATCCGGCCATACTGATTTGTATTTCCGTCGGACTCCGACGGAAATAGTCTGTAAGTCGTTGGATCGATTCAAGCGTACCCGTCTGAGTCCGACGGGTACGCCGCGACCTTATAATACGTTCGATGATTCGCTCCGGAGTGCTCGCTCTCGCGCCGCTGTTTTGGGCGATCCTGGCTGCCGATCCGCAGCCCGCGAAATTTCCGACCTTCCAGGAGTATCCCGCCGGTGAAGCCTTCTCGGGCAAGCCGGCGGCCCCGATTCTCAAGACAGCCAATCAGCGGATGTTCCGCACGATGATTCGCCAGGGAGCCGCCAAGGGACCGAACTTCGCGGGCCGCTTCACCGTCGCCGAGTGGGGATGCGGCGGCGGATGCGTCTCCATCGCGGTGATCGACGCCAGGGACGGAACGGTCTACGACGGTCCGTTCCAGTCGCTCTCCTGGTCGTTGTTCAAATATGAAGGCCAGTACGCCGCGAATGCCAACGACTTCGCCCAACTGGAATACCGCAAAGACAGCCGCCTGTTGATCGCGCGCGGGTGCCCCGAAGACGAGAACTGCGCGTCGTATTTTTACGAATGGGCGCCGCCGAAATTCAAGCTGCTCCGCAAAGTGCCGGCCACGCCGTTAGAGCCGTAGCCTCAGTTGTCCGAGATTTTGACCAACTGCTTGCCGATGTTTTCGCCGCGCAGCATCCCCAGGAAGGCGCTCACGGCATTCTCAATCCCGTGCGCCACGGTCTCGCGATACTTCAACTTGCCCTCGCGCAGCCAGCCCGCCATCTTCGGGAACGCCTCGCCGTAGCGCGCCGCGTACTGAAAGACCAGGAACCCCTGCACCTTGAGGGTGCGGACCAGGACCAGGGGCAACAGCCGCGGACCCGTCTCGGGTTTCTCGAGATTGTACATGCTGATCTGCCCGCAGACGGATACCCGCCCGGACGTGTTCATGAGCGGAAAGATGCCGTCGGTGATCTCGCCGCCTACGTTGTCGAAGTAGCAGTCGATGCCGCCGGGGCAGAGTTCCTTGAGCCGTGCGTGCGTCGGCTCGGTCTTATAGTTGATGGCGGCGTCGAAGCCGAGGTCGTCCACGATCCAGCGCGTCTTGTCGTCGCCGCCGGCGATGCCTACCACGCGGCACCCGTGAATCTTGGCGATCTGCCCGACCGCCGACCCAACCGCTCCCGCGGCGCCGGACACCACCACGGTTTCACCCGCGCGCGGCGCGCACACCTCAAGCAGACCGAAATATGCGGTCATCCCCGGCATGCCCAGCACACCGAGAAACGCCGAGAGCGGCGCCCGATGAGGATCCACCTTCATCACGCCTTGCCCGTCGGAAAGCGCGTACTCCTGCCATCCGCAAAAGCCGGACACATAATCGCCCTCCCGAAAGCCGTCGTGACGCGAGGCAATCACCTTGCCGACGGTCCCGCCGCCCATGACCTCGTCCAGCTTCTGCGGGTCGGCGTAGCTGCGCGCGGCATTCATGCGTCCGCGCATGTAAGGATCGACCGAAAGGTACGAGACGGCCACCAGAAACTGGCCGGCGGCGGGTTCGGGAACGGCGCTCTCGACCAGCCGGAAGTCTGTCGGTTTCGGAAAGCCCGTCGGCCGGGCTGCAAGCAGGATCTGACGGTTGGTAGCCATGTCTTACAGAGTAACGGAAACTCCGGGGGGAACAGGCGGACGTTGTGACGCGGCCTCTATCGACCGCCCGCTCTCTTCGGCGCCGGTGCCCCGGCGGGCAGGAACGCGACCCGTTCAGCGGAGTTCGCCAGATCCTCCATCGAGAGAAACACCATCCGCGCAATGCGGGTAAGCTTGTCGTAATTGATGCGCTGCCAGGTGTCGTTGTCGGTGTGGTAGTCGGGATGCAACCCGGTTTGAAATTCAACCTGCGGGATGTGCAGCGTCGCCATCCAAAAATGATCGCTGCGCGACCACAGCGAATCGGGATCGACGGTATCCATCTTGTGGTCGAGAGTCAGGTGCTGGCTGCGATTGGCCCTGTCGATAATGTCGCTGAGACCCGGATTGTAGCGTGTGCCGAGGACGTTCACCATGTTCACGTTGCGGTCCGCGGGAACCGGCCAGTTGGCATCGTTCTCGTCGCGTCCAATCATGTCCAAGTTGAGGTTGGCGACTGTGTCGCGGAGCGGCACCAGCGGATGACTCATGTAATAATACGATCCGAGGAAAATGCGCTCTTCGCCGTCATAGACCACGAATAAGATGCTCCGCCTGGGCCGCACGTGGCCTTCCACGAAAGCCTGCGCGATGCGCATCACCGCGGCGGTGCCGGAAGCGTTGTCGTCCGCACCGTAGTAGGTGTGGCCGTTGGTCTGGCCCATGTGATCGTGGTGGGCGGTGAGCAGGATCGTTTGCGCCTTGAGCTGCGGGTCGGAACCTTCGAGTAAGCCAACCACGTTGCGGCCTGCGTGAGTTTCGAGATTCGTAAACGACTTGGTAAGGCAGGCCGAACTTTCCGGGACCTCGAATGAGTGAGGCCGTAGAGTGCGATCGATCTCCTGTTGAAGCTGTTCGACCGTCTTGCCGCCGGGCGAGAGGAATCGGTCGGCGGCTTCGCGTTGGATCGTGAAAACCGGCAGATCCCACATCTGCCCCGCGAGCGCGATCATCGGACCACCGGTTGCCCGTTGCGAGCTGGCCGGAGTCTGCTTGATTTCGCGCGCCGGGCCCGCGCCTTGCACAATCAGCATGCCTGCCGCCCCGGCTTTGCGGATGGCCTCGATCTTCTCCCAGTTGAAAGCGTGCCAGGTGTCCCAGGTGCCCATGAACTTCGAGCCGGGATCGTTGGCTTGGGGCTCCCGCGGCAGCACCATGGCGATCTTTCCTTTCAGATCGAGCCCCGCGAAATCGTTGTAGCCATATTCCGGAGCGTCGATGCCGTAACCGGCGAAAGCGATCGTCCCGCAGCCGGTAGTGGGTCGCAGGCTGGAGCGCACAAATCGGAAATCCTGATTGAATTGGAACGAATGGTCGGTTCCGGCGATCTTACCGGTCAGCGCGACGTGAGCCGGGTCCAAGGCGCCATAGACCAGATCCATGCTCTGGAAATAAGTGCCGTTGTCGCCCACTGCTTTGAGGCCGAGGCGCATGAACTCGGCCGCGATATAGTCCGCGGCGGCATAATCTCCGGCCGAGCCTGCCTGCCTCCCGGCGAGATCGGGCGACGCGAGAAAGAACAGGTCGGCGCGGAGATCGGCCGTGCGAATGAGATCGGCCGGCTGCTCGGACAGCGCGCCGAAAGCGAACCACGCGGCGAGAAGGAGGACGCGGCGGCCCATCAATGGATCCCCACCTGGCCTTTCACGGACTCGATCAGCTTGGCGGAGTCGTAGCCGACCCCGTGCTTGAAGACCGTCTCGACGTTTTCGATGTCCGGGATTTGTTGATCGGGCCTGCCGCGTACGACGATCAGGTCCGCCTGCTTGCCCGCTTTGAGCGTGCCGATCTTGTCGCCGGCGCCCAGGAAGTCGGCGCCATTTTCGGTGGCGATGTGGATCGCTTCGAGCGGAGTGAACCCCGCATCCACCAACAGTTCTACTTCGCGTTGATCGCCGAAGCCGGCCAGCACGCCGCCGTATCCCGTGGGATCGAGGCCGGCGAGCAGCGTGCCGCCCGCTTTGACGAACATATGTTCGAACGCCTGCTCCTTTTTGAAAATCGCCAGCGACTGCGCACCGCGCCCGGCCCCGCCCCCTCGCCCCGCTTCCGGATTGTTGCCCGCCGGAGTATTGCCGGAACGGCCGCGGCCTGTGTTGGCGGCGACGAAATCGTAGCGCGCCTGGAGCGAAAGCGCGTCCAGTATGCGCTGCGCCATGGAGCGGTTCGGCTCGAAGACGGGCAGCGTCGAGGTAATGGCGACGTGCTTCGCCACCAGCGTGTGGATCATGTTCTGCACGGGCGCGCTCGCCAGATCGATGGCGGCAACCACCGGCCCCGTCGGCGCGCTCATGCCGCCAGGGCAGACGTCGGGCTCCTTGCCCGGGTCGAACTCCGTATCCACCGTGAGGCCGTGCTCCAGATCGTCGATCCCGATGTTGGCCGCTTCGGTGAATCCGATGGAGCAGAGATGGCCGGTGACTTTGGCGCCCCGGGCGTGAGCGGCTTTGACGGCGGCGGCCAGTTCGGCGCGCGTGATATGCATGTACGCCTTGAAATCGTGCACGCCCTCATCCAGCCAGTAATTCACCGTGCGGGTGGCGTCTTCGGGGCCCGAGAGCCAGTGCATTTGCAGCATGCTGGTATTGCCCGCGCCTTCCAGGTACGGCCCCGTCACGTACATGTCCGGACCGGGGATGCGCCCGGAATCGATGGCCTGCTTCATCTGGAGATCGGTGTAGGGTTCCAGCGTGCCGGTGGTCCGGATCGTCGTCACCCCGGCGCCGAGATACAGGCGCGGAAAGCTGACGTCCATTTCGTTGTAGCTGCCCGGCGCGCCGGCGATGCGTCCGCCTTCGCCGTAGGGCGCAGGGTAGAACATGTGATCGTGCATCCCCACCAGCCCGGGAAGGACGGTACGCCCGGAGAGATCGATGGCCTGCGCCCCTGCCGGGATTTGAACCGAACTGTCCGGACCGATGGAACGGATTTTGCCCTCAGCGATGATGATGGCCTGATTCCCGAGCGCCGGAGCGCCGGTGCCATCGATCACCCGAACCTTGCGCAGAACGACTACCGGCGCCGACACGCTGACGAAGGTCTGGGTGATCGGCGGTTGCTGTTGCCCGGTTGCCGGCGTCGCGATTAACGCCGTCGCAAGAGCGGCGGCCATCTGTGTCGCCGTGTGAAAGCAGCGATTATTAGAAGACATATTTGAGTCCGAATTGAACCAGCCTCGGGGCCACGCTCATCGACGTGATTTGGCCGAAGGAGGTGCTGTTGACCGTCGTGCTCGGAGAGCTGAAGTTCGGGTGGTTGAACGCGTTGTAAAACTCCGCGCGGAACTGGATGTTGGAAGTCTCTGCCGGGCGCGGGAGTTTGAAGGTGCGCCCCAGCGAGAGATCGGCGGCGCTCTCGGGAGGCCCAAGCACGATGCCCACCCCGCTGCTGCCCCACCCGTAACCGTTGCCGATGATCACGGGCGCGCAGTTCAGCGCGTTGATGTTGAAATAGTTGTTGAGCCTGGTATCGACGGCCCCCGAAGTAAGGATGTTGCCGTAGCTGGAGCCGGGGCACATTTGCGCGCGCGTTGTCCCGCCGAAGATGTTGGTGAACGCGCCATTGCTGAAGGTCAGCGGATTGCCGGACTGCACCGTCACGACGCCCGACACAATCCATCCGTTCCGCAGCGCGCCCGCCGCGCCCTTGCCGTCGGAAGGCGCTTGCCAGACGAAGTTGCCCACGATGCGATGCGGCGTCTCATAAGACGCGGGGCCATAGCCGTTCAGCGGATGGAGCGCGTCACCCGAAACACCGCCGGTGCCCGGGAAAGTTCCGTTGCCGGTGTCATCCGTAAGCGTCTTGCTGAAGGTATAGGCAATCTGCCCTTGGAGACCGTGGCTCATGCGCCGCTGCACAACCAGTTGCAGCCCGTTGTAGTTGGAGATGAAGATCTCCTGCGCGAGGCTGATGGTGGAGAAGCCGAGATACGGCCGGCGGGCATTGATGTTGGCGGCCGCGGTGGTCGGACCCGTGAAGGTCGGCGCCAGCGAAGAGGCCGGATTCACCGCCAGCCCGGCCTGGTTGATATTCTGCGTGCCTTCCAGGTGCGTGCTCTTGGTGCCGACGTAGCCGGCTTGAATCAACGTCGAAGGAGTCACCTGGTACTGTGCGTTGAAACTGTATTGCTGCACGGTGGGCGGTGTGAACACCGGGCCGGGCAGATTCAGCGTCAACTGCGAGCTCTGGGTGCGCGGCAGGAAGGTCGGATAATCGGAAGCCAGCGGCGGCGCCGATGGCGGCCAGGGATTCTGGAACGTCCCGGCGGCGGCGAGCGTGGCTGAATTCGATTGCGAGATCTCAAACGGCGGATCGCCAACGAACTGGTAGGCATCGTTGGCCGAGGTGCGGGCATAGTAGATGCCGTACCCGCCGCGGAGGACGAGTTGAGGCCTGGCTCGCCAACTGAAACCGGCGCGCGGCCCCACATTCCGGTAAGAGATCGGGTTCTGGGCAAACGTATTGTTGCTGTTCACGGCCACGCCTGAGGGCGGCTGTCCGTAATGCGATACGTAATTGGCGGGAACGATGAAACCCGTATAGAGATTGCCGCTGGCCGGGAAATCGTTGGTAGCGAGCTGCGGCCAGAAGGCCGCGAATTTCCCCTGCGTATCGGAGATCTCGCCGTACAAATCCCAACGCAAGCCAAGGTTCACCGTCAGGCTCCGCGTGAGGTGGATGTCGTCCTGGAAGTAGAAGTCATAATCGGTCTCCTTGAATTCCTTCCCGGCGTCTCCGCAGAGGCTGCGCGCGCTCGACAGATTGCTGTACGCGCTGCCGTTCTGCGCGGCGCTCATGCCCAGCAGGAAATCGGGGAAGGTGGAGAAGCCAATCGTCCCGCGGGTGGTTTCGGGGTCGGCGAAGGGCAGCCTGGTGGTTTCCAGATCGAAGCCCATCTTGATGTTGTGCATGCCGTGGATCCAGGTAAGCTGATTGCCCACCTGGTAGCCCTCCGTGTTCGCCCACTGGCCGTCATTAAAGGTGCCGCCGATGGTGAAGGTCCCCGACACCGAGATGATCGGCGAAATGGGCTGCGAACTGCACGAAGGAACCATTCCGATCTGCGCGTTGGTGATGGGGTACTGGCTCGAGACCAGTCCGTAAATCCGATGGTAGCCGGCATGAACCTGGTCGATGAGTGTGGGCGAGAAGATGTAGCTGTACTTCAGCGCCACGTTGGCGTTTTCGTTGAGGTTGGTGGCCGGCGCGCCGGGCAGGTCGGCGGTGCTGAAGGCGGAGTAGGTGTAGTCGCGGGCCCAGAAATACCGCTCGCTGAATTTCTGCTTGGGCGTCGGTGTGAAATCGATATTGCCAAGCGCCTGGTCCTCGCGGAACGTGGAGGGCAGCGAGTACGACGAGAATCCCCCGGTATCCACGTTGGTGGACTGAAGAACGACCTGCGGCGCGGGAATCAGATACGAGCCATCCGGCAGTTTGGTGTTCAGCAGCGTGAGCGCCACCGGGTTGATGTTCGAGCCATCGGACGCGATCTTGGCGCCGCCCTGCTGCCCCGCCTGACCGCCGAATTCGGCTCCGAGCGCGGCCGCGGTCCGTCCCGAGGCGTCCGCGGACAAGAGCGGCAAGCGGACGGATTGCAGCGACGTGCTGCCCAAGCCGTTCGTCTGGCGGGTTCCCTGGTAGGAGACGAAGAAGAAGAGCTTGTTCTTGAGAATCGGCCCGCCGAACGTGCCGCCGAATTGATTCTGGCGAAGGACCGGGCGAGTCTGTCCGATCGAGTTGCGGAAGAAGTCGTTGGCGTTGAGGTCGGTGTTGCGCAGAAACTCGAAAACGTCGCCGTGATACCGATTGGTTCCCGATTTCGTCACCAGGTCCACGTTGCCGCCGGCGGAGCGCCCGTACGAGGCGTCATAGTCGCCGGTCTGGACGCGGAATTCCTCGATCGCGTCGGGGTTCGGGATGGAGACGCCCGATTCCGCGAGAATGCCGGCCGAGCCTTGCACCTGCAGGTTGAGGGCGTCTTCGCCGTCGAGCTGATAGCCGTTGTCGGAGACGCGCGCGCCATTCACGTTTACATCCACGGTGCCTTTGCCAAGCGATGCCGCGTTCGGCAGCGGGCTCGCCACCCCCGGATTGAGCTGTAGAATCTCCGTGAAATTGCGGCTGGTCAGCGGAAGCGAGGTTACGGTAGTGGTGTCGGTAGTCGCGCCGAGAGCGGAGTTCTCGGTCTGCAGCATTTCCGCCGCCGACGCCACGGTGATGGTCTGCTCCGACGCTCCCACCGCAAGTTGAAGGTTCACCGTGGTGGACGTGGCGGCCGGGACCGTCACATTATTGGCCACTCCGGAAGCGAAACCGGGCGCCGTAGCAGCCACCGAGTAAATGCCCGGCGGGAGCAGGGGGACGACGTAGTGGCCAACCCGATCGGTAGTCACCACCCGCATTTCGCCCGTGGCCGTCTCCTTGACGGTGACCGCGGCCCTGGGAATCGCGGCTCCGGAAGGATCGGTTAGGTCGCCCACCAACTGGCCGGTGGACGCGGTCTGCGCGTAGGCGGCGCTGAACGCGAAGACGGAACACAACACGAATCGAAGGGGAACCATGAATCCTCCTCACGTAGGTATTGGAGGGATTGTAATGAACGCGAATACAACTGTCAAATGCCGGGTGCCGATGTGGCGCGGACACTCGTGTCTGCCGCGCCCCGGCTCATCGGGGCGCTTGTCGCGCTTTCGCAAACTCCGCGCGAATCCCAGTCAGCGCATCTCTGACGTGCTACAGCCGTGGCGCGATCCGCTCCGCCGCATCCTGAGACGGGATTACCGGGTAGACTTCGAAATCCACAATGTCGCTCCACTGAGACATCCACTGGTCGAGCAGCCCGCGGTCTTCCGCTTCCATCAGTTGGTAGCATCGCTCGAGTTTCTCGTCCACCCAACTGGAGACGTAGCGCAGGCCCTCGGGCGCCATGCGGCCGCGGTCACGGAAGCGCCTGTAGACGGGAACGGCATCGCCATTTCGAAAGTGCTCCACCACCATGTAGAGTGTGCTCACCGGGGCTCCTGCCTTCAAGCGGAGTGTAACATGGTAAGGATCGCGGTTTCGGGCGGGTTGGCCGGGAGCCGCCGGGTGTAGTAAACTGATAATTTACTTCCCGTGGTTCCAACGCACTCCGTGTGTCCTGGTTCCCCAACTGAGGTTTGCATGCACGCGATTATTGAAACAGGCGGAAAGCAGTACCGGGTCGCTCCGGGCGACACTCTCCGCGTGGAAAAACTTGCCGGCGATGTCGGATCCGAAATCGATCTGCCTGTGAAGGCGGCCTTCCCCGATGATGGCGGGATGGTGACCGGCGGAACGGCCAAGGCCACGATCGTCTCCAACGGCCGGGGCGACAAGGTCGTGGTCTTCAAATTCAAGCGCAAAAAGCAGTACAAGAAGACCATCGGGCATCGCCAGTCTTTCACCGAAGTGAAGGTCGGCGATATTCAGGTGTAGGTGACATATGGCGCATAAGAAAGGTTTAGGCAGTTCCAAAAACGGGCGCGATTCGAATTCCCAGCGGCTCGGCGTCAAGGTTTTCGGCGGCCAACTGGTTCCCGGCGGATCGATTATCGTCCGGCAGCGCGGCACCAAAATCAAGGCGGGATTGAACGTCGGCTGGGGCAAGGACGATACCCTGTTCGCCAAGGTCACCGGCGTGGTGGAATTCAAAGACCGCGGACGGATGGGCAAGTTCGTCAACATCCAGGAAGTCGCGTAGCAAGGAAGTAGTGCCGCTTCGAACAGAGTCCCGGTGGAACGGGACACGGCACTCAGGGTGCACCGGTGCCGGGGCCGCTTCCTGATGTTCATCGACGAAGCCAGAATCCTGGTCAAGGCGGGTGACGGCGGCAATGGCTGCCTTGCGTTTCGCCGCGAGAAGTACGTTCCCCGGGGCGGCCCGAGCGGCGGCGATGGCGGCCAGGGCGGCGACGTTGTCATGGTCGCCGACCCGCACGAGAATACTCTCCTCAAGTACCGCTACAATCCCGAACACAAGGCCGAGCGCGGGCGGCACGGGGAAGGCAGCAACAGGACCGGGGCCGAGGGCCGCTCGATCGAGCTCGATGTGCCCGTGGGCACGGTAGTCTACGACGAAGCCACCGGCGAGCGCCTCTTCGACTTTACCGAACCCGGACAACGCTGCGTAGTCGCGCGCGGCGGCCGCGGCGGAAGGGGCAATGCGCGCTTCGCCACCTCCACCCACCAGGCGCCCACCGAGCACGAACCCGGCCGCCCGGGAGATGAAAAGCGCCTCCGTCTCGAGCTCAAACTGCTGGCGGACGTGGGCCTGGTAGGCTTCCCAAATGCCGGCAAGTCCACCTTGATCTCGCGCATTTCGGCCGCCCGCCCCAAGATCGCCGACTACCCGTTTACCACGCTCGAACCCAACCTCGGGGTGGTCCAGTCCGACAACTTTCGCAGCTTCGTGGTGGCCGACATTCCGGGGTTAATCGAAGGCGCGCACCTCGGACATGGCTTGGGGGTTCAGTTCCTGCGCCACATCGAGCGCACTCGTTTGCTCGCGCACCTCGTGGATGTCTCGGAAATGAGCGTCCGCGACCCGGTGCACGATTTCGAAACCGTCATGGCGGAACTCGTGAGTTTCAACGAGGACCTGGCGCGAAAGCCGATGATCGTGGTGGCCACCAAGATGGACGCAGCCCAGGATCCCGAGCGCGTGGCCTCCTTGCGCCGGCTTGCGGACGAGCGCGGGCTCGCATTCTTCGAGATCTCCAGCGCCACCGGCCAGGGCATCGAGGCGCTCAAACACGCGATGGCCGACCGCGTGCTGACGTAGGGTTCCGGATCGGTCAGCGGGCAGTCACAGACTCGGGCTCGCCACTGTAGGACCGCCGAGAATCTGAAGACCGTGGCGATCGGCGCCTTCCGCCGCGACTATTGCCATGTCGCCCACCATCGCAGACTTTGAGCGGTTGTACGAAGTGGCTGCCGGAACCGCCGTTGTATTTGCCGAGTTGCCGCTCCTGCCCGATCCCGTGGAATTGAGGTTGTTCGCCCTTTGGATTCTTGACTTCACTGGCTCGGTCGAATAGTATCTACCCGGGGTATTGCACTCATGCCGGAATTTTTTGAATTCAAACGGAATGATCCATACGTTGTCCGCCATTTGTCGGGGGGCGAGATTACGGGCGTGCGGCGATGGCAAAGCGATCGCCTGACTTACCAATTCTCGTTTCACACCCAGCACGAAGCTGGATGGCCCTGCTATCTTTCGGAACAGAATGGCCCAGGCAGAAACCTGCCCAAAATCAATCTCAAGGTCCCCACAAACCCTCCCGCTCTCCTGCAGGGCGATAGCGTAAGGGATAACGCCATCGGAGCGGACTTCCGGGACGTGATCATTGCGAATGTTGCGCTGTTTCAGAAGCTGGCGAGCGCCTACTACGAGGGAACGGAGCAGGCGCCGGTGCAGACTCCGGGTTGGGTGGTCGCCTATCCCTGCACGCTGGATCGCAGCAACACCAGAATCGTTTATGTGAAGCTGCCGCTTCGCGCGGCGCCGATTCCCGAGGCCTTTTGGGCCAATTTTTCGAGGTTTGCCAGGAAGCCCAAGTGCCCGATGCATAAGAACTCGGAGTGCATGGGCGATCCCAAATTAAAGCAGATCCAGTATAACGAATTCGTCAAGGTCACCAACCGATTTGATGACAATGGTGAAGTCACTGCGGCGTGAGGCCTCGTTAGTTAGGCCCAAGCACACGGTTCCGTAAGCTCGGTCTCCTATCGCACTCGGCCACAGCCTCATCGTCACCGCTCTGCTTCGGGCTGCGCGGGCGAGATGGTGGTTTGCGCGTAATACCAGAACGTGGCAGGACCTTGGCCGACTTGCCGGGAGTAATCCGGATTCGGGCGCTTAGCCTTATCCCTTCCAGGATGTACTGAATCCGAGTGATCGGTAGACTTGAAAAGGGTTCTGGCACTTCACGCCGAACGTATTGCACACGTCAGGCACCCGCCGGTTCTGTCTCTGTTTTCCCGGGGCGCTGACTTCTACCGTGACGACGCATCGGTCGTTAGGTTGCGCAAGGGCGTATGCGATAAGAAAGGGGTCGCGCCCGATTTCTTCGAGCTCGTCGTCGGTGAGGTCTGGTGCGTATCCTTCGGTGACCACCTTATTGACGAGTGTGGGATCGACGGTTTCCTTCAGGCGTAGAACGTCTTTGTGGTCGGTCATCCATGCCAGGAGGGGGTCTTCCTTCTTGCTGCCGGCGAGTACCTCCTCTAGGATTTCGACAGGGAGTTTGATCCTGTCATTGGCGGCTTGGTGATCAATCCAATCCCAAAACTCCGGTATCTGATCGATGGGATAATATGTGTTGCTGGCGGTGATGAGGACGTTGGCGTCGAACAGATGCAACACGGCTCTAGCGCGCACCTCGCGTGGAGAGTAGTGGTTCCACGTTCCTGGGCTTCACCCCGAGGACTCGACTGGCCTTGGTGTACGTGATTGCGCCTTCGTCCAGCGACCGGCGTACGAGGCTGAGGAGCGCATCGCCGATGCGGTGTCGGCGGACGACATAATAGTTCGGTCCCCCTTCGGCCTTCTTGTTCCTTTCTGCCTCTCGCTGCTTATAGGCCTGCCATTGCTCTCTGAAATGCCCGTCGAGTGCTGCCCACATCGTTTTGCCGATCATGCCGGCCCGGTAGAGCTTGTATGCCACCATTGCTCTGCTGATGCGGCGTTCCTCCGCGAAAGTGCCGATCTGCTCTGCGATGGTGGCGACGCTCAAATGCACCGATGGCGCGAGTTGTCCTAGTTCTGTTGCGGGGAGGAGGAATTCTCCTGCGACATCATTGCAGTATCGCTCGATTTGATTCTCCGTGTCCCTCCCGCTGATCCCGGTTTGTCCGAGCCAGAGGTGCGCGAGCTCGTGCACAGCCGTGAACGACCATGCCGTTCGTGCGTCCTGGTCGTTGACCACGACGAGTGGTGCGATCTTGTCGGCGAGTGCGAACCCACGGAATACGTCGACGGGCATATTCGTGTGGAAGCTCCCGAGATTCCCGAGGAGGAGGACATACACGCCGCTCGCCTCTATCCTCTCTCGAAGATACGCGAATGCCTCATCAGGGTTCTTGGCGGCACGATATCGCCCGAGGTCAAACTGGAGACGCTCAGCAATCTGTCTCGCCATTGCAGTGACAGGCGTTTCCATGGGAGCCGAGCCGATGAAGTCCAACGGTTCGGCCTGATCGTCTTCAAGCATCGACCGGATGATCCCTTGCCGTGCCTTAATGTCACGCACAAGCGCGTCGAGTTCCGGGTTCAACTTCTCGGGGCCCGGCAAAGTGCGAAAGTCCTGTCCGCGGTCGCCCTTTCGCGGGGGTTCTGCTAGGTAGAAGACCAGGAGGGGGCGGCGGTAGACCTTTGCCATTTTGCCAACGAGTGGGCGCGATGGCTCCTCCTCGCCGAGTTCCATGTTTTCAAGGCGTTGCGCGCTCGTCTTTCCTCGTGCACCGGTCAGGCCAAGCGCGTGTGCTGCATCTTCGAACGACAGGCCGGCGGTCGTCCGTGCCCACGTCAAAATTTTGGGCTGTATCGCGCTCATACCAGTAGCCTCTACTTCTATTAAACCGTAGCCGCTTCCCCGTGATTATAGCCGCTCGCTCAGCCATTGTCGGCAATCGCATGGCCGGGAACCCGGTTTCACGGTGCGCCGCGGAAAGGCCGGATATGGCTGATCGCGGCGACAAACCTCACACCCGGACGCGAAAACCCAGCTCCCCTTTTTAATGAGACCCGGACAGACCGCGGACACGGCGCCAACGGGAAAAACAGCGATGACAGAATCACGGCATGTCCAAGACCAAACGCACTCCCAAGGCTGTTCTGCAGCTACCCGACCTGGAGCAGTCGAAGTCGGCCGTCCTGAATAGCCTTGCATCCCAAAGTTCCCAGCGCTCATACGATCACGCCATCCTGGAGTTCATCGAATGGTATTGCTCGGAGCCCCGCCTGGCCTTCAATAAAACCGTCGTGACGCGGTATCGCATTTTCCTTGAGCAGGCACACTACGCCTCTTCGACCATCAATCTCCGGCTCGCGGCGGTTCGGCACCTCGCATACGAAGCCGCCGACGCAGGTCTGCTCAGTCCGGATCTCGCCGCCGGAATTCGCCGGGTCAAAGGTGCCAAAAAGTTTGGCGTGCGGCTTGGCAATCGGCTAACCGCCGAACAAGGGAAGCAGGTGCTTGGCGTATTCGACCGCCACACCCTCCGGGGAATACGAGATTACGCCATGGTAGCTGTTCTATTGGGTTGCGGATACGTCGCGCGGAAGTGGCAGCGCTCTGTGTTCCGGATCTGCAGCAACGAGAAGAACACTGGGTTTTTGCGGACCTCGTCGGCAAAGGCGGCCATGTTCGGACCGTTCCGGTCCCGTTCTGGATTGCGACTGCATTGCGAACCTGGATGGTGGAGGCGAAAATCAACGATGGTCCTATCTTCCGGGCGATCAACAAAGCGGGGCGGATTGCCACGCATGGTTTAGTCCTAAAGTCATATGAGGCGTCGTAAAACAAGCGTGCCAGTCCTGCAATCTCGGCAACGTCGCGCCTCCTGACCTTCGCCGGACCTGCGCCCGGCTGTGCCACGAGCGTGGTGGCGAATTGGAGCAGATCCAGTTCTTGCTCGGGCATGTCAGCGTCCAGACGACGGAGCGCTACTTAGGATGCAAGCAGCGGCTCCACGATGCGGTCAACGATGCAATCGGCATTGAGCCCGGCGAACTCCGGGCCTGAGCGGGGGCGGCCTTCCAGAAAACGCATAGGCCTGATATCGGCGACGGTCGAACACGTAGGATT
>DATJWB010000053.1:0-20683 GCA_035501495.1 Bryobacteraceae bacterium | reverse complement strand
GTAGAGGCCCTCTTCGCCCGCCAGCCGGACATCGTTGCCGGAATTCTGCTCGCTGTCGCCCAGAATGCCGAAGTCCAACCCCGCCTGGTGGAAGACGCGGGCAGCGGCGCAGGTTGCAGAGTTCACGCGTGGATCGTACGACGCATAGTCGCCAACGAACCACAGGTATTGAACCGGTTCCCTGCGGGCGTCTTTGATTGGAAAATCGAGCTGCTGGGTCCACTTCGCGCGGGCCCGCGGCGGCGCTCCAAGGGAATTACCGTACCGGTTCAGATTCTTCAAGGCCTCCTGAAGGGACTTATCCATGTCACCCTCCCCGACCAGGTGGCGGCGCATTTCGATGAGAACCGGAACGTGCTCGTTCATCACCGGGCATCGTTCCATACAAGCCAGACACGTGGTACACGCCCAAATCTCCTCTCGTTTGACAACTTCGCCCACGAACCTGGTATCAACCTGACCATCCGCACTCCCCCGAACAAGCTCCTTCATGTGGTGCATCAGCATCTTGGGGGAAAGAGGAAAGCCACCCTGGAAACTGGGACACGCCCGGTCGCAGCGGCCGCACTCGGCGCAGGCCAGCCCGCTGAAGAGTTGCCGCCACGTGAACTCCTCGCGGCGCGAGGCGCCCGGTGAGGACGCAGGCACGGTCCCGCGGCGGAGCGATCCGAAGAAAACGCCGAAGGGCGCCGCCAACAGGTGGAGATGCTTGGAGTATGGCAGATACGCCAGGAACCCCAGCACCGTGATCATGTGGAGCCACCACATCGCACGCCAGCCAAACCATTGGCCGGCAAGCGAGGAAAGCAGCACAATGCCGATCAGGCTGAGGATGATCGCAGCATCTCTCGATTGCTCCAGCCGGTCCGGAGGGAAGATATAGCGCCGCGCCGCAGCCACGCCCAACGCGAGCAGGCCAAGTACCCCGAACGCCTCCAGAGCAAGGCGCATGAACGGAACCTGGTCCGCGAAGGGGATCGGAAGGAACGGGAACAGGCCGCGGACCAGGTTCCAGAAGAAGCCCGTGGCGAAAACGACAAAAGCCCAGAAAATCGCCAGGTGAGTGAAACCGATGATCGGTTCCTCAATGAGGCGCGGCTGTCCGAAAACGTGCACGAGCAAGCGCTTGATCCGTTCTCCCACTCGGTCGAAACGGCTCTCTGGGCGGGCGGAAGCGAGAACCTCGAGGTAGCGGTACACGCCGCGCCCAAAGAGGCCGAAGGCAGCCACGGTGAGGATCCAGAGATACAGGGCGTCACGCATGATGGGCAATGGTCTTTCGCGCTTCGACGGCGGCGGTCAGCGCCGGAAGCGTTTCCAGCACGTCCCCCAAGATCCCGTAATGAGCCACGTTGAAAATGGGAGCGCGGGGATCGCTGTTTACTGCGATGATCAGCTTGGAGTCCTTCATCCCTTCTACATGCTCGGGTGCACCGCTGATTCCCAGGGCGATGTAGAGCTTCGGCTTGACCGTCAGGCCCGATTTGCCCACCTGCCGTGAGAGCGGCAGCCAGCCTTGATCGATCACTGGACGGGAGCCGCAAACCGCGCCGCCCAGGGATTTGGCCAACTCCTCAGCCATTTCGAGATTTGCGCGATCCTGAATGCCGCGCCCGACCGCTACCAGGACCTCTTGCCTGGTCAGGTCCACGTCACCCGCCTCCGGTTGGATGTATTTCGAGAGGCGGATGGCTCGCGTGCCCTCCAGAACCACCGCCGCGTCGGTCACCGGGACCGGCCGCGCGATTCGGCCGCGGTCCGCCGGCCGGGCGCCGGGCCAGATTCCGAATACCGCGGGCTCCAGTCCCGGAACTGCCTCGGCATCGGCCATGGCCTCGATCTTTCCCCCATACAGTACGCAGCGGGCCGCCAGTTTGCCATCGACCACTTTGATGTCGGTGCAGAAGTTCACGACCGGCACACCCATCCGGCTGCCGATGAGGGTGCCGATTCCCAGGCTGATGTTGGTGAGCGGGACCAGCAAGGCACGTGGGCGACTCCCGGTCAGAACCTGCACCAGCGCATCCGCGCACGTTTGCGGAATGACCTCGGCGAGCAGCGGGTGATCGACATAGACCACCGCATCGGCGGCCCCCAGAGCCGCAGCCAATTCGCGCGAATGGGAGCCGGTCAAGATGGCCGTGAGCGGCACGCCAAGCTGGCCGGCGACCTCCCGGCCCAGCGCCAGGGCTTCATACGTAACTTCGGAGATTTGTCCGTTCCATTGTTCGGCCAGGACGCAAATGGTTCCAGTCATGCGACACCTCCTCAGAAAATGGCGCGCTCGGCCAGGATTCCGCAGACCCTGTCCGACACCTGGTCCGGCGTTCCATCCAGCATCTTTGCGTGAGCCGGAGGCTCGTTGTGTTTCATCTCCACAACGTTGACCGCCGGCCAGCCGCCATCGGCCAGGGCGGGCACCTGAGCGCACTCGATCGCCACGGATTTCATGGCCGCCCGCACCTTGGCAACGGGAACATAGCGCGGCGGTCTCTCCGCCGCCTGAATTCCGAGAACCGCCGGAAGCTGGATTTCGAACTCGCCCCGAACACCTCCAGGGAACTCTTTGATGACGTGAGCGGTTGTCCCGGAGGCATCCAGAGTGATACCGGTAATGATCCCCAGGAAAGGCATGTGGAGCGCGTCCGCCACCAGGGGAGCGACCAGACCGTCCAGGTCGTCGATGGCCTGCACCCCGGTGAGGATCAAGTCCACCGGCACGATTCCGGTATCGTCCGCGATGACTTGCGAGAAACACCGGGCGGCCTGCCGGGTGGTGGCGCCGGCATCCATTCCGACTATTTTGATCACACGGTCCGCGCCTTTAGCCGCCGCCGTGAAGAGGGCGTCGTCCACTTCGGGGGCATCCAGGGCGAGCACCGTCACGACCGCGCCGAGGCGTTCCTTCAGCAGGAGCGCCTGCTCGAGCGCATGGTCGTCCGGTTCGCTCAGGATCATGCGTAGAGAGTCCAGATCGAGCGCCCGCCGGTCGGAAGCAATCTCGAGATCCTCCACCACGTCGGGCACCATCTTCAAGAGAACAAGAACGTGCATTTCTTATTCCTCCATTGCTTCAGCCAGGAGTTCGGTCACATCCCGGACCATCATGCGCTTGTCCAGTCCGAGCACCTTGAGGGCGTCTTCAAAACGAGAAACCTCGTAGGGGCAGGAGACCGCCAGAACGTCTGCTCCGGTAGCGTCAGCCTCCTTGACGCGCCGCTCGGACAGGCGTTCATATCCTTTCGCCTTGAAGTAGGTATCGAGCCACATGCCCCCGCCCCCGCCGCCGCAGCAGATCGCGTTGACGCGGTTGTGCACCATCTCGACCAGTTTCATTCCGGGGATGGCTCGCAGAAGCTGCCTGGGCGCTTCGTAGAATTCGTTCTGCCGGCCCAGGCAGCAGGAGTCGTGATAGGTCACCGAGTACGGCAGCTTTTTGGTGAGCAGGGGCTCGAGCCGGTCGACGCGCCTCGCCAGGAACGGCGTTACATGTTCGAGGCCCCAATTGAAACCCAGGGCCGGATAGCGGTTCTTGAATGCATTGTGAGCGTGCGGGCAGGAGGTGACGACGCGGTTGAACTGATACTTCTGGAAGACGGCCATGTTGTAGTCCATGAGCGTCTCGAACAGGCCGGGCTCCCAGGTAAGGCGCCCGCACTCGCCGGCGCACTTCTCCTCGTTCCCCAGGATCGCGAAATCGATTCCGAGCCGATGGAAGATCCTGGCGGTCGCACGGCTGTTGTCCTGCCCGCGCGGATAGTAGGAGGTGTAGCATTCGACGAACCAGAGCGTGTCGGCAGGTTTGCGGTCCTCGGAAAGAATTCGGATCGGCACTCCGGCGGTCTTCACCCAGGCGGCACGCTTGCGAGATGGCTCGCCCATTGGGTTTCCGTAGCGCAGCGTGTTTTGCAGTGCCCGCTGCAGTTCGCGCGGCAGCTCCGGCAGGTGCGTCAGGGCCTGCTCTTTCATGAGGGGCAGCAGGATCTCGGTAAGCCGGATGCCCCTCGGACACTTCGCCATGCATGCGTAGCAAGCCACGCAGGCGAGCAGGCTGTCGCTGGTGAACACCTTCTCCAACATCCCGGCTCGCATCATCGCGATCATGCGGCGCGGCGGGTACTCCATCACGTCGCCGTAGGGGCAAGTGCCCGCGCAGACCCCGCATTGCAGGCAGGTTAGAATCTCCCTTCCGTCGGGATGCTGGGGAAGCATCTCCAGCGTCACCGGGCAGGTGCTCATGCTCCCCTCCGGTCGGACTTTCTGCGTGGATTCGGCCCGAACACGCCTGCCGGCCCATGATAGAGGAAGAATGGGGAGTCAGCTCCCGCCCGGCAAGCGTTTCGTAGAAGATACTTCGTGGTCACAACCGCGGCTTCCTTGCCCCGCTCGGACCTTTCGAACTACACAGATTTTAGAACCTTTTTATCTGATATTACAAGAGGCAAAACACACACACAAGAACTGCGAGAGATCCCAACGTAAGCAGCGAATGCAGCGATCCTCGTCATCAGATCACCCAGCCGTGTCGACTTCTGCAACGCGGCGGTCTGTTCACGCAAAGCAGGCTGCTTCCGCCGGCATCCGAATCGTAAACGTGCTGCCCTTCCCGACCTCGCTTTCGACCGAGATCGTGCCGCGATGAGTGGTCACAATCCCGTAGGCGATGGACAATCCGAGACCCGTGCCGAGGCCGCTCTCCTTGGTGGTAAAGAAGGGATCGAAGATGCGGCCGATCTCTTCCGGTGGGATGCCCTTACCAGTGTCGGCGATCGCCACTTCCACCGACTTGTCTTCACTGCTTCGGCGGCTCGTGATCGTAATGCTGCCGTGCTCGTTCATGGCCTGCACCGCGTTCATCAGAATGTTCATGAACACCTGCTGGAATTGGGAACGATCGGCGAGCACCCGGGGCAGTTGCGGGTCCAGATTCCACACGATGCCGATGTTGAAGAACATCGCCTGCTTCTCGACCAGGGAGAGCGTATCCTGAAGGACCTTGTTGAGGTCCACCCGATCGCTGATCCCCTTGGACTGGCGGGAGAATTCCAGCAGCCCCTTGACAATGTCGCGACAGCGTTCGGTCTGGCGGATGACTTCCGACAGATTCTCGCGGTTCGGATCGTCTGGCGGCATGTCTTCCAGGGTCAGGCCAGTCAGGGCCAGAATGCCGCCAAGAGGATTGTTGACCTCGTGCGCCACACCTGCGGCCAACATACCGAGAGAAGCAAGCCGCTCTGACTGCGCTACCCGGGCCTGCATCGCCACCAGTTCCTCGGTCCTCTGTTTGACTTTTACCTCCAGAGTTCGCCCCCATTCCTCCAGATCCCCCTTCATCTGCCGGAGGCTCTTGAGCATGGCGTTGAACGACTCGGCCAACAGGGCAATCTCGCCGGGCGAATCTGGTCCCACTTCCTGATCGAATCGCCCGGCGATGATGTTCCGCGTCGCGACGACCATCTCGCCGATGGGGCGCGTGATGTTGTGAATCATGTAATAGGTGATACCAAGAATCAAAAGAAAACCGGCCGTGGCGATGCCAAAGAACGAGAGGATCACCTGGTTGCTGATAGCCGTGTAGGTATTCTCCAGAACACCGACGGAGAGCATCCCGATAGTCTCACCCCTGTAGTTCCGTATGGGCGCGTACTCGCTGATGTACCAGTCCTTCACGACAAACGCGCGCCCCCTCCAGATTTCGCCGCGCTGCAGAACGGCATCCGCAACCTCCTGAGGCGCGTGCGTGCCGATGGCCCGGTCCCCCGCTCCAGCCCTGACATTAGTTGATATCCGGCGGTCGCCTTGGAAGATCGTAACGGAGCCCTGGTCCACATCCTGAAAACGGTCGCCCCGGAAGAGCAGGTCCCAGACGCGGTCCACAATCCCGAAGTTTTCGTTCAGAAGAATGCCCCCATACAGCGCGCCGTCCGTGGGGGTTGAACTCACCGGAGCAGCCGCCACCAGAGCCATACCCTCGCCGCCGCCCTTTGCAGGCTGCCCGATGGGGAGAACCTCGGTAGCGGCCGCGACTTTGCCGGAAAGAGCGGCTTGAACCACACTCACCGAAGATGCCTCAGCCGGCTGGCGGTGAGGTTGCGGAACCTGAAGGAGGATAAGTCCCTGTGGATCCGTAAGAGCGAGAAAGTCAAACCCGGAATCCTGGCGAATCCGTTCCAGGTAGGCCGCAAGCGAAGTGTTGCCCTCGCCGGCCAGATACCTCTGGATCACGGCGCCGGATGCCGCAAACTCCACCGACAGTCTGAGGGCTTGGAGTCGCTGTTCGTAAACGGTCTTCGCGGTCGCGAAATCGTGGTCCACGGCACGGCGCGCCTGCATCATGATCGTGGAGCTTACGATCCACGAACCGACCAGCGACGTGGCCAATCCCCCGATCCCCAAAATGATCAGGTAGCTCCAGATCAGTCTTGCCTTGAGCGACAGCCGCGGGGAAGCGAGACGCATACCGGGAGGCCTTCATGCCGCCTTGTCGAGGCGTTGGCGGATCTTCTCCAGCAGTTGAACGACATCCACCGGCTTGGCGAAGAACATATCGTGCGCCAGCCAGCCGCCCTTCGTCGGGATCTCGAAGTCGGGAAGCCGTGTGGAAAACGAGCTGAGCACGAAAATCGGCACTGTCTTCAGGGCCGGATCGAGACGAATCTCGTGAATCGTGAAGAAACCCTCCGTCCGCTCGCTCATCATGATGTCCATCAGGATGAGATCCGGCCGCTCCAGCTTGGCCAACCGGATGCCCTCCGCGCCGTCATGTGCCCGGAACACGGTAAAACCATTCGCTTCCAGGTAGCACGACACCGCTTCGACAAAATCCCGGTCGTCATCGACAATGAGTAGTCGCTTCCTGCTCTGCATCGTTTTGGCCTCCGGCCGGGCCCGGAGAGCACCCCGGCTCGCTCCAGGCCGGCAAGCGCACGGCGAAGGTGGACCCTGCTCCAAGCTCGCTTGCGACCACGATGGTTCCACCCATCTCCGATACGATCCGCTTCGAGATATGCAGCCCCAAGCCAGTCCCAGTGGTCTTTTTCGCCTCGTCATCTTTGATTCGGAAAAACTCGTCGAATAGGAATGCACGATATTTTTCTGGAATCCCGATGCCCGTGTCGGCCACGGCGATCACCACCTCGCCGTCTGACCGGGAGCCTGATACCGTGACCTTTCCGCCCGGCTTGTTGTACTTGATGGCGTTCGTAATCAGGTTGTCGAACAGAACACTCAAGCAGTTGCGGTCGCCGCAAACGAACATGGCGCTTGCCGGCAGGCGCGCCTCGAGAGAGACGCTCTCTGCCGCCGCGGTCTCCTGGTAGGTTCTTAAAATATCGCTGATGACCTGGTTGAGGTCGACCTTGACCCTCTCGCGGACGAGGGTCCCGCCCTCCACACGGGCCAGCGTCAGCCAGTCGCTGATCAGGCTCTGCAGTTCCTCAATCCGCGCAAGGCAACGTCCGATCCACTCCCGCCGCCGGGCCGGATCGTCGCTGGCTTGATCCAGGTGCTGCATGACATCCAGGTATTGATGGATGGCGGCCAGCGGCGTTCGCAGCTGATGGGAGACGAAGGTCACAAAACGCCGCTTGAGCATCGTCTGCTCAATTTCGTGGCGCTGGGATTCCAGTGCCAGGCGGCGGCGCTCCAACCCACGATTCACAATCAGGCGGAGTTCATCCGGAGAAAACGGCTTCGGCAGGAAATCGTATGCCCCGCATTTCATTGCCTGTATGGCCGTGTCGATGGTTGCATACCCGGTGATCACCACGATGATGATTTGAGGGTCGATCTCGTGGACGCGGGCAATGACCTCCATCCCGCTCATGCCCGGCATCTTGAGATCCACGATCACCATCGCCGGTTTGGTTGCGGCGACGGCTGCGAGTCCGTGGGCTCCATCCTCAAAAGTGTCCGCGGGAAGGCCCATTTTCGTCAGGATCTTCCCGCAAGAAAGCCGCATGGCATAGTCGTCATCAATCACGACGACGCTTTCCGGCGCATCGGGGGGGCTCATCGCTTCAGGTCCCTTCCCTGGCCACGAGTTGGCCAGCCTTCAAGCCACGGCGCCCTTCCTGGCCCCGACCGCCTCGTCCAAAAGCCGGAGGAGCTTGGGTATGTCGAGCGGCTTGGAGAGATACCAGTCTGGACGGATCATCTCGACCTCGGCCGACATGGGAAAACGATCGTCCGGGCTCTCTTCAATCGAAGAAATCATGAAAATCGGAGTGTGACGAAACTCGGAATATTCATCCGAATATTTAAGAGAGTGAGTAATGCCATACCCCTCCACTGTGGTTTCCATCATGACATCGAGCAGGATCACGTCGGGTTTCTGCTCGGCTACCATGCGCAGCCCTTCGTGCCCGGTGGAAGCCTCCACCACTTTGTAATCATGGCTTTCGAGGAGAGATTTCACTGCGGCCCGGAAGTCGGAATCATCATCGATGAGGAGCACGGTTGCAGTCATGCAAGCCTCCCGGCGGAATGGCGCCGAACTCAATCAAGCCCCACTGCCACCGAAACGATTATAGGACTATCGAATCCGAAATTAAACCCCCGCCTCCACGCGGGCCTCCGGTGGTTCAGGGCGTCTGCAGCGCGGACCGCGCGTCTTAATGCGAAACGTCGATTGATTGGGCGATGTTGCCTTGGCGGGTCGCGTCGAACTTCACGGACACGGCTTTGTCGGCATAGAGCGCGAGATCGGCAAGTTTGATGGTGTGGCCTCCCGCGCTAATCCTGGTGGCTGGCCGGATACTGAAGCAGTAGCTGACCCCATCGGCGGTCTTGGCGAACAGTAATTTCTCATTCACGTCAACCATCTTGATCGTCGCTGAGAGCGTCTCTGCGTGTCCGGCAACCGCCTTGGAAGCGTCTCGCGTGGCCTTGGCGGCTCCAGCAGTTTGCGGTATTTGTGAGGCCGCTCCAATGGCAACGAGGAACAGCGGCCCGAGGCAAAAAGCCAAGCCTGTTGTCTTCCACGACATGGTCGTAACCTCCGGGCAAGATGTATTCTCACCCGGCTCAATTCTAACGCCAGTCCTCTGCCCGCGTCATGCGGGAAACAGAGTCGCTGGTCTGAATTCAACGAGGGATTTCCCCGGCGTTGCACGGATGGCCGGGGAGCGCCGGACTAGGGGCGCAGCAGGAACCAGAACAGGTATGGCCCGACAAGAGCTAGCACCGCCAGAGGCCACACTCCGACGCTGCGGCGCACACGCCTGATTCGCTCCAGAAGGCGTCCTCTCGATGCTTCGCACATGACCAACACCTCGTGTGGTCAGGATTTCCTCTGGTAGAAGATGTAAAGCAGCCAAAGAACCAGCAGGCAGAAAACGGCGAACAAGATTCGAACGTTGATGTCGTTCATCGGCCGCTCCTGCCCGGCTATCCGGCGCCTTTCAGGCCGCGTCTGCGAACTCCAAGAGCCTGTACGGGATACGGTACAGATCCTCTCCGATGCGGATTTCGCACCAGAGTTCGTCGAAGCTATCGTCGGCCCTCTTCAGTTTTCGAATCGTGATGAAAAATTCAACGCCGGCACGCAACGTGACCGGCGGGCTGATCGCGCGCCCTCGTACGTCAACGGGTTGGGCACCCGGCACGTCTCGTGTCAATCGTGACATACCAATACTCCATTTGACCTATGCCGCCCGAGGCTAATATAGGTCAACCGCATCCGAAATTCAATGAAGAAACGGCATGGAGTCCTCGGCTTTCTGATTTCGCTTTCCGGGACTCCTGCCTGGCAGGAGTGCCTGCGCCACATCGCGCCCGCAGACTGGCGGGGATCCGTAAGCCTGGCTTGGTCTACATCGATGGCGGAGTCATTGGACAGATCGTCCGCGACCCGATCGCTTATTATTACAATGCCAACATGTCGTGGCACCAGGGCGATCGGCAGGGCGTCTACACCAACAAGTTCCAACACCCCGGCGGAAAGCCGCTGGCTGCGAGCGATCTGCGCCTCACCGCAAAGGACCGCAAGCTCTTCCTCTTCTGCCTGGGCTGGCCCGAGAAGGACATCGAGGTGCGCGGCCGTCGCACCAGCCGGGCGAATTGGCCGTTACCTTCGAGATTCTGGTGATTACCGTTATGCCGTCATTTCGTTTTCGAATTGCTATTGCGCTACTCCTGCTGCCCGCACTGCATGCCAAATCCGGGAAGTGGGTTACTACCTGGGCCGCCTCGGTGCAAGGCCCCTACCCGGTCGGCAATGCCTCCGCGCAGCCGGACCTGCGCTTCGCGTTTCCCGCTGCCTCGACCGGGGCGCGCGACCAGACCTTTCGCCTGATCGTGCAGCCAGACCTGTGGGGGCGTCAGGCTCGTCTCCGGTTGTCCAACGCTTTCGGCACCAGGCCGGTGAGTTTCGACGGCGTGTTTGCCGGCCTCCACGGGAGCGGGGGATCTGTGGTTCGCGGCACCAATCGTCCCGTGCATTTCGGCGGTAAAGCAAACGTCACCGTGGCTCCTGGCGGTTCGCTTTGGAGCGATGCGGTCACGCTGCCATTTCCGCCGCCGCTTCCCGGCCAAAAGCTGGCGATCAGTTTTCACGTGGCCGGTGAGAGCGGCCCCATGACCTGGCATGCGAAGGCGCTGACCACTTCGTACCTCACCGCGCCCGGCGCCGGCACCCAAGGGCAAAACGAGGACGAGGCCGCCTTCCCGTTCACCACGACCTCCTGGTATTTCCTGGATGTAGTGGACATGATGGCCCCGGCGGACACCCGAGTGGTCGTCGCGCTCGGCGACTCCATTACAGATGGCACGGCCTCGACGCTGAATGGCGATGACCGCTGGCCGAATGCGCTGTCCCGGCGGCTGCACGCCGCCTATGGCGATCGCGTCGCGGTGGTGAATGCCGGGATCGGCGGCAACCGGATTGTAGGGCCGGCAGAGTATTCGGCCGGGAGGCCGTTCTCCGGTGGACCTTCGGCGCTTCAACGGCTGGAGCGGGATGTGTTGAGCCTCTCCGGTGTCACTGCCGTGCTCTGGCTCGAAGGAATCAACGATTTCAGCACGAACGCAAACGCCACGGTCGAAGCCGTAGAGTCGGGGATGAAGGACGTGACGAGCCGCATTCGGGCCAAACTGCCGGCGGCTCGCGTGATTGGCGCGACGGTCACATCGGCTCTGGGGAGCACCAACGCCGCGCACGGCTCGGCGGCGGAAGACGGCAAGCGGAAAGCCCTGAACGAATTCATCCGGCACTCCGGCGTTTTCGATGGCGTAGCCGACTTCGACCAGGCCACACTGGATCCGCAAACCGGCGGCCTGCGCGCGGAGTTCGTCCCCGACAGCACCACCGGCGGCGCGGGAGACAAGCTCCACCCCAACCGCGCCGGCTACCTGGCCATGGCGATGGCGATCGATCTCCAGTTATTGGTCCACTGAGATCGCCCGGTGGGCGCCCGTCAGTTAGCGAGCGCGTCGCGAATTCGCGTGGTCAGCATCTCCACGAACCGGTCGGGTTTGAAGCCGTTCATGCGGCTGAAGATGCGGCCGTGCCGGTCGGTGAGGATGGTGGTGGGTATCGAGGTGATCTTGAGTGCGCGGGAGAGCCCGTCTTCGAAGTACACCGGTCCGCCCCACTTCACCTCGTCGAGGAATGGCTTCACGGCTGCGCGGTCCTCGTCGGTGTCGATGGAGAGGAAGACCACGCTGGGATTGTCCTGGAAGCGCTTCTTCACCTGTTCGTATAGAGGATGCTGCGCGCGGCAGGGCCCGCACCAGGTCGCCCAGAAATCGAAGACCACCACCTTGTTCTTCAGGCTGGCCAAACCGAGCTTCTGCCCATCGAGCCCGCCGACCGTGAACTCCATCGGGTCGGTGAGCGCGGCGTTGGGATCGGTGGCGCGCAACCGCATCTCGCGAGTGTGAATCAGCGCGACATCGCGGTCGTAGGACTCCAGCACCAGGTCGCCCAACCCGGCCTCCGAGCCGTGCGCCTGGCGATACAGTTCTCCCATGCGGCCGCGATCGCGCGCGCGATCGGCATCGGTGGCGCGCGGGTCGGGAATCGTGAAGGCGTCTGCCAGCGCCGAGGCGGCCTCGGCCGGCTTCCCGATTTTCTCGTACCAGCGGGCCACTTCCCTGGCGGCATCGGCACACGGAAAGGTGTCGAAGGACTGCTGCGCCAGCGCGAGCGCCTCACTGGCGCGCCCGAGGTTGCCGGTGGCCCGCGCTTCGTTGATCAGGGCGCGGCCGATCCCGCGGTCAATCTGGTTCTGCCAATCGGCCGTGCCGCTCGCCGAGCGGGTCCCCTCTTTTTGCATCTTGCGCACCAACTCCTCGTAGTGGCGGCCGTAGTTGAGCGCGCGGGAGGCGTTCTCGCGGGAATCGGTCACCAGCAGCGCGCGCGCCACGCGGTCCAGGATCTGCAGGTCGTCCGGCTCCTGCGCCAGCACGCGCTCGCCATGCAGGATGATACGGCTGTCGTCATTGGCCTCCATGGCAGCCCGCGCCGCGGCCCGCTCCAGTTCCTGCTTCCGCGGAGAATTCGGATATTTCTCCAGGTGCTTTTCGATGGCGCGCAGATATTCGACCTGGCTGGCGCCGGCCTCGGAAAGCGCGGTCTCCAGGTCGTCCTGTTCCTGTTGCGAGATCTTCGGCGTGGGGCGTTGCGCGGCTCTCTGCGGAGGCTGGCCCGCGCACATCCGCGGTCCGGCCACCAGTACAAAGAACAGCAGGAACTTCATGGCTTCGGATTGCGAATGGCTTCGGAGATTTCCGCCGCCTGAACGCGGGCCGTGTGCATGTAGGTCTCGTTCTTGGCGATGCGGTCGAGCGTGGGCAGAAACTGATCCAGCCCTACCAGCCGCTTGCGCTCCAGTGCGGAGCCCAGCAAAGTGAGCGCCTTGACCACGCCGAGCTTGTCGTACTTGGCCGCACGGTCGAGATCGATGTGGTGCTCGGCCGATTCCGCCATGCGCTCAAACCAGTCCTGGAGGTCGCGGGCCGCGGGATCCTCGGAGAAATTGAACTTGGTCTCGCTCTTCTGATCGCCGTTCTCATAGTGGAAGGTCTTGGTGCCCATGAAGGCGACTTTGAGGGGCGATTCGAGAGGATGCTTGAAGTAGTCGAGTTTACCGGCCAGATCGAAAACCGTCTGGGTATCCGCTGCCGTGAGCTGAAACTTGACCGGAAGATCGTCATCCACCGCCTCGCGATACTCGGTGTTGCCGGCCTTGTCCACGATCACCTGCATGAAGGCGGGAACGCTGCCTGGAAAGGACCTGGTGTAAATCAGCCGTGGGCCGTCACCGGCGAAAAGGGCGCTCGCAAACCACAGAATCAGAGACCACTTCATAGGAAACGTCCGGGCCATATCACGCCAGCCTCCGGTTGGCGGCCTCGTGTGTGGCATGGCAGATGGCTACTGCCAGAGCGTCGCAGGCATCTTCGGACTCGATCGCTTCGGTCAACCGCAACAAGGACCGCACCATCATCTGCACCTGGCATTTCTCGGCACGCCCATACCCCACCACGCTGGTTTTCACTTCCAAAGGAGAATACTCCGCCAGTTGCATGCCGGCTTCCGCAATCACCAGCAGAGCGGTTCCCCTGACGTGTGCCAGCTTCAGCGCCGTCTTCACGTTTGCCGAGTAAAAGACCCCTTCTACCGCGCCCGATTCCGGCCGATGCTCCCGGATCAGGCTGCGCAACTCCGTGGCGATGGCCAGCAGCCGCTTCTCAAAGGGCCATTTCGGCTGGGTGCGAATGACCCCGGCTATTACCAGGCGATGCTCGGCCCCATCGCTTTCGATCACGCCATACCCGGTACGCTCGGAGCCGCAATCGATGCCGAGCACCCGCACGCTATTGCGCCATGGCCTCCAACTCCTTTTCGTCGATATCGAAGTTGGAGTATACGTTCTGCACGTCGTCGTGGTCTTCCAGCGCCTCGCTGAGCCGCAGCATGGCGCTGGCATTCTTCCCTTCCAGCCGAATCAGGTTTTTGGGGACGAAAGCGATGCTGGCGTCCTCGTATGGAATGTGATTGCCATCGAGGGCCTTCAGCACCGCCTCATGAGCGTTCGGATCCGAGAGGATGGCCCAACGTTCGCCTTCCAGGCGCAGGTCGTCGCCGCCGGCATCCAGCACGATATTCATGAGCTGCTCTTCGCTGGCCTTGTCGCCGGGGACGAAAACCTGGCTCTTCCGTTCGAACATCCAGGCGACGCTTCCCTGCTCGCCCATGTTTCCGCCGTTCTTGGAAAAGACATGGCGGATATCGCTCACCGTGCGGTTCCGGTTATCCGTGGCGACGTTGACCAGGACTGCGGCGCCGCCGGGTCCATAGCCTTCGAACATGACTTCGTCGATCTGCCCGCCTTCGAGCTCGCCGGTGCCTCGCATGATGGCCTTCTTGATGTTGTCGGAAGGCATGCTGACGGCCTTGGCGGCCATGATCGCGGTGCGCAGACGGGGATTTCCGTCCGGATCGCCGCCGTTGCGCGCGGCGATGGTGATTTCTTTGATGATGCGCGTGAACGATTTCCCGCGCTTGGCGTCTAGTGCCGCCTTTTTGTGCTTAATGGTTGCCCATTTGGAATGGCCCGACATGTGAACCTCTCAGGTAGGCCCGGCCGCGCCGGCCGGGAAGGACAATTTGAATGATTTCAACCTTTTGAGGATAGCAGAATCGGGAATTGCGCTCAAGACGGTAGAACCCTCCGCGGTATTTGCGGGCGGACTTTTCCGCAGAAGAATCGCCGCGGCAGGCACTCTCATTCCAGCGGTTTCCTTCTCACCCGTCAGATTGGGAAGAAGTGCGGGTTGTTTTCCGCGAGGCAATTGAGCCTCTCGACGGAAAAGCCCGGGATGACGCCCCGGGCTTCCCAATCTACGAAGCAGAAGGAGGTGAGTTTATGCTCACTTTGTGGCTGAAAATCGTCACGTTGGTAGTGACGGTCAAGATGAGGCTGACGTTCCGGAAGGTTCGCTAGCCTAATCCTGGGGCTGAGTCTAACGCAATCACCCTGCCCCATAGGCCAGCAGTGTACACCCATCTCGCAGGATTATCCACCGGGTTTCACTACTCAGCGGGGTGCGGCCTTGCCGGGCATGGCGTGCTGGCTTCCAGTGGGCTGGCTCCTTCCAGCCGGGCGCATATTCAGATTGCTATGCTGGAGTCCGAATCCTTCGCCAAAGCCGTCGATCCGCGTCCCGTCCGGGGACACCTGCAGAACATATTCCTGTTTCAGGTCCGACCCGGCGATGAATCTCGTCAAATAGACCGTGTCGCCCTCGATCTGACCGGAGACCTGGTCGTCGGGCTCGGTCTTCCCGTACGAGGTGTGCCAAATGCCCGTCACCACCGGCCCCGACTGCCTGAGGGAGATAGTCCCGCGGAAGCGATCGTTCACGTGGGTGAATGCCCAAAGACCCGTCACATTGCGAGCGGACGTCTCCGGTATTTGCGGACTGTTTACCAGAAACGCGATCTCCACCTTGGTGGGACCGGGCACCTGGGGCTGTCGCAGGAAAATATTGAACTGGCGGTAGGAGGTCTCGTCCTGGGGCACCGGAAACTGCCGCATCGTGATACTGGCGAAGGGGGCACCGTACGTCTTCCCCAGGTCGATATACGCGTAGGGCTTCGTGCTGGAGCCCTGGGTGACGAATCCGTGGCGGTACAGCAGATCGTCAAAGTACTCATACAAGTCCCGCAATTGGCGCGAAGACTGGTAGACCTTCTGCAGGCAACCTTGTGAAGGCTTTCCCAGGACATCACCTGGGCAGGTGTCCTCGAGTCCCTTTCCGAAGCGCCCTCGCGGATTGGTCCGCTCGGAAACCAGGCGCCCGCCCGGCACTTCCAGCCAGTCCGGCCATTCCAGGGTCAGCGGGGCGATCACGAGATCCTCCGGAGGCGTGGGGGGATCGACTCTCACTCCATACCTCACCTCGACGCGTATACCGCCTTCTTCCCCGTGAATGCGCAGGGTCGCCACGATCTTCTCGGTAGAGGCCCGGATTAGCACACCCAAGGAATCCGGTCTGGTCCGGAAATCGATTCCCGCCGACTGGAGTTGCCGGTCGTAATAGCCAACCACCTCCTCCAGACTGCCGAGCGCCAGGAACGAGGAGGTGGCTTCCTCCGAAGTGGCTTTGGCGGAACGGTCTCGTGCTTTCGGGTACGGCCCCAACCAGCCAGGGAGCGTCAAGGGCGGCGGGCCCGGAAGCCGGAGCACCGACGTGCCCTGTCCAGCCGCTGGAGGACATGGCCCCACCATTGAACCGAGGATCAACACGGCTGCCACGATCAGAATGCGCATAGTTGCACCAGTTTAGGGCCGCTCCGGTGCAACCATACAAGATCCCGATCGTTAGCAGCGCCTGCCAACCCAAGCCCGAATAGCACACGTCCCCTTCCACAGCGTTGGCTGTGGAGAGGGACATGGGCGGGTTTTACCGGCTAATTGATCGCAAACGCTGACAGTTGTGCTTCCAAATCCGCTAAAGCCTTATTCAACACGGCCCTGTAACGCGGATTCTGCGCGGACTCCAACTCCCGGACCACTCTGGTACGGGAGAGAACGATGGTCTCCCTTTTGCGAATCAATTCCAGCTGTTCGGGAGACGGAGCGTTTTCCGGACTGGCGCCTCGGTGATTCTCGGCCGCGTCGATCTGCGCCTCGACCGACTTACTTTCCCAACCTCTGGCCATATACTTTTAGTTTACCCTTCGGCCCCCCAAATGGGAAGTCTGCGTACAAATCGAATACCCTCAACGGTGGCGAAGAAGAGAAACCGTCACCAGCATCTGATGAACTTGCCGAGCCCGCTAACTTAGGTTATTACGCCCTCACTTCTCAGTACCGGTACCTATGGAACTACAAACGTAAACTCAGTTAAAGTAAACCCGGATTGCAATTTAGAACCAAACACCAACTGCCTCGTTCGAGACAGAACCACGGAGAACGTACGTCGTCATGCGCAAGATTGCAATTTTCGGCCTGATCCTTGCCGGATTTCGGATTGCCTCGCCATGCCTCGAGGCACAGACGGTTAAGGTTGTCCCGGCGGGCACCGCACAGGTGGCGGTAGGAGCCACCTTCCAGTTTTCCGCGCAGGTGACCGGCCTTTCGAGCACGGCAGTCGCCTGGTCGGTCCAGGGAGTGACTGGAGGGAATTCGACATACGGGACCATCTCTGCTGCCGGTCTGTACCAGGCTCCGGCCAGCCTCCCGGCGCAGAACCCGGTCCAGATCGTCGCGAAGAGCACGGCCAACCCTGGCGTCAAGGGCTCAGCATATGTCTACCTCCTTGGGCTCGGGCCGGCGATTACCGCGGTGTCGCCAAACCCGATGCCGGTAGGAAACATCACCGTAACGATCCAGGGCTCGGGCCTCGTCGATGGGGCCGAAGTGATGCAGACTTATGGCAGCTTCAGCGGCATTCAACTGGTCACCACCAGGGTGACGGCTACCAGCGTCACGGCTACTGGTTATCAGGGACCGGCGGCTTCTGCGTCGTTTTGCGTGAAGAATCCGGGAACGATATGCGGCAACTCCATCTCCGTTCCGGTAGGAGGCAGTACGCCGCCGGCGAAGTACACGCTCACGGTGGTGAGCGGGAGCGGGAGCGGATCGTATGCCGCGGGCACGGTTGTGTCGATCAAGGCCAACACGCCGCCGGCGGGACAACAGTTCGTCAACTGGACCGGGGCGGCCGTGGCCAATCCCAATGCATCGTCCACCACCTTCACGATGCCCTCCGCGAATGCCACCGTGACCGCGAACTACGCGGCCGGCCCCACTTACGCGCTCACCGTGGTCAACGGGACGGGGAGCGGATCGTACGCCGCAGGCACCCTGGTGTCGATCAAGGCCAACACCCCGCCTGCCGGACAACAGTTCGTCAACTGGACCGGGGCGACCGTGGCCAATGCCAATGCATCGTCTACCACGCTCACGATGCCCTCCGCGAATGCCACCGTGACCGCGAACTACGCGGCCGGCCCCACTTACGCGCTCACCGTGGTCAACGGGAGCGGGAGCGGATCGTACGCCGCAGGCATCGTGGTACCGATTACGGCGAATGCGCCGCCGGCGGGACAGATGTTCGTGAATTGGACCGGAGCTGCCGTGGCGAACGCCGGCGCATCTTCGACCACCATCACGATGCCCGCGGCAACCACTACCGTTACGGCCAACTATGGGGCCGCTCCGGCCATTCCGTATCCCGTCGCCACCCATCCGCGCATTTGGATCACGCAGCAGGATCTGCCGCGCTTGCGGGGTTGGGCCGTTTCCACCAATCCGATCTATCAGCAGGGAATCCTGCCGCTGCTCAACCAGGCGATCAACATCTACCAGACTCAGTTCTTCCCCAACGGAGCCGCCAATCCGAATTATCCCGATCCGGGCGACGTGCAGGGCTACACCGGCTATCTCACCGAACAGTACGGCGCGGTGCTGGCCTTCCATTCGCTGATCGACCCGAATCCCTCGAACCGGATCCTGTATGCGCAGTACACGCGCAACCTGCTGATGTACGCGATGAACCAGGCGGCGCTGGGCCACCTGGCGAATGCCCCGTTCCGCGACCCGGCGTTTGCCATCTACAACCGCGCCAACGGCTCGGGCGAGCAGTGGCCTCTGATGGTGGATTGGATCTACAGCGCCACCGACGCTCAGGGCAACCCCATCCTCACCGCCAGCGACAAGGCCACGATCCGCAATGTCTTCATGATGTGGGCCAACGATTGTCTGAACGCCTCCACCACGGGAGGAGATCATCCGTCGCCGGTGGGCGTGACGAACAGCCTGCAGCTTCTGCCCAACAACCTGCCCTACCGCATGGCCGCCAACAATTATTATCTCGGCCATGCGCGGCTGCTCACCATGATGGCGCTGAGCATCGATCCCGGCGACGACCCGCCGCTGAACTCCAGCGCGCCCGGCACGCAGATCGGAAACACGCTGCGCAGTTACATCCTGGATGCCAATGGAGCATGGCTGTACCAGATGTATGCCATGTTCGGCGAGCCGGCCGCGGTTGCCGGCGCCTACGGTGTCTCGGGGACCGGCGCCGGATTCGGCCTCGCGAGCGGGGGCCTGCCGCCGGAGGGCATGCTCTACGGGCACTCCTACGCCTTCATCCTCGGGCAACTCCTGGCATTGCAGACCGCCGGATTCAACAATCTGGCCTATGCGGGCCCGCAGATCCAGATGATCGGCACGCCGATGTGGGACCGCTATGTGACCGGGTACCTCTCCTCACTGACTCCCGCGGCGCAAACGTTCCCGTCGGAATCCTGGCTGGGACCGGTGTATCAATTCGGGAGTTATGGCGACCTGCTGCGATTGTACGTGACGCCGGACTTCATGCAGCCGTTCTCGTTGCTCGCACTGTTGGACCAGGAGAACGGGAAGACCAGTCACTTGAGCGCCGCCCGCTGGTTCGTGGTGAACGGCACGCAAGGCGGCGCGGGTGCGCTGATGTCGCGAATCACGGACCCGTGGAGCTGGAGCTCGACGCAGTCGCTGCTTTATTTCATGCTTCTCGATCCGGCGGCGCCCGCGCCGCCAGATCCCCGTCCCACCTACCCGACCATGTTTTTCGATCCCGCGGCGGGACGCGTAGTGGCCCACAGCGATTGGACGCCCAACGGCACCATGTTCGACTATCGCGCCAGTTGGATCTCCATCAACCACCAACTCGGCGACGGCGGACAGTTCGAGTTGTACCGCAAGGGCGAGTGGCTCACCAAAGAGATGAGCAACTACGACAACAACGCGCAGGGCATGACCACGATGTACCACAACACCCTGGCGCTCAAAAACTACGCGGTCAACGGCACGCCCGCCAACCTGCAATGGTATGAAGCCGGCGAGTGGGCCAATGGCAGCCAATGGATGGAAGGAATGGACGCCGGCGATCCCACCACCGTTTCGAGCTCCGGCCCCGGCTATGTCTATGCGTCGAGCAATCTGGCGCCGCTGTTCAACCGGCCGGACGTCTGGTCGCCCAACGATGCGGCCATCAACGTCACGCAGGCCACGCGATCGATCCTGTGGCTGAATAACGATTACATCGTGGTCTATGACCGCGCCACAACGGCCAATCCCGGCCTGTTCAAGCGCTTCAACCTGTCGCTGGTTACCAACCCGGCGATCAGCGGCAACGTTGCCGCCGAGACGCTCGCCAGCGGACAGCAGCTGTTCGTTCAGACGCTGCTGCCGCTCAGTCATTCCGCGAGCGCGGTGAACGCCGCCGGCAACCTGAACCCCATCGCGGAACTGGAGCCGGCCAGGTACATCCTGACCGTGCAGGATCCGTCGAACCCGAACGATACGCGATTCCTCCACCTATTGCAGGGTGCGGACGCCGGCGCGGCGATGGCTCCGGCCACCTACCTGCAAAGCACCAGCGGCACGGCGTTCGATGGCGCGGTGTTCGGAGCATCGGCGGTTTACTTCCCGGTGAACGGCAACGGCGCATTCTCCGGAACCAGTGTTACCGCTCCCGCCGGTGTGACCACGGTGTTTGTCACCGGGCTCGCGCCGAACGCTTCATACGGCTACACCAGCCAGCCTTCCGGCAGCGGAAAGCTGATCACGCTTACTCCGGGGACCACCGGGGCGACCACCGATTCGGCCGGCGTCGTGCGGCTGACTTCGTTCTGACCCCCGGCTGTTGGGGATCAACGAACGGAAAACCGGGTTAAGGGTAACTG
>DATJWB010000052.1:0-3667 GCA_035501495.1 Bryobacteraceae bacterium | reverse complement strand
GGCTCGCCGCTGTTTCATCGGAACCCAATAGGAGCCGACGGGAATCGTGATTCTCTCTTTCACAAGCTGTGCCTCGAAGTTCACCGCGAGGTGGCCCTCCTGCACGCTGTTGCCAAAGGTGATCTTCGAGAAGCGATACGTCTCGAACTCCTGCTCGATGGGCCTGGTGGTGCGCTCCATCTCCACGCCGTGCAGCGCCAGCAGATCGGCGGCCTCCTTCCACGCCGCCGGAATCAGGTAGCCGAGCGGCATCTGGGCTTCGAGCGTGGTGTCGATTTCGTCGTGGATCCTGGTATCGAGATCGTCCGGATCGGGCAGGTAGCGGGTCACCGAGGCGCCGGTCACTTCGCTCTGGTAGGGGCCGATCTTGAGCGCGTGGTACACCAAGGGGCGGCTCTTGTCGCTGACTTTCCCGGCCAGGTATACGGGCGCTGCCGAGCGGTTCCCGGCGCGTGACGCCATCTCGCGATCGGCCTCGCGTACCGCCCGCCGCAGCGCTTCGGGATCGAGCAGGATCGTGTCGATGGCATGCCGCATGATGTCGTAGTTCGCCCAGGCGCGTGTCCTCGCGGCCTTCAGGCTATGCGTCTCCACCAGCAGGGACGGACGGTTTTGCACCGCCGAATACAGGTGCGAGTAGCGCGGCGAGAAGACCTCCATGAAGAATTCGCGCCTTCCGTTGACGTTGCGCAGGGCGCCATAGGGCGCCACCAAATGGCCGTCGGCGGCCATCCTTTTATCCAACTCCGGAACGAAGCGCTCCCGCACCCATGCGCCGGCCGGTTCGGCCAGATCCTGATTGCGCGCCATGTCCCAGGTGACGTCGTATTGCATGTCCGACCCGTCCGTCACGTGGTTGTCGATATGAAAATCGGGCATCCAGCTATTGAACAGCCGGAGCCACAATCGCATCTCGGGGGTGTCCGCTTTGATATAGTCGCGATTCAGATTGAGGTGCTGGGCGTTGGCGCGCAGTCCGGTGGATTTCGGGCCGTTCTGGCTGGGCCGATGGTAGGGGCTGAAGTTCTCGTGGCCGTCCACATTGAACACCGGAACGATCACGAAGATGGCGTGGTCCAGCCACGACGCGAAGCGCTTGCTCACGGTCATGTCGCGCACCAGCATCAGCACGGTGTCTTTGCCCTCGATCTCCCCGGCGTGGATTCCGCTCTGAATCAGGATGACCGCCTTGCCGGTCCGCGCCGCGGCCTCGGGCGTGAACGCGCGGTCCTTGGAGACCAGCAGCGCAATCATGGTGCGTCCTTCCGGTGTCAGGCCCATGTGGAGCACCTTGACGAAGCGCGAGGCGCGCTCCAGGCGATGCGAAATCTCCACAGCTTCCGCGTAAGGCGCGGTCTCGTTCCAGTTCGACTTCTCACCGGTGGTGAGCAACTCGGGCGGCGAATCCCTGGTGCTCGCCGACAATGACGCGGCAGCCTTGGCGGCCGGAGGCTCGAAAGCGGAGTGAGGTGCGATGGGGTCCTGGGCGAGGCATGCGAATGTCAGACAGCAGAAGGCGATCGCGCGAATCATCTGTCGATCGTACCAGACGCGGCGCTGGCACTCCTGCCGACGCTTTTCGGGCCGCGCAGGGTGTCCCTGCCCACGCGGTGGTTTGTCGAAGGTGCCGCGTACTAAAGACACTCCAGTGAACGAACTCGTGCCACGCCGCACTGACGTAGCCGGATTCTGTGTACAATGTTCAGTACCTCAGAGCGCGCCCCTGAACACGACCTGACGCACACCGCTCAGAGTGCAACCTCCGGCTCGGAGAAAGAACAAGAAGTTGACCGCGCAGAGGCCATCCAAGCTCCCTTCGTTCAGCCGCCGTCTTGCGGAAATCCTCGGTGTGGCGCTCGGGTATTATCTCAGTGGCTGGCTGGGGCGGCTTGCCGCTCCACCGCCAGGAATCGCGACCGTGGTGTGGCCGCCCTCCGGCATCGCGCTGGCAGCGTTGCTGATTCTGGGAAACCGCATCTGGCCGGGAATCTGGCTTGGCGCATTTTTGTCGAACAACTGGGCGGCGTTACACCAGGCGAGAGGTCTCGGCGTCCTTTCCTTTCTGGCATCTGGGATAGGAATCGACACCGGGTCGCTGCTTCAGGCTTTGGCCGGCGCCACACTCTACCGACGGTTCATTGGCGACCGGAATCCCTTCGATCGATTCAAACACTCCTTCGTCTTTGTGATGATCGCGTTTTCGATGTGCCTGGTGGCGGCCACCATCGGGGTCATCAGTCTGTGCCTGGGCGGCGCGCTGCCATGGGAGGACGCGTTCGCGAGGTGGGGCACGTGGTGGATCGGTGATACCGCCGGCGTTCTGGTGATCGCGTCACTGATCCTGACGATCTGGCACCTGGGCTGGCCGGACTGGAGCCGGGAACGCTGGGCCGAAGCGGCCCTCCTGCTTTTCGCATCCCTGCTTTTTGCCGTCGCGCTGTTCGTGTGGTGGCGTCCGCCGCCGGAACTCCGCTACCCCGCGGATTTGCTGTTACTGCCGCTCATCGCGTGGGTGGCGTATCGCTTCACGCAACGCGAGGTATCGCTGCTGGTGACGATCGTTCTCGCGATCGCCGTTACCGGCGCGCTGCATGGCAGAGGCCCGTATCATGGAATCTCGCCGTGGAGCTCGCTTCCGGCGCTGGAGTCCTTCATCGGCATTCTGTCGCTTCTCTCGATCCTGATCAGCGCCGCGATCACGGAACGAAAGGCCGCGGGAGAGGCGTTGGAGGCCAGCCAGCACTGGTTGCGCGAGTCGCAGCGCATCTCCCGTATCGGGACCTATGTTCTGGATCTGCGCACCGGCGATTGGACGCGATCCGAGGTTCTGGAAGAGATCTTCGGCATCGGTCCCGGCTATCCGCACACCCGCGAAGGCTGGACCGCCTTGCTGCATGCGGACGACCGTCCGGGTGTGCTCGAGTCTCTCAACGATGTCATCGCCGGCGGCCGCGAGTTTCAACGCGAATTCCGCATCGTGAGGTTGCGGGATGGCGGCATCCGGTGTGTCTTGTGCGGCGGCGAGATCTCGTTCGATGCCAGGAAAACACCCATCAGATTATCGGGAACCGTTCTGGATATCACCGAGCGGAAGAACATCGAAGCGCAGCTGCTGCATTCGCAAAAGATGGAGAGCATCGGACGGCTTGCCGGAGGTGTGGCTCACGACTTCAACAACCTGCTGACCGTGATCAACGGTTATGCCGACATGGTCCTGAACCGGATTCCCGCCAACGACCAGTTGTATCCCCAGATTCACGAGATTCGCCGTGCCGGTGACCGGGCGGCCGAGCTGACGCAGCAGTTGCTGGCCTTCAGCCGGAAGCAGCTCTTGCAGCCCAAGGTGTTAAGCCTCAACGACATCGTGCGTGATTCGGACAAGATGCTGCGCCGCTTGATCGGCGAGGACATCGAGCTGATCTGTGTCCTGGACCCGTCGCTCCGTCCCGTCGAGGCGGATCCCGGGCAGCTCAATCAGGTGATCGTCAATCTGGCGGTGAATGCGCGCGACGCCATGCCGGGCGGGGGCAGATTAATCATCGAGACTACCAACTCCGGGCCGGCGGTCAGCCTGATTGTCCGCGACACCGGCCATGGAATGGAGGCGGGCACCCTGGAACATGTATTCGAGCCTTTCTTTACCACGAAGGGAGTGGGCAAAGGCACG
>DATJWB010000051.1:0-2831 GCA_035501495.1 Bryobacteraceae bacterium | reverse complement strand
TCCGGGATTGTGGGCCACGGCGGACCCATCGAGGTGCTTATCGCCGATGACGATTCCGACGTTCGGGAGACGCTGCGCCTGGCCCTGGCAAGCGAGGGCATGCAGTGCCTCGAGGCCGCCGACGGCCTGGCGGCGCTTTCCCTGGCGCGCGACCGCAGCCCGATTGCGGCGGTGCTCGACGTCGAGATGCCCGGGTTGAACGGGTATGACGTGGTGCAGGCGCTGCGGCTGGATCGGTCGCCCCTGGGAATCCTGCTGCTCACCGGGGAGCGGCAGCAAGGGGAGGTTTTGCGCGGATTCGATTCGGGCGCGGACGACTACCTGATCAAACCCTTTAGTTCGCTCGAACTAGCCACGCGGGTGAAACGCACTGCCCTGGCGGGCAGCAGGCGGACGGCCGCAATCAGCCGCCCGCCCCGCTGAGACGTCAATCGTTGAAAATGATTTTGGTCTTGGTACCGCCCAGACGGATCTCCGTGATCTTGGGCTTCTCCGTCCCGACGTACCGCACCGACGTGCTATCGAACTTCTGGTCGACAGACTCCACCTTCACCGGGACTTCCAGCGATTGCTTGCCGTTGACGATGGTGACCTTGGTATCTTCCAGGTTAAGCTTGTACTCACCGGGCTTCAGTTCCTGCCCTTTCACGACGGCGGGTTGCGAGAGCGTGACCTTGTAGGTAGCGGCGCTGGCGGCAAAACTAAGAATGGCTAATGACAATACGACTTTCTTCAACATGGATCTCTCCTGAACGACTCGGTTCCCTTTCTTGGCGGGAGCAGTGCTCCCATAAAAGAATTTAACACCTCTTTGTCGTGGTGTGCAACATCAGCCGGACTGTTCTGTACACTAAGAGTTCATGACTTTTCGCCACTCCGTCTGCAACGAAGCCTTCGAAAAGTGGCCATTCGCGGATGCCTGCCGCGCCATCCGCCGGATCGGATACTCGGGCATCGAGATCGCTCCTTTCACGCTGGCTGAGCGCCCATCCGATGTTTCTGCCGCCAAGCGCGCCGAGTGCCGCGAAATCATGAAGAGCGAGGGACTGGAGTTCGCCGGCCTGCACTGGCTGATGGTCAGCCCGAAGGGCTTACACGTCACCGGGCCTGACGCTGAATTGCGCCGCCGGAGCTGGGACCACATCCGCGACCTGATCGATCTTTGCGCCGATCTCGGTCCCGATGGCGTGATGGTCTTCGGCTCGCCCAAACAGCGCTCGACAACCGGCGGGCTTTCGCGCGCGGAAGCCACGCGGAATTTCGTCGACGGGCTGGCCGGAGTCGCACCGCACGCCGCGGGACAGGGCGTCACCATTCTGGTGGAGGCCTTGCCCGCCAATCAGGCCGACGTGGTGCTGACCCTGGCCGAAGCGGTCGGGATCGTTCGCGAGATCGACAGCCCGGGGGTGCGCACCATGTTCGATGTGCACAACGCCATCGACGAGCAGGAACCGCACGCGGCGCTGGTGGACCGCTACTTCGATTACATCCGGCATGTCCACGTCAATGAGCTCGACGGGCGTCATTGCGGCACGGGCGGCTACGATTTCGCGCCCGTGCTGGAGACGCTGGCGCGCCGCGGATATGGCGGCTGGATTTCGCTCGAAGCCTTCGATTTCGCGCCCGGCCCCGAGCGTCTGGCACAGGAGAGCCTGGCACACCTGGAAAGCTGTATTCACCAACTCACACTATGAGCCATTACGTCGTCACAGGAGGAGCCGGGTTCATCGGCTCTGCGATCGTGCGCCGGCTTCTTGCCGAAGGCGCGGAACGGGTTGTCGTGATCGACAACCTGCTCACCGGCAAGGAGTGCAATCTCGACGAGGTGCGCGGAAGAATCGACTTCCAGAGCGCCGATGTCCGGTACTACGAGGAGATCGCGCCCATCATCCGCGGCGCCACAGTGGTGTTTCATGAGGCCGCCATTCCGAGCGTGCCCCGGTCCATCGACGATCCCATCCCGTCGCACGAAGTGAACGCCAACGGCACGTTCAACGTGCTCCGCGCGGCGCACGAGGGACGCGCCGGCCGGGTTGTGTACGCTGCCTCCAGCTCGGCCTACGGCGACACCGACGTGCTGCCGAAGGTGGAGAGCATGGCGCCGCGGCCCAAGTCGCCGTATGCGCTGCAAAAGCTGATGGGCGAATACTACTGCAACATCTTCAGCGAGGTGTACGGGCTCGAAACGGTCTCGCTCCGATACTTCAACGTATACGGGCCGCGGCAGGATCCCTCCAGCCCCTATTCCGGCGTCCTGTCAATCTTCATGAAGTGCGTTCTGGAAGGCCGCCAGCCGACCATCTATGGCGACGGCGAGCAGTCGCGCGATTTCACGTACGTGGACGACGTCGCGGAGTTGAATCTGAAGGCGGCCCGGGCGAGAAACGTCTCCGGCCGCATCTATAATGCCGGTAACGGAGGACGGATCACGCTGAATCAGGCCTGGGCTCTCACGCAGAAACTGGCCGGGGTCAAGATCCAGGCGATCCACGGACCGCCGCGCCCCGGCGACGTCCGCGATTCACAGGCGGACACTGCGCTGGCCGTGCGAGACCTGGGGCACGCTCCGCGATTCAGTTTCGAAGAAGGCTTGCGCCTGACCATGGACTGGTACGGCTTGCAGCGCCCGATCACTCGGAGTTGAAATATTTATTTGGTTTATCTCCTATGACTTGATGGGTGGCGTAAGCTAAGTCGGAACAGGCGCCACGCTAGTGTGGAATCGAAAGAGGAGGCCGGTCCACGTAGTTTGATTCCCTCTTGATGACCGAGACCCCTTCCCTGATATCCGCACCGCTCCCCCGATGGAGCGTACCTTACTCCTTCGCGGC
>DATJWB010000050.1:0-3053 GCA_035501495.1 Bryobacteraceae bacterium | reverse complement strand
CGAAGACAAGTTGGTGGCGCGGTGTTTCCTGGGCGGCATGGACGACGCAGGGATTTTGGGCGAACCTGACGAGGCGGTGACCCAGGCGGCGATCGACGAGCTGCGCGAGATCGCCGGGGTGACGGCGCGTCCGCGGTTCACGCGCATTTTCCGGTGGCCGAAGTCGATGGCCCAATACACGGTGGGCCATCCTTTGCGGCTGAAGGAAATTGAAGCGCGGGTGGCCGCGTTGCCGGGGCTGTATGTCGCGGGAAACGCCTACGAGGGGATCGGAATACCCGACTGCATCCGGCTGGGGCGCGCGGCGGCGGAGAAGATCCTCAGTCGCAGCCAGGGATAGAGAAGCGCGAGCCCGGCTCTCGTGGGATATACTGCCCTGCATGCGGCGGCGCCGCTTTCTTACCATCTCCGCCACGGCAATGGGAGGGACCCTGGTGTACACCCTCGACCGCACGCCGGTGCGGCTCCACGGACAGCCAGGCCGCAAGATCCGCGTGCCCTTGCGATTCTTCGACGAACGCGGGGCGCTGATTGTGGCCGCGGCCGCGGCACGGATCTTTCCCAGCGACTCGTCCGGTCCCGGCGCTTCCGAAGCCGGCGTGATCGTCTATATCGACCGGCAACTGGCGGGTCCTTACGGCCGCGACCGGTACCGCTATGTCCAACCGCCCTTCGAAGATGGGCTACCGGAACAGGGCTACCAGGGGAAGGCCACGCCGCGCGAGATCTATCGCGAAGGGCTGGCGCTGCTGGGGCAGGACTTCGACTCGCTGCCTGCCGCGGACCAGGACCGCAAGCTGCGGACGATCGAGACGACTGCGTTCTTCCGGATGCTGCGCCAGCACACCATCGAGGGCATGTTCTGCGACCCCATGCACGGCGGCAATGCGGACCTGATCGGCTGGCAGCTCATCGGCTATCCCGGTCCCTACATGAGCTGGTCCAACGATATCGACCGCCACTACGGGGAGGCCTACCGCCCCAAGCCGCGCAGCCTCTCCGAAGTCGTGGGACATCCCGTGAAGCCCTGGGAGGATTCGGAGTGAAGACGCTCCCGCGGGCGGATGCCGTAATCGTGGGTGGCGGATGGACCGGCCTGTTGATGGCCAAGGAACTGGGCGCGAGGACCGCGCTCTCGGTAGTGGTGCTGGAGCGCGGCGGCCCGCACAAGACCTCGGATTACGCCGAAGGCATGGACGAGGTGGACTATTCCCTGCGGCTGCGCATGATGCAGGATGCATCGCGGGAGACGGTGACCTTCCGCCCCACGGCGAAGGAGCGAGCGTTGCCGATTCGCCAGTTCGGGTCTTTCCTCCCGGGAACCGGCACCGGCGGAGCCGGCGAGCACTGGACCGGCCTGACACCGCGCTTTCTGCCGGACTGCTTCGAGATTCACACCCGCACCGTCGAGCGCTATGGCGCCAAACGCCTGCCTGCCAACCACGCGATTCAGGACTGGGGCATAACTTATCGCGAGCTGGAGCCATTCTACACGCGCGCCGAAAAACTGTTGGGCGTGTCCGGGAAGGCGGGCGTGAGTCCCTTCGAAGGCCCGCGCTCCGCCGAGTATCCCACGCCTCCAATGAAGCTGGCGTACTTTCCTTCGCTCATTGACGGGGCTGCGCGGTCTCTGGGCTACCATCCGGCACCGACGCCCTCTGCGAACCTGAGCACGGTGTACCGGAATCCGGACGGCATCGTACGCCCTGCCTGCCAGTACTGCGGCTTTTGCGAGCGGTTCGGGTGCATGGTGGGCGCCAAAGCGCAGCCGACCAACACGCTGCTGCCGGTGATCGCGCGCCAGAAGGGCGTGACCATCCGCAACGGGGCCGACGTCCGCCGCGTGGCGCACCAGGACGGCAAGGCGACCGGAGTGCTGTATCGCGATGCGGGCGGGGAGGAGGTTTTCCAGCCCGCGGACATCGTGGTGCTGGCTTCGTGGACGTTGAACAATACCCGCTTGCTATTGCTGTCGAAGATCGGGGAGCCTTACGACCGGGCGACGGGTCGTGGCCAGGTGGGACGCAACCTCACCCACCAGGTCAATACCCGGGGATTCGTAATCTTCTTCGATCGGCCGCTGAACCGTTTCATGGGCGCCGGCGCCTGCGGTGTGACCATGCGGGATCTGGACGGAGACTGCTTCGATCACACATCGCTCGATTTCCTACGCGGCGCAGCCGTGAACGCGATGGCCATCGGCTACCCCCCAATCCGCAGTTTTGGCATGGTTCCCCCTTCCGTGAAGGCCACATGGGGAACGGAGTGGAAGAAGGCCGCGATCGACTCCTTCGAACGTACCGCGAACCTCGGCATCAGCGGCGAGCATCTTGCCTACACCACGAATTACATGGACCTCGACCCCACCTACCGAGACGTGCATGGCGACCCGCTGCTTCGCCTGACGATCAGTTGGAACGACAACGATCGCAACCTGATTCGGCACGTGGCGGCGAAGATGTCCGAGGTGGCCCGTGCCGCGGGTGCGCGCGAGGTGTCGGCACCGCCGCTTTCCGCGTACGACGTCATGAGCTACAAGAGCACGCACATCCAGGGCGGAACTATCATGGGCGCGAGTCCCGCGAACTCCGTGCTGAATCCCTGGCTGCAGCACTGGCAGATGCCGAACCTGTTTGTGCTCGGCGGGTCGTCTTTTCCGCAGAATCCGTCCGGCAACCCGACGCTGACCATTCTCGCCCAGACGCTGCGCACCGCGGACGCGCTGATCGGCCGGTACCTGAGGCAGCCGGGACCGCTGATGTAGCGCAGGCGCGTTTCGTGTGCCGCACGGCAAGTTAGCGATCCGAAGGTACAGATCCGGACAGCCTGTCAGAAATAACTCGGCCGGGTACTAGTGAGATGACCGCGTGAAGAAGTTCCAAATGCAGCGGAATCCAGTTCGCGGCGGGCCGTGGCTTGCCAAACCGAGCCAGCGGGACTGAAGTCCCGCGCAGGCTGAAGCACTGCCCCACGTGGTTTGGCATCGATTCTCACGGTCAAAGCAGGCGTGCTGCTGCTACCGCTAGTGGGTCATCGCGTAGATGATGTAGTTG
>DATJWB010000049.1:0-83980 GCA_035501495.1 Bryobacteraceae bacterium | reverse complement strand
GCGCTCCTCGTCGGTAATGATGTACGCCACGTCTTCATTGAGCCATTTGCGATACGGCGTCTCCAGCTCTTTGCGGAGCTTCTCCTCGTTCTTCTTCTTGGTGCGCTCGCTGATCGGACGGGCGACGGTCTCACGCTGATCTTTCGACTTCTTGGTAGTGTCTGTCTTGGGATCGTCTTTTTTCGGGGTGTCTCCTTGTTGGTTCGCTGCGCACAGACACACCGCGGCACACAGGAGAGCACCGGAGATCGAAAGGCGTATAGCAGTCATACGGCTCACCGCCCCTTCAGGCACATGCAATTCAGTCTGCAATCCATTTTAGATCCGTATACTTCGGGTGGTCAATCCCGTGAAACGCGAGCACAGGTGTGAAGCCCCGAAGCGGATCCCGTTCCAGGCGCACTGCGTGGCCCGGAAGCCCGCAGACCATTCCCGCCATCGATCGGCCGGGCGCCGAACGTTGTAGCCTGAAGAAGACCCCGCAAATGCTCGAAAAACTGCTTACCGAACAGCCCAATCCCGAGTCCGCATCCATCGATACCGTCTCCACCGAGGCCGCCCTGCGCATCATCAACGGGGAAGACCGGAAAGTCCCGGAGGCGGTGGAGCGCGAGATTCCGGCAATCGCGCGCGCCGTGGATGCCGCCGTGGCGGCGATCGAGCGCGGCGGCCGCCTGTTTTACCTGGGCGCCGGCACCAGCGGGCGGCTGGGCGTGTTGGATGCCTCCGAATGCCCGCCGACGTTCAGTGTCTCGCCCGAAATGGTGCAGGGCATCATGGCTGGAGGTGAGGCGGCCCTCAGCCGCGCTACGGAAGCGTCCGAAGATGATCCCACCCTGGGCGTCCGCGACCTTCTGTCACACGGTTTCACGGAGCGCGATGTGCTGGTAGGCATCACCGCCAGCGGCCGGACGCCCTATGTTCTGGGAGCCGTGGCCGAGGCCAAACGGATGGGCGCCGTCACCGTCGGTCTCTGCTGCTCCCCGGATTCCGAACTGGCGCGGATCGCGGACATCGTCATCGCACCCCTGGTGGGACCGGAGGTCATAGCGGGTTCCACGCGCATGAAAGCGGGGACGGCGCAGAAGCTGGTACTCAACATGCTTTCCACCGGGATGTTCATCCGGTTGGGCTATGTTTACGGCAACCTGATGGTGAATGTCCAGCCGAAGAATCTGAAGCTGGTAGACCGCGCGCGCCGCATCGTGGCGCAGGCCGTGCCGGTTTCCACCGAGCGTGCCGCGCAGTTGCTGGCCGCTTCGGGCAACAGTGTTCGCATAGCGATCCTCATGGGCAAGTCCGGGATGGATCGTGAAACCGCGGAGCGGCGCCTGGCCGCGGCATGCGGAAGGATATCGAAAGCTCTCGAACGGGAATGACCCCGGAACGACAGACGGAAAAACATGGATAAGTTCGTGATTACGGGCGGACACGCCCTGCAGGGAGAGATCCCCACCAACGGATCGAAGAATTCGGCGCTGCCGGCGTTGGCCGCGGGACTGCTTACCGACGAGCCGGTGATCCTCCGCCGCATCCCGCGCGTGCGCGACATCCGCACCATGCAGCGCCTGCTGGTGGATATCGGCTCGAACGCCGAAGTGGACGGCGAGACCGTGCGCCTGCACACCCCGCACGTGGTCTGCCCCGAGGCTCCCTACGAGCTCGTGAAGACGATGCGCGCCTCCAGCCTGGTCTTGGGCCCTCTGGTGGCGCGCTCCGGACGCGCGCGCGTTTCTCTGCCGGGCGGCTGCGCCATCGGGGCCCGTCCGATCAATCTGCACATCCTGGGCCTCGAGCAGTTGGGCGCCCGCATCAACCAGGCCCACGGGTACATTGAAGCCGAAGCACCCGAGGGGCTTCACGGCGCCTCCGTGCATTTCGACCGGGTCACCGTGACCGGTACCGAGGACCTCATGATGGCGGCCACCTTGGCCAAAGGCGAGACCGTGCTGCGCAACGCCGCCCGTGAGCCCGAAGTGGTGGACCTGGCCGGTTTGCTCGTCCAGATGGGTGCGAGGATCGAAGGCGCGGGCACCTCCACCATTCGCATTCAGGGCGTGGAGCGGCTGGGCGGCGCCGAGCACACCATCATTCCGGATCGCATTGAAGCCGGAACCTTCCTGATCGCCGGAGCCATCACCGCGGGCGATGTCGCGGTCACGGGCTGCGAACCGGACCACCTCGGCGCGCTCGTGTCCAAGCTGCAACAGGCCGGTGCGGACGTGACACAGCCGGACGCCACCACCCTTCGGGTGCGCGGTGGAGGCCGGCTCCGCTCGGTGGACATGACCACCGAGGAGTATCCCGGCTTCGCCACCGATCTTCAGGCGCAGTACATGGCGCTCATGACGCAGGCCGAAGGGATTGCCATCATCGTGGAGACGATCTTCGAGAACCGCTTCATGCATGCGCAGGAACTCGCGCGCATGGGCGCCAACATTCGGCTGGACGGCAAACAGGCCATCGTGGCCGGGCCGCGCGAATTGACCGGCGCCGGAGTAATCGCGTCAGACTTGCGGGCCAGCGCCTCGCTGGTGCTGGGAGCCCTGGTGGCGCGTGGCGAAACGGTGATCGACCGCGTCTACCACATCGATCGCGGCTATGAGAAAATCGAGTCGAAACTCTCGCTGGCGGGCGCCCAGATCCGGCGAGTGGATTGAGGAGACTGCATGCAGCACAATCCGGGGTTCCTGAACCTGGTGAATGATGCCAAGTCGCGCGTGAAGCAGATCGACATCGACGGATACAAGAAGATGCTGGCAGCCGGCGAACCGCACCTTCTGGTGGACACGCGCGAAGACCGCGAGTGGGCGAACGGACACGTGGCCGATGCGATGCATCTGAGCAAGGGCATAATCGAGCGCGACATCGAGACCCAGGTTCCCGACAAAGACGCGGTGCTGGTGCTCTATTGCGGCGGCGGCTTTCGCTCGGCGCTGGTGGCCGACAATCTCCAGAAGATGGGCTATCGGAACGCAATCTCACTCGACGGCGGCTGGCGGGCGCTCAAGGAGTCCGGCATCCCCCTGGAATCGTGAGGCGCGGACAAGCGTGTCTGGAGCGCCAACCAGGTCCGCTGCCATTCACCCCTGAAACGCCGCGGCGTGATCCGTGGCCCAGTTCAAAAACGTCCGTGCCGGTCTTCCAGTGACTTCTGCGACCGTCGAGGTCACGTACGCCGGTTGCCCGATCGCCGCTCGCCAGGCCGTAAGCAGCATGTTCACCACAGGCGGAGGCCAGGTGGCGAGCCACTCCCGCCGTGCCTCCTCCGGCGACATCTCTTCGATGCGCAGCGAACGGCCGATCGCGCGGCCGACCGTGGCGACCTGCTCGTATTGGGTGAGGGATTCCGGCCCGGTCAGGACATAATCGCCTCCCGAATGGCCATCCTCGCAAAGCGCCTGCACCGCTACTGCCGCGATGTCGCGCTCGTCGATCGGAGCTGTCGGCGCCGACAGATAGGGCCACTTCACCACATCTCCTTGACGAGTCTGCGGCGCCCACCATTCCCGGGCGTTGGCGGCGAACATGCCGGGCCTCAGGAACGTCCACTGGAGCCCCGAGGCCTCGATCAGCCGCTCGAGCTCCACGTTGAGCCGCGAACTCGAATTGGGTAGTGAACTCTGGAAGAGCGGGTGTTGCGTTTTAATCGGGGCGGAGAGGTACACGATGCGCCGTGCGTGCTTGGCGATCCGCTCCACGGCAGCGGCCGCGGTGGCCGGCGGGGCGGTCCACACCAGGAACACGGCATCGACCCCCTCCAGGCAGGCATCCAGGGACTCCGGGGCGGCCAGGTCGCCCCGCACCATCTCGACGCAGGCCGGCATGCGAGCCGTATCGGGATTGCGCACCAGTGCCCGAACCCGCACACCTTTATCCTGCAATTGAGAGAGAACCTGGCCGCCTACGTGGCCGTTTCCGCCGATTACTAAAATTTGATCCATAAGGATTATGGTAACCGTGCGATTCCAGTCTGCCAGGCAAATCTCGCAAAGATTGCAAGCGTAAACTCCCCAGAGGCCACCGCGGTTCTACTACAGGAATTCAGTCACTTCGCCGATGTTATGTAAGGGCCTCCTCTGATTGGCTCCTGTCGGCCACGGATTTACTGTAAGGGTGGAGACGTTTCGTAAGGGCAATGCAAGCGCGCCAATTCAAAAGTCGACGCCGGCGGCGCGGAAGCGCTTTGGTGGAAGCGGGGCTCGCCGCACTGCCCTTGCTGGCCTTTTTCCTCGGGATTGTCGATGTGTCGTTTGCGGTCTTTATCAAGAACACGCTCCTGTTCGCCGTAAGGCAGGGTGTCCGTTACGCCGTCACCAGTCAGACGATGACTGGCATGGGGCAGGACGACTCCATCAAGACTACGGTGAAGAACAACGCCGTTGGACTGGTGGACGCCCTGAGTCCCAACCAGAACGGCTCGAATCAGATCACCATTACCTACTACGATCCGGTGTCCATCACCCCGGTCACCGGTCCCAACAGCAACATCGGCGGAAACATCGTTGTCGTTTCGATTCAGGGGCTCACCTGGAACTGGATGTTCCCGCTTTGGCATCAATCGAACCCGCTGCAGTTCGGCGTGGCGTCGGCTGACATCATGGAGGCTACTCCCCTTGGCGGACCTCCGGCACGCTAACACCTTCCAAGACGACCGCGGACGCCGGCTGTTCCCGCGCGCGGTTCCCAGGGCAAGGCACCGGCCCCCATCCACGGCATTCCACTCCCATCGGCGACAACAGACTCGCGGCAGCACTCTGCTCGAGCTGGCTCTGCTGCTCATGGTGGCCGTACCGCTGCTGCTGGGAGTCTCCGGCGTTGGCCTCCAGCTTGGCCGTACCCTCAGCGCCACCCAGGTGACCCGCGACGTCTCGCACATGTACGCCCTGGGCGCCGATTTCTCACTCCCCGGCGCACAGAATATCGCGGCGACGCTCAGTCGCGACTTCACTCTCACCAGCAATGGAAACGCGGTCTTGATTTTGTCTCAGATCGTCCAGGTTTACCAGACAGACTGCACCGCCAATGGCCTGCAGTCCTGCCCGAACCTCGGACAGACCGTCTTCGCGCAGCGGATCGTGATCGGCAACGGGTCGCTTTTCTCGAGCTATTTCGGAACCCCGCCCGCTTCTTATATCGACACTTCCGGCAACATCAAACCCACGGACTACTGCCAGCAGTCCACGCTCGTCGCCAACGGGTTTTCCTCGGTGCTCTCTTTGCAACAAGGCCAGGTCGCGAGGGTAGTAGAGGGATACTTCTCGATGCCGGAGTTGAATCTGGTCGGTTTGACGAAGGGAGGCGCTTACTATGCCCGGATGCTGTTCTGATTGGAAATCGAAAAGTGCCTGCCAGAGCACACCCGTTCCCGATCAAGGCGCGCAAGCCGGATCCCGGCACCGATCCGGGCGAAAGGGCTCTGTCATGGTCTATGGCACCCTGATGATCGCCTTCGTGGTCCTGCCGTTCACAGGTCTTGCGATCGATGTCGGCCTGATGTACCTGGCACAGAGCAGGCTCCTGGCAGCCGCCGATGCCGCAGCCATCGCCGGCGCGAGCGCGCTCAGCCGCGGGAGTGACGATTCCAGCCAGCGGGCGAATGCGGTGACCACCGCCAACGCCTACTTCTACGCCAATTTTCCCTCCGGGTATCTGGAAAGCACGAATCTGCAGGTGAACAGCGTGGCCGCAACCGACGACACGCATCTGCGCTCCATCACCACTACCGCCAGTGTCGATATGCCTCTGATCTTCCTGGGCATGTTCAATACCGGCGCCCGTACCATCACCGTCACATCCAAATCCACCCGCCGCGACATCAACATCATGGTCGTAATGGACCGGTCCGGGTCATTGGCCACCTCGTATAACGGGCAGCCGGCCGCCTGCAATCCGCTCAAAGCCGCCGCGGTGAATTTTGTCAACCAGTTCGCCGAGACCCGCGACAACCTCGGGCTGATCACCTTCGCCACCAGTTCGAACGTGGATTACGCTCCCGCCACGACGTTCAAGACCTCGGTCGAGGGGTACCTGAATGCGGTGAACTGTACGGGGGCCACCAGCTCCGCGCAGGCCCTCTGGCAAGGCTACGACCAACTCGTGAAACTCAACCAGAATGGCGCTTTGAATGCAATCCTGTTCTTTACCGATGGCCGGCCGACGGCGGTGACGGAGAATTTTCCGATGAAAGGCACCTGCGCTTCCTACGGCGCCAATCCCCGGGAGGGCGTGCTGACCCTGGGGTACAACAACAACGTCCCCAGCACCGCCATGGGGCTGTACAAGTGGGCCGCCCCGGGCCCCCCGCCTCTCGCTTCCGACCTGAGTGTGATCACCGACCAAAGCCACTGTTCCTTTGCCACCAACCAATCCAACGTATCTTCCGATGTTTCGAATGCCCCGGTTACAGATGTCTGGGGCAACTCGCTGACTGCCACCGCTTACCGCTCGGTGACCTACAGCGGCAGCGGGCTCAGCGTCACCAATGCGCAGAACGTGGAGAACTTCGCCACGAATGCCGCCGACCATGCGGCGCTGCGCATCCGGCGAGGCGATCCAGACCCGGCCCAAGCCAACAACTCGCTCTCCGGCGTGGTGATTTATTGCATCGGCTACGGCGGTGACGTGGACTCGGTGCTGCTGCAGCGCATCGCCAACGATCCCTCCCTAACGACCAACCCCGTGGCCGCCGGGAGCAATGGCCGATACTACAATGCCCCTACACCCAGTGACTTGAACCAGGCGTTCATACAAGTCGCCTCGCAGATGCTCCGCATCGCGCAGTGACTTCCCCACAGAACTTGCGGAGCCTCGTGGCGCAGCCAATCGTGTCCTGTATGACCCGGCGAAGCGCTTCGGGGTTCGGACATCTCGCCCGACGCCCGAACCGCGTTTTACTGTCCCAGCAGTTGTCGGCACCGGTCCGCTTTGGCTCGCAGGTCCCGCATCGCCGACAGCAACTCGGACGGCAGGAGGTCCGTAGAACCGTCGCTGCGGGCGGCGCCCAGCAGGACCGAGACCAGCACCTCGACGCGGCGCGAGGACTGGAACAACTCTTCCGCCGCGGGTTCCCACGCCGATTGGCTGCCCGCCTGGCCGCCCCCGGCCGTACCGCCCATGGCGGTCAGGATCGGAACCAAAGCGCGTTCCATGCCGGAAGCTTCGCGCAGCAACGCGGTGGTGTCATCGCGGGCCATGTCCCCCAGAGTTTTCTGTTCCGCAGGACTGAGACCTGACTCCTGGTCCGCCGGGAAACGCTGAGCCAGCGCCCGAAGGGCATACGCGCGCGCCATCATCAATTCGTTCCGGTCCAACACCTGAGAGCTGAACCGCTCGAACTCCACCCGCCCGCCCACCTGCTGCTCCACTCGTGCCGCGATCCCGGCGTTCCTCGCACTGCCGTTGCTCGTACCGGGGCCGCCAGGCTCGGTTGGAATCTCCGCCGCGGATGGCTCCGAGAACTCGATCTGAACGTGCGCGATGCCGTCCAGCGCCTCGCGAATCTGCTTCTGCCGCGCCGCCTGAATCCCGACCCCGCTCACCAGCACGCGCCCCCCGGAGCGTGTGACCTCGAGGGGATCGCCCAAATCCGCTCCAATATCGTGCAGAGCCGACAGAACCTGTAATTCGTCCGCCACCGAAGCGGCCGGCTCGGCCATGCTCCCGCCAGGTTGTCCGCCCTCTCGAACCCGCGTGGTCCCTTCGGCACCCGGCGCTGCCGGAAGCCCGATATCGCCCGCCGCGGCATCGGCGATCTCGGTGAACTCCACCCACTCCTGGTCGCGGAATTCCAGCTTGCTCTCCACGGGACGCAGGTCGCTCTTGCGGAGCACCAGGCTCGCCGCCGCCACGGTGCCATCCTCGGTGACCGTTCGGATCTGGAAGCATTTCTCAGCCGGCAGGACGGGATCGGCCACAGTGGTCACCTCGTCGTGCCGCTCGGTCAGGTGGTCGTACCACCCCAGGTACGCCTTGGCGCTCAGCGGATCGCCGCCGTCGTAGTGCGCCCCATCCAGCCGTGCCTGAAGACCCCCCGGCAGGACTCCGCTGCGCCCCACCGGACGGCTTCCCACGAGTTTGACCATCCGCGCGGTCGGCGTTTGTACCAGAATCCGGTGCGGCCTCATGGGATGCGCATCCGCGGCCGACACGGCTTTCCGTAAGAGAGTCGCCGCCTGAACCGCCGGGACTTCGCGGAGTTGCTGGAAAACTCCCACGGCCAACACCAACAAGGCCGCGAACGCGAGGCCCCACCGCAGGACGCGAGGTCCTAAGAAAGATCGCTGCAGACGCGCCACCCAGGGTTCCTGGCTCATGGATGCATCGACGCGCGCGAATTCCCGGTAAATGTCCGGCCACGGGTTGGGCGGAGGCGGCAGGTGCGCCTGCAATACGTTCCGGCGATAGCGCACGCAATCGGCCACCGTGCTTTCGAGTTCTTCCATCTCACTCCGGCACTGCCAGCACGCTTCCAGGTGGCGGGCCACCTGTCGGACTTTCCGCGCCGGCAATTCGCCGTCGATGTAACGAAGCAAAAGACCGTCTTCTGGATGGTGTACCTGCAGACTACTCATCCCGCACCTTCCTTAACCGGGCCACCGCGCGCCGCAGAAACTCGCCTACCGCCGAGGCGCTGATCCCGAGGACCGAGCCGATTTCCGGGTATCGCAAGCCCTCCATACGCAAAAACAGGCAGCGCCTCTGCTGCTGCGAAAGCCCTTCGACTGCCTGATGAAACCGCATCAACCGTTCCCGCTCCAGGAGCGTCCGTTCGGGATCCTCCGATCCGGACACCAACCGGCCTTCCAGATCCAAGTCGAACGGCGCCTCGGAAGCTTGCCGCGCGCGAACCTTCAGACCATAATTGTGGGCTACCCGAAAAATCCAGCCTCGGGGGCTCTCGATGTTTTCCCCCTTTTTCAAAGCCACATACAGCCGCAGGAAAACCTCCTGCACGGCCTCCTGGGCCGCCGGCGGATGCAGCCCGATGGTCAACAGGTACCGGTAGACGTCCTGCCGGGACTCCTCGAACAACCGCGCGACACGATCCTGCAACACGTCGCCGGTTCGTTCCTGGCGGAGAATTCCCACAAACATTTCACCAGCAGACTGCGACATTGTTACAAGCCATAACCAAGACCCCTGGTTGACCCTGCCAACTACAGGGAAATGGAGAATTTCGCCACATTTATGCGAAAAGTCCAACCCCAGTGTAGTGGAATTCCGAGGTTTTCGGTCTTTGGAACAGCGGACCTGAAACCAGTGCTTCGAGGAAGAGTGTGCATCGCGATCGTCACCTATAACAGCGGTCAGTATATCCGCCGCTGCCTGGATGCCGTATTGCAGCAGGAGGGTGTGCCGATCGAGGTGGTGGTAGTGGACAACGCCTCTACCGATCACACTTGGGAAATCCTCCGGGAATTCAAAGGCCGCATCCGTAAGTTCTTAAACGCCACCAATTTGGGATTCGCCGCGGCACAGAATCAGGCGATTCGCTCGACCCGCTCAGAGTGGGTGCTGACGTTGAATCCCGATGTCCTGTTACTTCCCGGCTTTATCCGCATGCTGGTGGACGCCGCCAAGTCCGATCCCGGCGCGGGCGCGGTGTGCGGCAAGCTTCTCTCCATTGGGCCGGGCTTCGAACACCTTCCGGAAGCCCGCATCGATTCGACCGGTATCTTTTTTACTCCCGCAATGCGTCACTTCGACCGCGGCTGGCACCAACCCGACGTTCAGTGCTTCGAAAACATGGAGTACGTATTCGGGGCCAGTGCCGCCGCGGCCCTCTTTCGGCGGCGCATGATTGAAGATATTTCGGTGGGAGGCAACTTTTTCGATCCGGATTTCTTCGTGTACCGCGAGGACGCAGACGTGGCATGGCGCGCTCAACTCATGGGATGGCGGTGTATCTACACCCCTGCGGCAGTCGCCTACCACGTGCGCGCCGTGACTCCCGGCAACCGCCACCAGATGCCGGCGATCATCAATATGCATTCGGTGAAGAACCGGTTCCTGATGCGCATCAAGAACGTCACCCCGGGACTGTATCGCCGCTACTGGTTCCGCATGACGGCGCGCGACCTGGTGGTGCTGGCCGCGACTTTATTCTGGGAGCCTGCCTCGCTCCCGGCCTTCTGGCGCCTCGCCGGCTGCACACGGCGGGCCTGGCGGCAGCGGCGATGGATTATGAGCCGGAGAAAGGTGAGTGATGAAGCCATGGCGGGCTGGTTCAGCTTCAAGCCTGCCGCCCAGCCGATTCACCAGAGCCCGGATCTCCAGCCCGCGCGGCATTTGCTTGCCCCCGCTGTGACTTTGGCCGGGCGGACGACGTAGAGAGTTTCAACCCCCCCACCACGATCCGCGTGACCGGGGCGGCTCCCGCGGCCGGCCCATGAGGGCCGGTCTGTCTGCACGAGTCTCAAACTTGGCGGTCAATACCTCCGAAGACACTGGCACCGCCCGATTGTTGACGACCAGAAGCGTCGTCAAGGGGTGCCGTCGCGATAGGCACGAGTGCCCGCGCGACGTCAGGATGGCGCTGGAATTGCCCAAATGGCGGCACTGCGAGCCGGTGTGGTCCTTTCGGAAGCAGCCGTCACTTGGGCTGATGGCCGTGGCACTCGCCTTGCACCATCGTGGTGCAGCGTATGCTCAAGATCACGATTCACGACAGTGCGCCTGAACTCCGGCTGCGGCTGGAGGGCAGGCTGTGCGGTCCCTGGGTCGGCGAGTTGCGGCAGTGCTGGCAGACGGCGGCTTCGACGCTTCATGGAAGGATGATGGTCCTGGATCTGCGCGAGGTGGACTTCGTGGACGCCGAGGGGCGGTCTCTGATGGCCGAGATGCGTCATGATGGCGTCGATCTGCAGGCCTCTACACCGCTCATCCAGGCACTGATCGATCAGATTTCCGGCGACCGCGGTTATGGTACGGTTGAAGGAAGGCCTGCCCGGCTGCCCGATGCTTTCGCCTGTCCTGACAGCCCCCGACGCGACCCACGCCCGCTATGAAACGCTGCTGGAAGTCGCCGAGTCCATAGCGGCGCACCGCCAGCTCTCGACCCTGTTTGCCGATTTGAGCCGCTGTCTCAAGCGGCTGGTTTCGTTCGATTTCATCAGCCTCACGCTACTCGATCCGAAGGAGCGGTCGGTACGCCTCCACATCCTGCAGACCGAACGTCCCGTGGCGGAAAGCCGCGTCGAACCGATTCCTTTCGACCAGACGCCGACCGGGCTCGCGCTGGAAACACGGAAACCCTACTACCTTGCGGACATCGCCGAAGAGCAGCGCTATCCGATCATCCGCGAATTGCTGCGGGCCAACGGGATTCAGTCGTACTGCATCCTGCCGCTGTTCACCGCGCAGCGGGACATCGGAGGACTGCATTTCGGCTCGCTCCACAAGGGCGCCTATGCCGCCGAAGACGTGGAGTTCATGGAGCAGGTGGCGCGGCAAGTGGCGGTGGCGGTAGATAATGCGCTGAACTTCGAGTCGGCGCGGGCTTACGAACAGCAACTGGCGCGGGAGCGCGACCGGTTGCGGGCGCTGCTCGAGATCAACAATGCCGTGGTGAGCTGCCTCGACCGGAAACAGCTCTTTCACGCGATTTCCGCTTCGCTCCGGCGCACCTTCGGCCTGGACTACGCCGGGGTCCTCATCTACGACGCGGAGATCGACGCGCTGCGGCTGCAGATGCTGGATTTTCCGGAGGGTTCGGGCGCCATTCGCGAAGACGCCGTGGTGCCGCTCGACGACTCTCTGGGAGGATACGTGTTCCGCAGCCGCCAGGGACGCGTCTTCAGCCTCGAGGAGGCCGCCGCGATTTCGAAAACCACCGGCAGCCTGATGGCCCGCGAAGGTCTCGAATCGTTGTGCTGCGTGCCCCTGATTTCCCACGACAAGGTGCTCGGTACACTCAACCTCTGCTCGCGCCAGAAGAGCTTCTTCACCAGCGACGATCTGCAGTTCTTCACGCAGGCCGCCGGGCAGGTGGCCATCGCGCTCGAGAATGCTCTTGCCTACAAGCATATCGAGGAGCTCAACAGCCGGCTGGCGGAAGAGAAAGTGTACCTGGAAGACGAGATCCGGACGGACAACCGCTTCGAGGAGATCGTCGGCGAGAGCCGCGCTCTGAAGGCCATTCTGAAGCAGGTGGAAACCGTCGCGCCGACCGACGCCACGGTGCTGATCTATGGCGAAACCGGGACCGGGAAGGAACTCCTGGCGCGCGCCATCCACGACTTGAGCATGCGGCGGCAGGCCACCTTCGTGAAGCTGAACTGCGCGGCGATTCCCACCGGGCTGCTGGAAAGCGAGATGTTCGGCCACGAGAAGGGCGCCTTCACGGGGGCGATCGCGCAGCGGATCGGCCGCTTCGAGTTGGCGCACCGCGGCAGCATATTTCTGGACGAGGTGGGCGAGATTCCGCTGGAGTTGCAGACCAAGCTGTTGCGGGTCTTGCAGGAGCGCGAGTTTGAACGCCTGGGAAGCTCGCGAACCATCAAGACGGATGCGCGACTGATCGCGGCGACGAATCGCGACCTGGCGACGCTGGTGGAAGAACACAAATTTCGCGCCGATCTCTATTACCGCCTGAACGTGTTTCCGCTGACCGTCCCGGCGCTGCGCGAACGCCGCGAAGATATTCCGCTCCTGGTTCGATACTTCGTGCAGCAGAACGCACGGCGCATGAACCGGCGGATTACCACCATCCCATCGGAAACCGTGCAGTCACTGACGCGCTATCACTGGCCGGGGAACATTCGCGAGTTGCAGAACTTCATCGAGCGCGCGGTGATCGTTTCGCCGGGCCCGGTATTGCAGGCGCCGGTGCGCGAGTTGAAGCGCGCCGCCGTGGAGCCGCAGAGCGTGGTGACGCTGGCGACGGCCGAGCGGGAAGCGATTGTGCGGGCGCTGCGCGAGGCGGGAGGCCGGGTCGGCGGCACTCAGGGCGCGGCCGCCAAGCTGGGAATGAAGCGGACTACGTTGCAAGCAAAGATGCGCAAGCTGGGGATTGGTACGAAGAATTACTAAGGTGGCGCGGGAACTGCTGCCATGGGAACTGCTGCCCGCCGCGTCCCGACCTCATCCTGCCCGTCCCAAACCTATTCCGCGAGAGCCCGGCGCACACCTTCGATTACCCTCGCGACGTCATCTTCCGAGGTCCGCCAGTTGCATACGCTCACCCGCATCGCCCGCCGCCCCTGCCAGGTCGTCCCGCCGAAGTAGGCCTCGCCTCCCGAGACGATCCTGGCAATGACTTCGTCGGTGCGCCGGTCGTGATCAAACTCACCCGCGCCCGGCTTGCGATCCAGAAACCGCACGAGCCCCTGGTTGATGGTCGGCTCCCAAATCACTTCGGCCCCATCGAGGCGGCCGATGCCCTGCACCAGCGAACGGGCCCGATCGCAACATTGTTCGACAACTCGTGCAATCCCGCTTCGTCCGAGTTCCCGGATGGCCGCATACGTTGAGAAGCCGCGGGCGCGCCGCGACCATTCTGGATTCCAGTCCATCTGGTCCCGAGCCTCCAGGTGCTGCTGCAAGTAAGGCTCCCGGTGAGACATCGCCGCCACGTGTGCCCGCGGGTCAGCCACGAAGGCATAGCCGGAATCGTAAGGTACATTGAGCCACTTGTGCCCATCGGTCGCCCAGGAATCCGCGCCTTCTACTCCGCGCACCAGGTGACGGTAGCGGGGGCTCGCCGCCGCCCACAATCCGAACGCCCCGTCCACGTGTACCCAGGCGCCGTGCTGCCGGGCAATCGGGATCAGGTCTTCAAACGAGTCGTAGGCGCCCCTCGTCAGGTCGCCAGCCTGGAGCAGCACCACCGTGGGCGCCTCGGGGACGCGTTCGAGTTCCCGCCGCAGCGGCTCCGGCGCAAGTTGTCCGCCGTCCGAGGCCGGCAGATCGATCATCTGGTCGAGCCCCATTCCGAGCAGGCGCACCGCGCGTTGAATGGAGCCATGGCGTTCTGTGCTGGTGACGATCCGGATGGGCGGCGCGCCGTAAAGACCGCGGCGCGCGACATCCCATCCGCGGCGCTCCAGGAGTTCCTGGCGGGCCGCCGCCAGGCAGGTAACATGCGCCATCTGGCACCCTGTGACGAAGGCGAAGCTTGCCCCGGCCGGCAGTCCAAGGATCTCTTTGAGCCACGCGCCTGCCACTTCCTCAACCACGGCCGCAGCCGGGCCTGACACATGGATTCCAGCGTTCTGGTCCCAGGTCGCCGTCAGCCAATCCGCAGCCAGTGAGGCGGGCAGGACGCCTCCCACCACCCACGCGAAAAACCGTCCGCCGGTGGATCCCAGGATGCCGCCCTCCACGTCGCGCACCAGTTCCGCGATCACCTGATCGGCAGGCGTCCCCTGATCGGCCAAATCGCGAAGCAGGCGGCTGCGCAAACTCTCGAGGCCGGCGGTGGGTGCGACCGGTCGTGCGTCGAGGCCCTCCAGGAAATCGAGGGCATGCTCCAGTGCGGCGGTGAGGCTTTTACGGAACGGGTTCGCGGTGGCCACAGTCCGGTCGTCTCTGCGATTCACCCTTCCACTGTAGACTGCCGGTGCGGTTTCCTTCCATCCGGGACTTGCGTTTCACGCTCCACGCGGGCGGGCGCCCAACGCATGGATGGTGCGGGTGCCGGCTTCCGCCTCGCCCGCATGCGGCGTTTCGCGAGGAATGAAATGCTCCTCTCCCACCCGGATCGGGATCCGCCGGCCCTCGATGACGAGCGTGTAGCAACCCTGGACAACCGTGAAGTACTCATCGAAGTCGTTGGCTGGATGCTGCATGAATCCGGGAAAGCTGTCCATAAATCCCAATTGGCCAGATTACAAAATGGTGACGGGTTGAGACGCTGGCTCCCGGGTCCTGGAGACGCCGGGTTCCTCTTCCAGCACAAAGAGCGTATTGTTGGGCCACGACCGGCGCCCCAAGTGATGGCCCAGACCGACGGTGCTTACCAGTTTTAACCCCGCCGCCCGAAACCGGTCCTGCCACTCGCTCGTGGTGCGAAACGATCCGTCGCAGCTCATTCGGGTCACGAGCCACAGCCAGACGTGAAACCCGACCGTGAGGATCCGGTTCCACAGGCCGTCTACGCTGTCTTCGGCAATCAGCACCCGGCCCCCCTCGCGCAGCACCCGCCGGGCTTCGTGCAACAGGGGTTCGTCGTCGGACGCGTGGTGCAGGACGTACAGCAGCAGGACGATGTCGAAGCTTCCCGAATCGACCGGCAGGCATTTGCCGTCGAACACCTGGAAGGGCATATCGGTTTTATTGACATCAACGACATCGAGACTCAGCACCTGACAACCCATCCGGTCGCGCAGGAGTTCGCCCAAATAGCAGCTCCAGGCTCCCACATCCAGGACCTTGGAGCCTTTGGGAATTTGCGCTTCAATTGAGCGGAAATTGAACTCGGCGCGTGCTCGTTCCACGCGCTCCGACTCCTCCTGCATCCGCCGGGCAATGAGCTGGCCTAGTCCCAAAGTTCGTGCGCCCTGGACATTATATAGCGGCCAATGCGGCCCTCGAACATTTCCCTTTGTCAGCGATTTCGGAAAATTCTCAAGGCCTTAGTACTAGCAATCCCGGTCTTTCGTACCAAAATAAGGCTTTTTCTGTAATTATACGCACGTTATCCAATTTCGGCATATTGACCCTAACCAAGGTTATCTTTAGACTCGTTGCTGTTGCCAAATATCGCGGGCGGCCTTTAGGGGGTCCTAGAGCTGCTCACTCGGAGGAAAAATCACGTGAAATTTAAGTTAGGGTTACTAGGGCTGATCTTCTCCCTAGGGACTTGTTCAGCAGCGGTCATGGGGGTCCTGGGGCTGGGATCGGACGGTGGTGTGAATGCCACGATCACCAGCCTGACTTTCCTGCCTGATCCGACTTCCACACCGCCAGGCCCGCCCTGGGATGCGGCCGTGAACAACACCACCACACTGTCGTTTACAGGCGGACCTCTCACCGTCGGTGAGGGCGTTGAAATCAACCAAAACGCCGCCTTCGTGGCGGGTGTTACTCCAATTCCTGAGGACTACTTTTTCAGGTTCGCCGCCCACCCGCTCTTGGATTTCGAGTTGACCGGTGTGGGTCCAAGCACGGCGTTTAACACCAGCTCGAATCCGTCTAACTGCGCGATTGTCGATTCGAGCCATGTGGGATCTTGTTCGCTCAATATCGCTGGCTTCCTCTCGCCGGTGGTACTCGCCATCAGCGGCTCGAGCACGATTGCGTCCATCAACTTCTTCGGTTTGGCCAGTGACACGGGCAGCATCGGAGCTGGTGCGTCCAACTGGACCGGTTCTTTCTCACCGACGATCGCGAGCATGACTCCCGATCAGGTTGCGACGTATTTCTGTCCGGACTACAATGTCGCGAACATGTGCACCGCAGCTGATCTGGCGTCTTTCGGCGGCAAAATCCTTAACATTCCGAGCAACTCGGGGTCGTTTGTCGTAACGCTGACTCCGGAGCCGGGTACCGCGGCGTCCATTCTGATCGGTGCCGGTCTGGTAGCCCTGGGAACTCGCATCAAGCGGCGCCGCCGCAACGTGTAAATTTCTGTTAGAGAAGGTGTTTCCTTCTCAGGTTCCATGTTTTACAGGTCACTTCCTGGCGCGGGCATGTTCGATCATGTCCGCGCCTTTTGATGTCTGCGAAACGGATTCTGTTTCTCGCTGAAGGCGCCACCATGGCGCACTTCGTCCGGCCCCTCGCCCTCGCAGAATCCCTCAACCCCAGCCAATACGAAGTTCAATTTTTCGCTCCGTCCCGATTCTCCGGGTATCTGCAAAACAAGCCCTTCCAGGTAGGGGAACTCGCCAGCATGCCAGGCGAGCAGTTCCTCGCGAACCTCGCGAAAGGGGCGCCGTTGTTCTCGGCCGACACGATTCGCGGGTACGTAGATCAGGATCGCGAGTTGATCCGCCGCATCCGTCCGGACCTGGTAATCGGCGATATGCGCCTTTCGCTGCCCATCAGCGCCCGCCTCGAACGCACTCCCCTGGCCGTCATTTTCAACGCATACTGGAGCCCGTATGCGAAACGCCGGTTCGTAATCCCTTCCGTGCCAATCACCAGGATTCTCCCGCCGCGATGGTTCGGGGCTCTCTACCGGATCACCGAGCCGCTGGTCTACCGCATCCACACAGCGGAGATGAACCAGGTGCGCCGCCAGTTTGGCATCCCCGACCTCCCGCCTGATTTGCGGGCCATGTATACCGAGGGGGATTACGTGCTTTACCCCGATGTGCCCGAGTTTGTGCCCACTTACAACCTCCCCGCGAACCATCGATATGTCGGGATCTGCGAGTGGACGCCGCCGGCCAGCAAACCGGATTGGTGGGAACAAATGCGCTCCGATTCCCGGCAAAAAGTCTTCATCAGCCTTGGCAGTTCGGGCCCTATCGAGGTCTTTCCCGCGCTGCTGAGCGCTTTGGCGAAGCTCCCCGTAGCGGTTTTGATCTCTTCCTCCGGCAGGACGGTCCCGTCCGCGGGCGGCGCTGCTTACCTGGCCGACCTGCTTCCCTTCACCGCGACGGCCTTGGAGTCGAGCGTGGTCGTCTCGCACGGCGGCAGCGGCGGGTTATACCCCGCGATGGCTGCGGGAACCCCGGTTCTCGGAATTCCCAGCAATGCGGACCAGCATATGTCCACCGCGGTGCTCGAGGAGAACGGTGCCGGCTTGGGCGTGCGGGTCGAGGACGCCTCGGAAAACCGCCTCCTCGAAGCCCTGAAAAAACTGCTATTCGACTCGAAATATCGCCAGTCCGCGCGCCAATGGGCGGCCATTTACGCCCGTTACGATAGCGGCGAACTCTTCCGCAAATTCCTGCAGGAGATCTGATTCCATCCAGGAATTACCGGATATTTCCAGGACGGGGCGATTGCCTCCATGCACGTGATTTCCGCTCACACCCGCAAAAGAGAACGCCTCCGATATCCAAAGGCGTCTATCGAAATTCTCCGCGAACATGCCAAATTAATTCCGGCGGGTAATTCCATGAAGACCATGCTGGTTGCCATGGGAACAGCGGGAGATGTGTTCCCATTTATCGGCATCGGCCGGGCATTGCAGCGGCGCGGACACACCGTGCAACTCGCGTCTCTTCCGCTGCACCGGCAATTTGTTGAAAGCGCGGGACTTGAGTTCCTTGAGATCGCGGGTGTTCCAGGGGCCGCCGGCGACCCCGATTTTTACCACCCCCGGCGGAGCATGGAAATCGTCGCAAATCGGGTGATTATTCCGGGAATTCGCCCGGTGTATGAGTTGGTTTCGAAGCTGGATCCCCTGGAATGGACCATCGTTTCGGACTGGTTTTCTTATGGAGCACGCCTTGCCCAGGAGGAGCGGCGGTTTCGCGTCATCACCTGCATCGTGACACCATTCGCGCTGCGCAGCGTCCATTCGATGCCGATCCCGCCGGGTGTTCCGTTGCCGGCCTGGGCTCCGGAAGTGGTGCGGAGCGGTTTTGTGAAACTGGTGGCGCGGCTTTGGGATCGGATGCTCGGGCCGCCGCTGAATGCCTTTCGCGCACAGCTCCATCTCGCTCCCGTGCGCGATATCTGGTACAACTGGTCGCTTTCCCCGGATCGGGTGATCGGTTTGTTTCCGGAATGGTTCGCGCCCAGAGCCCCGGACTGGCCTGCGCAGTTCCGGCATGGCGGGTATGCCGTCTACGACCAGGGCGGCGATCAGCCCTTGCCCGCCGAACTGCAGCAACTCCCGGGGCCGATCGTGGTTTTCTGCGCCGGATCCGCCGGACCCATTGCCTCCAGGTTCTTCGACGCCGCCGTTGCGGCATCGCGCGGCCGTCCATGGCACGCTGTATTACTCACCGGCAGAAATGCCGGCTTCTCTACAGCGCTGCCGGAAAACGTGATCAACTTCCCGTACATCCCACTGAGCCGGCTCCTGCCGCTGGCTTCCGCAATCGTGCATCACGGCGGATCGGGAACGCTGTCCTTGGCGTTGGCTTCCGGAGTTCCGCAGATCGTAGTCCCGCTCGGGCACGACCAGTACGATAATGCCGCTCGCCTCACGCGCCTCGGGGTTTGTACCGGCATCACCGGGAAGTCGATTCAGCCGGCCGCCCTTTTGAAGGCTATCCAGGACACGCTTGGCAACCGGGAGCTATCCGCCAGGTGCCGCGCTCTCGCGCCCAAGGCCCGGACGGACGTCTCCCTCCACCGAATTTGCGATCACATCGAGGCGGAGGCTATCCCAAACTCCGAGCAGTCAACCTGGGGAGCGGGCCGTTCCGATTTACGATCGGAGCATGGAAGCGGTCCGGAACCCGGTATACAAGCCTTTGCCTGAACCATTTCGGGAAACGCTGGGCTCCCTGTTCATTTCCTGATGGTAGACCGTCAAAATCGCCGTTTCGTCATAGTCGATCGCACGCGCGTATTGACGGATGTAGCTGGTGTTGTATATTCCGCCAGGCAGTTTTCGGAATTCCCCACGCTCAATCGCTTCCAAAAGGCGCACACTGATTTTGGTTGATTCAGCGATCTGCTGCAAGGAGATGCCCCGATTCCGCCGAATGGTGGCTAACCCCAAAACGCTTTTTTCCTCTTTCATTGAATCAGGCCGTTTCCGTCCGGGCTGGGGGGAGCACCCGGCGCGAAGTTTTGTTTAAGAGACTTAACACTATAACATCACTTATGCCTCTCTGATAAACTCTTTTTTTATGGGCATTTGCCGACGAGAGTTCGGGGCGTGCCTGCTGGCCGGCATGAGCGGCCGCCTGTGGGCGTTGCCCCCCCGCCCGAAGCTGTTCATCCTGGTGATTCTGGACCAATTCCGGCCTGATTATCTGGAATCTGCGGCCTCTTCGCTGTCGCCGGGGGGCTTCCGGAGGCTCCTGGAGAAAGGCACCTATTTCCCCGACTGCCGGCACCTGGCCAGCACCTTCCCGGCTTCGAGCATCGCCACGCTGGCTACCGGGGCGTGGCCTTCGCAGCACGGGATCGTGGCTGACAAATGGTATGATCGCTCGATTCGGAAGCCCGTTGGGGCGAGCGACGAGGCTCTCCTCGCTACCACCCTGGTCGCGCAACTTACCGTTGATCCGCGGCCGCGTTTTACCGCCTCCGTCCTTTCGCTCGATCAGCCTTCGGGAGCGCTATTTGCCGGGACAACCGATGCCCGGCTCTTCTGGATGAACGACGACGGTCAGTTCGGAACGCTCGGCGAGGTCCCCGAATGGCTGACGCCATTCAACAGCCAGAGGCCCCTGGCAGGTCTCCACGACGCTCCGTGGAGGGCTGTCAATGCGCGAGCCGACGCCCCGGCTCTACGGACCCTGACCTGGAACCCCGACCGTCCGAAGGAGTTTCTCGCCCTCTACCGCTCTTCCCCCTTTGCCATGGAGGCTCAGTTCGACCTGCTTAACGAACTGATCACCAAGGAGAAACTCGGCCAGGGAAACACGCTCGATTTGGTATGCCTTCTGACCGGCTCGAGCGGACTGCTGGGGTACGAGACTGGCGGCCGCTCGCCTTTGATGCAGCAGATGGCCTTGCGGATTGACCGTCAGATCGAATTGCTGCTGAATAACCTCACGAAACTGCTTGGAGAGAAGGGCTTTAACTTCGTCGCAACCGCCGCTCACGGGGCCCCCCCAGAGCCGGAACCCGACATGCGCGAACATATGTCGGTAAAAGGCGAAGCCTTGGCGGAGTCGGTGGACCGTAGCCTCTCCGCCGCAGGCTTCGGCCATGTTGAAAAATACCTCTATCCCTTCCTGTATCTCGACACCAGCGGTTTCCGAGATCCCGAGCCCCTTCGCGTGGCAGCCGGACGGGCGGCGCTGGAATTCTCGGCAGTGGCGAATTTTTACACGGCCGGGGGAGCCTGTTCCGTACAGGACGGTTGGGATCGCGGTTTTCGCAACAGTTTCCATCCGACGCGCTCCGGGGATGTCATGCTCTCGTACCATCCAGAGTTTGTCGAGGATTTCGGCACGGGCCGCGGCGTCTCGTATGGCTCGTTGTACAGCTACGATGTGCGGGTGCCGCTGTGGTTCTACGGCCCCCAGTTCCGCCAGGGCGCCATCCTCGAGAGTCCGGTAAAGTCGATCGATCTGGCGCCCACACTGGCGCGCCTCATAGGAGTGCCGCCCCCATCCTCGTCCATGGGAAAAGTCCTAGGCGAGGCATTCGCTTCATGAGCGGTTCCGCCGGTCCCTCCCTGGCGACCAATCTCGCGGGCATCGTGCTGCGCAACCCCGTCCTGGCTGCATCCGGAACCTTCGGGTACGGCGTGGAATTCGAAAAACTGGTGGACCTCAACGCACTCGGCGGGTTCGTAGTCAAGGGCCTCTCCCGCGAACCGATCGAGGGCAACGCGCCCCCGCGGATTTATGAAGCCGGCGGGGGCATGATCAACTCGATCGGTCTGCAGAACCTCGGCGTGCGCGCCTTCGTGAGCCAGAAACTGCCGGCGCTGGCAAGGCTCGACACCGCCGTCTTCGCCAACATTTTCGGTTACGAAACCACGGATTACGTGGAAGTGGTGCGCGTGCTGGAGGACCACGCCGGGCTGGCCGGCTACGAACTCAACGTTTCCTGCCCGAACACCCGCCACGGCGGCATCTATTTCTCGAGCGACCCGTGCCTTTTGGGTGAAGTGGTGTCGGCCGTGAAACACGCGGCACGCCGGCCCGTGATCGTCAAGCTCTCTCCCAATGTGGCCGCCATAGAACCGCTGGCGCGGGCCGCGGAGTCCGCCGGCGCGGACGCGCTCTCCCTCGTCAATACCTTCATCGCGCTCGCCATCGACCCGCATACGCGGCGTCCGCGGCTGGGCGCGGGATTCGGCGGGCTCTCCGGGCCTGCGATCAAACCCATCGCTCTCCGGCTGGTGTGCCAGGCGGCCCGGGCGGTGAAGATCCCGGTGATCGGCCTGGGTGGCATTGCCACCGGCGAGGATGCCGCGGAGTTCCTGATCGCGGGAGCGCGGGCGGTGGAGGTCGGCACGGCGACGTTTTGGGACCCCGCATCCCCCTTGCGCATCGCCCGGGAACTCGAGCAGTTCCTGCGAAAGGAGCGGATCGCCGACGTGTCGGAAATCGTGAATACGCTGGAGCTATAGTCCCGATTTCTGCAACCGCGCCCACCCCGCGGTCGTAGTCTTTGCAGGAAGCGATATGTTCTCGCCCCGGCAATTCTCCGCGCCGATTCTGCTGGCGATGCTCGCCTCGGCCCTGGTTGCGCAAGATGCGCCCTACCGGTTCAGCACCACGGTATATGGCGAACCGATTTACACCTTCGGTACCACGGTTGCAGACAACAGCGGCTTTCGCGGCGAAATCTACCACATTGCGCCGGGAAGGTCGAAGCTTCCCGATTTTTCAAAGCTGAACCCGGTCGGCGTCATCTACACACCCTATCTCTGCGTGCCGCCGCGTGCCTTTGACCAGGGCTTTCCGGGAGTAACCGACCGGTTTGAGTGGTTCGCCATCGACTATTCGGGCCGCTTCTGGATTTCCGAGCCGGGCGCCTACCGATTTTCTCTCGCATCCGATGACGGCTCGATTCTCTACATCGACGGGAAGCGAATCATCCATAACGATGGCACCCACCCGGTGATCGAGAAACGGGGCAGCGTCAAGCTGAAGGCGGGAGCGCATCGCATACGCGTCTCGTATTTCCAGGGCCCGCGTTATCATGTGGCGCTCGTCCTCCAGGTAGCGGGTCCGGGAGCCGGCGAGCTTCGGGTTTTTCACACCGGCGACTTCAAGCCACCGCCCGACACCCGATAGTCGCGAGGTGGCTATGGTTCGGCAACCGGTACTTTCCAGCGCACCAGGCTGACTAAGATTGCGGCCAACACCACGGTGGCGAGGCCGAGTACGACATATACCAGCCATGGCGATCGTTCGGAAAACGGCTTGGGTTCCGGAGTGTAGATCGGGTTTTCGCTCTGTTCGCCGGGACTCAGCCGCGCCGGGGGCGGGTCGAGTTCCGCCGGAAGCTGCGCCGCCAGATCATAATGCGGAGCAGCAGCCTTGGGGTTGCCATAATAAACGCGCAAGGCGCCCGTGCCGGCTGCCTTCGCCTCGAAAATCACCTCGCGCGCAGCGCTCTGGGCCGTGAAGCGGAAGATCGCAAGCGGGACGTTGCGGTCATCGGTCACCGTCAGTTTCAGCCGCCGCGCGAAGCGCTCCGGGAAATCGATCGCAAGCTCCTGTCCCTGGTCGTCGCGATGCACCAGGTCTCCGGAGGCAATCATGTTCGGCGAAGCCGGGTCGTCTACGCCGTCCAGGCGGAAGGGCCGCGAGAATGCTCCCCCGGAAACCGAAAGCACAGCCCGCTCCAATGGAATGCGGCCGCCCAGATCCACCCGCCATACAGAAGCCGGACGACCGTTGTCCCGGTCCGCCTCGCGCCCTGCGAGGGTACCGGGAAACGAAATCATCTCGCCCGTCTGGTGCACCGACCGCCGAATCCGCACGCTGACCAGTTCCGGGGCCGAGTGATCCACCTGCGGGTCGCGGTTGACACGGATCAGAAGATAGCGATACCGGCTGACCGGATAGGACACAGATTGCTGTTCCACCGTTCGGCCGCCCGCGCCGAAGCGGAACAGGATGGCCCCCGTGACGAGCGTGGACCAGTGCGCGTCGTCGGAGCTTCCCTCCACATCGGCCAGCCTGCGGAAATTGGTCCCAGCCGTCTGGATTTCTACTTCGTTGTGTTCCTGCGGCGCTTCGCCCAAGTCATAGGAGGCCTGGACCGCCCCTTCGGACGAGCCGCGGTTAAACTCACGGGCTTCGAAGGGCGCGTGCCTCTCCACTTCGCGGCGCACGCGCAGGACGTAGGGAATCTCTCTGCCGGCGGAGTCGTAGAGGCGGATGTCGGCGTCATCGGGCCGAGCGGCATCCAGCATCTCACGGTCGAGCACGAAGTCGAGGAGGGCCGGAGAAACGGCGGTAACGGGGATCTCCTTGAAAAACCGCCACGCGCTCAACGATTCGGGCATGCGCGGAGCCTGTGCCCATAACGCGGTACAGAGGACGCCGCCCGCCGCGGCCAGCCAAAAGATTCGTCTCATCTGACTTGCTCCCGTCGAACCACTCGCTGGTACGCCCAGGCCACTCCCAGCAGCACCAGGCCCAGCGCCAACATTGCGAGGATGCGGTAGAACTGCTCCAGCTCCGAGATATCGAAGAAGACCACCTTGAGCAGCGTCACCCCGAACAGGACCAGCCCCGCGCCCCGCCAGCCGCGCTGCCGCAGACGAAATCCGGCCGCGGTCATCGACCCGGCGAACACCGACCAAAGCACCGAGAGCGCGAGTTGCCCGGCCCAGCGCAGTTCCTTTGCGGCACTGAGCGCGCCGGCTGTCCGGCTCATGTCGTAAACCGCGGCCTGCGCGTCGAAATACGTGTAGGCCTCCACGCTCGATCCGAGCCAAAGGATGCCGACCCCCACCAGGCTGATGGCGAGGCGCAGGCGCCCGGAACCGTCGGCGGCCCCGCGCGGATCGCGCCGATAGAAATAGGCCGCTGCGCCGAAACACAAGGCCAGGGCCAGCGTGGCGAGGAAATAGCGATTGAGCACGGGCGTGAACGTGGGGCGGCTGCTCCAGGGCGTATCGTGCAGCAGGAAGCGGAACAGCGCCAGCGTGAACACCGCCGCGGCCAGCAGTCGAAGAGGCGGTGCGCCGGCCTCGAAGCTCGCCCAGATCAGAACTGCCGCCTCCATGCCCCAGGCGATGGTGATCCAGTTGGCTTCGAGCTGCACAGGAATCGCCAGGGTGACGAAGGTCAGAGCCGTTCCCACCGTCACCATCAACATGCGGCGGTCGGACGGGCGCAGCGCAATCTCGGCCCGCGCCAGCGCCGCGTACACGATTCCCAGAGTCAACGCCAGCACGGCCATCCAATCGTGGTGATCGTTGTTGAGCAGGGAATAGCAGATGGCATAAAACACGAAGGGATTGACGGCCAGTCGAATCCACTCTTCCCATCCGGCCGCGGTCTTGCGCAGATGAGGGGACAGGTCGGCCAGCAGGAACAGCAGAAACACTACCGTCTGAAACAGCAGCACGGCGGCGCGCTTCTCGGGATGATAGTGTTCCTCATACCAGCCCCAGAACAGGAGTTGTGTTCCGGCATAAGCCAGCGACCCGACCCAGCGCCAGCGCTTCGCCACCACAATGCCGAGCATGCCCAGGTCGAGGATGCCGATATAGGTGAACAGGACCGTGTACTGGTCGCGTCCGGTGCTGAGGAGAATGGGCGCCAGGAAGCCGCCGACCAGCGCCATGACGGCGATCGCGCGGGCATTGTAGACCACCGCCAGGGCGTGCGCTTCAGCCACCACGATCACGAGAAACGCAAAGGCCGCGGGCTGCCCCACCAGGTGGTAATACCCGAAGGCGGCGTACACGGAGAGGTAGAGGATGGTGGCCCCGCCGCCCGTCAGCACCTGCGAGAGGTAGCGCCAGCCCTTGCGATGCCGCTCCAACCCACCCCAGGCGAATCCGAGACCGGCGATCACACCGAGCGCAACGCGTCCCAACTCCCCGATCCAGCGGTTCTCGAACGCATACTTCAGGAAGAAGGCGATCGCCCCGAAGATCAGGACAACGGCGACCCACCCGAGCCACTTCTGCCCGATGGTGGTTTCGAGGCTCAGGGACGGCCTGGGCGAAGGAACCGTATCGGGGACGGAAGGCGAAGGTTGCGGGGGCGGTGGTGCCGGGGGAGGCTCGGCCGGCGCGGTCACGGCCAGTGCCGGCGGTGGGCTGATCGCGACGGGCTCCGCGGGCATCGTCTTCTGTTCGAGCAGGCGAAGCAGCGCAGCCTCCACCCCGGCTATGCGGAGTTCGAGCTTGCGGATTCTGGCGGTGCGGACGATCGCGACGATCGGCAGCACCACACAGAGGCAGACCGCCAGCACGGCAAGTAAGATGGCGACTTCCACGCGTTCAGCCCGTCACGCAGTCTCGAACCGCTTCATCGTAGCATCCCGCCGGTGGAGATCATGCCGGGTCTTTCCGGTCGGGCATCAGAAACACACCGGAAGACATTCTCACGCGTGGGTTCTTCGCTGGTAGCGGCACCGTGCACGCCCTGCGAAGTGTCCTCAGAAGTCGGGACGCGGCAGGCCGGAGGGCCGGCGCCACATCGCATCTCAGGGGAAATTACTTGACAGAGTCAACTATTTGGGCCAGACTATGAGCCGGGAGCTGTTTTTGTGTCTGATGCTGTGCATGCGGTGCGGCGATTCAACCGGTTCTATACGGGGCAGATCGGGTTGCTGCGGGAGGGGCTGCTGGACAGCCCGTTTTCGTTGACCGAATCTCGCGTCCTGTATGAGTTGGCGCATCGGGAAGACCCCGCCGCGAGCGATCTGGTCAGGGATCTCGCCCTGGATGCCGGATATCTCAGCCGCATCCTGCGGCGGTTCGAAAAGCGCGGGTTCGTTTCGCGGAAGCGCTCGCGGACGGACGGCCGCCGCAGTCATCTGCTGATGACGAAAACCGGCCTGAAGGCTTTCGCGCCCCTGGACCGCGCCGCAAACCGGCAGGCTGCGGCGATCCTGGAAAGGCTTTCGCCCGCGCAGCAAGTGCGGCTGGTGGAGGCGATGGGCGCGATTGAAGCGCTGATGGGAGGCCACCAGGAAGCGGCCGCGCCTTATGTCTTGCGATCCCATCGTCCCGGAGACATGGGCGCGATCATTCACCTGCACGGCGCGCTGTACGCCCGGGAGTATGGCTGGGACGAACGGTTCGAAGCGCTGGTAGCGGAGATAGCCGCCAGGTTCATCCAGAACTTCGATCCGAAACGGGAGCGCTGCTGGGTGGCGGAAAAGGATGGCGCGGTGGTTGGGTCGGTATTTCTGGTGAAGCAATCGGAGGAGGTGGCCAAGCTGCGGCTGCTGATTGTCGATCCGGCCGCGCGCGGACTGGGAATCGGCCAGCGGATGGTGGGGGAGTTGATCGCCTTCGCTCGAGAAGCGGGCTACCGGATGATCACGCTCTGGACGCAGGACGTGCTCAAGGCGGCGCAGCACATTTATGAGAAGTCGGGGTTCCGCCTGGCGCGCGAGGAGCCGCACTGCGCTTTTGGAATTCCCATGGTGGGGCAGATCTGGGAGTTGAAGCTGTAGGAGTCACGATACAATATTCAGGCGTGGCCAAATACATTCGATACCGTTCCGGTAAGGTCGTGTCGTACGGAACCCTGGAAGGCGACACGGTTGGCGAGCTAAACGGGGATCTCTTCGAAGGCTTTGAGCCCGACGGCTACACCGTTCCGCTCTCCGATGTCGAACTGCTGTATCCCTGCCAGCCCGGCAAGATTCTCGCGGTAGGGCTCAATTATCGAAGCCATCTGGGGAGCCGTCCGCAGCCGGCCCATCCGGAGATCTTTTACAAACCGGTGACTGCGCTGCAGAATCCAGGCGGTCCCATCTGCATTCCGCGCGATGCGACGGATCTCCACTATGAAGGCGAACTGGTGATCGTGATCGGCAAGCGGGTCAGGAACGCCACACCGCAGGAGGCTGCCGGCGCGATCTTCGGGGTCACTTGCGGCAACGACGTCAGCGAGCGCAACTGGCAGCACGGCGCGGGCAAGGATCTGCAGTGGTGGCGCGCCAAGGGCTGTGACACGTTTGCTCCGCTCGGCCCGGCGATCGTGACGGACCTGGATTACTCCAACCTGTTGCTGCGTACGCGGCTGAACGGGGAAGTGGTGCAGCAGCAGACCACCGGCGACCTGATCTTCAGTTGCCCGGAGATCGTCTCCTGGATCAGCGGCTGGGTCACTCTTCTGCCAGGTGACGTAATCTATACCGGCACGCCAGGCGCCACGCGCAAGCTGTCGCCCGGCGACGTTGTAGAAGTCGAGATTGAGTCGGTCGGGCTGCTGCGGAATCCGGTCGTAGGGTAGACGCAGGCGCAGCCGATGCGATTCTCCAGCATGATTACGGCGGTCGATGCCCACGCGTGCGGCGAGCCCGGGCGCGTGATCACGGGCGGCATCCTCGACGTTCCCGGCAGGACGATGTTCGAGAAGAAGGTCTACCTGGAGACCCAGGCCGACCGCCTGCGCCTCCGCATGTTGCGCGAGCCGCGCGGATATCCGGCCGCCAACTGTAACCTCATCCTCCCGGCCACACACCCCGACGCGGACGCAGGGTACGTGATTATGGAGCAGGTGGAGTACCCGCCCATGTCGGGGACCAACACCATCTGCGTCGTCACGGTGCTGATCGAGACCGGCATGGTGCCGGTGACCGAGCCGGTGACCCGGCTCAACCTGGAGACCCCGGCGGGCCTCATCGGCATTGAAGCGGAAGTGCGAGACGGCAAGTGCCGCAAGGTGACCTTCCGGAACGTCCCTGCCTTTGCCACACACCTCGACACGCCCGTAGAAGTGCGGGGGATGGGCACGATCACGGTGGATGTGGCATACGGCGGTATGTTCTACGTGATCGCGGATGCCGCCCCTCTGGGTCTTCGTCTGATGCCCGACGAGGCGGGCGACATCGTGCGTGCGGCGGAGCGGATCAAGGCCGCGGCACGGGAGCAACTGCCGGTAGTGCACCCCGAGAATCCCGGCATCGCCGGTGTTACGATCGCACAGATCTCGGGCGAGCCGTCTCGCCCCGAGGCTCACCGAAAGAATACTGTGGTGGTTTCGACCGGCACGCTCGACTGGTCGCACCCGGAGCAGTGGAGCGGCGTGCTGGACCGCTCACCTTGCGGCACGGGGACGTGCGCCAAGATGGCGGCGCTCCATGCGAAGGGCAGGCTACCGCTCGGCCAGGATTTCGTCCATGAGGGAATCCTCGGCACGACGTTTACCGGGAGGCTGATTGAGGAGACCAGCGTCGGGCCGTACGCTGCGGTTGTGCCGACGCTGTCAGGTCAGGCCTGGATCACGGGCTTCGCGCAGTATGTGGTCGATCCGGAAGACCCGTTCCCCGACGGGTTCACGGTCGGAGACATCTGGGGCCGCTGAGCCCGAATCGTCGCGGATCACGCTTTCTACTTAGTACCTATAGTCCCAGTCTTGTTTCCGAGATAGGTAATTAAGACTAACAGACTCTCAACTCCGTGTTATCTTTGGTTAGCAGCCGACTGATATCGTTGGCCATCAGCGTTCCACTTGGATGGATATCAGAGTGGAATCGGAGGAACCTTGAGCAGAGGAACAGTTTCAGCGGGTTTTGTGATCGCAGCACTTCTGACATTGCCCGTGCAAGCCACTACGATCACGTTCGATACTCCGAGTGGAGCTCACGACACCGACGGTCCCGTCTCGGCGACGGTCTCTTTTACGATGACCGGGACCACGTTGTATGTTTCGATGACGAATAACGAAGCCAATCCCACGGCCGCGGGCCAGCTTCTGAGCGATCTGTCATTTGTCCTGTCGGGCGGTTTGAATACGGGCACGCTTTCGAACAAGATCAGCAGCACGGTGGGTTCCAGTAACCCCATAACCGTGCTCGACAGCAGCTTCAACGCCACCAGCACTACCTCGACTCCTGCCAAATGGCAGCTCAGCTTTGGGAATTCCGAGTGCGTTGCGGGCGCCACCAGTTGCTATTTCCTGAACGATCTCACTGGCGGCAAGCCGGCCGACATGATCATCGGCCCGGGCCCTTATACCAATGCCAATCCAAGCATTACAGGACATTCGCCTTCTCTGGCCGGCGCGGTGGTTTTCGAGATCGACAACATCATCGGGCTGACCAGCAATACCACCGTGAGCAACGTGAATCTCTCATTCGGCACAGGGCCGGACGGGGCCTTTACTCTCGAGAACGATGGCAGCGGCACGAACCAGGGCGACCCGACCCCGGAACCGGCAGTGACATTCCTGGCAGGCGCGGGCCTCGCGGCCTTGGCACTCGTTCGTAAGCCCCGGCAGGTCAGAATATAAAGCGCAGACTCAACTGCAGGTGGCGTGAGAGGCTGCCATCCGGATTGGCGGTGTCGCTGTTGCCCACGCCGAACGCCGCGGGTGTGGGTGTGATCACCAGCCCGGAAGCCGTGAAACCCTGGGTTGAGATGCCTGTGAACTCGGTGCCGTTCAGCAGATTGAAGGCTTCGAAATTGAAGTACAGGTTGCGGGCCGATCCTTCTTTTCCCAGCGGAATGATCTTGCTGATGCGAGCGTCCTCGCGGTAGATCGGCGGGAGGTAGAGGGAGTTGACCGGAAGGAACGGGGCGCGGCTGCTGCCGGTAAAGCCATTCAGCGTGCTGGTGGACAGTGCTCCCGAGATCGCCGAACTCGTGACCCGCACTGACTCGCTGCCCGCCACATGCCCGGTCGAGAGACTGGTGATACTGGCGAGCTGCCAGTTATTCACGACATACCGGTAAAACGCTCCGGAACGGTGTGTGATGGCAGGCATCCAGATGAAGGAAATCACCGCGCGATGCCGCTGGTCCAAGGTGCCGCTGCCCTGGTCGAAGCGGAAGTTGCCATTGTAGGTATTTGGAATACTATTGAAGAAAAGCGCACTGGTGCCGCCTCCCTGGCCATCGTCGATCTCGTGCGACCAGGTATACGAAAATAGGCCCTGCAGCCCGTGCGTGAAGCGCTTCGATACGGTAAGAGCCAGGGCATTGTAGTAGCTGTCGATGTCGTTGCCGTCCTGATAAACCGCGCCGTACTTGGGATTGGGCCGCGCCCCGGCATACACGGGTGTGGTGAACGTGCTCACCGGGCTTCCGCTCACGTTGTCGATGGTGTAAGTGATGCTTCCGCTGGCGGCCGGGGCATTCACGTCCACCACGCTGTAGAGTTGCGTGCCGCGGCTCCAGATGTAAGACGCCGTGGCGTTGATGTCCCTGGTAAGCTGCCGCTCAATCGCAAACGTGCCTTGCTGCGAGTACGGCGTCTTGAGGTTCGGGACTACATACTGCACGGTGGAGGCACTGGCCGTTCCGGCTACCGGTGCGCCGAGCACGTTCGGAAACACCGGACCGGCGGCCGCCTGCGCCGCGTTGTTGCCGTTCAAAGTATCGGCTGTCTGGTAGAGGCCATTGGTGGTCCACACAGGTTGTCCACGAGAGAGCCCAGGAAGCGGGCGTAGTAGATGCCATAGCCGGCCCGCAGGACGGTCTTGTCATCCAGTCGGTAAGTCAGCCCGATGCGCGGCCCGACATTTTTGGGTGAGGTATGGATCCTGCCCGTTTGCGGATAATCGGGATTGGTGATGGGCGGCTGCGGAGCCTGCGAATACTCCCAACGTGCGCCGAGCGTGGCCGTCAAGCGCGGAGTGATGCGCCACTGATCCTGCAGGTATAGCGCGTATTCGTTGATGGTGGCATCGACCACCGGATTCCCGAACGTTTGCGAGTATCGCTGCCAGCACGGCGTCAACGCCACCGTAGTATTGGGGCAATTCTTGCCGTAGGTGTTGCCGGTGTAGTCCAGCGCAAAGGCCGTCACGGTCTGGTAGGTATAGGCGCCGAAGGCGTTGCTGATGAAATAGGTGTAGTCCTCCGTGGAAGCAATGTCGAGCCCGAACTTTACGGTGTGAGTGCCCTTAGTCCAGGTCGAGTTATTCACGAACTGATAACGCGTCTCACTCGGCTCGATGCGCGGCAGGTAATTCGCTTGTCCAAGCCCGGCACCGGCAACGCTCACACCGAGGTATCCCAATCCCGCGCCCAGGAGCGCGTTGTCGAACGTGTCGGCCTGCCGGTCGCTGAAAAAGCCGAAGCGGAATTCATTGACGAAACTCGAGGCAGGAATGGCAGTCCAGGTAAACCTGCCGTTGCGCACCCGGACGGCATCGTCGCCGTTGCCGTTAATGGCCGAGCCGCTGGTGGAAGTGGCGCCCGTCTGGATGCCATTCGGCGACACATCGTGCAGGAAGTTGAAATTGGCGCTGAACCCGTTGTGATCGGAAAAGTGATAGTCCAGGCGCCCGAAATACAGCTCCTGGTTGAGGGTGCGAGGGATCTGGCCGAAGAAGCGCGGAAGGAGCTGGTTGATGGCCGAGCACTGCGACGGCGTCGCGGGGGCGCCGCAGCCCAGCCATACCTGGTTGGTGCTGTCTACGATGCCGGAAGACACAATGGTGTCCACCATGGGAAAGTTGCGCCGCGTGATGTCCACATTCGCAAAGAAGAACAGCTTGTCTTTGAGAATCGGACCGCCGATGCTCCCGCCTGCCTGGTGGCGGGATTCGGTAGGGTTAAAGCTGGCCAGCGGATCGCGGGCGTTGAAGTCCTGATTGCGGAAGAACCAGTAGGCGGTGCCATGAAACGCATTACCTCCGCTGCGTGTGACGGTGTTGACCACTCCGCCCATGGCACGGCCGTACTCGGCCGAGAAGTCTGACGTCAGAACTTGAAATTCCTGCACGGCATCCTGCGAGATGTTCGCGGCAATGCGCGTGCGGCCGGCATTCTCATCGTAAAACTGCTCGGTGCCGTCATTGCCGTCGATCAGGAAGGAGTTGTTCCCGGCTACGGCCCCGGAAGCTCAGGAGGCCGAAGGTGGCATCGTTGGTGACGCCCGGAGTCAGCAGCACGAAAGAGTCCACGCGCCGCCCGTCGATGGGGAAAATCCGTAATGGATTTGCTGTCTACCACCGTTGAGACGTCCACCTTGGAGTCGTCCAACACGGGCGCCTCCGCGGTCACATCCACCTGGGTGGTCGATGTTCCGACGGCCAGCTCGATGCGGAGATCCACGTTTTGCCCGACTTTCAAAATCAGGTTCGTGGCTTCATATTCACTGAAACCCGGAGCCGTGACGGTGACTTTATAACCGGGCCCCGGATCGAGTGTCGGTGCGGTGAAAACACCATCGTTATTCGTCACGATCGAACGGAGGTTGCCTTGTGATTCGTTCGAGATCACGACTTTGGCGTTCGGAACGGAAGAGCCGGTGGCGTCGCGAACCACTCCGGAGATCCCGGAGACTCCGCCGGCAGACTGGGCGAACCCCACGGTCGAAGCGAACATCGCAAAGACGAGCGCAGAGAGACTTCACAAGCATGCGTACAGCCCCTTTTTCTGTTTGGTTGAGATGCGCTCAGCCTACCAGACGGTCGATTACAGTTTAGTGAAGCAGATGTAAGGTTTTCGGGTGCGCTGTGGGCGCGGGCACTCGTCTGCAGCGCCACGCCTTGCGAGGACGAGACTCCTTCGAAAATCCCGGCCGGGCGGCCAGCGGCGCCGTGGCGCACTCCAATCTACCCATGCAGGCACGAGTGCCCGCGCCACATCTGTACTACTCCCAGCGCAAGGCAACGGCAGGATCGACCTTGGTGGCCCGCCGCGCCGGCCAGAATGCCGCCAGTGCCGCAACACTCATCAACACCAGCGGTGTGATGGCATACGTAACAGGATCCGCCGGCGAGATTTCGAAGAGTTGCGAGCGCAGCAGCCGCGTAAGCGACAAGGCGCCCACGATGCCGATCACGAGCCCTGCCGCCGCCACCGTCACACCTTGCCGCATCAGCATCGACTGCACGCTCGACCGCGATGCGCCGAGTGCCATGCGGATGCCGATCTCGCGCGTATCGAGCGATACCGTATACGACAGCGAGGCATACAGGCCAACCGCCGCGAGGGTCAGCGCCAGGAACGCAAATGCCATCAACAGCACCGCCAGAAAACGGTCCTGCCAGGAGGCCCGCTCGATGAGTTGCGGCAGCGTGAATACGTGCCTGACGGCGATGGCCTTGTCGAAGTCGCGAATCCGGGCGCGCAACGCCGATACGATTTTGCCGGGGTCCCCCGCAGCGCGCACGAGGAGCGAATCAGGCGTGATGTCCGGGCTGTAGGGCAGATAAACATTGGGCCGTCCGCCGGCCTTCAACTGTTCGTGGCGGTTGTCCGCGACTACGCCCACGATGGTGTGCCACGGTTCGTTGCGGGCCGGAGGTCCAAAACGAATCCGCTTGCCGACCGCGCTTTCACCCGGCCAGTTCTCCCGCTCGAAGCCCTGAGTGACGATGAGGATTCGCTGCTGCTGCTGACGGTCGTAGTCCTCTTCGGCGAAATCGCGCCCTTCGAGCAGGCGGATTCCCAGGGTTCGGAAATAGCCCGGCGCAACCACGATGTGATTCACAAACGGCATGTCCTTCAAATCGCGCGGGCGGCCTTCGACGGTGTAGATCCTCGACCATCCGTCGTGCAGAGGAACGCCCGAGGAAAACGCTGCAGACGTGACTCCTGGCAGAGCGGAGATTTGTTCTGTCAAGCCCTGAATCATGGCATGCTGCTTCGGCCGGTCCGGGTAGCGAGTAGGGGGATATCCAATCTGGAGGGAAACCACATGTCGCGGATCGTAGCCCAGTTTCTGATCGCGCATGGCGATGAAGCTGCGCACCGAGAGCCCTGCGCCCGCCAGCAGAATCACCGACAGTGCGACTTCGCCAGCCACCATGACATTTCGCAGCCGCCGCTGGCGCGGTCCGCCGCTGCCGGCACGTCCGCCCTCCTTGAGGGTCCTGGTGAGGTCCACAGCGGACGCGCCCCAGGCCGGAGCCAAACCGAATGCCAGGCTGGTGACCAGTGAAACTCCCAGCGCGAAGAGCCACACCCGGTAATCCGGTCTGAAGATCATCCAGCGCGGCAGTTCCACGGGAATCAACGACAGGAGCGCGGGAATGCCGATCCATGCGAGCCCGGTTCCCAGAACGCCGCCAGCGAGCGCCAGCAGCAGACTCTCGAGCGTCAGTTGCCGCACCAGCCTGCGCCGCGAGGCGCCCATCGCGGTGCGCACGGCCATTTCGCGAGAACGCCCCGAGGCCTTCACCAGCAGCAGATTGCTGACGTTGGCGCAGGCGATGGCAAGCAGGAGCGCCACGGCCACCAGGAGTGCGATTACCTGCTTCTGATAGTCGGCGGCTTCGAAGGTGCGCAGCGGCGTCACCCGCGCGCGCCAGTTGTTGTTCGCAGCCGGGTACTCGCGATGGATCTGCTCCAGGATGGCATCGATTTCGGAGGTGGCCTGGCTTGTGGTGGCGCCGGGCTTGAGCCGGGCGATCGCACCCAGAAAGTAGTCCGTGCGCGCCGTTTTGACGGGATCGTTCTGAATCGGCACCCAGAGCTCCGCGCGCTCGGGGAAGTGAAAACCTTCCGGCATCACACCGACCACCGTGCATTTTCCGCTGGCAAAATCAATGCCGCGGCCGACGATCTCAGGATCGCGCGTGTACCGGCGATTCCACAACTCTTCGCTCAAAATGACTACCCCGGGACCGCCGGGCGAAGCCTCCTGGTGCGTAAAGATGCGCCCCAGGACCGGCGTCACTCCCAGCGCGCGAAAGACGCCATCGGAAACTGGCGAAACCAGCACGGTTTCCGCGCCACCCTCGCCGCTCAGCAGCGCCGAGCCTCTGGTATAAACCCCGAGATTTTCGATGAGCTGCGCGCGCGCCGCGAAGTCGATCGCGTTAGGAAACGAAATCTGGCCCTGCTCGTTCGGGTCCTTGGGGCTGTATTCCTCCACGGCGACCAGGCGCCCCGGGTCGGCATACGGCAACGGCCGCAGCAGCAGTCCGTTGGCCAGGCTGAAAACCAGCGTGGTGGCGCCGATTCCCAGCGCCAGAATCGCGAGCGCCGCCACGGACACGGTGGCATCTTTGCGCAGGATGCGCAGGGAGTAGCGAAGATCTTGCAGAATCATGTGCAGGTGCTCCTTGGGTGCTTCGTGCAGGATGCCGCGCAGGGCCTCCAGCCACACCATTGCCATTCCAGCCGGCGAGCGCACCTCGCGCCACCGGTCGGCAAAGACCAGACACATCTCGCGGCCGTACTCCTCGCGGAATTCGGCCGGGTACAGCGCCAGGCACCCGCGATAGAGCCGCAGGATTCCGGCCTCGCGATGGCGCGCGGACGTCATGTTCAAGTCCGCTTCGGCGCCAAGCCCGTGGCCCGCGCGTCCGCCAGCAGCTTTTCGAGTTGCCGTGCCTCTGCAATCGCCGCCCGCTTGCCTGCCGCCGTCAGGCGGTAATAGCGCCGCCGCTCATCGTCGTGTTGGGGATCGGGCCGCTCCTCCAGTTCTTCGATCAGCCCCTCGGCGAGCAGCCGCTTGATCGCGCTATACAGCGTGCTGGGGCTAAGCCGGACTTCCCCGCGGGTTCGCTCCTCGATCTCCTGGAGGATCGAATAGCCGTGGCGGTCGCACCCGGCCAGGGCCACGAGGATGTGAAACGTATCGCGGGACAGGGCAAAAGGTCTCATACGAAGTCCACTATAGCGAAGTTCGCTATAGCGAAACATGGATAAGACGTTGCGTAGGGCGAATGGTTAGCTCGCGATCGCGTTTTTGGTCGGAAATCTGTCCCGCTACTGGGAGAGCGCCTTGACGAATTCGTAGAGAAACGTCTGGCCTTCGTAAAAGGAGCGGACCAGCATCCGCTCGTCCCGGCCGTGGGCGCGAACGTCGTCGCGATCCTGAAAAAATCCCTGCACCCCGTACGTCGGAATACCGGCAACGCGCAGGTAGCGGCCATCCGAGCCGCCCACCGCCATGGTAGGGACCGTGATCACGCCGGGCCACATCGTATCGGTAACGCGCGTGAAGGCCTTCATGATGTCGGGCCGGAGCGGGGACGCCGGGCTTGCGCCTTCGTTGACCGTGACGGTGATCTTCACCTGGCCGTCCGCGACGACTTTCGTCAGTTCCGCGACCACGCGCTCGACGTTGTCGTCCGGCAGCAACCGGCAGTTGATGTTGGCCGCGGCGAGTTGCGGCAGCGCGTTGGTGGCGTGGCCGCCCTCGAGTTGCGTGGCAACGCAGGTGGTCCGCATCATCGCATTGAGCGGCGGCGATGCTTTGGCGACGCGGTGCATGGCTTCACGATCGCCATCGGCCACGCGGGCCATGTCCGCCGCCAGCGGACCCGATGTGATTTTGGCCGCCTGGCGGAAATACTCGCGGGTAATGTCGTTGAGGTGGAAGTCGAACTCGAAGGCGGACAGGCGGTACAGCGCGCCGGCGAGGTGATAGATGGCGTTGTCGGGCACGGGGCGGGCGCTATGGCCGCCCTTGTTGCGAACCTCCCAGCGCAGGTTCACGAACTGCTTCTCGGCCAGCCCGATGTCGTGCTCGATGCGCTTGTCTTCCACGAGCATGCCGCGCGCGCCCTCATTGATCGCGAACTCGGCGTCGATCAGATCGCGATGCTTCTGCAGCAGCCAATCGACGCCGTTGTAGGGACCGCCGCCTTCCTCGTCGGCGGTGAGGGCCAGGATGAGGTCGCGGTCGGGGCGAAAGCCTTCCCGTTTGAAGCGCAGGAGCGTCGCCACCCAAACCGCGGCCTGGGCCTTGTCGTCGGCGGTGCCGCGGCCGTAGAAGTATCCGTCTTTCTCGAGAAAGACGAAGGGATCGACTGTCCAGTCCTCGCGCCTGGCCTCGACCACGTCGATATGCGCCAGAAGCAGGATCGGCCTGCGGGCGCCGGTGCCCCGATAGCGAACCACCACATTACCCTTGGTTGGGATGACACCGCCGACAAAGATGTCGTTCGAAGGAAAGCCCGCGGCTTTGAAGCGCGCGGCAACCGACTCGGCGATCGGCGTGGTGCTTCCCGTGGTGAAGCCGGACTTCACCTCGATCATCTCCTTGTAGATCTCGCGTGCCAGGCGTTGCTCGGCTTCGGGAGGCATCGTATCGGCCGCCCCAACACCCAGGCAGCACAAGGAGAGGAGTGCAAGACGCATTGCGATATTGTGACATAGGATGCGGGAATACTTTACGGCATGCGGGGCCGAGCACTCCGGCCCATAATTCTTTCTCTAGCGCTTTCCCGCCAATTCCCGCCGCAGCCAGGCATGGGCAAGGCGCAGTTCGTGGCGCACCACGTGGACCGACCGGCTCACCACTTCGGCCGTCTCCTCCGCGGTCATACCGCCGAAATAGCGCATCTCGATGAGTTCGGCAAGCGGCCTCTTCTCCTGCGCCAGCGCGTCCAGGGCGAGGTCGAGCTCGAGGAGACGGACCTGCTGGCCGCCGGCGTCCGACTGCACTTCAATTGTCGGGTCGAGAGAGACGCGCCCGTCGCCGCGCCGCGCGGCTGCCCGCGCCCGGGCGTGGTCGACCAGAATCCGCCGCATTGCCTGGGACACCACCGCAAAGAAGTGTGCCCGGTCCACGAACTGGATTTCGGAATGGCCGAAAAGCTTGAGGTACGCCTCGTGCACCAGCGCCGTGGGCTGCAGCGTGTGATCGGAGCGTTCGCGGCGGAGATGCGTTCTGGCAATCCGATGCAGGGTCGCATACACCACGTTCAGGAGCTCACCCCGCGCGGATTCGTCTCCGGAACGGAGTTGGTGGAGCATCTCGGTGATCGTAGGATGGGGTTGGGTGCCGATGGAAAGTATTATACGTCGCGCGAATTTCCTTAAAATTCCTCGCTAAGAACATTAGAGGGAACTGCCCGATAAACGCGGGACAGGCGACCGCACCCGCCGCAGTGCCCTGTGGCATCATATGGTGAATTATGCGCGACGAGGTGCCCTTGCTGTTCCGCGAAGTGGCAGACCTGGCTCCGGCGGAGCGCGAGCAGTACTTCGAACGGAATCGGGTGCCGGCGGAACTGCGGGCCGAGGTGGAGTCGCTTCTCAGCTTTGATTCGACAGATGCACCGCTCGACGAGATGATCGCCGGGGAAGCGGCGGAGGTTCTCGAAGCGGGTGAGTCGCTATCGGGTGGGCGGCGTTGCGGGCCATACCGCCTGACCCGGGTTCTGGGCCGCGGCGGCGCGGGCGAAGTTTTTCTGGCCGAGCGGATGGACGGCCGGATCGAGCAGCGTGTCGCCATCAAGCTGATCCAGCAAGGGGTTTCGCGGCGCTCGTTCCAGTACCGGTTTCTGCAGGAGCGCCAGATTCTGGCATCCCTGCAGCATCCCGGAATCGCCCGCCTGATGGACGCCGGTGAGACCACCGGGGGCAGGCCGTATCTCGTGCTGGAGTACATCGATGGCGTGCCCATCGATGTCTATTCCCGAGGGCTCGACCTGCGTGACAAGCTGCATCTCTTCCTGGAGGTCTGTGAGGCGGTCTCTTACGCCCATCGCAATCTGATCATTCACCGCGACCTCAAGCCGTCCAATATCCTGGTCAACACGGACGGACATCCCAAGCTGCTGGATTTCGGCATCGCCAAAATCCTGGACGAAGTAACCGACCAGACACGTACGCTGGAGCGTCTGCTCACTCCCGACTATGCCAGCCCCGAGCAGGTGCGCGGCAGCGTGCAGACTACCGCGACGGATGTATATTCCCTCGGCGCCGTGCTGTACGATCTTCTCACCGGGCAGTCGCCCCACGTCTTTCCGGCTCGGACGCCGGAAGCGATCGATACCGCGATTTGCACCAACGAGCCGGTTCGCGCCAGCCGCCTGAATCCGGAGCTGCCCACCGATCTCGATTTTATTCTCCGAAAGGCACTTCGCAAGGAGCCGGAGCATCGGTATTCCTCGGTCGAGGCGCTGGCCGGCGATATTCGGGCGTTCCTGGAATGGCGGCCCATTCGCGCCCGATCGGGGAATGCCTGGTATCGAACGCGCAGGTTCGTGCGGCGCTACCGCGCGACGGTCGCGGCCACCGCATTGACCATCGCGGGGCTGTCCGTGGGACTTTACGCGGCGAACCGGCAGCGGGTTATTGCCCAGGAGCGTTTCCAGCAGCTGCAGCTTCTCTCCGGTAAAGTCTTCGACCTCGACGCGCGGATTCGGTTCCTGCCCGGCGCAACCGAAGCGCGGCACGAACTGGTATCCATGTCGCTCGAGTACCTGGAGCGATTGGGCGCTTCCGCGCACGGAGACCTGGATCTGGCCCAGGAGATCGGCGCGGCATACATGCGAGTGGCTCGCATCCAGGGCGTGCCGACGAGCCTGAACCTGGGGGAACTCGACAAGGCGGAAGAGAGCTTGACGAAGGCCGCGCGATTCGTCGATCTGGTGCTCGCGTCGCGAAAGGACAGCGCGGCGGCCTTGCTGTTATCGGCCGGGATCGCGCACGATCGCATGATTGTGGAAACGTCGATGAGGCGGGATGCCGCCGCGGGAGTGCAGGCCGACCGGGCGGCCGAACGGCTTGGCCGGCTCTTCCATACCGGAACGCTCACGGCGGAACAAAGAAGCGAAGCGGCCGGCTATTACAAGAACGTCGCGCTCTGTTATGTGAACCTCCACCGATACGAGGAAGGCCGCGAATACGCCGGAAAATCCATGGAAGCGGCCGTGTCGCTGCCTTCGGAACCGGTGATTCGGTCCGCGAGCCTCAGCCTGATCGGCAGTTCGCTTCGTTCGCAGGGCCGCCTGGAGGAGGCGCTCGAAGCTCTGCGCGAAGCACGGCAGATCGCCGAGGGGCCGGTGCCAGCCGACCCGGTGCAACGGTCACTCAATCTCTATGGCATCCTGCTGCGCGAGGCAAGGACTCTGGGCCAGGATGGCGGCATCAGTCTGGGGCGGACCAGCGAGGCCCTTGCGGTCTACCGGAGGGCTGTGGACCTGATGGAGGCTCAATGTTCCAGGGATCCGCGCGATCAGGCCGCCCGCGACCGCCTGGCGTTGTGCTCCCGTGAGCTGGCCGATCTTCTGGAGGAGCGGGATCCCGAAGAGTCGCTGGCCACGTTCGACCTGGGCATCCGGAGAATGCGGGAAATCCAGAACAATGTCCAGGCGCGGCGCCGTGAGGCGGAAGCGCTGGCCGAGTCCTCTTATCCGCTGCGCCGGCTGCATCGGCTCGCCGAGGCCCACCAACGCATCGCGGCGGCATTCGCGCTGCTTCGCGACACGAAAGACTATCCGGCGCAACAAATCGATCCCGAAAGTGAAGTTGTGACCGTAATGCGCGCGCAGGCGGATTTTGAGTCTCAGTCCGGCGATCGCCTCCGCGCGGTGGAGATCTATGAGCAGTTATGGGATGCCATGATGGCGTCGAAGCCCGACCCGCTCGGCGACCTCATGGACGCGAACAAGGTTTCGATGATGTACTACTACATGGCGGGAGTGTACCGGCGGGCGGGAAACAGGGGCAAGGCGGCCGGCATGGACGAACACCGGCTGGAGCTGTGGCGGCAATGGGACGGCAAACTGCCGCACAACGGATTCGTGCAACGCCAACTCGCCCTGCGCAGCGAGTGAGCCTCACTCATCATGTGGCGCGGGTCGTGTCTCAATCTCCTGAGGACACTAGCGCCGCCGTTGGCCTGTGCGATAGATCAGGACACCCGCCATATTCGCGATCACGACGATGCTCGTAATCTTGGCGGCATACGCGGCCCTGCTGACCACGTTGACAATCGGGTACACCCCGATGAATAGGGAAATCGCACTGGCGAGCAGGCCCGCCATCGACACCGCTTTCAGCCATCCGGGCAGAGCCATCCGCAGCGAAGCGCGGCCGAAAACCGGAAGCGCAAACAGCGAAACATAGCTGATGGCGTATAAGACGATGGAGGAAGCCGCCAGCAACTGGTTGGCTTCCTGCTCTTCCACGCCGAGCATGCTGAGCAGGATGAACAGCATCACCAGGGCCGCCACGAACAGGATCGAGTTCACCGGCGTCCGCCGGCGCGGGTCCAGCCTGGTAAACCACTGGGGCACCAGGCTGTCCCAACCCGCGGTCATCGGCAGCCGCGTGAGACCGGTGAAGATCAGGCTGGCGCCGGCAATCGCACGGGCGATCAGCAGCAGAATGGCAAACGGCGCGGCCCAGGCCCCCGCGCCGGTGTCTCCGAAGGCCAGCCGCATGGTTTGCGGAATCGGTCCGATCACGTTGATGGGCTTGTCTCCGACGAAGGCGAGCACGGAACTGGTGCCCAGGATGAACATCAGCGCAATCACCGGCGCCGACAGGAGCACGGACTGCCCGATGGTGCGGGCAGCGCTGCGGCACTCGCCCGCCAGGATCGCGACATATTCGAAGCCGCTGAGCGCTCCTACCGTCATTTGCCCGAAGACCGCCAGGCTGAACCAGTCGGACTTGGGCCACTGCCACGGGATGGGCTCGAAGTGCGAGATCTTGCCGCGCAGAAGCCCCCATACGGGGAGCGCCAGCAGAATCACGTACGCCAGCAGGATCATGAGGCTGCCGATGTTGTGCAGCCACTTGCCGATGTCCAGCCCGCGCACGGCCACCCAGGTGATGGCCGCCATCACACCGCCGGTGATGGCAAGAGTCGCGGCCTTGCTTCCCGGCAGCCACGCGGCCGGGGGGCCGAGCATATACGACAGATCGGTCGGGACCACAAAAATGATGGCGCCGGTTACGATCACGGCGTAGATCCACAGGTTCCAGGCGGTGAGAAAGCCGGCCATTTCGCCGTAGCCGGCTTTGGCCCATTGATACAGCCCGCCTTCGAGCGGCATCAGCCGGTTCAGATAGATGACCAGCGCGGCCAGCGGCAGGTAGAACAACAGCATCGATCCGAGCCAGAAGACGACGTGGGCCCGCCCGAGTTTACCCGCAATTCCGACCCACGAGGATCCGACTACGCAGAGAACCTGCGCCAGGACCAGGTCCCAGAGGCCCATTTCCCGCCGCAGCGTAGATTCCTGCAATCGTGCGACGGTGGCTTCCGCGGAGGGCTGAGTGGGCACAGTCCATCAATGATGCCATAGATCGTGTTTCTGCTGGCCGGAGACTGAATGGACGCTCACGCTGGCGGCTGAGACGCGGTTATTTCTTAGGCGGAGTCTTTGGGGCCGCGGGGGGCTGTTTAGCGATGACCAGGTCCTTGATTTTTTGGTAGGTGGCGTCGGGGATGATCTTCTTCTGGACAAGCTCGTTCTTGGCGCGGTAGGGCCGGTTTTGCACGATTCTGGCTGCGTACGCATCGCCGATTCCGGGCAATTTCTTCAGGTCGGCTTCGGTAGCGCTGTTGAGATCGAGCAAGCCATCTTTCTTGGCCGAAGTTGCGGATGGTGATGTGCCGGCTTGGGCTCGCGCATTCCCCGGGGTTACGACGGTCAGCAGCGCGGTGCCGAGCAACAGGTTGAGCAGAAGCTTCTTCAGGAGACTCATAGCGGTAATTCTAGCCGCTCCGGAACACACACCTCAACTGGTGTCGTTGGCGGAGTTGCTGCGTCCGTCGAGAACTTCACGCACTTTCTGCGCCAGGGTGTCAGGAACGAACGGCTTCTGGAGGAATGCCGCGCCCGATTCCGGGATGCCGTGGTGCACGATGGCTTCTTCGGTGTATCCGGAGATGTAAAGCACGCGCATTTGCGGCCGCCGCGGTAAAAGCTCCCGCACGAGATCGGGCCCGCTCATCTCCGGCATCACCACGTCAACCAAGGCCAGGTGGATGTCGCCCTTATGTTTTCTCGCGACGCGTACGGCTTCCTGGCCGCGAGTCGCTTCCAGCACGGTGTAGCCGCGGCTTGTGAGCACGTCCACCATCAACTTCCGGACGCGTGCCTCGTCTTCCACAACCAGAATGGTTTCGGCGCCATTCAGCGTCGCCTGGCCGGCGGTCTTTTGCGGCTCGGGGGCCAACCTGCTCTTGGCTACCGGCAGATAGATCCGCGCGGTGGTGCCCCTTCCCAGTTCGCTGAACATGCCGATCGCTCCGCCGCTTTGACGGATGATCCCGTACGCCGTCGCGAGCCCCAACCCCGTACCCCGCCCGGCTTTCTTGGTCGTGAAGAATGGCTCGAACAGATGACTTTGCGTCTCCTCATCCATACCAACGCCGGTATCGATGATCGAGATCGTCACATGCGGTCCCGGCTGAACGCCGAGGCGCTTGGCGGTGTAGCTTTCGTCGAGGTAAACCGTCCCGGTTTCGATGGTCAGCTTCCCGCCATTGGGCATGGCATCGCGTGCGTTCACCGCGAGGTTCATGATGACCTGCTCGAACCGGCCGGGATCGGCTTCCACGGTATCCTGGGCGGCTGCCGGAATGGTCACCAGTTCGATATCTTCGCCAATCAGCCGGTGGAGGAGCTTCTCGATTTGCAGGACCAATTCGTTAACCCGGACGGTCCGCGGTTCGAGGGGCTGCCTCCGGCTGAACGCAAGCAATTGGTGCGTGAGCGCACCACCGCGCTCGGCAGAGCGGCGGATTTCCTCGAGCGCGGTCCGATGGGCCGGCTTCAGATCCCGGCTGGCCAGCAGCATGTCGCTGTATCCGGTAATGACGGTCAGGAGATTATTGAAATCGTGCGCGACGCCGCCGGCGAGGCGGCCGACAGCCTCCATTTTCTGAGCCTGCCGGAACTGCTCTTCCAGCCGGATGCGTTCGCGGCGCATCTGGACCGCGCGGATCTCCCGCTCCACCGCGGCATTCAGGCGCATCAGGTTGGTGCGGGTCAGGTGGTCGGCGGCACCGGCCTTGAGCACCGAAAGGACGTCCGCATCCTTGATCTTGCCCGAAACCACCATCAGCGGGAGATCGATACTCTTGGCCTGAATGGCCTCGAGCGCCGTCAGAGGGCTGATGCCGCCCGGCTGGAAATCGCAGATCGCGACATCCCAGTTTCCAGCAAGCGCTTTGTCGAGCGCCGGCTCCTCTACGACGTGCTCGAATTCGGGTGCGTACCCACCTCGTTTCAGTTCGGCCGCGACGGCTTCGGCGCCACTCGCACCGATATACAACACGCGCAGCGGCAAGGACATGCTTAGCCTCCCCGGTAACACCATAGGGTATCGGATGGACCGGAATTGCGCTCGTCTCCGGGGCGAATATCTGTACTCTATCGAACACTAAGTGCTGGTGGTAAAGGGTCTGCTGCTCTCCAGTGATAGTACGATTCAGTAATAGCGAACTTACAGGGACTTATTGCCACATAAGTAAGGTGACCGCGAGTCCTCACCTCGAGACCGGGAGGTCCCGACCCCAATTACGAAATGGCCGCACCGTTTGCGTCAAAATAGGAGAATATGAGCTTCCTCGACAACCTGGAGAATAATCTCAAAAGCCTGGAGTCCCAGGAGGAGAGCAAGGAAGACGCGGAACGGCGGCGGCGGGAACGTGACAGTCAGCGTGCCGGCGAACTGGCCATAGCTCCCTATGCGGAGGAGTTGAAGAAGGGGTCTTACACCGCGGAACTGCTGCGGCAAGCGGCGCGGGTGGGTCATGGAATGCGCACCAAAGTGCACATTGTGTGGCTGGGTTCCACCCTGCGTCTGGAAGCGCGCGATCGCAGGCTGGAACTGCGTCCAACGCCCGGTGGGATCGTCGCGGCTTATCTGGAAGGCAACCGGGAAACGCGCAGCGTGCCCCTCGATCTGAAGGGGAGCCCGGAGGATCTGGTCCGGGAGTGGCTGTCCGCGGCGTAAGTGAAACCGCGCGGGCTCTCTTATGATCTTGTATGTATGCACAAAGTCGGCTTCGACCCGGGCCTAACCCAGCAATTCACCTCTCCCTTCCGCCGGGTCATCAATAAAGACGGCAGCTTCAACGTACATCGGCGCGGCACCACCTGGCGCGATGTTCACCCGTACCTGCACCTCATCAACATGGGCTGGTGCCGATTCCTGGCGTCGCTCTTCGTATGCTATGTGGTGATCAATACCTTGTTCGCCGCGGTTTATTTCGCGCTGGGGACGGATCAACTGCAGGGCGGCGATTCGTCTACGCCCTTCGAGCGCTTCATGAGCGGGTTCTTCTTCAGCGCTCACACCCTCACCACGGTCGGTTATGGGAACATCTCGCCCAAAGGCTTGTCGGCCAACCTGGTCTCGTCGTTCGAATCCCTGGTGGGAGTGCTGGCGTTTGCGGTCGCCACCGGGCTGCTGTACGGCCGCGTCTCGCGCCCGTCCGCGCGGATCGGCTTCAGCGACTCCATGGTGGTGAGTCCCTACCAGGAGGGCACAAGCCTGCAGTTTCGCGTGGTCAACCGGCGTCCCAATTCGCTGATGGAGTTGGAAGTGCGGCCCATGCTCATGACCGTGGAGACGGCCGACGGCGAACCGAAGCGCACCTATCAAATGCTGAAGCTGGAACGCGACGGCGTGTTGTTCCTGCCGCTCACCTGGACCGTGGTCCACCCGATCGATTCGGAAAGTCCGCTTTGGGGCAAGACGGCTGAAGATCTGGCGCGGCTTCAGGCGGAGGTGCTGATCCTCGTCAAGGCGTACGACGATACCTTCAGCCAGACGGTTGCGGCCCGCTATTCGTACCGACATGACGAAATCTTGTGGGGCAGGCGCTTCGCCCCGGCATTCTTCGTCGACGGCGAAGGCGACCTGGTGCTGGAGATCCGCAAGGTCGGAGAGTTGGCCGAGGCAGCGGCGAAGTGAATCAAGGCAGCGTGGCGACGCCGGAGAGCCGCGCGGCCTCGTTTGAAGGCGCGTCACGCGTGGCGAGCGGCAGATTTCTACGGATCGCGAGTTCCAGCTACGTTGCATCGTAAATCGTCAGGCCGAATTTGCCGGCAAGCCCGGTGATGCTGCTGAAAGCGAGATGAGGAGCCTCGAAGTCAATCAGTGGCGTCAGCCCGTCGAGTTCGGCCGTCCCCGCGCGAACTCGTCCGGAGCCGTCTACGAACGGCGTTCCCTTCGCAGCGTTCGAAGATCTTCAACCGCCTGGCGAACACGCTCCGCTGCGTAGTGCCTTTCCGGTACCAGCCGCGCGATCGGCTGATCGTCCCGCGTCACGACGATCTCCTCACCGCGGAGAGCGGTCGAGAAGCTCCTGAAAGCGGCTCTCGGCTTCCGATGCGCTGATGGTGGACACCGCATCACCAGATTAACCAAGCGTGCGCCGGGGTTCTCCGTATTGCATTCCGAAACGATGACATCCCCCGAACGATCTCGGTAATAAATGCAATTCCCTCAAATCCGCCAACTTAGCGGCCTCACGCCGTTTTACAGTGCAGAACCGCTTCGACACAGGGGAATTCCGTTGTCGGCCCGCACGCCGTGCTCTTATTCTGATTCCACGAACTCAGGGAATTCCACGAGGAGTTGAATAGCATGCGCCACGCCGCACTTTGCTTCCTGTTACTCTCCGGGTCCGCGCTCGCCCAGGTCGGCGGGACCGGCACCATCGAAGGCAGCGTCACCGATCCATCCGGTGCCGCCATCGCCGGCGCCTCCGTCACCGCCTCGAATGTGGCCACCGGAGTGGAAATGGCCCGCAAGACCACCGAAGCGGGTGTCTTCGTCCTGCCGCTGCTGCCGGCCGGCGAATATACGGTCACCGTCAAAGCCACCGGCTTCCAGACCTACACGCAGGAACACGTCGTCGTGGAAGCCCTTGCCAACGTAAGCGTGAACCCCAAACTGCAGATAGGCGCTGCCACCCAGTCCATCACCGTGGACGATCAGCCCACCATCCTCAAAACCGACGACGTGTCGCTCGGATCGTCCGTCGATAATCATGTCTACGATTCCCTCCCGCTGGCCATGAATGGAGCCGCTCGCGACCCCTCCGCGTTCGCAGGCCTCGCCATCGGCGTGAATAGTTACAGCACGCAGCCGGCAGGACCGTCCACCGGCTCTTACAATGGCGGCCAAACGTATCAGAACGAGGTCTACATCGAAGGTCTCCCGCTAACCAGCGCCGGAACCGAGAGCGACACACGCAATCTGGCCTTCGGCATCTCAGTGGAGGCGGTCGAGCAATTTCAGGTAGAGACCGCAGGCGCCAAGGCGATGTATGAAGGGCAGGGCGTGTCCAACTACGTGCTGAAGTCCGGTGCCAACCAGTTCCACGGCGGTGCCTACGAGTACTTCCGCAACACCGACTTCGACGCCCGCGGCTTCTTCGCCCTCACTACTCCCATCGAGCACCAGAACGAATTCGGCGCCAACATCAGCGGGCCCATCAAGCGGAACAAAATCTTCTTCTACGGCAACTACGATGGCTACCGTTTCGTTTCGGCCACGCCTCCCGGATATCAGTCGATCCCCACGCTCGCGGAGCGGACCGGCGATTTCAGCGCATTCCCGCAATTGATCTACGACCCGGCCAGCGCTACCGGAACCGCCGTGCGCACGCCCTTTCCCAATAACACGATCCCCTCCAGCCGCATCTCCAAAATCTCGCAATCGTTCCAGTCGTACCTTCCGAACCCGACCACCGGCGCGATCACCAACAACTACCTCGCGACCCTGCCCAACACCGTCAACAACGACAGCACCACCGACAAAGTGGATTGGGACATCAGCGGTAAGAACCGCGTCTTTGCCCTTTTCAGCACCGGCAAGTACGCCAATCCGATCGTCGGCAGTCTCGTGCCGATCAGCACCTCTACTCTCCCGGTGCCGTACACCGATGGGCGAGGCGTCATCGAGTACGCCACACTGGCCCAGATTCACGACAATCACATCATCAGCTCCAATCTGGTGAATCAGGCGAGCGTCTCGCTCAGCCGCTTGTTCATTCCGTTGACGAGCAACACCGCCAGCGGCAACTACCCGAGCAAGGCTGGGCTCACCGGTCTTCCTCCCGGCATCGCGAGCACTGGATTTCCGGACATCACCTTTGGTGGAACGAACGCCCCGGTAAGCTGGGACGGCACCAACTCACATGCCTTCAACGAGGCTCAGAACACCATCGAGTTCCAGGACAACCTGCTCTGGACCCATGGAAAACACAACTTCACTTTCGGCTTCCAGGTCCAGTCGTTGCAGGATAACGAGAACACACCTCTCACCGGCACTCAGGCCGGGTTCACGTTCAGCAACAACGAGACCGCCAACTTCAATTCTTCCGGGACCCTCATCAGCACCACCGGCCTGGGATACGCGGGCTTCCTGCTGGGCGCCGCGGACAGCAGCGTGGTGACCCAGAACTCCGTGGCCGAAACCGGAGGCCGCTACAGGACCTACGCGTGGTACGTGCAGGACGACTTCAAAGCGAGTTCGCGCCTGACCATCAATCTAGGCCTGCGCTGGAACATCTGGAGTCCGTTTACGGAGGTGAACAACGTGATGTCGTTCTTCAATCCCACGCTCGCGAATCCCCTGGCGGGCGGCATTCCGGGCGCATTGGAATTCGCCGGCAACGGCCCGGATAGCTGCCATTGCTCCACTCCCGTCAAACAGCACAACGTCAACCCCGGCCCGCGCGTCGGCATCGCGTACCGGGTCGGCGAAAAGACCGTGATCCGCGCCAGCTACAGCATTTTCTACGCCCATGCCGGCGGCGTGGGCGGCCGCACCAACGGGCGCCAGGGACTCAGCCAGGTGGGCTTCAACAACAACGGCAGCCTCTCGAGTTCCGTCACGGGGCAACCCGCATACAACTGGAACAATGGCTACCCCGGCAATCCGCTGAATCCTCCGTTCTTTAATCCGAGCTATGGCATCGGCTTCATCACCGCCGCCGCCGGCGCCTCCGTGGGATCCGGACCGACCACCGCCCAGACTGTCACCTACGGCGATCCGAATTTCGGCGGCAAGGCGCCCTATTACGAAGACTGGAGCTTCAACATCCAGCACTCCTTCACCAGGAACCTGGTGCTGAGCCTGGCCTACAGCGCGAGCGCCGGCCACTGGCTGCCGGGCGCAGGAATCGCCGGCCCCTTCACGAACCAGATTCCGATCCAATATCTGGCGCTGGGCCCGCTGCTCACGCAGACTCTCTCGGCCACCAGTCTGGCGCAGGCGCAGGCGCTCTTCCCGAACATCGCCGTTCCTTTCCCCAATTTCACCGGCACCATCGCGCAGGCAGTGCGGCCCTTCCCGCAATACAGCGGCATTTCCGATCCCTGGCTCGATGTCGGCAACTCCACCTACAACGCGCTCCAGATCTCGCTCAACCAGCGCTTCTCTCGCGGCCTCACTTTCATGTTCAACTACACCTACAGCAAGGAACTCGACGACCTCGCGGGTGTTCGCGATCCTAACAAAGACTTCCTGGAGAAGGGCCCCGGCACTATCGATCACCCCACCGTGGTCACCGCCACGTTCGTCTACCAACTGCCGTTCGGCGCCGGCCACAAGCTCGGCAGCAGCAACAGAGTGGTGCAATCCGTGATCGGCAACTGGCAGGTCTCCGGCATCTTCACCTTCACCAAGGGCGCGCCCTTGTCGATCAGCGGCACCTGTACCGGCGGCGGCATCATCGACGCCGTCTGCTATCCCAACTTCAGTCCGGGCTTCTCCGGCAGCGTGTGGCAGAACGGCTCGATCGGCAGCGGCGGCGCGAATGTCGGCACCACGGCCTACCTGAATAAGGCGGCCTTCGTCGATCCTCCGATTTACACCGCAGGCAACATCGCACGCTCCGCACCCCTGGGGTTATTCGCACCGCACAACGCCGACCTCGACCTGAGCGTGCGCCGCGAGTTCCCCATTCGCGAGCGGATCCGGCTGGCCTTCCAGGTAGATGCGTTCAACGTGAACAACGCGGTGCATTTCGCCGCCCCCGGCACGAACATCGATTCCGCCAGCTTCGGAATCTTCTCGGCGATGGCCAATCAGCCGCGCAAGCTGCAATTCAGCGCCCGGATTACGTTTTAAGGCAGTTCTGCAGACGCTCCTGTCTGCCGGCCCGCCGAGAGCGCTATTGTGGAGTCTTGCTCCACGACACGAACCCCTCCGCCGCGGCGCGGAGCGGCGGTTTCTGGGCAGCTTGCTTCGCGCTCCTGACGGTAGTCCGCCTGTGCCACGTGAACGTCCTGTGGGCGGATGAGGCATATGGGATCGCCGGAGCCCGCCGCATCCTGGAAGGCGCCGCGCTCTACCGAGACATCTGGTTCGACAAGCCGCCGCTCTACGCGTGGATCTATCTACTCTGGGATGCCAGGACGGGCTGGCCGCTTCGCCTCGGCGGCGCGCTCTTCGCCTTGCTCTGCTGTTGGCTGGCCGGTCGAACGGCCGCCGCGCTATTTGATGCCCAAGCGGGCAGGTTCGCCGCTGCCGGCATGGCGTTCTTCCTCGCCTTCGACCATCCGTTCGCCCTCATCTCTTTAGCCCCCGATCTCTTGCTGGTGCCTTTCGCACTAGGCACCGCGTGGGCCCTCGCCGCGAAACGTCCGGCATGGGGAGCGGCCTGCGCGGCGGCGGGACTGCTCGCCAACGGGAAGGCTCTGCTGCTCACGCCGCTGCTGTTGTGGCAGTTTCGCGAATGGAAACGGATTCTGGCAGCCTACGCTGCGACCGCGGCCGGAGTCTGGCTGGTGTCGAGCGGCTGGTTGGAGCCGGTATGGCAATGGGGCGCGCTGTATGCGCGCGACAGCGCGGTTGCCCATCCGGCGGCGGAAGGTCTGACCCGCACTGCCAACTGGGCCGGCTTTCATGTGGCCTTGGTGATCTTCGCCGCGGTTTATTTCCTGCGCTGCAGAGAGCACCGGTGGCCTCTGGCGGCATGGTTGGCGCTCGCCGTCGCAATGGTGTCCGCCGGCGCGCGTTTCTTCCCCCGCTACTACTTCGCGCTCCTGCCGGTTCTCGTGATGGCCGCAGCAGAGGGCGCCTGCCTGGTGCCGCGCCGCTGGCGCGCCGCGCTGCTCCTCGTCACGCTCTCCCTTCCCGCCGTTCGCTTCGGCTCGCGCGACATCGGCATCCTGCGCGGCGATCCCGCGGCCATGCGCGATCTCGCGTTGTGGGCCGATTGCCGCGATGCGGCCGCTAAAATCGACGCCCTTGCCCGCCCTGGCGACACCCTCTTCGTCTGGGGCTACCGCCCCGAACTGAACGTTCTCGCCGGTCTCCCGGGCGGGACCCCGTTCCTCGACTCCCAACCTCTTACCGGCGTCATCGCCGACCGCCATCTCACCAGCGCTCTTCCGACCGCGCCCGAAATCGCCGGGCGCAATCGCCGCCGCCTGGTGGAGACCAAGCCAACCTTCATCGCCGATGGCCTCGGTCCCTACAATCCTGCGCTCGCAATCTCCCGTTACGACGATCTGCGCCCCTGGTTCGCGCAGTACGACCTCGTCGCCGAGACCGCGGGAACGCGCATCTACCGCCGCCACGGCCCATAATGGAGAACATGGCGGAGGGATTGCGCTTCGAGTGCCAGCCCGGCTGCACCGAGTGCTGCCGGCAACAGGGCTTCGTCTATCTGACGGAGGCGGACCTTCCACGCATGGCCGAGTTCCTCGGCATGAGCGCGCCCGCGTTTGAGAAACGCTACGTCTTCCGCACCCGCAACCGCATGCGTCTGCGAGTGCCCCGCGACTCCAACTGCATCTTCCTGAAGGACGATGGATGCTCGATCCATCCCGCCAAGCCGACCCAGTGCCGCATCTTCCCCTTCTGGCCCGAGTTAGTCGAGAGCCGCCGCGAATGGCGCAAGACGGCGCGCTATTGCCCCGGCATGGGCAAGGGCCCGCTGATTCAGATCGAGTTTGCGCGCGAGCAGGCGCAGGAGATGCGCGAAGGTTATCCCGCCATGTATCCGAAATAGACTGTGCATCACCCGTGCCGGAGCGCAGAGTTGGGATCGACCCGCGCGGCACGGTTGGCAGGCAACCATCCGGCCAACAGCGCCACCGCGGTCATCGAGAATACGGCAGCGCCGATCACGCGCGGATCGACCGGGCTCGTGCCGTACAGCAGCCCACGAATCACCCGGCCCGCGGCCAAAGCCAGCGGTACTCCCGCGAGGATCCCTGCCAAGATCAGGCGCAGCACTTCGGTGAGCGCCAGCTTGCGAATGTGCTCCGGCCGGGCGCCCAAGGCCATCCGAATTCCGATCTCGCCGGTCCGACGCGACATGTTGTACGCCATCACTCCGTAAAGCCCAACGGCCGCCAGCAGCGTGGCCAGCACACCGAAAGCCGCGGACAACCAGGCAATCAGGCGCTCGCGGGAAATCATCGAGTCCACCGCGGTCTGCAGCGTCCTGGAGGATTCGACCGGCGCGGACGGGTCGGCCTGTTTGAGTTCGGCGCGGACCAGGCTCACCGCGTCGGAGGCGCTCCACCGCGACCGCACCAGCAGCATGCCTTCCGGGCCGTCCGCCTGCGTGGCGGGCAGGTACATCACCGGCCAGACTCGCTCCTTTACGCCCATGTGCTTCACGTCCCGCACCACACCTACGATCTCGGCCGGCGCCAGCTTGGGTAAGGAGTTGACCACGAAGTGCCCCAGTGCATCCACGCTTCCGAAGAATTTGCGTGCAAACGTCTCGTTGACCACCACAACCTTCGGGCCGGACCTGTCATTGGCTCCGTCCCGCCGGCGCTGAATTTGCGCAGTCCGGCGGATCCGCGGCCGATCAGCGTTCCGAACGGCGCCGCGGCATCTCTGAGTTCCTCGAAGAGCGCCCAGGAATAGCTCCAGTGGTCTTCCACCCCGTCGCTGCGTACCAGGTGAAACAGCTCAGACGGTCGGGGTGCGGGCAGCGGCCTCCAGAGCGCCGCGTGCAATAACGTGAAGATGGCGGCGTTAGCTCCCACGCCGAGTGCGATCGAAAGTATCGCCGTCAGCGTGAATACCGAGCTCGCGCGCAACGTTCGCGCGGCGTATCGCGCGTCGGCCCCGATAACTCCCAGCCAGTAGAGCGGCCGTACCTCGCGGCACTCTTCTTTGATCTCCGCCTGGCTTCCGAACATCAGCATCGCCTGGCGCCGCGCTTCGACCGGCGGCATTCCGCGACGCAGATTCTCTTCCACCTGGCTCTCGATGTGAAAGCGGAGTTCTTTGTCCAGCTCCCGTTCCCGCCGGCTTCGCCACATTTCCCCTCGCTTCCGGTTGGGTATGCCTAGATCTTCTACATATTAAGCTCTCATCCGTAGGAAGTCAAGGCATCCGGCGCGCGGATGGCTGCTCAATCGCAACGCAGAGCACTATTGGGATCGAGGCGCATGGCCCGCCGCGCGGGAATGTACGACGCCAGCAACGCCACGAACGAAAGCAGCAGAGCTACACCGGCAAAAGTAATCGGGTCGGTGGCACTGATACCGAAGAGCAGGCTTGCCAGGAGGCGCGTGACGAGGAACGAAAGGCCCATGCCAATCGCCACGCCCAGCACGGCGAGCCGCGCGCTTTCGCCCACGACCAGGCGCAGAACGTCACTGCGCTGCGCACCCAGCGCCACCCGAACGCCGATCTCCTGGGTGCGCCGCGTAACTGCAAAAGCCACGAGTCCGTAGATACCAACAGCGGCCAGAACTAGGGCGGAGGCTGCGAACAGCCCCACGAGAAGCAGCAGAAAACGGCGGTCCGCGAGCCAGCCGCCCATCGCATCCTCAAAGGTCGCGAATTTCAGGGGAGCATCGGGAGCGAGATCGCGCAGGATGTCGCGCGCGGCGGAAACCATCTGCCTCGTTGGCGCGCCGGTGCGCATCAGGATCGTAGGCGTGGAATTGGCATCCATTGCATGCTGCCGGTAATCGACGTAAACCAGGGGACTGGCGGGCCGATCCAGTCCAAGCGCTCGAACATCGCCCACCACGCCCACGATCGTCAGCGGCTGCAAGTTGCCGAACTCGATTACCTGGCCTGTGGGGTCCTGATCGGGCCATCGCTGGCGCGCCAGCGTTTGGCTGATGAGCGCAACCGTGGGCGAGTTCGAGTCGTCCTGCTCACCGAACATCCGGCCGCGGATCAGCGGAATGCCCAGGGCGCGGAAGTACGCCTCGCCGGCGATGCAGTAAGATGCGCCTCCGGTTCGAGTGCGATCCGCGGCCATCTGCTCGAACTCTTTGATGTCGGACAGCGGCTTCTGGCCGTTGAGGACGACGAAGGTTGCGTCCACCAGGTTGTCGCCCTCGGCCACCGGCATGGCGCCGCCGAACCCCACGGTTCCGGCGCCCGGAATGGCGCGGATCCGGGTCAAGATGGCATCCGCCAGATGGACCTGGCGCGCAATCGTGGCGGCGTCCATCTTAAACAGCTGGCCTTGCGGAATCGGAAGCGGAAACTGGATCGTGATCAGGTTCTGGGGGCTGAATCCCGGGTTTGTGGAGATCAAGCGCAGGAAACTGCGGCCGAGAAGGCCCGCTCCCGTCAGGATCATGAGCGTCGCGGCGATCTCGCCGGTCACCACCAGGCCGCGCAGCCGCTGATTGAGACCCGCGCCACTATTGCCGCGGGAGCCGGCACTGAGGGCCTCCTGCAGGCCTCCGGACGCGGCGCGCCAGGCGGCAAAAAGCCCGAGCGAAACAGCCACCGCCAGTACCGCGGCGAAGCCGAACAGCAGCACGGATGGATTAATCGCGATTCCCTGCTGCCGCGGCAGATTCGCCGGAAGAATTGCCGGCAGCACGCGCACCGCCCAACTCGCGATCAGCATACCCAGCAACCCGCCGCCGATGGAAAGCAGAAAGGACTCCGCGAGGAACTGCTGCATGAGCCGGCCGCGCCCCGCGCCGAGAGCCATCCGAACCGCCAATTCCTTCCGCCGGGCCGAGGTGCGGGCCACCAGCAGCCCGGCGACATTGGCGCATGCGACCAGAAGCAGGAGGCCCACCGCCACCAGAAGAGTCAGCAGAGCGGTCCTCACGTTGCCCACCAGGGCGTCGGCGAGCGGCACCACCGCGGCATCCACCAGAGTCACCTTCGGTCCGTACTGTTCCTTGATGCGTCGGGCAATCGTGCTCAGATTGGCGCGCGCCTGGGCGACCGTCACCCCATCCCGAAGGCGCCCGATCAATCGCCAATTGTGCGCGGTGCGGCTGACATCGGGATTGAATTCGCGCGGAACCCATGCCGCGAATCCCGCGGGATAATCAAACTCCGGCGGCATCACTCCGATGACCGGGTACACCCCTCCGACCATCCGCAAATGGAATTGCGAGAGATCCGCGGCCCCCCCGAGATATCGCTGCCAGAAGCCATAACTGACGATCGCAGCCGGCGTGCCGTGGAGGCGGTCCTCGTCTGGCACAAAGCCCCGGCCGAGAAAAGGCGCCACGCCCAGGACCTGAAAGAAACCGTTGGCCACCTCGGCAATCGGAGCGCGCACGGGCTCGCTGCCGCCCGCCACCGTGGTCTCGAGTTCGGCATATTCCGACAATCCCGCAAGAGTGTTGTTCTGCGCGCGAAAGTCGTTCAGGTTAGGATCCGCCACGTTCATCCGGTGGCCATTGGACGCCTGCTCCCAGATCCGCACGATCTTCTCCGGCTCGGGGTAAGGAAGAGCGCGCAACAGAACCGCGTCCACAACGGAGAAAATCGCGGTGGACGCCCCAATGCCCAACGCCAGTGTCAGTACCGCGATGGCGGAAAATCCGGGGGATTTGGCGAGCGCCCGGAAGCCGTACCGCAGTTCCCGAAACAACGTCTCCATTCCAACCTCCGATGGGCAATAGACGTACGGCTAGGCGTTTCCGTCCTGCGATCGCCGGAGATATGCCACCACCAGGCGGATCTGCTCATACGAAACCTCCGCCGGAAGAGCGTCCTTCAAGGGCTTCAAACGCTCCCACCCGATTCGACGGACAGCCTCTTCCGTCTGCCGGTGGACCTCGGGGCCCACCCATTCGATGCGATAGTCGATCCGGCCTTTTTCGACCAGGGCGGCAACCGCCTGGACTACGGTAGCGAGTTGACGCCCCCGAATCCGCGCGATTTCCTCAGGCGTCTTGCCCTCCGCCAGGAGACGAATGGTCTCTTCCGCCGGCGATTCCTGCTCCGCATCGCGCACTTCTGCCCGTGCCCCAGCCCGAAAGGCAGCGAACGCAGCGAAGATCTCGTCGCCATACAATTCCGCCTTCCTCTCGCCGATGCCGGTGACCTCCAGCAGTTCGCCCCGGTCCCTCGGCCCTCGCCGGCAGAGGTCTTCGAGCGTGGCGTCGCTCATCACCACATACGCGGGAACGTCGTTAGCCCTGGCGATCCGGCGGCGCCACGCCTTGAAGAAGTCCACCAACTCGCGATTGGATGCCAACGGTTCTGGGGCCCGAGGTGTCGGCCTCTTTTTTAACGTCAGGCTGTCGTCATCCGTCGGCGCCTGCAGCCACTCGGGCACGTTGCCGCACACATCGCACATCTCGCAGCGCTCCCACCGGGGGGTCTGTCCGAAGTGATGGCAAATCTGCAAGTGCCGGCAAGAGTTTCCCTCCGCGAACCGCCGCACCGCGTGATAGCGCTGCCAGGCGCGCTCCTTCTCGTCGCGATCGCTCATCTGCTCGATGAAGTAGGCGAGCAGGCCCGCATCCTTCGGCTGCCACAAGAGCAGGCAGTCGGCGGGTAGTCCATCGCGCCCGGCGCGGCCGGCCTCCTGGTAGTATTGCTCGATGGATTTCGGCAGTGACGTGTGAATTACGGCGCGGACCGCGGACTTGTTGATTCCCAGGCCGAATGCGATGGTGCCGACCAGGACGCGAACCTCGTCGTTCATCCACCGTTCCTGGTTGCGGCGCCGCTCTTCGGTCTCCATCTGGCCGTGATACGGAACGGCGCCGATCCCGCGTTCGGCAAGGAAATCCACCGTCTGATCGACGATGGCGATCGTGGGAGCATAGACGATTATGCTCTCCCCCGCATACGCCCGAATGGCAGCCAGCAGGCGGACGCGGTGCGCTCCCTTTTCGCATTGGTGGACGATGTAGCGCAAGTTGGCACGGTGGAAGCTGGCGATGAATTTCTGCGGCTGTCGGAGCTGAAGTTGCTCCAGGATGTCGTGCCGCACGCGCTGCGTCGCGCTGGCGGTGAACGCCGCGATGGGCTTGTCGGGGAAATGCTTCCGCAGCGAGCTGAGCTGGCGATATTCGGGCCGGAACTCGTGCCCCCATTCGGAAATGCAGTGGGCCTCGTCGATGGCAAAGAACGCCAGCGGCAGCGACTGCAGCCAACCGATGGTGTCCTGCCGCGCGAGCCGTTCCGGAGAAAGGTACAGCAGGCGGTAGGCGCCTTGGGCCGCCGCGCGCATCACGGCGCGTTGCGTGTCCAAGCCTTGAGTGCTGTTCAGGACGGCTGCCGGGATGCCCATATCGCCGAGTTGGGCCACCTGGTCCTGCATGAGGGCGATCAGCGGCGAAACCACGACTACGATTTTTCCCATGGCGAGCGCCGGCAACTGGTAGCACAGCGACTTGCCGCCTCCCGTGGGCATGACGACGGCGGTATCATGGCCCGCGAGAAGGCTCTGGATGATCCGCTCTTGCAGCGGGCGAAAGGAGTCGTAGCCCCAATAGCGCTTCAGGGCCGCGTAAAGGTCTTCCACTGTAGAACTATGAGTGTAACAGGCCGGACATGTGGCGCAGGCACTCGTGCCTTGACGCTTTTTGCCGCCGCGCAGTCGGGTTCGCGACGGTCGATGTGTAGCCGGACCCGAAAAGCGCCCCGATGAGCCGGGGCGCGGCAGACAAGAGTGCCCGCGCCACATCCCGCTTATCGCGACTCCAGTTCATCGTGTGTTAATCCGCTGTGTCCGATAATCGTTGCAGTCTCAACGGATCGTCCGGAATGAGTGCGATTTGCCGTCTGCTGTTATTTCTCATCGTCCCTCCCGCCCTGTTCGCGCAGACCGCCAATTTACGCGGCCTCATCACCGACGAGAGCGGCGCCATCATTCCAGCCGCCACCGTCCGCTTGACCCGCCCCGACAAGAAGGTGCAAACCGCCACGGCCGACAGCAATGGCGCCTACTCCTTCACCGGACTCCCTCCGGGCGACTACAGTGTGCAGGCGTCCGCACCGCAACTGGCCACTGCGCAGCCGGTGAAGATCACCCTCAAGCCCGGCGCCCAGACGTTGAACCTCCAGTTGCATGTCGTTTCCTTGACGGAAAAAGTGACCGTGCAGGAAGACGCTGGGCCCTCCGTCAGCACCGCCGCATCGAACAACGCCAACGCCGTAGTGCTGACCGGCGAGGACCTCGACGCGCTCTCCGACAATCCCGACGATCTTCTGGCCGACCTGCAGGCGCTGGCCGGCCCCGCGGCCGGGCCCAATGGCGGCGCCATCTTCATCGATGGCTTCAGCGGCGGCGAGCTGCCCCCCAAGGAGTCCATCCGCGAGATCCGCATCAACCAGAATCCATTTGCGCCCGAATACGACAAGCTGGGCCTCGGCCGCATCGAAATCTTCACCAAGCCCGGCGCCGACAAGTACCGCGGAAATATTAACTACAACCTCGGCACGCAGGCGTGGAATTCCCGCAATCCGTACGCCGGCCAGAAAGCGCCTTTTCTTCTCCAGGAGTTTGAAGGGAGCGCCGGCGGTCCGCTCTCCAAGCGCGCCTCGTTCACCCTGGACGGGCAGCGCAACATGGTGGACAACGGCTCGATCTCCAACGGCGTGGTCGTGGATCCCAGAGCCTTCGCCATCGATCCGTTCAACAGCATTCTCACTACGTCTGGCCGTTACACCCGCGTCACACCGCGCATCGATTACCAGCTCAGCACCAATCACACTCTGATGTTCCGCTACGGCGTGACGCGCATGGGCGCCGACGACGCGGGCATCGGAGGCTTCGACCTCATCTCGCGGGGCTACTCGACTCACTATCTCAATCAGACGGTGCAGGTGGCCGACACCGCGGTGATGGGAACCGCGGTCAACGAGACGCGCTTTCAGTATTACCGCTCGGCCAGCCGGTACTCTGCCAACACGCTCGCCCCCGCCATTCAGGTGCTCGGCGCATTCAATGGCGGCGGCTCGACCGTTGGACTGACGACCGACACCCAGAACAGCTTCGAGTTACAGAACTACACCTCCGTCGTGCATCACGCGCACTCCGTGAAGTTTGGTGTGCGCGTGCGCGGGCAAACGGACGACAGCGTTTCGCCGCAGAATTTCAACGGGACGTTCACGTTCGGCGGAGGAGCGCTGGAGCCGGTGCTCGACGCCAACAACCAGCCGCTCGCCGACGGATCTGTCGCTCCCATCGAATCCATCGAGCGGTATCGCCGCACGCTGCTGTTTCAACAGATGGGCCTGACGCCCGCGCAGATCCGCGCGCTTGGCGGAGGGGCCACGCAGTTCACGCTGAACCAGGGGATCCCGGAACTCGAAGTCCACCAGATCGACATGGGAGTCTTCGCCGGCGACGATTGGCGGGCCAGGCCCAACCTGACGCTGAGCTTCGGTCTGCGCTATGAGACCCAGACCAACATCCACGACCATCATGATTTCGCGCCGCGCGTGGCGGTGGCGTGGGCGCCTGGCGGCGGCAAGAAGACCTCCTCCAGGACCGTGCTCCGCGCCGGTTTCGGCATGTTCTACGACCGTTTTGCTCTCGGCAATACGCTCAATGCCGAGCGCTACAACGGCACCGTGCAGCAGCAGTACGTTGTGACGGATCCGGACTTCTTCCCGAATCTCCCCACCGCTGCAATGCTCGCGGGATTTCAGTCCACACAGGCGATCCAGGAGATCAGCTCTCGCCTGCGCGCGCCCTACCTCATGCAAACCGCCGCCTCTCTCGAACGGCAGTTGCCCCGCAACACCACCCTCGCTCTCACTTATACCAACTCCCACGGCGTACACCTGCTGCGCTCTGACGATATCAACGCCCCGCTGCCCGGCACCTTCCGGCCGGGCGTGTCTGGAAGCGGAGTCTTTCCGCTGGGACGCCCTGGCCCGGTGTTCCTGGCGGAATCGGCGGGCCTCTACAACCAGAGCCAGTTGATCGCCAATGTCAATGCCAAGCTGAACGCGGGCTTATCCCTGTTCGGCTTCTACGTGCTCAATCACGCCCGGAGCAACAGCGACGGCGTTGGCACCTTCCCCGCCAACCCCTACAATTACGCCGGAGAATACGGCCCCGCATCCACGGACGTGCGGCATCGCGGGACCATTGGCGGATCGATCAACCTGCGATGGAATGTGCGCATCAGCCCCTTCGTGGTGCTGCAATCCGGAGCGCCTTTCGACATCACGGCGGGCAGCGACCTCTACGGAACCACCCTCTTCAACGGCCGCCCCGCCCTGATTTCGGGGCCCGCAAGGCCCGGCCTGATCGCCACATCGTACGGCCTGCTTGACCCGAATCCGGCGCCCGGCGAGACACTGATTTCGCGCAACTATGGCCGGGGTCCCAGCCAGTTGACCTTCAACCTGAGGCTGGCAAAGACCATCGGCCTCGGCCCGGAAAAGAAAAGCGCGAGTGCGGAACCACGGCCCAACACCGGCCCGGCGATCGGCGGGCTGGCTCCCGCCGCGGCCTCGGGACGCGGATTGGGCGGGATCATCGGGACGCCTACCAGCAGCAGGCGCTATAACCTGACCCTCTCGATGTCGATCCGCAATCTGTTAAACCACAACAACCCGGGGCCCATCATCGGCAACATCACCTCGCCGCTCTTCGGCTTCGCCAACCAGATTGCCGGATCGCCCAACGGCGAAGGCTTCTACGAAACAGCCAACAACCGCCGTCTCGAACTGCAGATCCGGTTCGCCTTCTAGAGGCTTCGACGTGGCGCGGACACTCGTGTCCGCAGCTTTTTGGGTCGCCACCAATCCGGTGCTGGCCGTCCGGAAAAGTGTCAGGCCGGAGTGCGTCCACCCCCTCTCCGATGTCTAGTCCCGGCCCTCGCCGCGCACCATGTTACATTGAGGGGAAACCGCTCGCCCGACCATGAAAAACCACTCTGCGGCTGGAGAGAAGTTCCAAACGCTCGTCGAGCTGATGGCCCGCCTGCGCGCGCCCGGCGGTTGTCCCTGGGACCGTGAGCAGACCTTCGACACCATCAAGCCCTACACACTCGAAGAAACCTATGAAGTGTTGGACGCGATTGACCGGCGCGACTGGAATGGCCTCGCAGAGGAGTTGGGCGACTTCCTCCTGCAGGCCGTCTTCTATGCCGAAATGGCCGCCGAAGAAGATCGCTTTTCGATCGACGACGCGCTGGACGCCATCAATCAGAAACTGGTGCGCAGACACCCCCACGTCTTCGGTGAGGGATCGGCAGAGACTGCCGGCGATGTGAAACGCATCTGGGGCGAAGTCAAGGCCGCGGAGAAAGCCGGAAAGAAGGACCAACACGACCAGGGACTCCTCGACGGCGTTCCGCGCGCACTTCCGGCCCTGGTCGAAGCGCAGCAGATCGCTTCCCGCGCTGCCGGCGTGGGATTCGATTGGGAGAATCCGGACCAGGTCCTCGAAAAGCTTCACGAGGAACTGGCCGAGTTCGCTGAGGCGCGGCAGAGGGCATCGCACGCGGAACTCGAGGACGAGTTGGGCGACCTGTTGTTCGTGCTGGTGAACCTGGCGCGGTTCGTCAAGGTAGATCCGGAGCAGGCGCTGCGCAAGACCAACGCCAAATTCCGCCGCCGCTTCGGCTATATCGAGCGGAAGCTCGCCGAGCGCGGAATCAAAATTGAAGAATCCAATATCCAGGAAATGGAGGCGCTGTGGCAGGAAGCGAAGCGGTGATCGAAATCCGCCAGTTGTTTCACCTCGACGAGTTTTCCGAAGTGCTTCGCCTGCAGCAGGTGATTTGGGGCTTCGCGGATGTGGAACTGCTGCCCCTGCGGTTCTTGGTAGTGGTGAGCAAGGTCGGCGGCCACGTTTTCGGCGCCTACGACCTGGCAAGGCCCGAGCCTCCCATGGTCGGATTCTGTTTCGCGATTCCCGGCATGAAGCCGCCCGGGCGGCCCTACCTGCATAGCCACATGCTGGGCGTTCTCCCGGAGTATCACAACGCGGGCATCGGCCGGCGCCTCAAGCTCCGGCAGCGTGAAGAAGCCATGTCCCGCGGGATCGAGCTGATCGAATGGACGTTCGACCCGATGGAGCTGAAGAACGCCTTTTTCAATATCGAGCGGCTCGGCGCGATCGTGCGACGCTATAACGAAAATCAGTACGGCGTCACGCACAGTCCGCTGCACGGAGGACTCCCGACCGACCGCTGCATCGCGGAGTGGTGGCTCAAATCGCCGCGCGTATGCGCGACTCTCTCGGGAACGACACCGGAGCACCATCCCGCCGGTCAAATCTCCTACCCGGCGGAGATCGCGAAGCTTCGCAACGAGGAGCCCAACCGGGCGCGCGAGATTCAAAAGGCCAACGCGGAGAAATTCCTGGATGCCTTTGGACAGGGGCTGGCCGTGACCGGCTTCGAGCGCACCGAAACCGACGGGATCTACCTCCTGGAGCCTTGGGAATGAAACTCGAACGCATCACGCTGCACCAGATCCGCATGCCACTGGTCCATTTTTTCGAGACCAGCTTCTCGCGCACCTACCAACGCGACATTATCCTGGTCGAAGTCCACGCCGATGGCGCGTCGGGCTGGGGCGAGGTCACCGCCGGCGAGAATCCCTTCTACAACGAAGAGTGGACCGGCTCCGCGTGGATGATCCTCCACGACTACGTGGCGCCGCGTGTCCTCGGGCGTGAACTCAAATCGCCGGAAGACGTCTATCCGTTGACAGCCCACATCCGCGGCCACAACATGGCGCGCGGCGGGCTCGAAACCGCGGTCTGGGACCTGGCCGCGCGGCTCGATGGCGTGCCGCTGTGGAAAAAGATCGGCGGCGGAGTGAGACGCGAGATACCCTGCGGCGTCTCCATCGGGATTCAGGACTCCGTCGAGCAGTTGCTCGAAAAGATCGAGGGCGAGCTGGCAGCCGGCTACCAGCGCATCAAGATGAAGATCAAGCCCGGATGGGACGTCGACGTAGTCCGCCAGGTGCGCGAGCGTTTCCCCTCCATCAAGCTGATGGCGGACGCCAACTCCGCCTACACGCTGGCGGATGCCGGCCGTTTGCGCCGGCTCGACGATTTTTTCCTGATGATGATTGAGCAGCCTTTGAGCCACGACGACATCATCGATCACTCCGAGTTGCAGCGTCGCCTCAATACGCCCATCTGCCTGGACGAGTGCATCCGCTCGGCGCATCATGCCGAACAGGCCGTGAAGCTGCACGCCTGCGGCATCATCAATATCAAGCTGGGCCGTGTGGGCGGATTCGCGGAAGCGCGCCGCGTTCACGACGTGGCTCAGGCCGCGGCCATACCGGTGTGGTGCGGGGGGATGCTCGAATCCGGAATCGGACGCGCCCACAACATCGCCATGGCCACGCTACCGAACTTCGTGCTGCCTGGCGATGTCTCCGCGAGCAAGCGCTATTGGAAGCGCGACATCATCCAGCCCGCCGTCGAGACCACGCCGGGTGGCACCATCGTGGTTCGCGACGAACCCGGTTTCGGGTACGAAATCGACCACGATTACATCCGGAGCATCACGGTGCGGGAGGAAAACATTGCCTGACCGCGCCATGTGGCGCGGCCACTCGTGCCTGTACCCACCGGCCCCCGCCGGCCCACAAAAATCCATGAAAACCCGCGCTGGCAATGTGGCGCGGCCACACGTGTCTGCCACGCCGAGACTCATCCCGGCGCTTGTTGGTCGCCACCTGGGTCGATGCCGCGAAGGGTTTTCGAGGCTGCCGCGCCGAGACTCGTCTCGGCGCTTTTCGGCCGCGAACATTGTCGGGCCCAGCCCCCAATGACGGCCTTCGTTTCCCTCCTGCGGAACAACCGCAATTACCGGAATACCTGGATCGGACAAGTGGTCAGCGAGGTGGGTGACCACTTCAATAATGTCGCCGTCTTCAGCCTGGCGGTCGCCACCACACGGTCCGGACTGGTCGTCAGCGGTGTGATGCTGTCGCGGGCCATTCCCGCGATGCTGATCGGTCCTCTGGCCGGCGTGGTACTCGACCGCTTCGACCGCAAGCGCGTCATGATCGCCAGCGATCTCATCCGCGCCGTGGTGGCGATGCTTTTCATCTTCACTATCCACGGTCACAAAACGTGGCTCCTGTACGTGCTCAGCGGCCTCCTGATGCTGGCCTCGCCGTTCTTCACCAGCGGCCGGTCCTCCATCCTGCCCTCGATCGCCACCAGCGAGGAGTTGCACACCGCCAACTCGCTCACCCAGACCACCAACTGGACCACGCTGGCGCTAGGCGCGTTCCTCGGGGGCGCGAGTGTCACGCAGTTCGGCTACGCGTGGGCATTCTTCGGCAATTCGCTCTCGTTCGTCTTTTCGGCCGTCTGCATCTCGCGTCTGTTCCTTCCCGGCCGCGGCTTTCGTCCTCCGAGACGGTCGCTCACAGAAGCCGAAGTGGTGCGGCCTTGGCACGAGTACGCCGAGGGGCTGCGATACATGCGCTCGGTGCCCCTGATCCTCGGGCTGCTGATGGTCAACATCGGATGGGCCACGGGCGGAGGCGCCGCGCAGATTCTGTTCAGCGTCTTCGGAGAGCTGGTGTTCAATCGCGGCCCCGCCGGCCTCGGCATGATCCAGGGATGCGCGGGAGTCGGCCTGCTGTGCGGCGGCGCCTTCGCCCACACCGTCGGAAAACGGCTGAGCTTCGCAAATTACAAACGTGCGATCATCCTCTGCTACATCGTTCACGGGGCGTCTTACGTCCTCTTCAGCCAGATGCGGGCCTTCGGACTGGCGCTGGTCTTCATTGGGCTGTCGCGCGCCGCGGTGGGCGTAAGCTCGACGCTGAACATGTGGCAGTTGTTGCGAGTGGTCCCCGATGCTTTTCGCGGCCGCGTGTTCGCCACTATGGAATCCACCCAATGGTCGGTGATGATGATGTCGATGATGGCCGCCGGAATCGCCTCGCAGTACTGGGACCCGCGAACCATCGGCGCCATCTCCGGTGTGCTCAGCTCCACCACCGCGATATTCTGGGGCTGGGCGCATTGGACCGGCCGCCTGCCGGAACCGAAGCGCGAAGGCATCGAACCGGAGGAGATCGAAGTACATGGAGAGCCAGCCGCTTGAGACAAGGGCCGGCGACGTCAGCCTGGCCGGTAAGGTGATCCTGGTTACCGGCGCCGCCAAACGGATCGGCCGCGGTATCGCCCTGCAGCTCGCGGCGGAAGGAGCCCGCGTCGCCATTCATTATCAGCGGTCGGAGAAGGAGGCGCGGCAGACCGCCATCGAATGCGGCGGAGCGGAACTGTTTCGCGCCAACCTGGAAAGCGTGGACGAGATCGGCCGGATGTTTGCCGAAGTGGAGCAACGCCTGGCGCGCCTCGATGGACTGGTGAACAATGCCGCCCGGTTCACGCGCTTCGATCCGCTCGACATCACCGAGAAGGATTGGGACTTCATTCATTCCGTCAACCTGAAGGCGGTTTTCTTCTGCTGCCAGAATGCCGCACGCCTGATGCGCAAAACCGGCGGCGGACGGATTGTGAATCTGAGCTCGCTGGGCGGCATTCGTCCCTGGGCGGAACATGCGCACTATTGCGCGTCCAAGGCCGGCGTCATCATGTTGACCCGCGCGCTTGCCAAGGCGTTCGCGCCCGCCATCACCGTGAATTCGGTGGCGCCGGGCGTGATCCCGTTCGAAGATATCGACGAGCGCGGAAAGCGCATGGTCGAGGCCACGCCCGCGGGACGTGGCGGCACACCCGCGGAGATCGCCGACGCTGTGGTTTACTTCCTCAAGGCTTCGAACTTCGTCACGGGCCAAACGCTGGCGGTCGATGGCGGCCTCAGTCAGCGGTAGACTCCCACCGGATTCGCAGGCACGCGTTTGATTGATCGCCAGTTGCCGCTGCGCATGATGTGGTGCGACGATTTGGCAGGAGGGAACCGTGCTTCCAAACCGGCGGTCAGCACAGCGAGCCATGTGCTCTTTGGTGATCCTGCCTTTTCTTACCTCTGCGCAAGCTCAACAGAGCAAGCCGGCGGAGCCGAAGGTTGCCGCGGCGAACCGTTCTGCACAGTCGCGTTTGCCGCTGAACGATCGGCAGGATTTTGACGACGCCACGCGTGGATTCATCGCTACCACACCTGACCCGACGATGCCCGACCCGTATGCATTTCTGCAGAATGAGGCTCCGCCAACCGTCAATCCAAGCTTGTGGCGTCAGGCGCAGCTCAACCGGCAGCACGGATTGTTCAAGGTCACCGACGGTGTCTATCAAGTCCGCGGCTTTTCTGTATCGAGCATGACCATCGTCGAAGGCGCCACTGGGATCATCGTCATTGACACCCTGGCGACCCCGGGAGCGGCGCGTGCGGCGCTCGATCTTTACTTCGCGCACCGTCCGCTCAAACCAGTCGTGGCTGTCATCTATACGCACTGCCACGGAGATCACTACGGCGGCGCAAGCGCCGTAGTTTCTCCGGCCGACGCTGCCGCGCGGAAAATCAGTGTCATCGCGCCATTGGGATTCCTGGACGCTCTCGTCGAAGAATCGGTGGTTGCAGGGAATCTGACCGCGCGGCGTGCGCAGTTTCAATTTGGGGACTCGCTGCCTGCCGGCGAACGCGGGACCGTCGATTACGGTGAAGGCAAGACGACTGCGCGCGGAACTCCCGGTGGCGGGCCGGTCATCCCGCCGAATGACGTCATTCGGCAGCAAACCGAAACGCGCACCATCGATGGAGTTACCCTCATTTTCCTGCTCGCACTCAACTCGGAAGCTCCTTCCGAGATGCTCATCTACCTGCCGGACTCGCATGTCCTCGACGTGGCCGAGTTGGCGACCCACACGTTGCACAACCTCCTGCCGCTTCGCGGCACCCTGGTCCGGGACGCGAACCGCTGGTCGCAATCTCTCAATGCTGCCCTCGAGAGATTCGGCGATGCGCAAATCATGATCGATCAACATCAGTGGCCGGTCTGGGGCAACCAACGAGTCCGTGCGAAACTCGCGAATCATCGCGACTTGTACAAATACGTGCACGACCAGACCGTCCGCATGATGAACCAGGGTATGGGACCGGCCGAGATTGCCGAGACCCTGAGGATGCCGCCAGGGCTTGAAAATGACTGGTCAACGCATGGATACTATGGCTCGCTGCCGCAAGACTCGAAGGCTGTCTATCAACGCTATGTCGGCTGGTACGACGGCAATCCGGCGAACCTCAATCGCCTGCCCCGTGTGGAAGCCGCGAGGAAATATCTCGAATACATGGGCGGCCCGGACGCGGTTGTCGCGCGGGCACGGGACGATTTCCAAGCAGGCAATTACCGGTGGGTCGCCGAGGTGACGAACCAGATCGTGTTCGCCGATCCATCCAACAAAGATGCCCGGAATCTCGAGGCGGACGCACTCGAACAACTGGGATACCTTGCCGAATCGGCGCCATGGCGAAACGCCTATCTGCTGGCTGCGCAGGAATTGCGAACCGGTGTTCGCGGTGAAGTGCGGACCGTGCCCGCGATAAACCCGCCGGTACTGCGCGCCATGACCATCGCGCAGGTGTTCGATTACCTGGGTACGCGTGTAGACGGCCCGCGGGCAGGGACCAGGAGAATTGTCATCAATTGGCGATTCTCCGATACTTACGAATCGATTGCATCCACTTGTCAGCACGGCGCTCTGACTTCCATCAGTGGAAAAGCGGATCCGAACGCTGAAGCGACAGTGACGACAACGCGAAGCGTGTTTGAAAATGTGATTCTGAGAGGACGAACACTCTCCGATGCCATCCAACACGGCGACATCACCATAAGCGGGGAGCCTGAAGCACTCTTCGATTTCTGGGCGCTGCTGGTCGACTTCCGGACCGGCTTTCCGGTCGTCGAGCCGCAGGATTGAACCAGGTCACTGCCCAGCCGGGCTTAGTTCGCCACTCGCCACGGAGAGAAGTTCGTCCAGGTCTTGAGCGTGTCCCGCGCCCAGTTCGCCGGCTTGTCAGCGTGGCATATTCCGCAGGGGTTGGGAACCTTCAGTACCTCCGTATCCCGCGGAGTGATGAACTTGAAGGTGTGGCTGCGCACGTTGACGTCGGCGATCGTCTGCTCGATCTTGGGCATGTGGCAGGCCACGCATTCGTTCCCCGCGCTGCCCTCTTTGTGATGCGTGTGCGCCTCGATGCTGGGTGAATGAGGGCCGTTGGGCGACCGGGGGCCATGACACTCCAGGCACAGCACCGCCGCGGGCTTGATCAGGTCGGCGTTGTTCTCCGTCCCGTGCACGTCGTGGCAACTGAAACAGCTCACCCCGCGTGTGTACATCAGGCTCTGAACGAAGTCATTGCCCTGCATCCGGTTCTTGTGCGCCGTGCCGTCGCGGAAATGCGTGAATGACTGCTCGCCCGGCTTGTTCTCCTCCAGCTTCCAGAAGTCCGCAAGATCCGTGCCCACGTGAAATCCAACCGGCCAGTCGTAATACCGGCCCTCGATCGGATTGTGAAGCGGCTGTCCCTGCGAATGGCACTGGATGCAGACATTGGTGGCGGCTGCGGTGTCGAGCCGCGCCGGGTTGACGATATTCGAGCGGGACGGCCGCGCGGCGTGCGATGCGCCCGGTCCATGGCACTTCTCACACCCCACGTTCCATTCGGTGACGGTCTTGGTTTGGATGTTGTAGTTCACCGAATGGCAGCCGTCGCACAGCGGACCGGTGGGCCGCTGCAGGTTGTCCGGGGGATAATACTTCACCCACCAATCGGTGTTGGGCGCCACCAGGTATCCGCGCCAGATCTGGTGCGTCACGTCCCACTGCGCTCCCAGCGGGTAGTAATCGTCGCCCTTTTTTGTGAAATAGCGCTGCTTCCATTTGCTGCCGTAGACGAACGCAATGTCGTTGCGCGAGAACTTCACCAGCGGATCGGGCTTCGAGAAATCCGGAAGGATCGCGTCCGGGTGGACCTTCGGGTCGCGGACAACATTCGCCATCCGGGTCTTGCTCCAGCGTTGGTAGACCGCCGGATGGCACGTCTTGCAAGCCGCCGAGCCGGCATAGTCCCCGGAGGCCGGAGAACTCTGAACCGCCAGCAAGCCGGCCGTCAGAATGGCTGCCGCGAGCATCGGTTTCATACTTTTCCTAGCTTATAGTGGATCGTATGATCTTCGCGGGCCCGGCCGGTGCGCGCCTTGTAGAAGGCCGGCGCCGGCTGTCGTCGCTCTGGTGGCGTGATTTAAACAAGAGCAACCTGCTCTTCGGTGGGCTCCGCTCAACAGTACCAGGGCTCGGTGAGATACGGAATGGTCGCGCGATCTGGCAGCGCGATTTCCGGGAAGCTTCCGCTTTGCGAAAGGTCCCAGATTCTCCGGAAGATTTCCACGCGGCTGGTCCTTCGGCGTTCCTCCCGCTTGATGGTCTCCTGAATCGCCAGGCACAGCTGGTCCATCGCCCGGTCGCGGTTCCGCCACGGATAGCACAAGCCGCGCCGGTCGAATGGCTCGACCATGGCCCGAATCTCCGGCAGTTCCAGCATCAGGGAACCCTCCGGAATCAGCAGGCGAATGGCAAGCTGAATCGGCGCCACCTCGGCGGCGAGATCCAACTCCGCGAGCGCCCGCAGAAACTCGCCGTAGCCTTCCTGAGTCGTCCACGGAGTGAACGGGATAAATGTGGGCGCGAGCGGCAGCCCTGCCGTGCGCATCAAATCGAGAGCTCTCGTGAAATCCGCGCGCGTATGCCCCTTCGCCAGCTTCCGGAGAATCGTATCATCGAGCGATTCCACGGCCGACGTCACAAACAGACAACCCGTCTGTTTGAGCAGCGGCAGCAAATCGCTGTGCTGGAGCAGGTGCTCGATCTTGATGGTCGCATCATAGGTGAGCGCCGGCCACTCGCGGTGCAGCGCCTCCACGATCGGGACGACGTGGCCGGGGCCGTTCAGAAAGTCGGGATCGCCGAAGGTGATATGCTCCGCCCCCGCAGCCACCTGCTGGCGGATGTCGGCTAACACGATCTCCCGCTGTACCACCCGGAACTGGCCGCGATACACCGGCACCACCGGACAATGCCGGCACAAATGCTTACACCCGCGGGACGCCTCGGTGTAGCCGACGGGGTGGGTAGATCCGTTGGCCACCAGCCTGGCGTAAGCGCCCAATGGGGGCAGTCCGGTTCGATCGGGCACCCGGAAGCGTTGCCGCGCCAGGGATACCGCGCAACGAGGCTGGTTATCGCCGCGTGCCCAGTTCACCAGCCCCTGTTCGAACTCGCCGCCGAGCACCGTGCGGACCCCGGCGCGCGCCAGCAGCGAGGCGTTCAGCGGAGCATATAGCCCATAGGCGCACAAACGGGCGCCGGGGTTCACGTTCCTCACGCGATCCAGCACGCGCAGGAACAGCCGCGTGGCGGTGTGCATGGGAAGATAGAACGCGATCGCCTCGGCCTGTTCCAGTGCGGCCTTTTCCAAGGGGTGGCAGGCAAGGTCGGCTATGGTAACCTCGTGGCCTTCGGCGCGCAGCCACGCGGCTGGGGACGCCAGTCCAAACGGCTGGCGGCCCAATTCGTATGTGGAGACCAGGAGGATCCGCACATAACCATTATGAGGGGCTTTGATAAGATAAGAGTACTTCCCTCATGTTTGCCACAACCACGATTGCCGACGAGATTCTGGATTGGAAGAAACAGCGGAGGGCTATTCTGTTGGCCCACCATTACCAGGAACCGGAAATCCAGGAACTGGCGGATGTAGTGGGTGACAGCCTGGAATTGGCCCGCAAGGCTCGCGATTTCTCGGGAGACGTGATCGCGTTCTGCGGCGTGTGGTTCATGGCGGAAACCGCCAAGGTCCTCAACCCGAACCGCATTGTGGTAGTCCCGGACCTCGAAGCCAGTTGCAGCCTGGTCGAGAGTTGCCCCGTCGGACCGGTCCGCGAATTCCGGCGAAAGCATCCGGACTACACGATCGTCAGCTATATCAATACCTCCATCGAAGTAAAGGCCGAGAGCGATATTCTGTGCACTTCGCGGAATGCCGTCAAAGTGGTGAATTCCATACCGCCCGAGCAGCCCATCCTGTTTCTGCCCGACCGCAATCTGGGGAACTATGTACAAAAGCAGACGGGCCGCCGGAACCTGCAGATCTGGCAGGGCTCGTGCATCGTGCATGCCACCTTTCCGGCCCGCAAGGTGGCGGAGGCCCGCGCGGAGCATCCCGATGCCTTAGTGGTGGCCCATCCCGAATGTCCCGCGTCCGTGCTGGCGATGGCTGACTTCATCGGCTCCACTTCAGCGATCATCGAGTGGTGCGCGTCGCAGAAGGCGCAGGAATTCATCGTGATGACCGAAAGCGGTGTGAACTATTCGCTGGCCCGGGTTGCCCCCCGGAAGCGGTTCTATTTCGTGGCCAACGAGAACTGCAATTGCAGCGAGTGCCCCTACATGAAGCTGAATACGCTGGAGAAGCTTCGGGATTGCCTGGTAAGCCTCGAGCCGCGCGTCGAGCTTTCCAGGGAGATCATGCGCCGCGCCCTGCTTCCGCTCGAGCGCATGCTCGCCGTGAAATAAATGCCTGCGCCTCCGCTCATCGATTCATTCGGCCGCGTTCACGACAATCTTCGCATCAGTGTGACCGATCGCTGCAACATCCGGTGCTTCTACTGCATGCCGGAGACAGACGTCGAGTTCGTGCAACGAAGCCAGATCCTGGATTTCGAAGAGATCGAACGCTTTGTTTCGATCGCGGTGGGGCTCGGAATCAACAAATTGCGGGTCACCGGGGGAGAGCCGCTGGTGCGCCGCGACCTGCCCGTGTTGGTCCGGCGGCTGGCGGCGATCCCTGGCATTCGCGACCTGGCGCTCACCACCAATGGCGTGCTTCTGGCCGGGCTGGCGGAGGCTTTGTACGACGCCGGCCTCCGGCGGCTCAATGTTCACCTGGATACTCTGGACCGCGAGCGCTTCCGCAATATCACCAGGCGAGACGATCTCGAGCAGGTCTTGACGGGTCTCGCCTTGGCAAAGAGGATCGGGTTTTCCAAAATCAAGATTAATGCCGTCGCGGTGAAGAATCTGTTGGAGCCCGATATCGTGCCGCTGGCGCGTTTCGCCCGCGAGAACGGCTTTGAAGTCCGGTACATCGAGTTTATGCCGCTGGACGCGCAGAATCTTTGGGACCGGAGCAAGGTGCTGCTGGCCGATGACATCATCGAAACCCTGTCGCGCGAAATCTCGCCGCTTCATCCGGTTCCCGACCCGGATCCGCGTGCACCCGCCACCGAGTACACATACGAGGATGGCGGCGGCACGGTGGGTTTAATCGCGTCGGTCAGCCGGCCGTTTTGCCTGAACTGCAATCGCCTGCGGCTGACGGCCGATGGCAAGCTGCGCTACTGCCTGTTCGCCATCGAGGAAGACGATGTGAAGGGGCTGATTCGCTCCGGCGCCTCCGATGAGGAGATCGCCGCGCTGATCCGTCGCAACATTGCGGGAAAGTGGATCGGACACGAGATCGGCTCGTCGAAGTTCGTCGCACCCCCGCGCCCCATGTACGCGATCGGCGGATAGACCATGTGGCGAGGGTGCTCGTGCCTGCCGCGACACCGGATTTATTGGCGGCCAAAGCGCTCGCTATCGCCACCCACGGCCGAGCCTTCTCATTTCAGAATGCTATACATGTTCGAAAAGTCGTCCGTCCAGATGCGGAAAGGGCGCTCCGGCTTCAGTTCCTTCGCATCGGTCAGCATTTCAGGATAGGCGTCCACCGTTTCGCGGTCCATGATCAGCGTCCAGGAGCAACTGAAGCACAGAATATCCTCGTCCGGCGGCGTGTAGTGGTACACCAGTGCGACCTTACCAAAAGCATTCGCCGCACGCTCCATCACAGGCTCCAGATCGAGAAACGTGTTCGAAATGTTCACGGCCACGATGCCGTGTGGCTTCAAATGCCGGAAATATGTCGCGAAAGCCTCGCGCGTAATCAGGTGTACCGGCACGGAATCTCCCGAGAATGCATCCATCACCAGCAGGTCGAACTGCTGGCTGCCGTGCTCCAGCTCGGATTCGAGCAACAGTCGGCCATCGCCGGTGGCTACTTCCACGCGCGCCGCGGTGTCGCTCAGATAGGTGAACCTGTTCCGGGCGATGTCGATGACCAGCGGGTTGATTTCGTAGATTCTGAGCGTGTCGCCGGCCCTTCCATAGGCGGCCAGTGTGCCGCAGCCCAGACCCAGGATCCCGATGCGCCGCGGCGCGCCGAACCCTTCCTGCAGCTTCATTGCCCGGCCGATTCCGGAATACTCGCAGAAATAGGTAATCGGTTCGCGGCGGTGCTGCTCGCTCAGACTTTGCTCCCCGTGATTGATGGTGCCATGGACGAAGCGGCGGACCGCATCTTCGTCGACCACGGGATCGCCGCTGTCGTAAACGCGGAGCTGCCCGTAGAAGTTGCGCTCCGCCACCAGGTAGCCGCGCACCAGGCTTTGCATGATGTTTACCAGGCTGTAGAGATAGCCTCCGAGCGCCAACAGCATCACCGACAGGACCGCGACCTTCGGCACGGGCCTCGCTCGCCAGACGGTCTTCGCGAAAACGATGCAGGCCACCAATGCACATAATCCCAGCCCGATGGGAAACTCGTAATACGCGCGGAAGAGGTTGGGAGCCACCAGCCCGACGAACAGTCCGCCGGCCGCTCCCCCCAGCGACACGATCACGTAAAAACCGGTGAGGTAGCGTGGATGCGGTTTCAGCCGGACCAGCTCGCCGTGGCACACCATGCAGGCGATGAACATCGAGAGCGCCATCAAGCCGATGATCAGGCGGACGGACATATTCGGCACCACGAAGTTGAACTCGTTCACGTGGAGCCCGATCTTCTGCAAGAAGTCAAAGGTGAAAATGTAGTCGCGCTGCGTATGTCCGGGCCAGACCCGGTACAGCATGAACAGCATCCCCGCGCACAACAGCGGAACAAACACCCATCGCCGGTAGAGTTGTGGAGCTTCGAAGCAAATGATGAAGCTGAGCAGGTAGAGGCTGAGTGGAAGCAGCCAGAGAAACGGGATGGCAGCGACGTCCTGGGTGAGATATGTGGTCACCGCCAGAAGCAGCACCGAAGCGCTGGCCGCCAGGCCCAACCACAGAAGCCGCACCGTCCACTGCGGTTCGCCGCCGAAACCGTCCCGCGACCCGGCCACATCGCCAGCCGGTGCCGCCGTGGCGTCCGGCGATTGCGTGGAAGCGCGCCAGGCAGTCAGCCCGCAGAATGCCGCAAAGCATACGTACGCGACGGACCACGAGACGCTTTGCATACGGGTAGGCAGGTTCGGCTCAATCAGCACCGGATAGCTCAGTAGCGCCAGCATCGAGGCCAGGTTGGAGAGGGCGAAGAGGCGGTAGGGCAGTCCTTCTTTGTGATTCCGCGCGTACCAGGCTTGCAACAGCGGGCTGGTCGAGGACAGCAGAAAGTAGGGTAGCCCGACCGTGACGGCCAGCAGAGCGAGGATCCGGAGCGAGGGATTTGCTACCCCGCCGGACTTCCACGAGGGATTCGGCAGGATCGGCAGGGTGGCGAGGCTGGCGGCAAGCAGCACGATGTGGGCCAGCGCCTGCTTGCGCGCTCCCAGCGCCCGGTGAAGCCAGTGCGCGTACAGATACCCCAGCAGGAGCACCACCTGGAAGAACAACATGCAGGTGCTCCACACGTTCGAGGTGCCACCGAACCAGGGCAGGATAGTCTTGGCGATGATCGGCTGCACCTCAAAAAGCAGGAAGGCAGACAGAAAGATGGTCAGGGTATAAAAGAGCATTCCGGGTAAATCCAAGTGTACGCCGGAACGGAAAGGCCTGTAGCGGCGACGTGACGCAGGCACTTTTGCCTGTACCCATGGGCCACGTCGGCCCACCGAAATCCATGAAAACCCACCGCTGTTCGGGCGTGTTGTGGCGCGGACACTCTGTCTGCCGCGTCCCGACTCCTCGGGACGTCATCAGTGGAAATTGTGCGACTCCGCTGCCGCTCCCTCACGCAATCCGTCGATCCGCGCGGCCTTCACCGAAATCACTCCGTCCAGATTCTGCAGCACGCCTTCGATCAACAGGAAGCGCTCCCCCAACACCTCAAACTTGTACCGGTCGAAGGTGTCTGGAGTGATGATCGCGTTCATGATGCCGGTCTCGTCTTCCATGCTCAGGAAGACGAAGCCTTTCGCCGTACCGGGGCGCTGCCGCACAATCACCGATCCGGCAATGCGCACCACGCGGCCGTCCGGAATCCTCTCGAGGTCGATGGCTCGCTTCACTCCCAGCGCGTTCATCTCGGCGCGGCGGTGCGCCATGGGATGCTTTCCAATCGTCAACCCGGTGCCCCGATAGTCTGCCCATAACCGCTCCTCGGTATTCATGGGAGTCAGAGGCGAAGGCTCTCCTTTTTCTTCGAGGGGCTCGAGCAGCGGACCCACCGGCAGAATGGCCCGCTGCGTCTGCCACAGAGCATCGCGCCGGTGAGGCCTGGGAGCTGTCCGGTCGATCGAATTCAACGCCCCGATCTCGGCCAGCCGGTTGATCTCATCCTTGCGCAGCACGGGGACGCGGAGCGCCAGGTCATCGATGCTGCTGAATGGCCGCGCATCCTCAACCGCGCGCGCGGTCTCTTCGCGAAGTCCCTTGGCATATCGAAGACCGAGCCGCAGGCACTTCGCTCCCTGAGCTTCCTCCACCGTGCATTCCCAGTTCGAGCGCGTCACGTCCACCGGCAGCACGCGCAGCCCGTGCCTCTGCGCATCTTTGATCAGGATCGCCGGCGCGTAAAATCCCATCGGCTGGTTGTTCAGCATGGCGCAGGTGAAGACCGCCAGGTAGTGGCACTTCAGATAGGCGCTGGCATAAGCCAGGAGCGCAAAACTCGCCGCATGCGACTCCGGAAATCCGTACAACGCAAACGACACGATGGAGCGAACAATGTCGTCCTGCACCTTGCCCCGGATGCCGTTGGCTTCCATGCCCGCGCGCAGTTTCACTTCGATCTCGCCCATGCGCTTCTCCGAGCGCTTGAAGCCCATGGCGCGGCGCAGATCCTCGGCTTGCCCGCCGGTGAAGCCCGCGGCGATCATCGCCATGCGCAGCAATTGTTCCTGGAACAGCGGCACCCCCAGCGTGCGCCGCAGCACCGGCTCGAGCGACGGGTGCAGGCAGTCCGGCGCTTCCCGGCCCTGGCGCCGGTTCAGATATGGATGCACCATCTTGCCCACGATGGGTCCTGGCCGGATAATCGCCACCTGCACCACGATGTCGTAGAACCGCCGCGGCATCATGCGCGGCAGCGACGACATCTGCGCGCGGCTCTCCACCTGAAACATGCCGATGGTGTCGGCCTTCTGCAGGGCCTTAAAAACCGCGGGATCGTCCTGCGGCAGGTGTGCCAGGCTCACCTCCTCGCCATAAACTTCGGGGATCATCTGGAGAGTGTCTTCGATGACCGCCATCATGCCCAAGCCCAGAAGATCCACCTTGATGATCCCCATATCGGCGCAATCTTCCTTGTCCCACTGCACCACCACGCGCCCGGGCATGGTGGCAGGTTCGAGCGGCACCACGGAATCGAGCTGTCCCTGGCAAATCACCATGCCGCCGGAGTGCTGGCCCAGATGCCGCGGTAGGTCCTGTGCCATGCGGTAGAGTTCGAAGAATTTGCGCACACGAGGATGTTGGAAGTCGAAGCCGGCATCACGAAACTGGCGATTCGCGGTGTCCTTGGGATCTTTCCATTCCCATGTGCGCACCAGCTTGGAGAGTCGTTCGAGCGATGTGATTTCGAACCCCAGGGCCTTTCCCACTTCCCGCGCGGCGGATCGTCCGCGGTAGGTGATCACGTTGGCGGTCATGGCGGCGCCCAGTTTTCCGAAACGCTGGTAGACGTACTGGATGGCGCGCTCGCGTTGGTCGCCGCTGGGAAGGTCGATATCGATGTCGGGCCACTCGCCGCGCTCTTCGGAGAGGAATCGCTCGAAAAGCAGTTCCATGCCCACCGGATCGACCGCCGTGATGTGGAGCGCGTAACACACCGCGCTGTTGGCCGCCGAACCGCGCCCCTGGCACAGGATGTCGTTCTCCCGGCAGAAGCGCACGATGTCCCAGACAATCAGGAAATAGCCGGGCAGTTTGAGCTTTTCGATGAGATCCAGCTCGCGCTCGATCTGCCTGCGGGCATTCTCGTGGTACGGACGGTAGCGGATGCGCGCGCCCTCGTCCGCGAGTTTGCGCAGAAAGGACATCTGCGTGTGGCCTTCCGGGACGGGATAGCGCGGGAACTCGTAGCCTAGATCGGCCAGCGTGAAGCCCAGCCGCGAAGAGATTTCGAGCGAATTCTGGAGAGCCTCGGGCAGGTCGGCGAAGAGGCGCGCCATCTCGTCGGGAGTCTTGACGTGGCGCTCGTTGTTGCGCTCCAGCAACCGCCCGGCGTTGGCCAGCGTCACATGATGGCGCACGCAGGTGAAGACATCGAGCAGTTCGCGCTGCGGGGGCGTGGCGTAGGCTACGCCGTTGGTGGCTACCAGGGGAATGCCGAGGCGCTCCGCGCGCTCCACAATCGCCTGGTTTTCCGCCTCTTCCTCGCGATGATAGTGCCGCTGCAGTTCGGCATAGATCTGCGAGCGTCCGAAGATGTCGATCAGGCGCTCGTCCGGATGGCGGGTAATGCAGATCAGGCCACGCGAGAATTCAGCGAGTTCCTCCAGGGTTGCCGCGCCTTCTCCTTTCGGGGCCCGGAGTTTCATTCGGGTGACCAGGCGGCACAGGTTTTGATAGCCTTCGCGCGTTTCGACCAGCAGCGGATACGAAACGCCGTTGGTGCAGGTAATCTCCGAGCCGATGTGCGCCCGGATACCGGCCTTCTTCGCGGCCATGTGGAAGCGCGGCGCGCCGTAAACTCCATTGCGGTCCATGATGGTCATGGCCGGCATGCCGAAGTCCGCGCAGGCTCCAGCCAGTTCCTCGGGAACCGAGGCTCCTTCGAGAAAGCTGAAAGCGGAGCGGGCGTGGAGCTCGATGTACATACCAGTTTCTTCGCTGTTTCTTCGCCTGCACTTTATTTTTACAGGACCACAGAGGAGAATGTCAATGGCATCCCAAAATGATGGGTGGCCCTACAAATTGCAGTCCGCGAAGCCGATCGTGAAGTTGTCGCCGTGGATGATCGGGTCCACCTCGCGGACGCCGCGCCCGCCCTGTCCCCATGGGCCCCGCAGCCGACGTGGCGCAGTCCCTCCGGCCTGCCGCGTCCCGACTCTTCGGGACGCTTTTCGGCCGCCGCCGGGTCCCGTGCAGCCGCGAAGGGGTTTTCGAAGCCGCCGCTCTTTCGGACGCTGACTGTCGCTGGATGCCAAGCCGACGTTGGTGGGGCATTCGAACTCGCCTCACCACCTTGCGCCGTCGTGCGAAAGTCAGTTCCGCTGAAGCGGCAATCAGGAGGGGGTAGGAGCTAAAAATGAAACCCCATGCCAAACATCGGCAATACGTGCTGACGGCCGGCCACGCCGCTTAATTGTTCGCCTGTCACCAGGTCGCGGACTTCCGCCCGCACGCTGAACCACCGCAACAGCCGGAAATCCAGTCCTCCTCCAAAATCGAACACGCCATGATAAGTGCGATACGTCGAAACGGTGGGGCTGGATCCTCCATGAACTGCGATTCCATGAAACAGGCCGCCCCCCACACCAGTCACCGCATAACCAGAAAGGCGCCGGTACAGCGGCACCATGAGCCTGCCACTGGCTGTATACGCCTGCCAGGTGGTTCTCCCGGTGCCCGGGAGGCTCGCCTGCAAATCATCTGGCGCTCCGAACCATTGGGACAGATCGAGCCAAAGCGTGCCGGGCGACACCCGCGCGAGCTGATACCCAAAGCCCAAAACACTACTGAATTCCTGCGATCCGCCCGCCGTAACTTCTGTACCGCTGACCTCGTAGGCTCCCCTGCCCGGATTTCCGAACATCGTATACATGTCCGCGTTTTGCTGCGCCCGCGCCGGCATCAGGCTCAAGGCCGCCAGCAGAAGCACCGGAATGCTCTTGCGCATATGCCGTTATCGTAGAGTGGGAGCGCCTCGCCTGACCACCAAATTCCGCTGACCGGCTGAATCAGACGCTGAGTGGCGCGCCGCTCAGAAGCCGGTCCGACCGCTCGGAAGTGGCTTCCGCCGCTCGGCGGAATTCGTTGTCGCCCGCAAAACCGCGCTCCTATACTGGACTCAACGCCACATGCGAAAGGTGCTTGGATATTTCCTCGCGGCAGCCGCGTTTGGCGGGCTCTTGTCCGCCGCCGACCGGCAGTCCTGGAACAAGATCCAATACATCGGCGGAACTCCTCCGATTAAGGCCGGCTCCTACGATTGGGACACTACCGTACGAATCCGTTCGAATCCGGATTCCGTGGAACTGGATGTTGCTCCTTCAACCGCTTTCGGACATCGACAGTCCGTCAGCCTTAAAGCCTCGCAAATTGCTTCCATTGTCAGCGGGGCCGGTGCCTGGAAGCGTGTCGCCGATATTCCAGGCGCGTCGTTGCCGCCGGAACCTCGCGGCCTGTTCAGCTTGCTGAACCGGCGCTACATGCTGATCTCCCGGCTCTACACATTCCTGGCAATCCTGTATCAGGATGACGACGGCAAGCCCGCCGCCATCCTTCTGGCTTGCGATTCCGCCAGCCGCACCGTCGTTTCGCTCGGCCATGCTCTGGAAGCTCTGACTGGCAAACCCCTCGTTTATGCAAAATGAGATAGTAGGACCCATCCGATGATCGATCGGTTGTTTGACGTCGCGTCTCGAGCAGGTTTCGCGTTTGGCGCGCTGACGTTTTCGACCCTCGCCGTTTTCTACTGGTTCCAGCGTGGGCGGGGCAACCGGACCCGTCACACCGTCCTGCCGGTCTTCACCTTGGTCTGCGCCATCGCGTTCCTCAGCAACCTGTTGTCTGAGAGCGCCTTCCCGCGAAGCCCGGAGCCTTGGCTGGGTTTGCTCCTGCTGGTGGCCGGCGGATTGGCGCCTGGTCTGCTGCCTCCGCTGATCTTCCACCTCGTCGTCGAAACGGATCGGGACAGCCCTGCCCGTTCGGCTCGCTGGCGTCGCGTGGTGGTGGTCTTTTACTTTGCCAGCATGGCCGCAGTTTCGGCGCAGCTACTCCAGGAAGCCGGCCTTCGCCCCGGTTGGACATCTCTTCTGGATCGTGTTCCGGCCATCTCTTTGGCGGCCGCTTCCACGCTCAGTCTCCTGTTTCTGGCCGCCTCGAAGCGCCCTGGGCACGCCGCCGGCGTCTCTGAGTTGCGGTGGATCCGCGGCCTGATGATTCTGATGCTGGTTTGCGCCCTGGCGAGCCTGGGGAGCCCGCGCGTCTATGTAGACCAGTTCGCCGATTACCTGTTGCTGGCTTTTTTCTGCGTCTGCCTCTACTACCGCGAGCGGCTGATTTTCTTCGATGTGCTCATGAAGCGCGGCGTATTTCTTGCCCTGGGGCTGGCCGCCTTGACCTTCGCCGTGGTGGCGGCCACGTGGCCGCAGGTGGCCCTCCCCGATGGCGCGTCCCTCTGGCTCTGCGGCTTTCTGCTTTGTTGGCTGGCGGCACCCATCGTCCACGCTGGAGTCGCCCGGTCGATCGATCATGTGTGGCTACTCCGGCCCTATTCCGCGGTTGAGGCCGAGCGCCAGTTTGCCCGCGATTTGCAAGCCACTGCCGCTGAGGAGGAACTCCACGCCTCCGCCACCAAATGCCTGGCCGCCATCTTCCAGACGCCTGCCGAGGTCCGGCTTGGCTGCGCGCCTGTTCCCGCCGGCCAGAACGACGGTTACTTGTCCGCCGAGATCCGGTACGCCGCGGTTGGCCAAGGCTTCATCCTGCTGCCTCCACGTCCCAACGGCGTACCCTTCCTGAGCGACGACCGCCGTCTGCTGCATGTGCTGGCGGGTACGCTCGCCATGGCCCTGGAGAACCTGCGCTTCCGCGCCGACCGGCGGCGTCAGGAGGAGCGCGAGCAGCAGTTGCGATTGCTGGCCAGCCGCGCCGAGTTGAAGGCCCTCCGCGCTCAAATCAATCCTCATTTCCTCTTCAATGCCCTTAGCGTCATCGGTGGCCTCGCACAATACCAACCCGAACTGGCCAGTGAGACCGTGGAACGGCTGGCACAGGTCTTCCGCTACACACTGCGCAAATCGGACGACGAATGGACACCCCTTGGCGAGGAGGTCGAATTCATCGCCGCCTACTTGCGCATCGAGCAAGCCCGCTTCGGCGACCGGCTGCAGGTGGAGTTCGACGTAGATCCGGCCTCAGAACAGATTCCCATCCCGGCGATGAGCATCCAGCCGCTCATCGAAAACGCAATCCGGCATGGAGTCTCGGCCCGGGAAGAGCGAGGAATCGTGGGCCTTCATGTGGCGCTCTGGGACGGCCGCCTGTCAATCGAGGTTTTCGACAACGGCCCCGGCTTCCCGCCCGGCTTCTCGGTCCAGGCGCCTGGCGAGGGCCACGGCCTGCGCAATGTGGCTGAGCGGCTGCGCGGCTACTTCGGGGATTCCGCGACGTTGTCGTGGAAGAGCGGCGCCGATGGGACCCGCGTCATCCTCACGCTTCCGCGATCTTTGGTGTCTTGCGAGACGGCGGGAGAGCGGGATTGATCCGCGTCCTGATAGTCGATGACGAAGCGCCGACTCGAATCTGGCTGCGTCAGTTACTCGGCGCCCACCCGGATATCGAGGTCTGCGGAGAAGCGGGTAGCGGCCCCGAAGCGATCACCCTGGCCGCGGCAGTTCATCCCGACGCCATGCTTCTGGATATCCAACTGCCGGGATGCACGGGCATCGACGTAGCCGCATCTCTGCCGCAACCGCGTCCCCACATCGTCTTTTGCACCGCCTTCGATCAGCACGCCGTGCAGGCTTTCGAACTGCATGCGGTGGATTATCTGCTGAAACCCATCAGCCGCGTCCGGCTCGCGCAGGCATTGGATCACGTCCGCGCACTCCCGGATTTGAGTGACCGCGAGGAATCGCTCGACCGTGCGATTCGCAGCCAGGTAGCCATGCCGGGCCGTTTTCTGGTCCGCCGGGGCGGCCGTTACCTGGTGGTTCCGGAATCCCGTGTCCTGTATTTCGGCAGCGAGGGCAGTCTCACCCGTCTGGTTAGTGAGAATGGCGACTACTGGATGGACCCCACCCTCAATGAGCTGGAACGACGTCTTGGCCCGCTTCGCTTCTTCCGAATTTCCCGCGCCGCGCTGGTCAGCCTGAATGCCATCACGGAAGTGATCCCGCTCACCGGCGGCTCGGGAGAGGTGGTGCTCAAGAACGGGCAAAGATTGGAAGTCTCGCGCCGCCGATTCCGGGAGCTGCTGCAAGCCCTCTCGGACGTCGGATGACGGGGAGTCCGTAGTGTTCGGCAACCTGATGCCGAGCCCGCCCGGGCATTTGGGCCTGTTCGAAAACGAACAATTTCCTGGTCTGATGTTCGATAATGGTCTCAGCGAAGGCTCTTATGGAGTTGACGATCCTGAATGCGCCAAAACCGAAGTTCATTCCGCACGAAAAGATCTCCCGGAATACTCCGATTCTGAGTGAACTCTGCCTGTTGGCGGAGGTGGCGCTCCTTCGATTCTCGCCGGCATACTACGGATTCGGCGTGCCGCGCGGCGACGGTTCGGCGGTGGTTCTGATTCCCGGCCTGGTCTGTTTGGATGCCATGCTTTTCGAACTGCACCGCTGGTTGGAACGAATCGGTTACCAGCCGTATTATTCCGGTTTCGGACTTACAGCCGACTGCCCCAACGAGTTGGCCCGGATTCTCGGCGACGTCATCGATCGGGCATCCGCCGAGACCGGTGGCCGTCGAGTCCATCTGATTGGACACAGCTTGGGCGGAGTTTTTGCCCGGAGGGAGGCCACTCTGCGTGTTGAACAGATCGCTTCCGTCATCACGCTCGGCACGCCTTTCCGCGGGCACGTGGCACATCCCCTGCTCTTCGAGATCGGCGAATGGCTGCAGCAGGCCATCCGGGAGCGCCGGAAAGACGTGTCCCCACTTTGCGCCAGCACGATGTGCGGTTGCGAGTTTGGCCGCTCTCTCCAGAACCGTTTCCCGGAGTCCGTCCGTCAAACCTCGATTTACAGCAGGAACGATGGCCTGGTGGGTTGGCACTACTGCCTTACGGGAATCGAGGGGGTCGATGTCGAAGCGCACGGCACGCACCTCGGCATGCCTTTCAGCGCGGAAGTCTACGAGATCATCGCCCGGCGGCTCGCTGAAGCAAAACAATAACGTCACCCGGCAGACCGTCCGCTGTGCCTGCCCTGCCTGCATCAGCATCAACGGCCGCCCTCGTCCATTCTGATAAACTGGACCGGGGTTACCGCCTTGTCGAACAACCAGGCCGTGGATGCGGTGCGTACGTGAAGCTGATCGTCAAGTTTAACCTCATTTTCCTCGCCGTGTTCGGTCTCAGCTTCTATGCCACCATTTTCCTGGCGCGCCAGTTCCTTCAGGGCACCGCTCGCGACCAGGTACTGCAGCAGGCGCGCGTACTGCTCGAAACCAGCGTCTCCACGCGCCGATATACCTCCGAACAAATCCGGCCC
>DATJWB010000048.1:0-3452 GCA_035501495.1 Bryobacteraceae bacterium | reverse complement strand
GGGCAGATTCTCCGCGTTCGCCACATGGAGGCAGACGAACTGCGTGCGCGGATGACGGCGCATGACGTTGCGGCGCGCTTCCTGCAATTCGCGGTCGCTCGGGAAATCCTTGCCGTGGAAGGACCAGCTCGGGTGGGCGTGCAGCTCCTCCCAGCGTTCGTTGAAGCGGTCGATCGGCAGGAAGAAGGCTTCCGGATCGGAGGTGTGGATCGCCACCGGCATCTTCAGCGATCCGACGGCCTCCCACATCGGGTCGAAGCGCGGATCGTCGATGCGCACCAGGTTTCCGTTGCCATGTTCGCGCAGGAAGAGCCCGAGGTTCTTCAGCACCTTCAGTCCCTTCGCGCCGGCGCGATGGGCCTCCTCGATGCGGTCGGCCTGCAGCTTGGGATATCCCGCGTCGGAGGCGTTGGCCCAGGATGGCTCGGTGAACACGACGAACCGGCCCGGGTGCGCGGTCTGCAACCGCGCGATGGCTTCGCGCAGCCCGTCGCCGTAGCCGCCCGTGACATCCACCATCATCCGGATGTTGCGGCGATCCATCACCCCAAGACAGGTGGCCGGATCGAGGCTGAAGCGGATGGCTCCGTCCGCTCGCGCTCCCGTGATATGGGTGTGGAAGTCGATGACCGGGAAGCGAGCTCGCGGCACCTGCGTTTCGGGCACGTGGAGCATGCTCTTCGGTTCGAACTGCTCGATCGGCAGCCCGGGGGGCTGCTGACCCGGCTCTGCATTCGCCGGCGGGCGAACTTGCTGTCCGGCCGAGCGTTTCTCCGCGGCCGCCATCGCCGCGCTAATCCCTAACCAGGTTCTTCGATTCATCGCGATTCCCTGACGTACCGATATCATTCTGCCGCGCTCGGGTCAACCGAGCGATGGGGATCCCACGAACTGCTTGAGCCATTCCATCAGCTCGCCTGCCTTCTGCGGCGTATCCGCCTCCACTACCAGCCGCAACACCGGCTCCGTCCCGGAGAAGCGGAGCAGCGCCCAGTTGTCATTCTCCAGGTAGAGCTTGATCCCATCCATGTGCGAGATCTTCACCACCTTGTAACCGCCGATGTGGCTGCAGGGCGCCTCGCGCAGCCTCTTCGGTACGGCAATGCGCATCTCGGGGGTGGCCGGAAAAGTCTCTTCTACGTCATACAAACGGCCGGTGAGGTCGTACACGGTGGATCGCAACTGCGAGATCTTCCGGCCCGTGCGCGCCAGCATCTCCACGAATAGCGCACAGGCGAAGATCCCGTCCTTGCCCAGGATGTGTCCGCGAATGGTCAATCCGCCGGAGGATTCGCCTCCCAGCACGGCCTGGTGCTCCACCATGGTGGAGACGATGTGCTTGAAACCGACCGGCACCTCGTAGCACTCTTCGCCGAGGCCACGCGCGAGCCGGTCCAGCAGGTGGGTCGTCGCCAGGTTGCGCACTACTCCTCCGCGCTCGCCGCGCACCTCGTGCATGTACCAGTAGAGCAGCAGGAGAACGTCGTTGATGGAGATGTATTCCCCGAGCTCGTCCACGATGGCCACGCGATCCGCGTCGCCGTCCATCGCCAGGCCAAGATCGTAGCCGCCCTCGCGCATGGATGACGTCAGGAGGCGGAGCGCTTCGGGGTTGGGAGCGGGCGATCGTCCGCCGAACAGCGGGTTGTGGCGTTCGTGGATGAACGCGACGCGGCAGCGGGCTTCGGTCAGAACCGTGCCCAGAGTGAGCTGTCCCACGCCATACATGGGATCCACGATGACCTTGAGGGCTGCATTGCGAATCGCCTGCAGGTCGATCAGCTTTTCGACGGCATCCACGTAGTCGTTGGTGAAATCGCCGCGCTCCACGATGCCGGATTCCATCGCGATGTCGAGCTCCAGCTTAATCACGTCCTGTGGAGAAAGCGAATTGGTTTCGGCCTCGATCTGCCGGGTCTCGTGGTCGAGCAGCAGCGATCCATCGCCGCGGAAGACCTTCAGGCCGTTCCACTCCGGCGGATTGTGGCTGGCCGTGAACGCCAGCCCGTAGGCGGAGCCGCGGACGGCGGTGGCGTAGGTGATCAGCGGCGTGGGCGCATCCTCGTTCAGCAGGACGGCGAAAACGTCGTTGCCGGCGAACACTTCCGCCGAGGCTTCAGCGGCCTGCCGGGAGAGGAAGCGGCGATCGTAGCCGATGATCACGCCGCGCTTCTCCGTGCCCTGGCGGGTGATCTCATTGGCCAGGGCCTGGCTCAGCCGGCGCACATTGTGCATGGTGAAGCCCTCGCCGATGATGGCCCGCCAGCCGCCGGTGCCGAAGGTCACCAGGTTCTGCTCTTCCTGGCGACGCGGCCGGAACATGCGCTTTTGCAGAATGAATTCAGCCTGCGCCATGTCTTCAGCGGAGTTGATGCCCTGGACTTCATCCTGGTCGTAGAGGCGGTAGCTCTCCACGCGGTGGCCGGCGCGGATGAGCTGGTGCACGCAGTCGGTGAGCCGGTATTCCCCGTCGCCGGGAGACGGAGACAGCCGTTCCAGCGCCGGAACGATCACGGACGTGTCCACCACATACGCCCCGACGTTCAGTTCATCGATCTCGCGGACCTTGGGCGAGGCCTCTGTATCTTCGATAATGTCCACAATTTGGCCCGCGGCGTCGCGAATGATGCGCCCGTAAGGCAGCGGACGATCCGGCACGGCGGTCAGCAGCGTCAACTGCGCGCCCTTGAGGTGATGCCGGTTGAGCAGCCCGCGAATGGAGCCTGGACGGAACAGCGGAGTATCGCCGTACAGGATCAGCAGGCTCCCGCCAGTATCCGGAAGAGCGTGCGCCGCCTGCAACACCGCGTGTCCGGTGCCCAAGGGCTCCTCCTGGTTCACATAACGATGGGCCGGACCCAGGTGGGCGCACACCTCTTCCCGGCGGTATCCGACCACGATGTAGACGCTCTCCGGCGGCACGACTTCAAGGGCATTCTGAAGCACCCACTCGAGTACGCTGCGGTCTCCCAGACGGGACAGCATCATCGAGCGTCCGTCCGCGCCGATCGCGTCCTTGCCGGCGGCAAGGATGACGGCGCGTAGCGGAAGTTTGCTCTGGCTTTTCATTTTTCGAGCTTCAGGATACCGAACGCTTCCGGCGCGTGGAACGTGGCTTTGCCGGTGGGGCGCCAGGCGATGGCTCTGTGCGCTCCCGGCGGGCCTTGCGATCGATAGAGATTCACGCGCAGCTCGTTGCCCGCGGCGGGCGGACGGGAATCGATCTCGGAAAACGGGATGCGCATGAAGCAGTACCACACGCGGGCCGAGGCATCGATCCGGGCAGCGCTCTGGAAGCCCGAATTCCAGGTCCAGCCATCCTCGTGATGCGGTTTATCGAGGTCGATATCCAGATCGACCCACTCGCCCTGCGGCGAAACTTCGAATTCCTTGTACCTCCGGATGTTTTGGAAATCGGAGCCGGCAAACACCTCGGCCACGTCCCATTTCCA
>DATJWB010000047.1:0-2695 GCA_035501495.1 Bryobacteraceae bacterium | reverse complement strand
TCACCTCAAGGGCGCGCAGTTGACGCTGCTGACCGCCGTGCCGGATCGTCCGCTGCCTTACGGGCGCATCATTCGCGACGCCGCGGGCCAAATTGTGGACATTATCGAAGATACAGAGGCCTCGCCCAAGGTTCGCGAGATCGATGAGCTGAACGTCGGGGCTTATGTGGTGGACACGTCCGTGATGGTTCCGGCGCTGGAGCGGCTGTCCCCGTCGCCGGGCGACGGGGAATACCGGCTCACGGACTGCGTACACCAACTCATTCGCGCCGGGCACCGTGTGGAAAGCTACCGTCTGTACGACCAGGACGAAGTGCAAGGCATCAACTCCGCTGAAGACATGGCACAGGCGGAATTCATCCTGCAAAAACGCATGTTTCGCCCGCGGCGCCAGGAAGAGCAGAACCTGGTGACCTTCGGCACTGGCGGTTGGCGGGCCATCATCGGCGAAGGCTTCACCATGCACAACGTGCGGCGGCTGAGCCAAGCCCTGGCCAACGAGATCACCCGCCAGGGCACGGAGAAGCGCGGCGTGATCATCGGCTACGATCGCCGCTTCCTCTCCCGGCAGGCCGCGGAAGCCTCGGCGGAGGTGTTCGCGGGCAACGATGTTTTCGCCGTCCTGCTCAACGAAGATGCGCCCACGCCCCTGATCACCTACGCCACCGCAGTCCGCGGCTCTGCCTACGGGCTGGCGTTCACGGCCAGCCATAATCCGCCGGAGTGGAACGGCCTGAAGGTCTTCCGCGGCGATGGATCGCTGCTGCTCGACCACGAGACCCGGCAGATCGAAGCCGAGACCAATTCGCTCTCTCCGCAGGACGTGATCAAGCTGGAGCTGGACATCGCGATGGAAGCCGGTATCGTGGAGCGGGGCGATTTCACCAACGATTACGTGGACGCCGTCGAGAAGCTGATCGACCTGCAGGCCATTCGCAATGCAGCCCTCAAAGTCATCGTGGATCCCATGTATGGCGTGGGACAACTCACTCTGGGCACGGTTCTGACCGAAGCCCGCTGCCGCGTCACGTTCATCCACGAACGCCACAACCCGCTGTTCGGCGGACGGTCGCCTGCTCCCAACCCCGAAGCGCTCCGCCTGCTGACTTCCTCCATGCGCGAAGGCGGCTACGATCTTGGCCTGGCGATGGATGGCGACGCGGATCGCGTGGCCATCGTGGATGAGCTCGGCGAATACATCTCCATCAACGACGTTCTCCTGTTGCTCTACTGGTACATGCACGAAGTGCGCGGCGAGCGCGGAGGAGTCGTGCGCAATCTCGCGACGACCCACCTGCTGGACCGGCTCGCTCATCGGCTCGGCGAAGAGTGCTACGAGGTGCCGGTAGGTTTCAAACACATCGTCTCCACCATGGTCGAGCACCAGGCGGTTCTGGGAGGCGAATCCTCCGGCGGATTGACAATCCGAGGCCACATCCTCGGCAAAGACGGCATCTTCGCCTGCGCCCTGTTCGTCGAAATGCTGGCGCGCACCGGCCGCAAGATCTCGCAATTGCGCTCCGAGGTGTACGACCTTACCGGCCGCCTGTATGACGTGGAAGAGGTTTTTCCCGCCACGCCCGAAATGCGCATCGCCGTCCCGAAGAGTCTGCGGGAAGCGCCCTGCGGCCACATCGGCGGCTACAAGGTCGTGAAAGTCTCGCACATGGATGGCATCAAACTGTACCTGGAGAATGACAACTGGGCGCTGCTCCGCTTCTCCGGGACGGAGCCGGTGTTGCGGCTGGTGGTGGAAGCGGACACGCCGCAGAAGGCAGGCGAGATGATGGCGTGGCTCAAGCAGTTCGTGGCGTCTCCTTCGCTCGGTTGACCCGAAGGCGGAGGAATGATATCGGTACGACAGGGAATCGCGATGAACCGTAGAACATGGTTAGGAATCAGCGCGGCTATGGCGGCCGCGGAGAAACAATCGGCCGGACAGCAGGCGCGCCCTCCGGCGAACGCGGAGCAGGGCCAGCAACCCCCCGGCCTGCCGCTGGAGCAGTTCGAGCCGAAAAGCATGCTCCACGTGCCCGAAACGCAGGTGCCGCGAGCCCGTTTCCCGGTGATAGACTTCCACACCCACATCACCGGAGCGCGATCGGACGGAGCCATCCGCTTCAGCCTCGATCCCGCCACCTGTCTTGCGGTGATGGACCGCCGCAACATCCGCATGATGGTGGATGTCACGGGAGGCTATGGCGACGGGCTGCGCGAGGCCATCGCGCGGTTGCAGACCGCGCACCCGGGCCGGTTTGTGGTGTTCACCGAGCCATCCTGGGCCAACGCCTCCGACGCGGGATATCCCAAGCTCCAGGCGGACCGCATCGAGGAGGCCCACCGCGCCGGCGCAAAGGGGCTGAAGGTGCTGAAGAACCTCGGGCTCTTCCTGCGTGAGCACGGAAACGGCAGCCTGGTCCGCATCGACGATCCGCGCTTCGACCCGATGTGGGAGGCCGTCGGATCGCTGAAGATGCCGGTGGCGATCCACACCTCCGATCCGGAAGCCTTCTTCCTGCCGATCGACCGCTTCAACGAACGCTGGGAGGAGCTACACGCCCACCCGAGCTGGTCCTTCCACGGCAAGGATTTCCCGAGCGACCGCGAATTGCAGGAAGCGCGCCGCAACGTCATGCGCCGTCATCCGCGCACGCAGTTCGTCTGCCTCCATGTGGCGAACGCGGAGAATCTGCCC
>DATJWB010000046.1:0-49552 GCA_035501495.1 Bryobacteraceae bacterium | reverse complement strand
CTTCTGGTGATGGCCGACAGCGATACGCAGGTCAGCCCGGCAATGCTCCAGACGATCGCGGCGGAATTTCAGGATCCGCGGCTGGGGCTGGCCACCTGCCCATACCGCGCGGTGCCCGGGCGGAGTTTCTGGTCAACTTTGGAGGCGGTGGGGCTGAACACCGAATTCATCAGCGGGGTGCTGGTGGCGCGGATGCTCGATGGAATGAAGTTCGCGCTGGGGCCCACCATCGCGGCGCGCCGGGAGACGCTGGAGCGGATCGGCGGCTTCGATGCGGTGAAGGACTACCTGGCGGAGGACTTCGTGATGGGGAAGCTGGCGGCGGAGCGCGGCTTCGGAGTGATTCTGTCGTCGTATGTGATCGATCACCGGATCGGGGCGCAGCCGTTCGTGGCGAATCTGAAGCACCGTCTGCGCTGGAACCGCAGTACGCGGCGCTCGCGCCCGTGGGGTTATGTCGGGCAGGTATTCACCAACCCTTTGCCGCCGGCGCTGCTTTTGTGGTCGGTGGAGCCGTCGTGGTGGCCCCTGGTGCTGGTGGCGGTGGTGTTCCGGCTGGCGGCTGGTTGGGCGACTGCCGGGCATGCGCTCCGCGATCCGCTGGTGCGCCGATGGTGGTGGCTGGTGCCGGTTCAGGATATGGCGGGCTTCCTGGTGTGGGCGGGCGGTTTTTTCGGCAATACGATCCTCTGGCGAGGGAGAAAATACTACCTGCTGCCGGACGGACGGTTCGAATTGGTGCAGTAGTTGACCAATGTTTGGTCGCCAAAACGTACTGAACCAAAACGGCTGTTTTTTGACAACTGTCAGGAAAGATCTGAGCGCAGGCTCGCGACTCCAGGAGCATCTCAACTCACGGTTATTTTCTATTGTTGATGGTGTTGGTTACGAGTAGCAGGACGGGCTGGAGGCGTTTCCGTAGACGCACAGGCCTCATTTACGATTACCGGCGGCCAAATCGTGGTCGTGCTGACCAACCTGGAATCCGGGATTACGACGGTGGCACAGAATATTGGCGAATTGCAATTCAATTTAAGCACTGGTTTCAGCACTCCATCTCTGGTCTCGAGTTCCGGAACGGCGATTACCTGCAGCGGCGCACATGGGAACACAGACGGCACTTGTACCGACGGGAGCGTGATACCGACCGGATGGGGATTCGGAACGGAGGGAGTAATGATGTTCTATGCGTGATTTGTCCATCATCGGGAATTCATTTCTCGACACCGGAGAGCGCCGGGCCGAACCACACCATAGTCGGGCCAGACCCGGTAGATCACGGTTCGATCGACACTGGTTCCCATAACCCCTTTCTCGATCAAACGGCGACTTTCACCATCGGCGATCCGTCGATTGCCACTAAGGCCCTGACCCAACGGCCGCGAACAGCGTGACATTCTTCTTTGGGACTACGGCGGAAAGTGCTCCCGACGCAGGCTGTGCCGGCGGCAGCGCGGGTTGCTCGGGTATGATTCCGGCGCTGGCGTTTGCCGGAAGGCTCGCGGCGAAGCTGGGCCGCTCTTCGAAGCAGTAGCAATCGTTGATTAGTCATGGCCGCGGCACCCGATGGTGGCGCGGCCGTAGTGTTTCAGGCCAACATTGCCTTCCCGGCGACGCTACCGGACGGTCACGCTCACCGGGTTGGCAGTCCCCACATTTCCAGCCGCATCCCAGGCTTTGGCGGTGATCAAATGCGTGCCGCTGGCGGCCTTTCGGATGTTCCAGTTGAACGAGTACGAAGCGCTCAGGCCGCAATACTGCTGGACATTGTCGATGTACAGGCAGACCTCTTTCACGCCCACGTTGTCCTGAGCAGCCGCGCTGACCGCCAGGTTTCCGTTCGTGACGGTGATCCCGTTCGCGGGTGAAGTGATCCGCAGGGTGGGCGGAACGGTGTCGGGAGTCGGTGGCGGAGGCGCGACCACGCTGACGACCACACTCGCCGTGCCGCTATTCCCGGACGGGTCCGTCGCGACTACCGACAGGGTGTGACTGCCGGTCATGCTTCCTACGCTCCAGGAGAAGGAGAAGGACGCACTGGGTCCGGAAGCTACGAGGAGGTCATCGCAGTACAGCCTGACGGAACTGATGCCCAGGGCATCGCTGGCGGCGCCCTTCACGGAGACAGTGCCGGAGACATTGCTTCCGGTGGTGGGTGTGGAGATGGTCACCGCCGGCGGGGGATTCACCGGTGTGGAGAGGGCGGCGCTGACTGCCTTGTAGGCGTCCACCTGGCCGTATCCGAAGGATGGGTCGAAGCCGGCGGCGCCGAGGCCGTCGGAGTTGGCTTCGAGCAGAGAGACCAAGGCACTGGCAGTGAGCGATGGACGGGCGGCTAGAGCCAGCGCGCCCACGCCTGCCGCGATGGGGGAGGAGAACGAAGTTCCGGCCCGGTATCCATAACCGCCTCCGTAAACGAGGGTCAGAATGCTGTCGCCGGGCGCCGAGAGATCCACCCAGGTTCCATAATTCGAGAAGGCGGACAGCGTGCCATTGGGCTCGGTGGCGCTTACCGCTACCACGCTGGTGCAGCCGGCTGGATAGTAGGGCGCTGAGCCTCCCCCGTTACCCGCCGAGGCGAACACGACGGATCCCTTGTCCCAGGCATAGTTCACCGCGCTCTGTATGGCGCTCGAAGGTGAGGTTCCGCCGATGCTGATATTGATGATCCGGGCGCCGTGGTCGGCCGCGTACTGAATGGCGCTGGCGATGTTGGAATAGGCGGCGGAACCTGTCGAATCCACCACCACGAGAGGCATGATGGGGTTCGACCAGGTGACGCCCGCCACCCCCGTGAGGTTGTTGGTGGCGGCTCCAATCGTTCCGGCGGTGGCTGTTCCGTGGCCCATGGTGTCTTGGGTGTTGGAGTTTCCGTTCAGGAAATTCCAGCCCGCGGTGATGCGGGATGCCAGGTCGGGATGCGTCAGATCGACGCCCGAATCGATGACAGCGATGGGGGTCGAGTTGCCCACGGTGGTATTCCAGGCGGATGCAGCCTGGATGGCGGCCAGGTGCCACTGCGAACCAAATTGCGGGTCGTTGGGAACGGTGAAGACTGTGGCAACGCCATCTCGCTCCACGAAGGTGAACAACCCGGTCTCTTCCAGGCTGCGGATGGTGGAGTCGATCCGCTCATCGGGAAGCTGGAGTACATGGTGCCGGAGTTGCGGGTTTCTGTGCAGCGTTATGGTGCCGTTCGTTTGCAACGCACGCGCAACGCTTTGCGGATCGGCGCCGGTGCGTTCTCCGACAATCAGCCGGCCAGGGACGTACGCGCGGCGCGGCTGGGCAAACAGGACAGCACTTACGAGAATGAGTAAGGCGACATACGTCAACTTCATATGAGATCTCTGGCTTTCATATCGGTCGCGCCGGAAGTTAATGGCCGCGGAATTCAATTGAATTGAAACTAAGTTCGGAACTGAAGGTAACTCGCGGCGGAGAACGCGTATAGGATGCCGTTCGTTCAATGCCCTTGGATACCCTTGGATAACGCAGTACCGGCGGGTGGCAGCTTGGAAAACCACCTTGCGGCCAGCCAGATGGTGGGACGCCCGACACGCTTCCCCATGAAGAGAGTGGTTACGCGGCAGACGGGAGTGCCCGCGCCACATCGGCCCGCGCGAGGGTTGCCAGCGGCACCCTGCTGCGGGTGCCGGATGGTAAGCTGATCCATTGATGACAATCGATGAAATCCGAGAGTTGATTAACCTTGCCGCCGAAACGGGGATCGCGGAACTGGAGGTGCAGCGGGGAGACAACCGCGTTCGCATCCGCCGCGCGGCCTTTGCCGCGGCCCAGCAGGAGTTTGTGCTGGCTCAGCCGGCCTATCCAGTTCCCGTGGCCGCGCCGCAGCCGAATACTGCCACGGCGCCGGCTGCCACGCCCGCGGCTCCGAGCCACGAAGCGCCCCGCGAAAAGCCTTCCGACCCCACACAAGTCCTGGTGAAGTCGCCGATCGTGGGGACGTTCTACGAGGGTCCGGCTCCGGGAGCGCCGCCATTCGTCCAGGTGGGATCGCGCGTGCAGGCCGGGCAGGTGGTCTGCATTATCGAGTCCATGAAGCTGATGAACGAGATCGAAGCGGAGACCTCGGGTATCGTGGAAAGCAAACTGGTGATGAACGGGCAGCCGGTGGAGTATGGGGAGGCTCTGTTTGCCATCCGTACGATTTAGAAAAATCCTCATCGCCAATCGGGGTGAAATTGCGGTTCGGGTGATCTGTGCCTGCAAAGAGCTGGGAATCCAGACCGTGGCCGTGTATTCGGAAGCCGATCGGTACAGCTCGCACGTGCGCTTCGCCGACCAGGCCATCTGCATCGGTCCGGCGAAGAGCGCGCGCAGTTATCTGGACGTAGCATCGATCATCAGCGCCGCCGAGATCACGAACGTGGATGCGATCCATCCCGGCTATGGCTTCCTGAGCGAGAACGCCGGCTTTGCGGAGGTATGCGAGACGTCGGGTTTGAAATTCATCGGGCCGCGTCCGGAGGTGATCCGGCTGATGGGGATCAAGGAACGCGCGCGGACGTTTATGCGGGAAATGGGCGTGCCCGTTCTGCCGGGCTCGGCAGGCGTGTTGCAGGGGGCGGAGGAGGCGCTGGAGCTGGCCGGCGAGATCGGTTATCCGGTGATTTTGAAGGCCTCGGCGGGAGGGGGCGGGCGCGGGATGCGGATCGTCAACCAGCCGGCGGAACTGCCCGCGCTGCTCTCCCAGGCACAGCAGGAGGCCGCGTCGGCCTTCAGTTGCGGCGACATGTACCTGGAGAAGTTCATCGGTGCGCCGCGGCACATCGAGTTTCAGGTGCTGGCGGATGAGCACGGCAATGTGGAGATTCTGGGCGAGCGGGAATGCAGCATCCAGCGGCGGCACCAGAAGCTGCTCGAGGAATCGCCGTCGCCGGCGGTGAGCGATGAGCAGCGCTCGATGATTTCGGCGGCTCTGGGGAAGGCGATCGCGGCGTCCGGCTATTCGAACGCGGGCACGGTGGAGTTCCTGATGGACGAGACCGGGAAACTCTACTTTATTGAAGTGAACGCGCGGGTACAGGTGGAGCATCCGGTGACCGAGTTCGTAACCGGTATCGATATCGTGAAGAGCCAGATTCGGATTGCCCAGGGGGAAACTCTCGCAGAAGTCATCCCGGAGCCGATCTGCCGGCGCGGGCACTCGATCGAGTGCCGCATCAACGCGGAGAATCCGGATACCTTCGCGCCGTCCCCGGGACGCATCACGGGCTTTCATCTGCCGGGCGGCATCGGGGTGCGGGTGGACACGTGGGCGTACACGGACTGCGTGATCCCGCCGTATTACGACTCGCTGGTAGCCAAGCTGATTACCCACGGCCGCGACCGGGGAGAGGCGATCCATCGCATGCAGCGCGCGTTGGGGATGTTCATAGTGGAGGGGATCTACACGTCCATTCCGATGCACCAGCGGATCATGGCGGACGCGGATTTTCAGGCTGGCCGCTTCGACACCAATTTCATCAAGCGGTTCTCCAAGTAGGGTGGGGGCGTGGGTGCCAGGTGCGTTATGACGCCTAGTGGCCGGTTTGACGTCGAAGATCTCGCGAGGACTCGATAATGGCTTCTCTCATTCAGAAGGCGGCCATCTTCGGCGCGGCCGGCGCAGTCGGGTCGGCAGTCGCTCCCGAGCTGGAGCGGCGCGGGATTCCGTTCCGCGTGGTGGGCCGTACGCGTGCCAGATTGGAGCAGGCTTTCGGAGCGTTCCCGCGCGCCGAGATTTTCGAGGCCGACCTCGCCGACCTGCGGTCCGCCAGCGCGGCGGCCCGCGGCGTGGACACGATCATCTATGCGGTAGGTCTGCCCTACCCCTCGCATAGCCTGCACCCCGCGTTGATGCGCACCACGGTTGAGGCCGCGGTGGCAATGGAGGTGCGGCGGCTGGTGCTGGTCTCGAGCGTCTACGCCTATGGCGTGCCGCGCGCTTCGCGCGTGACGGAGACCCATCCGCGGATGCCCGAGACTCGCAAGGGGCAGTTTCGCAAGGAGCAGGAAGATATCGCGCTGGAGGCGCGGAAAAAAGGTCCGGTCGATAGCCTGGTGGTGCGGCTTCCGGATTTCTACGGGCCCGGCGCGGACATTGGTTTGGCCAACCCGATCTTCCGCGCGGCGCTCGCCGGGAAGACCGCCAACTGGATCGGGCCGGTGAACACGCCTCACGAGTTTGTCTACATTCCGGACACGGGGCCGGTGATTGTGGACCTCGCTTCGTGCGCGGAATGCTACGGCGAGGCGTGGAATTTCGGGGGGCCGAACGAGATCAACACCCTGGATTTCATCACGCGGGTGTATCGCGCCGCCGGCGGTTCCCCGAAATACCGGGCGATGGGTCGCGGCGTGCTCCGGGTGATGGGATGGTTCAGCCCGCTTTATAAGGAACTTCCGGAGATGCTGTACCTGCAGGAGATGCCGGTGATTCTGGACGACAGCAAGTTGCGCGCGAAGTTCCCGGGCGTGCGGAAGACGCCGTACGACGAGGGCATCGCGAAGACACTGGATTGGATGCGCAAAGGTTAGCGATGGGAAGCGGAAGCAGGCTCGCTTCGCTCGCCTTCTTCCGCGGGGCCGGGAATAGCGGTCTGCCGCGTCCCGACTTCTACGGGACGCTTGTCGGGCGTTCATCGTCTCGCTGGCCGCAAGCGTTTTTCGGCCGCCGCCAGGGTGCGTTACACTACGGGTTGCTCCCACAGCTCTCGCGCGCCGCCGAATGGTTCCTTCGGTCCGGCATTCAAGAAACCACCGGCGGTGTCGCCCGCTATTACCGCTCCGACCTGAAGCGGAACCAGCCCATCTCCACCGAAATCACCGGGTACGGCGTGAGCGCTCTGGTCTACCTGCATTCCCTGCTGGGAGACGAGCGGCATCTCGTACACGCTCTGGCCGCCGCCCGCTTTCTCACCGGAACGGCGTGGGATCGGACTTCCCAAACCATGCCGTTCGAAATGGGCCCGGCGGCGCCCGCCTACTTCTTCGATTGCGGCATCGTGGTGCGCGGCCTGCTGTCCGCCTGGCGTGCCTCGGGTGAAGAGGAGTTCCTCGAAACGGCCGCCGCGCTGGGCCGCTCCATGGTCCGCGATTTCGCCTCCTCCGACGGGTTTCATCCCATCCTCTCGCTTCCTGATAAAGGGCCGCTTCCCAGAGATCCGCAGCGCTGGTCGCGGTCGCCGGGATGTTACCAGTTAAAGTCCGCGATGGCCTGGTGGGACCTCGCCGAAGCCACCGGCGACCGCGCTTTCCGCGAGCCCTACGAGCGCGCCTTGACCCATGCGCTCCAGGCCTGGGGCGTCTTCCTGCCGGGCCACCCGGAAAAGCCCAAAGTGATGGACCGGCTGCACGCTTTTCTCTACTTTCTGGAGGGCCTGCTGCCGCGCGCCGGCGACCCGCAGTGCGCGGCGGCATTGTGCGGCGGCATCCGGTCGGTGGCTCAGCACCTGCGCGAAATCGCTCCGGAGTTCGAGCGCTCCGATGTTTACGCCCAGTTGCTGCGCATCCGCCTGTACGCCGCGTGGGCCGGAGTTTCGCCGCTCGACCGCGAGGCGGCCCAATTCGAAGCCGAACGTCTGGCCGGTTTCCAGATCCCCGATTCCGATCCACGCGTGGATGGCGGATTCTGCTTCGGCCGGGCGGGCGACACCTGGTCTCCTCATGTGAGCCCGGTGTCTACGGCATTCGCTCTACAGGCCCTGACGCTTTGGGACGCGTTCCGGGCAGGCGGTTCCGCCGTGGAACGTCATCTGCTGATCTGAGTCGCGGGCCCGTGAAGCCGGAAACCGAAGCCTCGTTCTGGTACCGCGTAGCCCGGATTGCGGGCGCGCTCCGCCCGCGGCGTCGCAGTGTTGCGCCGGGGCCGGCGGTCGAAACCCCGGCCGGCATTTCGGTGGTCATCCCCTCGCGAAACGGAAGAGATCTCCTGGCCGCGCAACTGCCCGGGATTGTGCGCGAGTTGGACCGGTTTCCGGCTGAGATCATCATCGTGGACAACGGCTCGGACGATGGCACGGCGGAATGGCTGCGATCGGCCTGGCCGCAGGTGAGCATCGAAATCTCGGCCGCTCCGCTCTCCTTCGCGCGCGGTGTGAATCGCGGGATCGCCTGTGCGCGCTACTCCCACGTCTGCCTGCTGAACAACGACATGCTGATCGAGCCGAATTTCTTCGGGGCCCTGGTACGGGCGTTCGAGCAGGTTCCGGCCCTCTTCTGCGCCACCGCGCAGATTTTCTTTCCCGCGGGCGTCCGCCGCGAAGAGACCGGCAAGGCGGTGTACTACCAGGCAGGTCCGGCCGATTTCCCGATCATCTGCGTGGAGCCGATCCCGGGCGAAGACCTCACATACGTGTTGTACGGCAGCGGCGGATGCTCGCTGTACGATGCAGCCAAACTCCGCGCCCTGGGGAACATTGACGAAGCTTACGAACCCGCCTACGTGGAGGACCTCGATATCGGGTATCGCGCCTGGCAACGCGGCTGGCCGAGCGTGTACGTGGACGGCGCGCGGCTGGAGCACCGCCATCGCGCGACCTCTTCGCGGTACTTCACCGAGGCACAGCTCGACGAGATTCTGGATGTGAACTACCTTCGTTTCCTGGCACGCGCGGTGGCCGATCGCGAGGTGTTCCAGAAGCTATGGCTGCAGGCGCTGACGCGTCTGCGCATCCGGGCAGGGCTGGGGGCGGGCGCGCGGAATGCGCTACGCGCCGCTGCTGGGATCGCACTGCAGGGCGGCCCCCAAGCCGCCTCCCTGTTTCCCGAGGATCTGCTGCTGGCGCTCGCGGCGGGAGGGATCACCGTCTTTCCGGGGCGATCCGCGCTGGCAGCCCCGCGCAGCCTGGTGGCCGGTTCGCAGCCGCGGCCCGGCGCAATCGTGGTGAGCTTCGTGGAAAAACTCGAGACGCCCCCGCCCGAATTGCTGGACTCCTGCACGGAGGTAGTGCTGGTGCGCCGCTCCGATGGCCCTTTGGCTTTTCGTGCAGCCTTACGCCTGACCGCCACCAAATGGCGTCCCGAGGCAGCCTTCCTCCAGGGAGACGAGATGGCCCAATTTGCCGGCGATTGCGCCCCGGCCCACGCCATCACTTTCCGGTAGGCGGTATGTCGAGCGAAACCTGGCCGTCGGCGGCGTAATAGGTCAGATGATATGGGGACCGAGGATGCCTCCCGGAGGCCGGCTTTGGGAAGTAGAGGTACCCCGCAACTGCCTGGGTGGTCTTTCCCTGCGGCAATCCTTTATCCGTCAACTCCTGCTCCATGGTGGAGCGGTCCTGGTCCGTGGATCCCGGAGGCGGCGGCCCGATCGGCCCAGGATCCCCAACCGCTACGCCTACTCCGGCGGCCGTGTAAACGCCGCCGTGCCGCTGGCCGTTGTAGGTTCCCGATTCGTACCCGACCGTGGCGGTGGGGTATACCGTCACATCGCCGGGTCGTCGCGGCTTGGGCGTGTTCTTGCGCTGCAGCGCCGAGGCGATGGCTTGGGGGCTGACCGCGCGAAGGGTAGCCTGCTCGGGGCCGATTTGTAACAGGAAATCCCGCGATTGCAGATCGATCTCCTGCCCGGCTTCGGGGTAGACGGCGACTTCCAGCACCACGTATCCGCCGTGATTGAGATTGGTGGCAAACAGCTTGGCCACCTGCTCGGGTGGGATGACGGCGGCGGCCAGAGTCAGTCCCTTGCCAGCCTCATGGGCGGGGTAATCCGTGCTGCTGGCACGCGGACGGATGCCCGGCGTGTCACCGGCCAAAAGCAGACCGGCGGCCAGATAAAGCAAAGCCGTCCACTTCATCGAACTACCTCGTCGACCATCATGTCGGTCGTCACCTGCAGGGTTTTTCCGCTGAGGACGTAGAGTTTCTGGGTAAACCGGTGGGTTGTGTTGCGGACCTCGAGGTCGTAAACGCCCGGATCGAGCCACAAGTCCTTGAGCTTGTCGAGGCGTCCGGCCAGGGCGCCGTCGAGGTAAATCAGGGACGTCTTGTCGGTGGCGTGGATCTTTACTTCACCACGGCCGTCCTGATAGAGGAATCCGCTGTAGTAGCCGGGGTGATAGAAGGGAGCCCAGAGAGGCGGGCTGTACCGGTAGAACGGAGAATAGCCCCCAGAGGCGTAGACATATCCCGCGCCAACCACCAGGCCGCCGAAGTGAATGCGGGAGCGCCAAGTCGGGGTCTTCGAATCCGCGGGCGCGGAGGTTTGGGAATCCTGGGCCGGGTCGGTCTGGTGCGGCGGGACGATAACAGGCGGGGATTCAGGCTTGGTCTGGTTCGCGGTTGGCGCGCTTTGCGCCAGGCACAGCGGAACGTAAAGGAACAGCAGCGGAAGACACCGCAACGCCATCCAGAACCTCCGTAAGTACTCTATGACGCACCGCCACTGGCGGGGTTGCATCTCGTTGCGAATCGCTAAAAAGCCGCTCCCACGGCCCGGTATGTACGATGACGGCGGCACGCCCGCAACCCGATGAGCTCCGCCACATCGCTCAAGAGGTTGGCCAGATTCTCGGTATGGATCGCGATCCGATGGCCCCGCCGGGCGGACCGGTAGGTGGGATTGCGGTCGTACGAGGTAACCAGAGCAGTCGCCGGACGATAGTCCTTCACCCGCGCGTATGCCAACACATTGGGACCGTCCGTTCGCGAGCCGAAATCCGCGTCGCTCAGAACGAGTTCGTATTTGCCCTCATCCAGCTTGCAAATCGCTTCCGACGGCGTTGCCGCGACGTCTACCGAGTACCCGCCCGCCTGTAGAATCGTTTGCAAGGCCAAGCGGGACGCCAGATCGCCGTGTACCAACAGAACCCGCGCCAACTCCAAAGACCGCCGGCTGTCGCTGGCGGGACAGCTCGTAGGCTTCAGCATTTTGATCTAGGATTACTCTAACCGATAATGGCTCGAATTGAGCCTTTATTTTGGCTGCCGAAGTTTCAGACCGGACGGCGAAGTCTTTTGAGAAGTACTGCTGCCTCTTCTAACTCCTTCTAAATCATCCGCTCCCGAGGATATCTCGATCCTAAGATAGTTGATGCTAAGATGTTTGCGGAAGCTGGAATGGAAAATGGGGTGCGCCTATGGCTGGTGCTGTGGAAGGCCTACGCCGCCGTACGAGAGCACGCGGAGCACCACATTCAGCGCCTCGGACTCGGGCTTTCGGACTTTGGCGTACTAGAGGCGCTCCTGCACAAGGGGCCGATGCCGGTCAACACCATTGGCTCCCGGATTGGTCTGACCAGCGGTTCGATTACGGCGGCGGTGGACCGTCTGGTGGACAAACGCCTGGTGGAGCGCCGCAGCGATCCCGCCGACCGGCGCGCCCGCGTGGTATATCTGACTGATTCCGGGCGGGATCTGATTTCAAAGGCATTTTCCGAGCATGAAGCGGCGATGGATCTGGCGACCTCCGGCCTCTCGGCCGCCGAGCGCGCGCAGGCCATCGAACTGTTGAAAAAACTGGGCTTTCGGGCTCAAGCGCTTTCCGCCAGCCGCGACGGGGACGCGCCGGAACCTCGCCGTTAGACAGACGGCCCTTGTGCCGGCGGATCAGCTTCGCGGATCGGTTCTCAGAGTCCGAAGCACAGGATGTTCGGGCCCGCCGCGACCGCCACGTACTGCTTCCCACGATAGGCAAACGTCATCGGGGAGGCCTTCATCGGCACGTTCGTCTCAAACCGCCAGAGCGTCTTTCCATCACGGTCGTCCACCGCCTCGAAGGCGCCGTTGGGCTTTCCGTAGAAGACGAGCCCACCGGCCGTGGCCAGCACTCCGGACCACGTTTTCGCCTTCGCCGCCCCTGGCTGGGGCACCTCCCAGACAATCTTCCCGGTCTCGATGTTCAGGGCCCGCAGGAAGCGCTGCCCGGTCTGGTCCGGATAGCCGAGTTTGCTGCCCGTGCACTCCTCCAGGGCGAGGAAGTAGAACAGGCGGGTCAGCGGGCTGAACGCCACCGAACTCCAGTTGGCTGCGTCGTCCGGACAACCCCGGGGATCTTTCACGATCGGCCGTCCGTCCGCACCGATGCCCGTCGCCCAATCGACCCGGCGCAGGAAAGGCTGGGCGAGCAGCATGGCGCCGCTGGTGCGATCCAGCACGTAAAAGAAGCCGTTGCGGTCGGCGTGCAGCAGCAGTTTGCGCGGCTTGCCCGCGTAGGTGGTGTCCACCAACAGCGGCGGCTCGGTGGCGTCGCGGTCGCGCACATCATGCGGCGTAAACTGGAAATGCCACTTCAGCTCGCCGGTGTGTGGATTCAGCGCCAGAATGCAGTTGGTGAAGAGATTGTCGCCTCCCCGGTCCCGGTCGTCGCCGTCCGGGTAGGGATTGCCGGTTGGCCAGTAGAGTGTGTCTGTCGATTCGTCATATGACCCCGTGAGCCACGTGGAACCGCCTCCCAGGATCGGCTCGCTCCCCTGCCAAGTCTCGGACCCCGGCTCGCCGCGCCGGGGCACGATCCAACGGCGCCACAGCGTTTCGCCCGTCTCCGCCCGATAGCACGCCAGGAATCCGCGGATTCCCCGGTCGGCGCCGGCGACGCCCGCAATCACCGTATCGCCAACCACCAGAGGCGCCACGGTTCCACCGTAATGCATCGGCTCCTCGGGCATGATCTTCTCCCAAAGCAACTCGCCGGTCGCGCGGCTGATAGCCAACAAGTGGGCGTTGTCGGTTACGTAGAAGACCTTGTCCTCGCGAATCGCCACGCCGCGATTGGTGCCGAGAGCGGCGTCGCCCACGAGACCTTGCGTCCGCGGCCGCGAGTATTGCCAGAGCTGGTTGCCGCTGAGGGCATCGAGGGCATACACCTGGTTCGGCCCGGTGACGTACAGGACTCCGCCCGATTCGAGAGGCGTGGTTTCGAGGCCGTAGTAGGCCATCGGAAAGATCCATTGCAGGCGGAGGCTGCCCACGTTGGCTCTGTGAATCTGCTTCAGCTCGCTGTACCGGTTGGCGTTGGGGTTTCCGTTGTAGGTGAGCCAATCCCCGGGCTCCGGCGTACTCCAGGTGACGCGCTTTCCCGAGGCTCCCGCGATGGTAGCTCCGGCGTTCAGGCTTCGCACATAGGCGGACAGCGCGTCCAACTCCTCGGCCGGTAAATGGAACGAAGGCATACCGGCGTCCGGATTCCCCGCTTCGACGAAAGCGCGGATCTGGTCCGCCGGTTTCCCGCTCAGGCGCGGGCTCCCTGCCAGTCCGGGCCCCTTGCCGGTGCCTCGCGCGTCGGCGCCGTGACACTCGGCGCAGCGTTCCCGGAACAGTTTCTGGCCGTCCGCGGCACCCGCGGCGGGCGCGAGCAGCAGGAGCAACAATATCGCGATTCTCAAGATTGGCCCCCCAGACAGAATGCCAGAAACCCTGCGCCACCTCCAAGCCGAATCGTCAGGGCCCGGCTTTTGCGCTTCCTGGCGGGGAACGGCGGGCGGCTGCGCCCCATCACGCCTTGCGCAAGGCTTCGATTCTGGGGATGCGGCTCTTGGGGCTGTCGAGGCTGAACGATCGCGCGTCACCCAGTTGGGTACGCACATACTCCTCGGTCCGCCGAACGGCCTTCTCGAGATCCTTGTTCTTGGAGATGAAGGCCATCCACGCGAGTGATTCCGTCGCCGGATCGTACTCCCACAAGCCCACCAGCCGGCCCCGGTCGAAGATGGCGTGGCTCGGCAGGTCGAGCAGGTTGCCACCTGCCGCGCCGTCTTTCTGCAGGAGCTTATGAGTGTAATCCCTGGCGTCGGTCAGGCTGCTCAAGTCGCGCCGCAGGAGGCTCAAGCCGTCGATGGAGCTAACCATGACGTATTGCGGATCTTTGGAGCGCTGGAAGGCCTCGAACTGCTCGCGGTCATCGGGGAGCATCAGGCGGCCGTCCGCGAGGGCCTCGAGCTTCAGCGGCGCCACCGCGGCTTTGGCCGCCTTGCCGGTGAGTGCCGAAAACCACTGATACTCGGCCATGCTGGCGGGACCGGTCCACCGGAAATAGCGGCGCGCCAGCTCCGTCTGCACTTCGTCGGCCGGCAACGGGAATTTCGCCAGCGGGTTGGGCTGCCACAAAACGTAGCGATAGCGTTGCTGGTCGAGCCGTCCATTGACGGGAACGCGCCGAATGTCACCGGATGCCTGAAGCCTGCCGAGAGCCAGCGGGAGAGTGGTGATCATGCCCTTCTTCTTGCCCTCTTCGCCGAGATGGCGAGCGGCATTGCCGGTGGCTGCACGAATCTCTTCCGGGTCGAGCGGACCTTTGCCCAGTGCCTTCAGGACGGCGTCCGACAGCTTCTGCACCTCCCGGTCGGTGACGCCCAGCTTGTAGGCGACCTTCATCTCGCCCAACGCGAAACTCTCGCCGGCCTTCAGCGCGAGTGCGAACTCGCTTTCGGGCACCACATAAGTGCAGCCGCGCGCGGAGGGCAGTTCGTGGATTTCCAGGTTAGCGGCGGCGGAATCGACAGCCTCCCGCGACGTGCCCGCCCGCGCAAACAGAGTCAAGTACGGCCCCACACCGCCCACCGAACGCGCCCACCCGGTGCGCTCCAGGACAGCCTGCGACGGCGCGCCAGCCAGCCCCCCGTCCAGCCCCTGGCGGTGCGACCACCACGCGCGAAGCTTCTCGATCGCCTGCGATTGCATAATTCCTGCATTGTAGCGGATGCGCGTCCGAACACACCCCGAGGTTCCAGCAAATTAACACTCCCCCACGGGGAAGTGGGTATCCTGGTAACGGAGGGCAGTATGTATCCACTCAAGCGTGGAAAGTTCGCATCCCAGGCGCATGTCGGCGTTCCCGAAGGCACCTTCGAAGAGGAGCACGGCCGGAAGGGATTTTACGGGAAAAGCTCGCACCTGTATCACGTCCACCCGCCGACCGGGTGGACCCGCTTCGAGGGCAAGCTGCGGCCTCACCTTTTCGATCTGAACCGGCTTGCGCCTTCGGACTGCCATGATCCCCAAGGTGCGCCGGTGGCCTTCCTCGGAAATCAAAACGTCACCCTGTACGTTTCACGGCGCTCGCAGCCCATGCCGTTCTACTATCGCAATGCCGATGGCGATGAGCTGATTTTCGTGCATCGCGGCCGCGGCACGATCGAGACGGACTTCGGGCCGCTGCCTTTCGAGCCCGGCGATTACCTGGTGGTGCCACGCGCGGTCACCTACCGCCTTCTTCCAGTGACGAACGATAACTTCTTCCTCATCGTGCAATCCCGCGCCGAATTCGACCAGCCGGACAAGGGCATGCTGGGGCACCACGCGCTCTACGACCCTGGCGTAATTTCCGTCCCCGAGCCGGCGCCCTATCTGGACGACCAGAAGGAATGGGAAGTCCGGATCAAGGTGGAAGACGAAATCTCGAAGGTGTTCTACCCGTTCAATCCCATCGATGTAGTGGGGTGGAAAGGCGACCTTACGGTGTGGAAGCTCAACATGCGCGACATCCGCCCGGTGATGAGCCATCGCGCTCACCTGCCGCCCAGCGCACACACCACGTTTCTCACCGAAGGCGCGGTGGTGTGCAGTTTCCTGCCGCGGCCGCTGGAGCAGGACCCCGAGGCGTTACGTGTACCGTTTTTCCACCGCAACACCGATTACGACGAGTTCATCTTCTACCACGACGGCGATTTCTTCAGCAAGGACAACGTCAAGCCGGGATACGCCACGCTGCATCCCCGCGGCATCCATCATGGCCCGCATCCCAAGGCCCTGGCGAACCAGCATCGCAAGACGCACACCGATGAATATGCCGTGATGTTGGACGGGCTCAACCCGATCCATGTGCTCCCGGCCGGCGAGCAGGTGGAGTGGAAGGAGTACTGGGCGAGCTGGATGGAGAAGAAATAGGTGATCGTAGACCCGACCTCCGCCGATCCGCGGGAGATTGCCAAACTGCTGACGAGCGTGGTGCTGCCGCGCCCCATCGCGTTCGTCTCCACGCTCAGCCTGGAAGGCGTTCCGAACCTGGCGCCCTTCAGCTATTTCACCGTGGCCAGTTCCACGCCGCCGGTGCTCTGTTTCGCCCCGATCGTCCGCCGCGACGGGACGAAAAAGGACACCCTCCTCAATATCGAGGCCACCAGGGAGTTTGTGGTGAACATCGTATCGGAGGACATCGCCGCGAAAATGAATGTCTGCTCCGGCGAATACCCGCCGGACGTGAATGAATTCGCGGTCTCCGGACTGACACCGGTGGCGAGCGACCTGGTGAAGGCGCCTCGCGTGCGGGAGTCGCATGTGAACATGGAATGCCGGCTGTTGCAGATTGTCGAGGTCAGCAGCAAGCCCGGTGGGGGAAGCCTGGTGCTGGGCGAGGTGGTGCGATTCCACGTGGACGGGGACATCCTGAAGGGCGACACGGTCGATCCGGGCAAGCTGCGGGCTGTAGGCCGCATGGGAGGCGCAACCTACGCCCGCACGACGGACCGCTTCGACCTGGAACGCCCGAAATAACTCGCGTGGCGTCCCGCTTTGGGAATTACACACGCCAGAGGTGGCGGAGGCACTCCGGCCTGCCGCGCCACGGGGCCGGCGCGAGGGTATTCCTGAATTCCGGTGGGCCGGCGGGGCTCAACGGTACAGGCAGGAGTGCCTGCGAGGACCTCAGAAGGTTCGGTTGCTAACGCCGACACTACGTTTCGAAGTAGCGTTTGGGCGTTTGTCCCAATTCGCGCTGGAACATGGCGATGAACGCGCTGGCGCTGTTGTAGCCGAGTTCCAGGGACACGGCGCTCACGGTATCGCCCGCGGCCAGCCGGCGCAGGGCGTGCAGCAGCTTTTGGCGGCGAAGCCATTGGCCGAGGCTCATACCGGTCTCATCGTGAAACAATCTTTCCATGGTGCGACGGCTGGCGCCGCATTTGCGCAGCATCTTATCGATGGGCACCTTCCCGCCTGGATCGGCCTCGACGATGGAGGCGAATTGTGCCGCGCGGGAGTCCAGCGGCACAGGCAATTGCAAGGGAACGGCGACCAGCACCTTCAACTCGTCGCGAATGACGCCGATCAGGCGCTTTTGCCTGGGGACGTTCGAATCCAAAGCGCCCCAAAGGACTGTGCGGACGATCAATTCGCGGAGCAGCGGCGTCACATTCACCACCGCGCAATCACGGGAGGCATTGGCGAACGGCTCCCTGGTGCGCGGGCGCGCCCGCACATAGAGCATTCGCAGCGCTACGGCTCCGCTCATCTCCACGCGATACCGGATCCCCGCGGGAATCCATACCCCGCGATGGGGCGGCACTACCCAGGCGCACTGATCGGTCCGCACCGTCATCACGCCGCGCGTTGCGTAGATCAACTGGTGCCAATCGCGGGGCTGAGGAGGGACCACCTGCCGTGCAGGAACGACCTGGCCGGCGTGGAAGGTGACGCCGAAGCTGCGGATTTCCACAGTGGCATCTTCCTGGCGGGAATTCGACATATATTGGCAAGATAGCGTAATGCCGCAAACCTCACCAGCGGATAGAATCCGGTCAGAGAGGAGAGTGGCATGTCCCAGGTTGCTCATTTTGCGATCAACGCCGACGATGTTTCCCGCGCGCGACGCTTCTACGAGAATGTTTTCGGCTGGAGGTTTCAGGCTTGGGGACCGCCGGGCTTCTACATGTTGGACAATGAGTCTGCCGCCGCGGCGGTGGCGCTGCGCGGGTCGCTGCAGAAGCGCCGGGAGATTATGGCAGGAGTGCCGATGCACGGGTTTGAGTGCACCATATCGGTGACCGACATCCATGCCGCCGCTGCGGCCGTGGAGTCCAATGGCGGGAAGATCGTAATGCCCATCTGTACCCTGGCCGGTATCGGCCAACTGCTCTTCTTTCAGGATCCTGAAGGCAATATCGCGGGTGCGATGCAGTACGACACCAACGCCGATTAGAGGAACTGTGAGTGCTTGATAACGGTCCCGACCGACTCGCCGATGTGGTAGCCGAATCCGGTCGCCGCCACACAAGCAACAATCTGAAGAAGCGTCAGGAAGACGCCAAATCTGTCGATAAAAGCACTCAAACGGTCCTGAAGCGTCGCATTAGCACTCATTCTCTTCATGATAGCGAATTCAGATGCGCTTGTCCTATGGGCGTCTGTATTGCTTTCCATTCTACTTACCGCCCCTGACGAGTCTTTGGTAGGCCTCTTCGGCTTCGCGATCGGGATTATGCGGGAAACTGAGGTACGTTCCGATCCAGCGGCGGGCACGCGCGAAATCTCCCACTTTGGAGAACACCTGCCCGAGGCTCCGGGCGCACAGCGGATACTGCGGCTCGTGCTGGAGGTGCAGGTCGCATTGCGCCTCCAGGTATTCGAGGACCGTGATGGAACTCTGCGGCGCCACATCCGGGGGCGGATGGCGGAGGAAGACCAGAGACTGCGGGTCGCCATAGACCAGCTTCCATTCGGTCTGTTGCGGGTCGGCCAGCGCCGGCGCCAGCAGGTAGACGGTGCCGGTAGTGAATTCGAAGCCGTTCATCACGATCGCCTCCACTCCGTATTGATCCAGAAGTTGCTGGGCGCTCTTGCCGCCGCTCTCATCGTGGTTGTAGAGGATCCGGGTATAGTCCAGGAAGACCGCCTCATTGAGCGCGCGCCCATCGATGAAGACCCGCTCGTCGGGCCAGAGACGCCATGTCAGGTACCCGCCAAATTCGTAGCTGTTGAAGATCGGCTGCGTGACATGGTGGGCGAGAAGGAATGCCGCCGCGCCCGAAGGCCATTTCCATGGATTTACGCGAAGCTGAAAGAAGCTCCCGGCCACGGCGCCCACCGCCAACCCTGCGGCGAGGCCAACCGGTGCCGCGGCCCGTATGAGAGCAGGGACTCCGCGCTTCCATTCGGGCAGGTAGGAGACGATCAGGACGGGGGCCACCAGGCCGATCAGAGCCACGTTGCGGTAGGCGGTGAAAGCGGCCAGGGCGAAGGACACAAAGAGCAGCCAGTCTGCGACGCGGACGCGCCGGCGTGCCCGGATCAGCACGGCCGCCGCCGCGGCCAGCAGGAGGGTGTACCAGCGCACAGGCCACCATTCGGTCGGCGCCCACTCCAGGAGGCGCGCCGTGAGAAAGCTCGCGCGATAATACGTCAGGATTTCGAGAATCCGGAAGCCGTTGGGGTTGAGCCCCGAAAGGAGAACCGCCAGGCCGCTAATCGTCCAGAGCTTGCGCTCGCCCGCGAACGGCCGCCGGCGCCATCGCTCGAACAGCGACTCGGCCCACCACGCCGCGATCACCAGCCAACCCAGAAAAAAACCGCCGTGACAGTTGGCCCAGCTCAGGAAGAGGGGAGGCAGCAGCCACAAGGCGGGACCGCCTTTCCGTGCGGCCCGCTCCAGAATCGCCAGCGCGGCGGCCAGGAAGAGGAACGTAACGACGAACGGCCGGTCCGCCGCGAATGGCGCCAGCACTCCTGCCGAAGCCATCGACGCGGCGAGTGCGCGATAGAACCCGCCGCATCTCCAGTACGCAATCAAGCCAACCAGCCCGCATACCAATGCCAGCAGCAATGCCCTGACCAGCACGACGCCTCCGAATCCGCCGGCCTCGTAGACCACGTAGAGCAACAATTGTGCCAGCCATTCGTGAGTCAGGTTGAAATACCGGGTTCGCAGCTCGCCCGCATAAGCCGCATGACCCAGGTTGGTGGTGTAGGCGAACGGGTCTGGAACGGGAAGGGAATGGTGTTGCAGAATGTACTGGCCCGTTTTGAGGTGCCACCAGAAATCCGGATCGGAGATCTCGGGCGAAAACCAGCCGATCAGGAGCACCGCCGCAAGCGCCAGGAGGAGAGGACGGAACCATCGAGGCATGGGGGCGTTTGCGGAATTCGTTTGCGCCCCCGGAGTCTTGGCGGTCTGCTTCATGCCTGAACAGACCAGTGTAGAAGAAACAGCAGCCAGGCCGCGCAAAAAACCGGGCCGCCTGGTGACCGCAATTATGGGGTCACAGTTAACATGGCGGCCTGGCTGGCAACGCCGCCCACGGTAACCACCACCGCTTGCGTACCCGTGGAGACCTGGGTGGGCACCGTATAGTTGACCTGGGTCACACCTACCAGGCCCGCGGGAATTCCGATGAACTGGATGGCCGCATTGACGCCGCCCACGCTGACGGAGGCGGACTGGTTCGGCTTCGGAAGATTGGCGACCGCGGTTCCCGCGGCCGGTGAGGCCCCGGTAGCGAGTTGCGGCGAAACCGCGCCCTCGCCCGTGATGTACAGCGTGAGTGTTTGACCGCGCGCTCCGCTGGTACTCGGAACCGGTGCGCCGTTCGTGCTCACGAAGATTCCAGGAGCGGCGGCTGCCACGTGGAACTGTGCCGACGTGGTCTGCCCGTTGTTGCTCACCACCAGGGTAGCGGTCGAATTCACCGCGGCTTCATAAGGAATCTGGATATTCAACTGACCCGGCGAAACATAGTAGAGTGGGGCGCTCACCCCGTTGACCGTCGCCGAAACTCCGCCCAACGTGGTGGGGAGAGGCACGCGAGGAGCACTCTCTGTCACTGGCGCGAGTTGCGTGCCAAAGACGCTCAGCACCATCCCGGGAGCGTAGACTTTCTGAAACGAAGCTCCGTTGCTCAAACTGGAGATCGACGGAGTTCCTGACGCAGTCACCGCGGTGACCTTGACGCTGGCCGACCCGGTTGCCGTGTTGTAGACGCTGTCTCCGCTGTACTGGGCGGTGATGGTGTCGGTGCCGGCACCCAGTTGCGTTCCCGTCAAAGAGAGACTGGCCGTAGCGGTGCCGCCCGAACCTACCAGGGTAGCGGTGCCGAGGGTGGTGTTCCCGAGCAGAAAGGCAACCGTGCCAGTGGGCGTCGTTCCGGCGGAGCCCTTCACGGTGGCTGTCAGGATGGTGGTATCGGTCGAGGTGATGCTGCTCGCGTCGGAAGACAGCACCAGGCTGGCAACGCTTCGCGAGGAACTGGAACCGGTTCCTCCGGCGGTCCACGACGAGAGCATGGCGAAGATGTCCATCGAGCCCAGCCCCGTAACCAGGTCATAGCCGGTGCCGGCGCTATAGCCAATCGTCGTCGGTGTGCAAGTGCGTGATCGAGCGGGGCATGGATCCACCATGTTGTCGCCAGTGGTGATGTCGTGGAAAGCGCCGGGCGCCGCCTGGGCCAGAGAGTAAAGGCGTGGGTTGACATTCCCCATGCCGGGGGAGGCCTGAGCGCCTTTGGAAACCTGGAGCTGGTTCAACAATGCGACGATTCCCGCAAACGAAGGCGCTCCCACAGAGGTCCCGCCCACGGCGCCCAGGCTGCCGCCCGTATAGAACATGTAGGCATCGTGATCGGGGGACGCGGCAAGCGACACGTCGGGCACATCACGTGCCCCATCGTTGGGCACGCCGAGACCGGTCTGCCAGGCAGGCTTCGCGAAAAAGATACTGGCCCCGCCGCCTGAAGCCGATGGTGAACCATCCTGGGCGCTATCGTTCCAGGCGGTCTCCGGAATGTACGAGAGCGCCGAAGCGTGATTCGCGCTGTTGGAACTGTTCCAGTAGTTCCCGCTTCCCTCGTTGAATTCCGTGCCGCCGATGGATGTGACTTCCGGTATCGCGCCGGGCAGGTCCACCGAGAGTCCGATGGTAGAGCGGCTGGTCGATCCGTAACAGTCGGCGGCGCCGTTGTCGCCCGAAGCCGCGATCCACGTGATGCCCTGCGCATTGGCCTGCTGCGCCAGAGTGCGCTGCGCGTGCGCGTCCGAGGTTGAGGTCAGGGCTTCGCAAAGGCCGTAGCTCATGCTGAGAACGGGCGCCAGGTTCTGATCAACGACATACTGCGCCGAAGTTTCGACATCGCCCGAATAGACGTAAATGATGGTCGCATTGCGCGCTACCGCTCCCGACAACTCAATGTCGAGGTCGGCTTCCGGCAGATCGGTTTTACTGATGCCAGGATCGCTCGTATTGGGAACCAGCACGACTTGCGGGTCGTTGACGGACAGGTTGAAGTAAGAGCGGAACTGCTCGATGTCCGAGAGGTTGACCTGTGTCTGCCCGACAACGGCAATCTTCTGCCCCGTGCCGTCAATGCCGGAGTTGTATAGCGGCTGGACATCATAGATCGTGGCAAAGTCATCCGGCGCCAGGTAGTGGGCGCCCCGGCTGGAATTGTAATTCGGCTGGAGTGGATTCACGATCTGATGGGGAACTCGCGCCGCCGGCCGCATGCGAAAATCGCTCAGCCCGCGAATCTCGCTGATCACATCGCCCAAAGCCGCGGGGACGGAAGGTTCCGAAGAGTTGGCGTAGTGCAGCTCGCCGTTCACCAGGTAACGGTGAATCTCCATACCAAAGGCATTCTCCACGTCGCGGACACCGCCGCCGAATGCCACCCAGTTCCGTCCTTGCGCGACAGCCGCCACCGTGAGGTGTTGCTGCCCGAGCCAGGCGACGATTTGATCGAGATCCGGCTGACTCACACCAAAACGATCGGCAAACTGCTCCGGCGTCAGCCAACGGTGGTAATTTGGCGACGAAGGGTCCTGCTGCTGGGCAAGGAGTTGCTCCAGGTCGGCCTGCTGCGCCGCCGAGGCCTTCAACATCACGGTGACATAGGGCAGCGTGAGCGAGGCATCCGCCCTTCCCTGGTCGTTTTCCGGGAGAGCTCTCGGATGAATGTGGCCTTTGAGAGAAACGCGTTTCCGATTGTCGATGGGCCCTGCGATCCGGCTCGGTTGCGCCGCGGGCCACGCGGCGGGAACCAGTTGCAGGCAGGCAAGGGCAAAGCAGAGACCGATTGATGGGTACTTTTGCATAAAGCGCCGTGAAATACAGAACACCTGTTTCGTCTGCTGGCCTCGAGGACAAGCGGGTGCTGCAGCAGTCAGTCCCCACTCAGGACGCGGAGAGGACCGGCACCACCGGACCGCTTCGCGAGCGGCTCCAGGGGCCGATTGCACACGATCCAGGAGACGAAGCAAAGGGGACCGCGGTTTCCAAAAGCTGCCCACCTACCGCAATCTTAACGTTCTTAATGTGTTGAGTCTTGCGTACTTTCGGCAAATAACGCAAATTCGCTGAGGACCGGGCTGGCAGAAGCCTGCGTGACGCGAAGCCGCCAACGCGAGGCACTCAACGGCTTTTCCAGGCGGATCAGCCGCCGCGGACCGATGCTCGTGGCGGTGGCCACGGCCTCCCAGGCTCCGGAGTTCCATCGCTCGACCGATACGGCGTCGATTCGCTGGCCGAAGCGGATCGCCTCGGCGATGCGGATTACGCCGGCCGTGGTCTCTCGGCCGAGGTCGATCGTCACATCGGGCCTGAGGACCGAATCATCCGCGGCCCAAAACGTATCGGGGCGGCCGTCGAGGAGATTGGCGGGGCTGTAGACGCGGCTGTTGTGGCGCGTGTTGGACGAGGTGATTTTGCCGCGCGCGGCCAGGTTCCGGGCGAAAGTCGCGCGGCGATAATCGCCGAACGCTTTCAAAGCTGCCAGGTCCTCCGCCTGCAATAAACCATCCCGGTTGGGAGGCACGTTGAGCAGGAGATTCGCGCCGCGCCCCACCGACTTGTAATACAGGTCGATCAACTGGGCCGGCGTTTTCACGCGGGCGTTTTCCCGCTCGTGCCAGAACCAGCCGGGGCGAATCGAGACGTCGCATTCGGCCGGAAGCCACTTCGTGCCGTGCCGATGACCAGCAGGCGATTCCTTTTCCCGCACGTCCCCGGGCGAGGCTGCCCCGCCATCCATGCCGACCGGGTCGTAAGCGGCCCAACACGGGTCTCCCGCGATGCCCCTTTCGTTGCCGACCCATCGGACATCGGGGCCGACGTCACTGAAGATGACCGCATCGGGCTGCAAGGAACGCACCAGTTCCCACGTGCGGGGCCAGTCGTAATACGTGCGTTTGTCGATGGTGCGCTTCTCGCGGGCCCCGCCGTAGAAGCCGTCGCCGCCGTTCGCGCCGTCGTGCCACACCTCGAAGATCGGGCCATAGTTGGTGAGCAGTTCGGTGAGTTGCCGACGATAGATTTCAATATACTGCGGCGTGCCGTACTGGGGACAGTTGCGGTCCCAGGGCGAGAGGTACACGCCGAACTTCAGATCGTGGCGGCGGGCGGCATCGGATAATTCGCGGACTACGTCGCCTTTGCCGGCGCGCCACGAACTGCTGCGCACGGAGTGGCTGGTGGTAGCGCTGGGCCAGAGGCAGAAGCCATCGTGGTGCTTGCAGGTGAGGATCACGCCGCGCATGCCGGCCGATGCCAGAGCGTTGACGATGGCGTCGGCATCGAAGGCGGCGGGATTGAACAGGTTGGGGTCTTCGTCACCATAGCCCCATTCCTGATCGGTGAAGGTGTTTACGGTGAAATGCAGGAACGCGGTGGTTTCGAGTGCGTGCCACCGAAGCTGTCGCCCGCTCGGGATGGCTCCGTAAGGCGCGGGATCAGACCGGGACGCGGCTGGCGATGAGAAAGCCGTGGCACCTGCCAGGAACGTGCGTCGCGTTAGCATTCATTCCAAGATATCGGATGCCGGGGTTAGTGGCCGTTCCGCCCCTCGCGAAGGGAGTCGAAATAGGCTGCCATCTTGCGGTCGGTCTCTTTTTGCGCCGCGGTAAGCTCTTTCACGGACACGGTCAATTCACCGATTTTCTGACTCATCTCGCCCATCTGCTGCCTGAGTTCGATTTGGCCGTCAGTCAGGATGTTGATCTTCTCCCCCTGTTCCTTTTGCACCTCTCTGAGCTGGTGCATCGATTCCGTTTCTTCCTTGACGACCCGCGTCAGAGCGGTGATCAGGTGCTCGGTCTTGATCGATCGGTTCTCTGCGGCCCGCGATCGCTTCTCGACCTTCTCCCAACGGATCTGAGATTCCTCCCATTGCTTCCGGGACTCCGCCCGGCGCGACTCGTCCCCGCGCAGGAATTCCTCCCACTGCTTCCGGGACTCTGCCCAACGCAACTCGTTTTGAGCTTGTGCTTGCTGATTCCGGGCTTGCGCCTCTTCGTTGTGCGCCTGCATCTCCAGCAGGTGTTGAATGGTCTTTTCGACGTCCATACAGAACAAATCCTAGATTAGCTCAAACAGCGGGACTTGGAGACAATTCGCCCCGAGCGAACCCGAGCCCGAAGTAAGGCGCCTATCGAGGCTTGTCCCACTCAGTGCTTCATTTTGTTCGAAAGCGGCAATTCCGGAACGCCCTTCCGGCCGCCTGCCAAGGACTGCGGAAGAAAGTTGATTTCCGTCCGCCCACTGGTCCAACGTGTATTCCCTGGCCGCTCGCTGGCGGAGGCAAAGAGGCTGCTGGGATTGTCTGCATTGCCGTCGTTCGCTGCTACGAAGAACGCGACAAAGCTTTCACCCGATGCTGCCATTCCCTGGTAGTCCCCGATGAATGGCGCCGCGCCAGCGAGCGGCGCGCTCAGGATGTCGAACGGTCCGGCCAACGGCGTTTCACTCCACGACCCACCCCCATCCTGCGAGCGGGCGCGCCAGCAGTTCGTCAGAAGAGTGCTTTTGTCGCTGGTGTCCTGTCGGAAATCGTAGTATGTGACTTCGACCCGGCCTCCCGTTCCGGCGGCCACCGTCGGCGTGAACGCCTGAACCTGCGGCACCTGATTGACCTGGACCGGCGCCGTCCACGTGACCCCGCCATCCAACGACTTCACCAAAGCAACCCCATCCCGCAGTCCGCCGCTAAACCGGGAATCCGACCACACGATGTAGACGGCTCCCGAAAGCGGGTCCACCGATGAACTCGGAATGCCGCCGCCAGTTCGCAGTCCGACTTTGGTTTTGACGTCGATGGCCCCAACGGTTTGGTCGGTATCGACGACCCTGGGCGTTGACCAGGTGGCGCCATGATCACTGGAGCGCATGACAGCGACAAAAACCGGTGTCCTTTGGTTTCCCGCCGGAAAGGACAACGTGAAAATGTCAAGCAAGGTGCCGTCGGGCAGCACGACCATTTGGTGAGCGGTCGCATAACCCCCTTTTCCCGGGTCATAGATTACTCGGGGCGCCTCCCAGGTGAGCCCTCCATCCGTGGTCCGCGAAAACCAAACTGGAATCCGGTCTCCTGCGGTGTTGTCCCAGATCGTGTAGACGAAATGCGAGTCCGTGGGATCCGCGACGATCGACTCCTTGTCTTCCCCGGCTTTAGCCGACACCGTGATAGGCTCGGTCCACGTGAGTCCGCCATCGGACGAGCGGCTCACCAGGACCGAAGTGAGAGCGCCGGCACCGTTTACCCCCAGGGCCGCATAGTGAACCGTGCCATCCGGCGAGATCGTCACCCATGGGTCGCTGGCCCGCTCCCACACACCGCCGGTGCAGAGTGAGAAATGGGGAGACGAAGTCGTCCACGTCCGCCCTCGATTCAGCGATACCGCGGCCAGCACTCCATTGGCGCCGCCGTTCGACCATCGATCCTGTTGCCAAACGCCTACCAGATGGGCAGGATTCCCCGGGTCGGCCGCTATGAACGGCTCGACCGCCGAATTGCGATACACGGTGCCGGTCTGATTGCCGGCGCAGTCCGCTGTGAACGGAGTCATTCCGGCGATCGGGGCCGCGGACTCCGGAAGTTCGCGCCGGGGCGGCGATTGGGCGTGGATGCAAAGGACGCATGCCAGGAGTGCGAAGCAGCGCATGATTCAGCATGCCCCCACGTCAGGACAATTGACAAGGCGGAATCGCCCCGTCTCCGCCCAAATCACTGTAAAATAGAAGTTAACGTCCCCACTGGAGCTTTCTCTTGGCCGATCAGGAACCACCGCAGGACACGCTTATTCCGCCCCCGCCGGGTGGCGGCGACGGGGGTAACAAAAACCTTGTCCCCATCAACATCGAAGAGGAGATGAAGCACTCGTACCTCGATTACGCCATGAGCGTGATCGTGGGACGCGCGCTGCCGGACATCCGCGACGGCCTGAAGCCGGTGCACCGCCGCATTCTGTACTCGATGCAGCAGATGGGGCTGCAGTTCAACCGGCCCACCCGCAAGTGCGCCAGGATCGTCGGCGACACCATGGGAAAATACCACCCGCACGGAGATGCCCCCATCTACGATGCGTTGGTGCGTATGGCTCAGCCGTTCTCGCTCCGCTACCCGCTGATTGACGGCCAGGGCAACTTCGGTTCGGTGGATGGCGATCCGCCCGCGGCCGAACGGTATACCGAGGCGCGCCTGGCGCGCGTTTCGAGCGCGCTGCTGGAGGACCTGGACAAAGAGACCGTCGATTTCAAACCGAACTACGACGACAGCGAACTCGAGCCGGAGGTGCTGCCGACCCGCGTTCCTAACCTCCTGGTGAATGGCTCGGCCGGCATCGCCGTGGGCATGGCCACCAACATCCCGCCCCACAACCTCACCGAAATCATCGATGCCACGATTCTCATGGTGCAGCGTCCCGAGACGCAGCTTGCCCAGATCCTCGAAATCGTGAAGGGCCCCGATTTTCCCACAGGCGGATTCATCCTCGGCCGCCAGGGGATTATCGACGCCTACAGCAAGGGCCGGGGCCAGATCAAGATTCGCGCCCGCGCCGCCATCGAGCGCCAGGGCAAGGACCGCGAGCAGATCGTCATCACCGAGATTCCCTACCAGGTGAACAAGTCGAAACTGCTCGAGAGCATCGCTGCCATGGTCAACGAGAAGCGCATCGAAGGCATCTCCGACGTGGTGGACCACAGCGACCGCGACGGCATGCGCATCGTAGTCGAGTTGAAGCGCGGCGAGCAGGCCGAGGTGGTGCTGAACAACCTGTACAAGAACTCGCAGCTTCAGGTCGGATTCGGCGTGATCATGCTGTCCATCGTCAACGGCCAGCCGCGCGAGCTGGGCCTGGTGCAGATGATCCGCTACTTCATCGAGCACCGCGTGGAGGTGGTCCGCCGGCGGACGGAATTCGAGCTGCGCAAGGCCCGCGAGCGCGAGCATATCTTGCTGGGATTCCAGAAAGCGCTCAACAATCTCGACGAAGTGATCCAGCTCATTCGTGCCGCCAGGCTGCCTAGGGAGGCGCGTGAATCGTTGATTGCGCGGTTCGAGTTCACCGAGAGGCAGGCGCAGGCGATCATCGAGCTGCAGTTGCAGCGCCTGACCGGCATGGAGCAGCAGAAGATCCTGGATGAACTGGCCGATATCCAGCGGCGGATCGCCGAGTACCTGGAGATCCTCGGCTCCGATGCCGTGCTGCGCGGCGTGATCGTCAAGGAGTTGAAGGAAGTCCAGAAGGATTTCGGCGACAAGCGGCGCACCGAAATCGTGGAGGACACGGGCGAAATCCGGCTCGAAGACCTGGTCGCCGTGGAGGACATGGCGGTCACGGTGACCCGGGGCGGATACCTGAAGCGCACCTCCGTCGATACCTATCGCCGGCAGACGCGCGGCGGCAAGGGCCGGATCGGCATGGGCACCCGCGGCGAGGATTTCGTGGAGCACCTGATCGTGGCTTCCACCCACAGCTACCTGCTGATCTTCACCACGCGCGGGCGGGTCTACTGGCTGAAGGTGTACGAGATCCCGGACGCCACCACCACCGGCAAAGGCAAGCACATTTCCAATCTCATCAATCTACAGACCGATGAGACCGTGAAGGCTTTTCTTTCGGTGAAGGATTTCGTGCCCGATCAGTTCATCCTGATGGTGACCAAGCACGGCGTCATCAAGAAGTCGGAGTTGACGGAATTCGACAACCCCATGTCGCGCGGAATCATTGCAGTCTCGCTCGACGAAGGAGACGAGCTGATCGCGGCGAAGATCACGCACGGCGACAACTACGTATTTCTCGGCTCGCGCGAAGGACAGGCCATCCGGTTCACGGAGAGCCACGTGCGTGCCATGGGCCGGCAGGCACGCGGCGTTCGCGCCATGGATTTGGCGGAAGGCGATTACCTGGTGGGGATGGAGGTCGCGGACAAAGACGGACTGCTGCTTTCCATCGCGGAAAACGGCTACGGGAAGCGCACCCCTCTCGACGATTACCGGCTGACTGCCCGTGGCGGCAAGGGCGTGATCAACATGAAGATCACTCCACGGACCGGCAAGGTGGTCAGCATCCTGCTGGTAAAGGAGGATTCCGAAATCATGATCGTCAGCCAGAACGGCAAGATCATTCGCATCGAATCGTCTACCATCCGGCAGGCCGGCCGCTCCACTCAGGGCGTACGGCTGGTGACATTGGAGGAAGGCGACAAGGTGGCCGCGGCATCGGTAATCCCGGAGACCGAAGAGATCAACGGGCAGGGCGACCTGCCGCTACAATAGAAAGGTCGCCATGGCTGCTCTGGTAGAACTATCCAATCCGGCGCGTTTGCGGGAAAAGGAAGAGCAACTCTTTGCCGCTCTGAAACGCATGGGCCGCGTCATCGTGGCCTTTTCCGGAGGGACTGATTCCGCCTACCTGGGCTGGGCGGCGAATCGAGTGCTTGGATCCAACGCGCTCGCCATGACGGCCGATTCCGCTTCGTTGCCCGAATCGCACAAGCGCGACGCCGAGCAATTCGTGCAGCGCTTCGGCATCGCTCACGAATACGTAAAGACCTACGAGTTCGATAATCCCGACTACCTGAGCAATAACCCCGACCGCTGCTTTCACTGTAAGGATGAGCTGTTCACCCGTCTGGAACAGATCGGCCGCGAGCGCGGTTACGAGCACATCATCTACGGGGTCAACTTCGACGACCTGGGCGATTATCGTCCGGGTCAGAATGCCGCGAGGATTCATCAGGTGGAGGCGCCTTTGGCGGACGCGCGCCTCACCAAGGCGGAGATCCGCGAACTGTCGAGGCTCGCCGGCCTGCCCACATGGGACCGGCCGGCGTCAGCATGCCTGAGTTCCCGAATTCCCTACGGAACTCCGGTTACCATCGAGAACGTCAAGACGGTGGAATCGGGCGAGGAGCAGCTCAAGGCCCTCGGATTCCGCCAATTCCGGGTTCGCTTTCACGGCGAGGTGGTCCGCATCGAGATTGCCGCGGAAGAAATGGAAAAGGCGCTGACGCTCGACATGGCGCGCACGTTCACCGGGATTTTCAAGGCGCTCGGGTTCCTCTACGTGACTCTGGATCTGGAAGGCTACCGCCAGGGCTCGCTCAACGAAGTCTTGAAGCTGAAATAGAGGCCCGACGTGGCGCGGGGACTCGTGCCTCCCGCTACGACCCGCGAAGAGGTTTTCGAGGCTGCCGCGGTTTTCGAAGCTGCATCGTCCCGTTCACCGGCAGTTCGTCTTCGCAGCCCAGTCGTATAACTCCATCGTCCAGCCGACCAGACCCTGCAGGTCGCTGCTCAACAGGAACCGCTCGTCCACCATCTTCCGCGCCGCCTCTGTGACTTTCGCCTGATATTGCTCGCGGCTCGGGTATCGCTCCTCCAGCGACAGACGCGAATCGCCCGACGCCATGCGCTGCGCCTTCGTGCAAGGGAGCGGATGAAACGAGCCGACCTCGCCAAAGAGCTGATCGGGGGCGCCGATCGATGGACTCCGAAAATTCCAGCCGCCGTAGGTTCCAAGCGGGAAATCGACGGCCGGCAAGCGGATTCCGGCTCTGCTGTTGCCGTCCGCATCCACTGCCGGCACCAGGCCCGCGAACTGCTTGCCCACTTTCGGCGGCTCCGCCACGATCCCCCGGCTCCACTCCGGGCCGAAATCGAGACGATACGTCTTCAGGTAAGGAACCGGAAAGTGCACGCCGGGAACCGCCGGCCAGCCCGCCTTTTCGGTCGGCACCAGTGTTCCGTCGGAGATCCGCGGAATCCGGCTGGGAGGCGGCAAAGTTCCGTCGATGACCCAGGCATCCAAATCCTTCAGCAGGGCGATGGTGATCCATCTGCGGTTGAGAGGGTTATTCAGGGCAGCGGCTCCCTCGGGACGCGTAGGTGGAAGCGGACCGGCGCCGTGGGGACCGGAAGCCACCGCGTAGATACGCGTGCTCGGAGGAGGCTCAATGTCCCGGGTCCCTTGTGGATCGGTGTGTACCAGCGAACCAGCCCGATTGAAATATTCGGAGTTGCTCAGAATGTGGAAGATCCTGGGGGCGACATGGCGGGCTTCGGCGCGCCGCAGCAGTGCGTCGGTGCGGCCGGTTTCGGGGTCGGTCTCCGGCCCGTCCGTGAACGGGAACATGTCCACCGGGTAGAACACGTTGAAGAACTCCTCTGCGTCGCGCGAGGCTTGTGCAAAACGGTGATTGAAGGAGCCGCGGCCGGCGCCCCCCACTTCGTCGATCACGCCGTCGAAGACGATCCTCCCTTGCTCGTCCTCGTTGAACCCTTCGTAGAGAAAATGGCGCAGAAAACGTCCGCTTTGCGAGACGCCCCATCCGTAAGCGGCACGGATTCCCCCCAGGGGATTGGCGCGAGTCTTGTCGAACTTGAGAAAGCTCACGAAATCGCGGGTGCCGGCCAGCCCCACACCGACCACGCGAGGGTCGCGCGCCCGGTAAACCACGTCGTAGATGCGGCCGAGTTCGAAGCCCCCGTCGAGCGAAACGGCGGTGTCCCCAACAAAGTGCCAGCGGGAGCGCGGGATGCGCTGCGGCGCATCGGCAGGGCGGTCCCGCACGCTCATCCAATCTGCCGGATCATCAGGATTCTCGATCGGGTAAGCGAGGTGATTGCGGTCGGCGAGGGGCTGCGTGGCCGAATGGTCGTTGGGAATGAAGTTGGCGCGCACCAGTCCAGTGATGGGATGCCCGTGGTCCGAGGCTATCGGCATCTCCATGCGCATCTGCCCCGCCGGCACGTCCCACTGCCAGCCCATCCATAGCAGCGTGTATCCCTGTTTCATCAGGCGCCCGTCCCCGAAATCGGCGTCCGTTTGCGGGTCTCGCACGGGCCGCGCCCCCTGAAACACCGCGAGCATGGCTTTGCCGCCCCGATTGCCGACCTCATAGAACAGCCGGCCATTCCCTCGCGAAGAGTCTACGGGTTTGAGCATGTAGAAGTCAGCAGTGAATTCGACTTCGCCGCGTGAGTTTCGCGGAGCGAGGTCGAGGTCTACGATGCCCTTGTTGACGGCGAGTTTGGGATCGAGCGCGAACGCGACTTTGCCGATGAGCTTCTCATACGGCCCCGAGGATTCGAACGGCTTGCCGTCGAGGACGGCCTCCCGCCGCTCGATCCGAAGTTCCACCACGCGCCCATACGCGTACGGCAGAATGGCGACGAGGAGTGACCCGACTGCAATCGGTCGCGAAAGCATAGGTCGGATTACTCGCCCGGAAATGCCTGGGCGACAGGAAACTCGTGGTCAGGGGCTGCCAACGGGCTCACCGATTCCTCTTCGTTATAGGCGATCACGGATTGGTAGACTCCTTGCTGCGGCTCACGATTGACGATCAATCTTCGGCCGCGTACATCCAGGACCCAGTAATCGGCTATCCCGGCCCGTGCATACAACCCAGCCTTGGTTGTCAGATCGAGCTGCAAGGTCGTGTCGGCAATCTCGATCACGAGACGAAGGTCTTCAGGGCCAGGGTTCGACTGGATCTGCCACAAAGTCCTGGCAAGCAAGATGAGGTCCGGCTCTGGCTCGCTGGTGGGGTTGTCCTCAGGTGCCACATTGATAGGCATCTCCGCGCACACGAACTGCTCGCCAAACAGGCGCATTAACCAACCAAAAAGGGCGCTCTGCGACCTCCCGTGTGGCCATTTCTTCCCCATCTTGTTGATCAACTCCCCTTCGACGAGTTCCAAGTGTTGGTTATCCAACAAGCCCGAGGATTCCAAAACAGCGCATTCCTGGCGGGTCCATCGCTTTCGCCACGGTTCATTGGGCAACGGTGGTGCGGGTCTATCGACGACCGCTGTCGGCATAGGGCCTCCATTTGTGATTGTAGCCGCTACAGCCGCCGGACCGGCGTATTGGCGGCGCGTGCTCGCGGAGTGCTATTACTGGTTAAGTCCATGATTTTTCCGCAACTCTACAAGCACTCGCTGATCGGCGCGATCGAGTCCATCGACCTGGAAAAGGTCGGCCAGGCGATCGAAATTCTCTCCCAGACCCGCGAAAGCGCCCGGATCTTCGTGTGCGGCAATGGAGGCAGCGCTTCCACTGCGTCGCACTTCGCCACCGACATGGTGAAAGGCGCCAGCTACGGCCGTACCTCGCGCTTTCGCATCCTGGCCCTTACCGACTCACTTCCGACGATCACGGCGTACTCCAACGATGTCAGCTACGAATGCGTATTCGTCGAGCAGTTGAAGAACTTCGCGCAACCGGGAGACGTCGTCGTCGCCATCAGCAGCTCCGGAAACTCTCCCAACGTTCTGCGCGCGGTGGAGTACGGCAATTCCATCGGCTGCCGGACCATCGCTCTCACCGGCCAGGAAGGAGGCCGCCTCGGACCGCTGGCGCAGCTCGAAATCCGCGTCGGCCACCCACACACCGGCCGAATCGAAGACCTTCACATGGTCATCTTGCACATGATTTCCTACTATTTCATGGAAGAGGAGCACGTCCATCCGTAAACTTGGAGTGCGGCCCGCTGGAACGCGTCACAAGTTGTGGTCTTGGGCGCTCTCGAGCCTCCTCGCGGCGGTGTTGCTGTACGTCTCGGTACGTCACGTGGACTGGGGCCGTGTGTGGCAAACCATTGGGGCCGCGCAATGGCGCTACCTTGCCGCCGCCACGGCTTTCATCGCGTTCTCTTATTTTGTCCGCGCCGTCCGTTGGCGCATTCTGCTGAATGCCGAAGCCTGGTTCAGCATGGCAACCGTCTTCTGGGCGAACATGGCCGGCTACCTGGGAAACAATTTCCTCCCCGCACGGGCGGGTGAACTGATCCGCAGCTATCTCATCAGCAACCGCTCTTCCCTGAGCAAGACATACGTGCTGACCACGGCCCTGAGCGAGCGGCTGATGGACGTGATTGCCCTGGTCTTGTGGAGTTCGCTGGTCCTTCTCGGCCTCGACCCGAAGCCGCGCTGGATCCAGGATCTCTCCGGCACCATGGCGATCGTCGCAGGACTGGGAGCATTGGCGATCGTGGTGTTGCCTCACACCGGCAGCCTCGTGGAGAACCTGTTAGGCCGTGTTCCCCTTCCCGAACATTGGCGGAATCGCCTTCTGGGACTGGCCGGGCAGGTGCTGTCGGGACTCCGCGCCTTCCATGACTGGGGCCGTTTCACCGGCTTTACCGTGCTGACCGTGGTGATTTGGGTATCCGATGCCTGCGGTGTCCTGGCCGGAGCGCGGGCATTAGGGCTGACCATCTCATTTCGTGTCGCGCTGCTGCTGCTGACCGGTTTGGGGCTCGGGAGCGCGCTTCCCTCGACCCCCGGATATGTCGGGATCTACCAGTTTGTTGCCGTCACCGTGTTGACGCCGTTTGGCGTCAGCCGCGACGAGGCCTTGGCATACATTTTGGTGGCGCAGGCCATGGCCTCAGTGGTGTTGGTGGTGTTCGGCCTGCCTGGGCTGTACCGCCTCCGCGCGGCGCAACCCGTTGCCGCGGGCACGGCCTGAGCCTCGGGAAACTAGCCCCCTGCCGCCTCCTCGCTTTCCAACGCTTGCCGCATCTCCGCTACGCTGCGCCCTTTCCAGTATTTTCCGTAATTCTCCACGGTCATGAACGACCGCGTCCGCATGCGATCCAGATAAAGACATCCGTTGAGGTGATCGATCTCGTGCTGGAGGATCCGCGCATACCAGCCGGCCGCTTCGATATGGACCCGTTCGGCACGCTCGTTCCAACAATCCACCGATACGTATCGCGCGCGCGGCACCAACGCTCCGAAGCGCGCTACGCTCAGGCAGCCCTCGAAGAATTCCACGGTCTCTTCGCCCAGAGTGATCGCCGGATTGATGATCACGTGGAACGGGACGGGCCGTCGCTCAGTCTCTGCCAGGATCGCGGGGTCCAGGCTTTCGAGGATGTCCGCACGGTCTTCGATCACGGCGATCTGGAGAGGAATTCCAACCTGGGGAGCCGCCAGCCCTACGCCGGGCGCCTGGCGCATCGTGTCGCGCATGTGCCCGATCAACTCCTGGATGGGTCTCCCCGGGATATCCTCAATTGCCAGCGGCCTGGCCGGCCGCCGCAGCACTCCTTCGCCCGCCTGCAGTACGTCCAACAGCATCGAACACCGTCTCAACTTGCAGTCTAACCCGTATTTCGCCACACTACCGGATGTGCGCGTGAACCTGCGGAAGTTCGGGTGGCTCCTCCAGCGATGCCTGATCGCCACCTTCGACGACGGTTGCCTCAGCACAGCGAAGGGCGCAGCCTACTCGGCCCTCCTTTCGTTTTTTCCGGTGCTCACCTCGGCAGCTACCGTCCTGGTGCAGACGCGCGCAGAGTTTGTCGCCCGCACCATTGAGGATGCCCTCTCCGAGATTGTTCCGCCGGATTCCGAACCCCTGGTTGTGCAGCAGTTCCGGGTCGCGGGAGCGCGGCACAATTCCCTGCTGATCGTGGCCGGCGTGATCTCCCTCTGGGCCGCGTCGGGAGTCATCAAGAGCCTGATCGAGGGCTTTCACGCCGCCTACCGTGTTCCGCGCAATCGCGGCTTCTTGCACCAGAGCGCCGTAGCCATGGCGCTGGTGCTGGTGGTGGCTCTCCCGGTGCTGGCCGCGTCGCTGCTCGTGGTGTTTGGCGGGCAGGCTGAACCTGTGATCCTCACTTGGATCAAGGTCGACCCGCTTTCCTGGGCCTGGCAGTGGCTTACCCGGCTCACCCGTTACGCCGTCGCCCTGGCGACCACCGTTGGGGTGACTGCCAGTCTGTATTATTTCGGACCGTACCGTCGGCAGCGCTGGCGGTACGTGTTCCCTGGCGCGGTCCTCGCCACCCTGCTTTGGCTGCTGGCCACCTCGGGCTTCGCGTGGTATGCCCGCAACATCGCCAATTACAATGTGATGTATGGGTCGGTGGGCGCCGGGATCGCCCTCCTGGTTTGGATGTATCTGATGGCCATCATCGCGTTGATCGGATGTGAGTTTAATGCTGAATACGAGCGTAGTGTCCGCTAGTCAGCCGCATTCGCTACAATCTCAAGTGGTGGTAAGGGTAGCCGTCACCTTCATTCTGGCAACGTTCTGTGCCCGGGCTGCGGACTTTCCGATGACGCTGGTTTCGGAAGACGAAGCCGAACCCATCCACAGCGCTATCGTGCGCAAAGAGGCCTGGACGCTGGATACCGTGCGCCGTCTCCGCGCCGAAGCCGACAAGCGGATGAAGGAAGGCCCCTGGACTGTCACTGCCGACCGGCCTAAGGGCATCGATCTCGACATTCACGATTACTACAGCGAGGCGCCCTATTGGTGGCCCAACCCCGAAAACCCCGACGGCAAGTATGTCCAGCTCGATGGCCAGGTCAACCCCAGCCGTTTCCTGTCCAACCGAACCGCGTTAAATTCCATGTGCGATGCTGTTCTCACGCTGGGCACGGCCGCCTTTCTGCTCGATGATGCGCGCTATGCGCAGCGCGCCACGCGCGTGATCCAAACCTGGTTCATCAATCCCAAGACGCGCATGAACCCGAGCCTGGAGTATGCGCTGGCCGTGCCCGGAGTGAATTCCAGCCGCGGCGGAGGCATCATGGAAGGCCGGGCCTTTATCCGGGCCATCCAGGGCATGGAGTTCCTGGCACAGACCGGAGCTTGGGATCCCAAAGATCAGGCCGCCGCGCGGAAGTGGTTTGAAGAGTATCTCCGCTGGCTGACCGAAAGCAAGAACGGCCTGGAGGAGAAACGGAGCCCCAACAATCACTCCTCCTGGTGGACGGCCCAGGTGGCTGCGGTCGCCACCTTTGTAGACGACAACCAGACCGCTCAAATGGCGTTCAACTACTATCGGGACCACATCTTTCCCCGTCAGATTCGTGCCGATGGCAGCGCGCCGCGGGAGGAGTCCCGCACCAGGTCGCTCTCCTATTCTGCCTTCAATCTCGAAGCCTTCACCATGATTGGCCGCATCGCCCAGGTGCACCATACGGACTTGTGGTCCGTTCACACCAAGAGCGGCGCTACCATCGCGACCGTGATCGAATACCTGCGGCCTTACCTGGCCGATCCGCGCAAGTGGACCAAGGAGCAGATCGCCGATTTCCAGAACGACAGTCTTTATTTCCTGGCCTTCGCCGGTATGGGATTGAAAAAGCCCGAGTACGTGGCCCTGTTCCGCAAGCTGGAGCGGCCCGAGGGCGCCTGGCTCTGCCTGGTAGACCTGATCGTCGGCCGCTGGGAAGCCGCCGCCCACCAGACCCGCCACTAAAGCAGGGTTCCGGATTTGGGTTAGGGACTGGGCCCGCGATCCCACCCCGCTTTCCGCGTCTTGGAATAATAGAGGTGCGTGCAGACCATCATCGAACCGTTCCGTATCAAGAGCGTGGAGCCGCTGCGCCATACCACGCCGCAAGAACGCGAGCAATACCTGGAGCAGGCAGGCTACAACCTCTTCCTGATCGAAGCCCGCAACATCCTGATCGATCTCCTGACCGACTCCGGAACCAGCGCCATGTCCACCGGCCAATGGGCGGCCATGGTGCGCGGCGATGAATCCTACGCCGGCAGCGAGAGCTTCTTCCGGCTCAAGCGAGTGGCCGACGAGCTCACCGGCTTTCGCCACATGGTCCCCACCCATCAGGGACGTGCCGCCGAGCGGATCCTCTTCACGGTGATGTGCAAGCCCGGCGATGTCGTCCCGTCGAACACGCATTTCGACACCACCCGCGCCAATATCGAATTCACCGGGGCGCGCGCCGTCGATCTGCCCGTCCCCGAAGCCGCGGACACCCAGGCCTGGCTCGACTTTAAGGGAAACATGGATCCCGCCGCCCTCGAAGCGCTGATCGCCGCCGATGGCGCCTCCCACATTCCGCTCGTAATGGTCACCGTGACCAACAACTCCGGAGGCGGCCAGCCGGTCTCCATGGCCAATCTCGAGTCTATAAACCGTATCTGCTCGCGCCACGGCATACCGCTCTATCTGGACGCCTGCCGCTTCGCCGAAAATGCCTGGTTCATTCGCGAGCGGGAACCCGGATATGCGGACTGGACGCCGAAACGGATCGCTCAGAAGATGTTCTCGCTGGCCGACGGCTGCACCTTTTCCGCCAAGAAGGATGCTTTCGCCAACATCGGCGGATTCTTGTGCACGAACGACGACCGGGTCGCGCAACAGGAAACCAATCTGCTCATTCTGACCGAAGGTTTCCCGACGTATGGCGGCCTTGCCGGACGGGACCTGGAGGCTATCGCTGTTGGCCTGGAAGAAATCCTGGAGCCCGACTACCTGCGCTATCGCATCGTTTCTACCGGATACCTCGGCCGGCACATCGCCGACCACGGCGTCCCGATTGTGGAACCTCCGGGAGGCCACGCCATTTATATCGATGCCGCACGCATGCTGCCGCACATTCCGCCGCGGCAGTTCCCGGGTCAGGCGCTCGCCGTGGAACTCTACCGGCATGCCGGCATCCGATCCGTGGAAATCGGCTCGCTGATGTTCGGCGATGCCGCCCGCCACGAGTTGCTGCGTCTCGCCATCCCGCGCCGGGTCTATACCCAGAGCCACATCGATTACGTCGTAGAGGCGATCCTCGAAGTCAATGCCCGCAAGGAGGGAATGCGTGGACTGGAGATTGTCGAGGAGCCTCCCTTCCTCAGGCACTTCAGCGCGCGCTTCCGGCAGGTACGAGGATGATTACTTCATCGCCAAACGTGCCTGCCGCGTCGGCACTTCTGCCGACGCTTGGCGCCCTGCCGGAGGAACGCGGCCACGATCCGCGGCGTCGCCTGCCGGCAGCGGCACTCAGCATACTCGACAAGCGTCCCGATGAGTGGAAACGCGGCAGGCGGGAGTGCCTGCGCCACGTCTGATCTATGCCCCTGAAATCGCTTTCCGAATACGAAGTCCTCGCCGCGCAGGCCCACGGACACCTGTGTGCCGGCCAGATCCTCGGCCTCCGCATGGCCATGTACGGCGTCACCCTGCTCGGAATCGAAGATCCGGCCGGGGCTGACCGCAAACGCCTCGTCACCTTCATCGAGATCGATCGCTGCGCCACCGACGCCATCCCCGTCGTCACCGGCTGCCGCCTCGGCAAACGCGCGCTCAAGTTCCGCGATTTCGGCAAAGTGGCCGCCACCTTCTGCGACCTGCGCGACCAGCGCGCCGTACGCGTGGCCGCCCGCGAAAGCGCCAAACAGCGAGCCGTCGAAATGTATCCCGAAATCCAAAACCGCAACCAACAGCAGATGCGCGCCTATCGCGAGATGCCGGACGAGGAGCTCTTCCGGTTCGAATGGGTTCGTGTCTCGTTCGGCCCTCAGGATTTTCCGGGCTATCAGGGGCCGCGCGTCACCTGCGCCGAATGCGGCGAGCGCATCAGCTTCCAGCGCGAAGTGCTCCGCGATGGCCGCGCCCTATGCCGCTCCTGTGCCGGTGAGCGCTATTACGAGCCCCTCTGATGCTGCGTTATTACATCACCGACCGCTGGGCTGCCGGTGGAACGGATGCGGTCCTCGAGTGTATCGCCCGCGCCCTTCTCGATGGTGTTGAACTCATCCAGATCCGGGAAAAGGACCTCTCGGGGCGCGACCTGTGTGCCCTGGTGCGTCGCGCGCTTGCCCTTCCCAATTCTCACGCTTCGCGGATCCTCGTCAACTCGCGAGCGGATGTCGCCCTGGCGTGCGGCGCTCACGGCGTCCATCTCCCGGCAGATTCGATCGCACCGAAGACGCTGCGTCCGATCTTGCCGGCGGGCTTCCAGATCGGAGTCTCCACCCACTCCCTCGCCGAACTCCGCGCCGCCGAATCGGAAGGCGCCGATTTCGCCGTCTTCGGCCCGGTCTTCTCCACACCCTCGAAGGCTGCCTATGGTCCGCCCCAAGGTATCGATCGCTTGCGGGAATCGGCCCGTGAAGTCCGCATTCCGGTGATCGCCCTGGGGGGAATCACGCCGAAAAACGCCGCTTCGTGCATAGCCGCTGGCGCCGCTGGAATCGCAGGCATCTCCCTGTTCCAGTCTTGATCGGGCCCTTGAATCGAGTAGAATGTTTTCCAGGCAGGCTGCCACGAACGTCCTCCTGTCTGGGATTTCGGGGACACCCGCCTGTTGTTCGCCGAAAGATGGATATTCTCTGGTTGACTGCCGGACTTGGCTGCGATGGCGAGTCGATCGCGCTCACTGCCGCCACCCAACCCAGCCTCGAGGATCTGATGTTCGGCGGCCTTCCATGGGTTCCTCGAATCAAGTTGCACAATCCCTTCATTGCCTACGAGGTCGGCGACGATTTCCTCACCCCGTTTTATCTCGCCGCGGAAGGTAAGCTGAGCCCGTTCATGCTGGTCGTCGAAGGATCCATTCCCAACGAGAACAACAAAGAGGAAGGCTATTGGGCGACGTTTGGAACAGACCGCCTGACCGGGCAGCCGATCCTCACCTGCGATTGGATCGACCGGCTGGCTCCCCACGCATGGGCCGTGGTGGCGGCCGGGACGTGTGCCACCTACGGTGGGATTCATGCCATGCAGGGGAATCCGACCGGTGCCATGGGCCTGCCGGATTACCTGGGTTGGACGTGGAAATCGAAAGCCGGCATCCCGGTCGTGTGTGTTCCCGGCTGCCCGGCCGGGCCCGACAACATGACCGAGACGCTGCTCTACCTTCTCCACCAGTCGGCTGGACGCGCGCCCATGATCCCGCTCGATGAAGTCCTGCGCCCGAACTGGCTGTTCGGCGCAACCGTGCATGAAGGGTGCAATCGCGGCGGCTATTATGAGCAGGGTGAGTTTGCCGATGAATACGGCTCCAGCCAGTGCATCGTCAAACTCGGCTGTTGGGGGCCGGTGGTGCAATGCAACATCGGAAAACGTGGCTGGATTAACGGCATGGGCGGCTGCCCCAGCGTGGGCGGTATCTGCATCGGCTGCACCATGCCGGGTTTTCCGGACAAATTCATGCCCTTCATGAATCAGCCCCCGGGATCGCTGCTCTCTTCGAATGCGGTCTCCACCTACGGCCGCGCGATCCATGCGATGCGGCGCTTCGTGCTGTCCTCTCTCAACAAGGAGCCGGGGTGGCGACACCGGTAGACCGATGAACTACGACGCGGCGGCGACCCTGTTGGCGGAATTGGACCCGGCGGAAGCGGAGAAGGTTCTGGCCGGGCTCGCAGACGCGTTCCTGACCAGACCCGGCTTCGATCCATTGTCCGCAGACGCCCTGCCGGATCCCCCTGACCCGCACCTGCAGGCCCGCTACCGAACCCTGGTCGAGCAAATCCCGGCCGTGGTCTTCATGGTGTATCTCGATCGCGGCATGGGAGAAGCCTACGTGAGCCCCCAGATCGAAGCCATTCTCGGATTCACACGCGAGGAGTGGCTCGAAGACCCGATTCGCTGGTACTCCAGCATTCATCCCGACGATAAGTTCCGCTGGAGCGCCGAAGCGGCCCAGTTGTTCCTCTCCGGGGAGCCGCTGCATTCCGTCTACCGCATCATCTCCCGCGATCAGCGCGTGGTTTGGTTTCACTGCGACGCCCGGATGGTTCGCAGGCAGGATGGGCGGCCCTGTTTTATCCACGGAGTGGCCTTCGACATCTCCGACCTGAAGCGCACCGAGGCGGCCCTGCAGGAGGAACGCAACTTCGCTTCCGCCGTACTCGACACAGTCGGGGCGCTGGTTCTGGTCCTCGATGCGCAGGGCCGGATCGTACGCTTCAATCGCGCCTGCGAACGCACCACCGGATACGCTGCCACGGAAGTGATTGGCGGACGCGCGGCGGATCTATTCCTGACTCCCGAAGATGCCCCGCGCTTCCGCGAGATCTTCGAGCAGTTCCGCGCCGGCCGGCTCACCGCCGCCGCTTACGAGAGTTCATGGGCCACCAGGCAGGGCACCCGCCGCGCAATCGCGTGGTCCAGCACGGTGCTGGCAAACGCCCGCGGCGGCCTGGAATATGTCATTCTCACCGGAATCGATGTCACCGAGTCCAACCGCCTCGAGCGCACTATCCTGGAAATCAGCGGCCGCGAACAGCGGCGCATCGGCCAGGACCTCCACGATGGATTGGGCCAGCACCTCACCGGCGTCGCCTTCATGAGCAAAGTGCTCCAGCAAAAACTGCGCGACAAGGCTCTCCCCGAAGCCCACGATGCCGCCAAGATCGTCAGCCTGGTGAACGAAGCCATCAACAAGACTCGTGAACTGTCCCGCGGCCTGTTGCCGGTATTCTCCGAAGCGCGAGGGTTGATGTCCGCGCTGGAGCGGCTGGCCATCGAAGTGGAGGATGTCTTCCAGATTTCCTGCCGGTTCGAGTGCGAGCAGCCGGTGTTGGTGCGACAGACCGGCATCGCCACACATCTCTACCATATCGCGCAGGAGGCGGTGAACAACGCCATGAAACATGGCCACTGCCAGCACATAGTGATCAACCTCACCGGCGGCGAGGAGTGGCGCCTGACCGTGTACGACGACGGGGTGGGCATTCCCGAGTCGCGGCCCGGTACCAGTCCCCAGGGGATGGGGCTGTTGATCATGGGCTACCGCGCGAAAATGATCGGAGGCACCTTGGAAGTCCGCCCCGGCCGCAACGGAGGGACCTCGGTCTGCTGTGCCTTCCCCGCCAGCAGCCTGGAATGGGAGGAAATATGACGCCGACACACCACTCCCCTGCGAAGAAAGCCTGCGTACTTCTGGTAGACGACCACCCCATCGTCCGGCAGGGTTTGACCCAGTTGATCAACCAGGAACCGGACCTTGTCGTGTGCGGATATGCCGAGGATGGAAACGGCGCCCTCAGCGAGATTGCCGCTCACCGGCCCGACATTGTCATCCTCGATATCTCGCTCAAGGGGCCGGACGGCCTCGTCGTGCTCAAAGACATTCGCGCCATCGATGCGTCCCTGCCGGTGCTCGTCCTTTCGATGCACGATGAATCGATCTATGCGGAGCGGGCGTTGCGCGCCGGCGCCAACGGCTACATCATGAAGCAGGTGGCCACCGAAAGAGTGCTGGAGGCCATCCGCCGGATCCGTGCCGGTGAAGTTTACGTCAGCGATCAGATCTCCCGCAGACTGCTGCGGCAAATCGTAAGCGGCCCCTCGCAGAAAGGCTCGCCGATTGAAAGCCTGACCGACCGCGAGCTCGAGGTCTTCCGCCTGATCGGCAAGGGCCTGGGTACGCGTGAGATCGCCGAGGACATGCAAATCAGCGTCAAAACGGTCGAGACGTATCAGGCTCACATCAAAGAAAAGCTCTCTCTTAAGAACGCGCGCGAGCTGGTACAGCACGCCATCCAATGGGCCACGCGCGACGACCGCCCGTAGCCGTGGTTCGCCACCGACTCAGTTGTGTGCCGCTGCTCTGCGCGAGGAACCGTGGGACGGAGCCACGCGACGGAGAGTCGAGAGCGCACCGAAACCGACGGACAGGGCCGGGGATACTTCCAATACCACGCCATCCCAGGAAACTGAGCTCGATCCGCAACGAGGTGCTGCCCCTGTGGTTTCAAACGCCACGGCGGCGCAGCCCGCGCCAGCATCTCAGTTGGAGTCAATTCCTGGAAGGGCCGGGCAGCCTGTTACCGCCAGTCCGAATCAGCGCACCCGCATCCAAACGTGCGCTCCGACGCACATGTTAGTAGCGTCCGCACGGGTCTGCGCGGGGGCGACGGGCAACTGCCGACCCTGCCGCGACCCGCGTCCCGACTCTTCGGGACGCTTGTCGGGCGTGCACAGTGCCGCTGGCAGCAAGGGTTTGCGAAGCTGCGGAAGACAGAGGGCCAGACAGATTGCCCGCACCACTTGCCCCCCCAACCGCTCACTTCCAAACGGAGGGAGGAACGATGATATCGTCCGCCGGTACCAGCGTGTTCAACGATACGTGCGGCCAACTGAGGCCATTGAAATTCAGCAGGACCGTTTGGGTGTACTGAATCTGCGTGAACGTAACCTTGAGTTCCCGCGGCATTTCCAGGTCGAACGGCGGCGTGACGGAGAAGGTCGGCACGCGCTGACCCGGAACGCTCGGTCTGGCTTTAATCGCGATCGGAGGCTGGCCTACGGTGTAAGGCGGCACCAGAATCACCTCTTGCACGGTTTCGATCCAGAAGACCGCCGTCATTTGCACGGCATTGGCGTTGGGCGCCGTCGCGGCTGCCTGGCCCAGCAGAAACGCGATATTATCGGTCCCGCCCCCAAAGAGTGATGGCGGAGGAGGTGGTGCCGTGGAAATGATGATGGCCACCGTATTGATGATGTTTTGTTTGCTGATGTGACTCCGCAGCAGCGAGTTGGGATCGTCTAACAAGGCTTGCGTGATCGTGCCGGCGGCGATGAAGGTGCTCAGGTCCTGCGGAATCCTGGCCGTCTTTGGATCGCTCGCCGTCTGGCTCGGGAACTTGATCCGGTTGGCGGGATTCCCAATCTGGAAAGGTGTGATGTCCACGGGATCAATGACCGGCGGCCCGGGCTTGGAGACAAAGATGCCTTGCGCCTCGATCGTGGTGCCGTGCGGGATCGAGGCCATTCGCACCACCGTTTCTCCGAGCGGCGGCACGGTGGTAGACGGGACATGCATCCAGAGTCCCGGCTCCACGTGAATGCCGACACTTTCGCCGTGGATCGTGATGTCGTTGATCGTCTGCAGATACGGCACGCCGTTCAGAAAGATGTCTCCCTGCGGCGAACTCCCGCGATTGGGCACCGAGCCCAGGCTGGGCGAGAACGCCAGGCTCTCGGAGGTGAGGTTCAGTTCCAGGACATTGTCGGGCGTGGGAATCACCGGGATGGGCAGCGGCGTCGGCGTCACCGTGTTATCGGGCCGGAAGATGGTATTGAAGCCGTTGCCGGCCCAGGCTCCCACGAATGCGGCAAGCGGGCCAAGTGGCGGCGGAGGCGCAGGTGCAGCGGGCGCCTTGTGTTCTGCGCGAAGTTCCCCAAACAGGAAATCAAAGGGCAGTCCGATGGATGCCCTGAATTTCGGGTCGCTCATGCAAGAGTCTCCTTCTCATCCATGGTGAGGGCGAGGCTCGTGCCGTTTCAAGGAGTTTCGAGAAGGAGCGGCGCCGTCGTCAGTTGCCGCCGGCCGCCCCCGCCCTTCAAAAGCTGACCGCTGAACGCTGACCGTTCCCATCGCGAAGATCTCAAGTATCCTCGGCTATATTTAGGTTAACTTCCGCACCAGACCGGAAAGATCGTGCTGGTGTGGTAGCGGTCGCGGACCCGCAAGCCCGGACCGACGCGGCAACCCCGCTGGACGATCAGCTGTTCGGGGAGCGTCTTCTGATTCCACGCGGAGGTGTATCCGACCCAGAAGTGGGCACCCTGCGCATCGGAAACCGCGGCGTTGGCCTTGACCTCAATTCTGGCGGCCTCCACCGCAAGCGCACCCAGGTCCTCATTGCGGATCGGCGCGGCGAACCCGGTCTTGCGGTGGTCCTTCAGGGACTCGAGGAAAAACCAGATTGGATAGTGGAGGTACTTGTCCACCGCGAAAAATGTCACCGGGCCCGACGTGGTCTTCTCCTGCTCCAGCATCTGCAGGACAAGCGTGTCGAAGGGAGTCTTCTTGTCGTCCCCGTTCAACTGGTGGCGGATCACCAGGCAGGCCCAGACCGCGCAGAGCACGGCGCCCGAAACGCGAACGGCACGTGCCGGTGTGCGGCAATAGGCGCAGGCCACCATCAGCAGAAACGGGAGCGCGAGGTAGATCATGTGGCGGTGCCCCCAAACCGAACTGGGCGTGACCCGAGACGCGAGGAACGCAATGGCGACGGAGCCGAACAGGAAGTACGCCAGGTAACCGGTGACGTGTGCGAATTGCCGGCTGTCGAGGCTCCGCCGGTTCTTCCAGGCGAACCACGCCGTGATGAAGAAGAGTAGAGTCAACGCCGCGATGGCGCGAGGTCCCAACTCGGGAAAGTCGGTGAAGCCTGCCAGATCCACGAAGAACCAGATGAGGTCGCCGAGGCCTGGTTTCTGGATCCACTCCAGGTTGGAGGCCAGCCCGCCCTTGGCGTATGCGTATTTTCCGGCCACGACCAGCCAGGGCGTGAAACCTGCCAGAGTGACCGCCGCCGACAACGCCGCCTGCTTCCACTGCTCTCGTTTCCATAGAACGATGTAAACGCATTCGAGCCCGACTACCAGCCAGCCATAGTAGTGCGAGTTGACGAGGACAATATTCGCCAGGGTCAGCGGCAAGTACCTGGCCAGCGCCGATCGTTTACCACCGGCGATGGTCCGGTGGAACAGCCAGAGCGACGTCAGGGCGCAGAGCATCAGCAGGGTATACATGCGGACGTGCTGCGAGTAATAGATGAGGAACGGGTGGATGGCGGCCAAGCCCAGCGCGCCATTGATCTCGGCGGGGCGGAGCCTCAGGTCCCGGGCAAGCAGTACGGTGGGCACGATGGCCAGCACCGAAAAGACCGATGGCAACAGGCGTAACCAGAAGAGCGAGTCGTTGCCGAGGTATATCCAGAGCTTCAGCAGGTAGTAGAACAGCGGAGGATGGATGGAATCGGCTCCTGCCTGGGCGGTCAGAGTGCTCCAACCCTGGCGGGCGATGCCGACGCTGAAGATCTCGTCGCCATCCAGGCAGACGGCCGCGTTGCGGTACAGACGCGCGGCAATATAGACCGCGACTACAGCGGCGAGAATCCATATTTCCCGGGTGGTCCAAGGCTGGGCCGAAGCGCCGTCGGGAGAAATAGAAATGAGCTGGGGCGTGGGTGCGGCGAAGCTTTCCGCGGGCCTGGCGGTTCCGATCGGTGACGACTGGTCCACGATCCATTGTCGCGCAGGCTCGACTCGCAGGCTGAAACCAGGTTGAAGCCGTTCACCCGGGCTTGACAGGCGCACTGCCAGCCGCTACACCGGTGGACATGGTGGTTCCGAATTACGGGCAGTTCGGCGGAAAACACTGTGAGACTGGCTCGCTCAGGAACGTGCTGGCGTTCCTGGGTGTGACGGCACCGCATACGGGGATGCCGTTCAGCGAAGAGATGCTGCTCGGAATCGGCGGCGGGATCGGCATGTCGTACTGGCTGTTCCGGTTCGGCGAGACGGCGTTTTTCTTTGTGGGCACGCGCTATTCCGAGAAAGGGCCGGGCGCACTCTTTCTCCAGCAGGTAGCCAAGCGGTTGGGGATCCCGACGACGGTCCACGAGACGGCCAGCGCCAGGCGGGGCGCGGCCAACCTGGAGGCCGTGCTGAACGCCGGCCGTCCGGCGGTGGTTTGGGTGGACATGCCGATGCTTTCATACCTGGGCATCCCGGAGACAGCGCACTTCGGCGGACACGCGATTGTGGTCTACGGAATCGATGGTGGACGCGCGCTGATTGCAGACCGGGCGGCGCGTGCCGTGAGCGTGAAGGCGCCGGAACTCGCGGCGGCGCGGGCATCGAAGTTCAAGCCTTTCCCGCCGAGACATAAGCTGATGGACGTGGAGCCGCCGGTGCGTCCCATCAGCGGGCAGACCCTGGAGCGCGCGGTGGTTCGAGGCATCAGCGACTGCTGCCGGCTGCTTCTCCATGGGCCGATTCAGAACATCGGGCTGCAGGCTCTTCCCAAGTGGGCGGACCTGGTGTGCAATGAGAAGAATCCCAAGGGGTGGCCGAACGCGTTCCGCGAGCCCGTGAGCTTGTACGGCGCGCTCATGAGCACGTTTATCTTTATCGAAATCGGCGGCACGGGCGGCAGCGCGTTCCGCCCGATGTATGCGCGGTTCCTGTCGGAGGCGGCGCAGTTGGTTGGGCAGCCGCGGCTCGAAGAGGTGTCGTGCCAGTATTGGGCGTGCGCGCGTCTGTGGAGCGCCTTGGCGAACGCGGCATTGCCGGATTGGGCGCCGGAACTGCGGGAGACGCGCGAACTGCTGACGCGAAAGAACCGGGTCTTCGAAGCGCAGGATGCGGGAGCCATGGAAGAGATGGCACGCATCAACCGGCGGCTGGATGAGATCCTCTCCGGAGCAAAGAAACGGTTCCCGGCGGAGGGGAGAACTCGTGAACTGCTGGGAGGACTGCGCGAGAAAATCCTGCAGGTCTACGAGGCCGAGACGAAAGCGGTGACTGCTTTGGAGGAGTGCATTCGGTAAGGCGCCCCCAACATGTCCCGCGCTCGCCGGCGTGGGACAATGGTGGGCCATGGCAAACCAGGGCAAGATCGCGGTCGTTACCGGCGCGGGCAGCGGGATTGGGCGGGCCGCCAGCCTCGCGCTTCAATCCGCCGGGTACTCGGTGGCGCTGGCGGGGCGGCGTGCCGCGCAACTGGAGGAGACGGCAGCGATGGCGGAGACGCCCGGCGGCACCATGCTGGTGGTTCCGACGGACATCGTCGATCCAGCCGCGGTGCAGTCCTTGTTCGGCAGGGTGCGTGAAGTGTTCGGGCGGCTGGACGTCCTGTTCAACAACGCTGGCAGAGGGGCGCCGGCGGTTCCGCTCGAAGATCTCACGTACGAACAGTGGAACCGCGCAGTAGCGGTGAATCTCACGGGCGCCTTTCTGTGCGCGCAGGAAGCCATCAGGATCATGAAGGCCCAGGAGCCGCGGGGCGGGAGGATCATCAACAACGGGTCGATTTCCGCGCACGCGCCGCGGCCTCGTTCCGCGCCCTACACGGCGACCAAGCATGCCATCACCGGTCTGACCAAAAGCATCTCGCTCGACTGCCGCGATTATGACATTGCGTGCGGGCAGATCGACATCGGCAACGCGGCTACCGAGATGACACAGCGGATGACCGCCGGTGTTCCACAGGCCAACGGCACCGAGATGGCGGAACCCCGTATGGACGTTCGGCACGTGGCGGACGCGGTGGTTTATATGGCCGGCCTTCCCCTGGATGCCAACGTGCTGTTCATGACGGTAATGGCAACCAAGATGCCGTTTGTGGGCAGGGGGTAAGATGTGGCGCGAACAACCCGAAATTCATGAAAACCTTGGCGCCGTCAACGTGGCGCAGGCCCTCCTGCCTGCCGCGTCGGCACTCCTGCCGACGCTTTTCGTGCTCGCACCATTGCCCGCGAAAGTCCCCATCCCGTCGGCAAACTGGATACCATTTTCATCTTCTGTTGTGCGCCGCACTGGTGTTGTGCGCCGCACTGGCGCGTGCCTACTCATCTCGACGCTTGTCGGGCGTGCCGAGCATGTTCGGCGCCAGAGCTTGTTCCGCTCACTACGCTCTGCGCACTTTCGGCATGCTCAGTGTTGTCCAGTGATCGCAGGCGAAGTGCTTAGCGAGGAGAACGATCTGGCCGGTGTGACTGGCGTAGTGAGCGATCTGCCGCTGGATCGCCTGCATGACGGAGTGCGGCTCGCCGCGAATGGTCACGGTGCGGCCGAGGTCGGCATCGGATAGAGGCTCGAGCGCGCGGAACACGTGCGCCCATCCGTCTTCCCAAACCTGCAGCAGCGCCGCCCGGCTGGCGGCTGGCGCCTCGAACTCGCCGTCCCGGTCGCGGTCGGGTTTCTCGCCGTCGGTGGTCAGGAAGTTCGTCCAGCGCGAGCGCATGTTGCCGGCCATATGCTTGACGATGATTGCGATGGAGTTCATTTCCTCGTCGAGCGTCGCGAAAAGCTGCTCGTCCGCCACCTGTTCCATTGCCCCCTCGCCCATCCTTTTGTACTGGCGAAACACGGCGAGAGATTCTTCCAGGTACGAGGTGGTGAATT
>DATJWB010000045.1:0-118958 GCA_035501495.1 Bryobacteraceae bacterium | reverse complement strand
CGGGATTGCCGCCATTCCACTTGTAGGGCGCGGTCTCGCCAATCTGCTCGAGCGAGCGGTTATCGACGATGTCCACACCGAAGCCGTCCGGTTCGAGGTCCCAGGAGAGGCCGTCGATGGTCGCATCCAGGTGGCAATTCGCGCAGCCGAACTGGTTGCCGAAGGCATATCGGGAGGAATAGAACAGCCGCTCGCCGCTGCGCTCCGGAGTGATTTCCGCGGCACCGCCGAGAGGGATGGTAGATGTGACTTCGTCCCGGGCGGTATCGAGCACGGAAATCGTGTCGTCCAGGCGGTTCGCTACATAGAGGGTGGCGCCGTCGGGCGAGAGCACGATGCTCCGCGGGTTGCGGCCCACGGGGATGCGGGACATGACGTAGCGCGATGCCGCCGATAAGTCGTTGGCCAATGCCGCGGCACCGGAAGCGGTAGCCGCGGCGATCAGTTGCCGCACGTCTAGAATCGCCACCTCATTGGATCCGGCGGCGGAGACGTAGGCCTTCGTCTGGTCGGGAGAAATCGCGACGCCGAAGGGCAGCGAGAAATAATCCTCGATGGCATCCAGCGGAAGTTGGACGACACTACCGATCGCGTCCCCAAAGACCGCCAAGGAATTGCCAAAGGCCCATCCGTGTTCCACGTGTGCAAGGGGGATGAGGTTCTTGGGACGCATCTGCGCCGCGATCCCCAGCCGGCCGTCCTTCGTTATCGCGACGTGGAAGACCCCGCCGACGTTGTGCAGTGGCAGGCGCGACACAATCGTGCGCGACGTTGTATCGATCTCGGTGATCTCGGATTCCGGCGGAGTTCGAAACTTGCCGGGGTTGGGGTAGATGTGGGTTACGTACACGCGCGAGCCATCCGAGTTGCCGGCCATCCAACTGGCTCCACGGCCCGCGACCAGGCGGCGCGCATCGCTCGCGGCATGGAGGTCGATGACCGAAACATCGCCGCCGATGCGGTTTCCGGCGTACAGAAACTCGCCGCGGCCATCCACTGCCACTCCAGTCGGCTCGAACCCCGAGGGGAGATTGCGAACGACGCGGAGGGTTTCCGCATCGATTTCGCTGACACTGTCGGACCAGGAGTTAGCAACATAGATACGCGACCCATCGGGGCTCACCGCGATGCCGCGAGGTAGGCGCCCTACCGGCACGCGGCGCGCGATGCCGTTCGTTGCGCGATCGATGACCACCAGCTCATCAGTGCCGCCGCAGACTACGTAAAGCTGTTTGCCATCGCGAGAGAGGGCCAGGTCATCAGGGCTGGGGTAGCGGATGGGAGCGGCCGCCACAGCAATGCAGGCGAAAAGGACGAGGCAGGCGACGTGGCGCAGACACTCCTGCCTGCCGCGCCGAGACTCATCTCGGCGCTTGTCGGGCGGGTACAGGGTCGCCGGCGCACCAGCCAGGAGTGTCCGCGCCACGCTTCGCATCACGGCTTCTCCCGAATCGTGACCACCTGGCCGGCGGCCACGTTTTCGAGCACCTGCCGCATGCCGCCCGGCCAGGTGACGGTGATCCGATCGACCCGTGTACTCGCGCCCAGGCCGAAGTGCAGGCGCCAGTCGTCCTGGCTCAGGTAGCCCGAGGCCGCCACTCGCTCGGCACGTTGTTTGACTCCGCCGGCAACCACTTCGACAACCGCGCCAATGCCATCTCGATTACTCCTGACTCCGGCCAGCGCGACCTTGATCCAGTGGCCGGCCTGCGCGGTGGTGTTGTGCAGGAGTACTCCGGCGCTTCCCAGATTGACCAGGAATGCATCGACCTTGCCGTCCGTATCGTAATCGGCGAAACACGCTCCGCGGCCGACGGTCTTCGTCTGAAAGAAGGCGCCGGCCGCCGCCGAGACATCTTGAAACTTCCCGTTCCCGAGGTTGCGGAAGAGCGAGTGCTCCTGGGGGATGAGATGAATGAGGCCGCCATGCGCGATGAAGATGTCGCGCCAACCGTCGTTATCGAAATCGTAGGCGCCGGTGCCCCAACTGGTATATTGCGCTGTCCACTGGGCAATGGAGGACTGCTGGGTGGTGTCGGTAAACTCGAGTTTCCCGGTGTTTCGCAGCAGACGGTTGTACCGCGAATCGCTCACCCACAGGTCCGCGGCTCCGCGATTTTCGGGATCGAAGAAGACCGGGCCCATGGCGGAGGTGGATTCGCCGTTCTGGCCGAAGGCGGCGCCGGCCTCGGTAGCGATCTCTTCGAAAGTGCCGTCGTGTTTGTTGTGAAACAGCAGGTTTTCGGTCTTGTCGTTGGTGACGTATATGTCGGTATAGCCGTCGCCGTCAAAGTCCGCCGCTGTCACTCCCATCGCGCGTCCCACGTGGGCTGCTATGCCTGATTTTTCGCTCACATCGACGAACGAGCCTTTGCAGGTGTTGTGGTACAACAGGTTGGTATCGCCCGCATAGTCGAGCGGTCCGGGGTAGTTGTCGGCGGCGTAGTAAGAGCGATACTTCGGGTCGAACTTCACATAGCGGCCGATGAAGAGGTCCACGCAGCCGTCGCGGTCGTAGTCGAGCCACGTGGCGTTGATGGCCCATCCTTTCACGTCGAGGCCGGCCTTTTTCGTGACATCCTCAAACGTGCCGTCGCCCATGTTGCGGTAGAGGGTCACGCGGCCGTAGCTGGTCACCAGCAGGTCGGTGAAACCGTCGTTATCGAAATCGGCCGCTACCGCGCTGAAGCTGAAGCTGTCGCCCGCGACGCCGGCGTCGGCCGTGACGTCGGTGAACCTGCCATCGCCGTCGTTGCGATAGAGGTGATTCGTGGGGGCGGGGTCGGGTGCCTTGCGCAACGGGTATGGATGCATCTCCTTTCCCAGTGGGCGCCCGCTCACCACGAACAGGTCGGGCTTTCCATCGTTGTTATAGTCGAACCAGACGCACCCCGCGCCGGTGCTCTCCAGCAGCGATCCCAGTTTCTCGGCGCCGAACGAGTGGGTGAAGCGGATGCCCGACTCGGCTGTGGCGTCATCAAACCGGATCGGCGCCGGTCCGCCGCCCGCCAGCGCGCATGCCGCCGCGCCCAGGGTCAGAATTGCGAACGTCCGTGTCGTCATTGGAATGCCCCCATCAACTTCTCGGGAACAATGGTGCGCAGCAGGATTTCCGGCGCCCTGTTTTCGGGCGAGCGCTCCGGCCCCATGTGGCAGCCTACGCAGATGCGCTGCTCACTGGGGCGCATCCAAAACCACCCTCGCTCCGCGCGAACCGGAAGGCCTTCGGCATTCACCAGTTCGATGCGCAGCGGCCGGTCGGCGGGAACCTGCACGTAGAACGATCCGTCCCCCGCGACGTTCTGCCGCCCCAGAAGAATTGGCTGGCCCGCCGCATCGCGCGAATAGACTTGAACGGCTGCCACCCGGCCGGCAATCGGAACCCTGGAGGCCCGGGCATCGAGACAGAGCAGATTCCCGTTGGTCCGCGATGTCACCAGGCCCGACGGGAACTGCCGCGGCGGATCGCGCCGCCGCACCATCGACGGCTGGAGCGCGTTCATTCCGGCCGGAGTCTCCAGCGGCTCAGTCCGGCCTCCCTCTTTGGTCCAAAGGTAAAGCCCGAACGGGCCTTTGGACTTGCGAAGGGAAACGACCCATTTTCCCGGCGACACTTCCGCGATGGGACCGGCCGACTCGCAGTCCGGCTGCGCGACATCCGTCTGGGTTGCCAGCGCCGAAGTGAACCGCGCTAGCTGATCCGCGGCCCGGAAGATCACGTCCCCCGAGGAGATCTGGCGGGCATCGCGGCGGCGCGGGCCGTGATCGCAGCGGAGCGTTTCCACACCGGTTCCGTCGGGGTAGACGGTATAGAGTTCGCCTTCGGACTGATAGAGGATCCGGCCGTCGCGCAACACATCCTCGGTGACGTGCCGCCCCGGCGCGAATGTCAGCCGCTCAGGCGAACCGCCGTCCGCGCTGGCGGTCTCGATATCAGAGCCCATAGCTGTGGCTCGCGTGTAGGCGATCCTTCCGTCGGGCAGGTACAGCGGATGCGTGCAATCGGCCTGGCAACGGACTACCTGGCGCGGGCTGCCGCCGCTGACAGCCACTTCCCAGATCTGCCAGGGGCTGCCGGCGGACGCCTTCCCCGTAAAGAGAATCCGGCCTCCATCGTATGAAACCACCGGGTCCGCCGACGCGTAGAAGCCCGGTGCGATCGGGCGCCTGCCGGTTTGTGTCGCCAGGAATACGGTGGCGCCTTTGGGGAAGCGGTCAGGCGCCTCCAGCCCCGCGGCGGAATCGTACTGCGGCGCAACCGTGAATACAAGTGGCCCGACGGCAGGTTCGCCGGCATCCGCCGGCGACCAGAAGGCGGCAGCTACCGCCGCGGCAATGGAAACGGCAGCACGCAAACATCATTTTAAGTCTATCGGGTCTTATTTTCACTAACCTAAAGGAATTACCAGACGTGGGTCGCCAGGACGCGGGGGTGTCCTCCCGCGCCGTGCACCACCGGAACGCTCAACACGATCTGAATGTTCCGGCGGTACCAGTCGTGCGGAAGTTGGGGAATTGCCTCGGAAAATTCCGTGGGGTCGCTTAGAAACTCACCCGCCGCCGCGGTGCCGAATTGCGTGATTCCCGCCGCGATCACCACCATGCGGTCGGTGGTGCGGTCGAGAACGCGCGAGACGATCGCGTAATCGACGGGAATATCCCAGTAGGGCCAGGAATTCACCAGTTTCCAGTCGTTTTTCTCGGGATGATCCCGGTCACGGACGATCTCGAGCCCCTGGAAGTCCTTGTAGAACGTGTAGCGCAACTGCCCGGTGGCCCGGAGCGTCCACTCGTTATCGAAAGCGCCGATGAGCACGGTGGGATGCTCGCGCAGATCGGAGAACGAGGTGGAAGCGCCGCGAATGTTGTACGGTTTACCGTGCTTTTCGAACACGGAAGCCAGCCGGAGCAGGCACATAGCATCCCCGACTGCGAAATAGCGGTCCCACAGGGGAACCAGGTCGCGGAGCGGGACCATTTCCCGCGACGAAGCGATTTCGGACGGGGATAGGCCTTGAAGCATGGTTTCCATATCCCTTTGCCGTGCGTCGGAGCGGAAATTGTAAGTCCGCGGCTGGGCCACCCCGAATAGCGCGCTGGCGGGCGAATCGAGCATCGGCTCCCAGAAGCGGTCCAGAGCCGGCTTCCGCCACTCTCTGATCAGGAACGTCCCCGCAAAAGTGACAGCCAAAGCACCCAGAAGCATCACCCACGTATGCCGCGATAGCAGCCTTCGTCTAGGCCCTTCCGCCGGAGGCACGGCTACCGGTGGGGCGTGGAACTCGGGGATGTATCCGCCGCGATTCAGCTCGATCCGGATCTCCCCGGTGTGTTCGGGATCCTGGTAGTACAGCGCCAGCTTCTTCCGGACCTCGCCAGCCGTTCCCCGCGCTACCGGGTCGGCATTGGTATCGTAATCCGGCATCCGCCCGAATACGTCAATCCCTAAGGTTCGCTCCTTGAGCGTACCAGCATCCCCGGAGAGGGTGCGCTCCGCGACGTATCGCAGCAAGGCCTGGCACCGGTGACTGGTGCGAAACGGCGCACTGTTCAAAACCCGCTCGATTTGCGCCCGGACTTCACCGGCGTCCAGCGACTCCCGGCTATTCCATGAAGGCGCACTTGCAGCAGGGCTGGCGCCTTCGCCTGCCCCCCGCCTCTCGGAATTGTGGAGCACTATGCAAAGGCTTTGCACGCGGAAGGCCACGTAATGTACGTCGAATCTTTCAACAGGCATCCGCGCGCCAAGTTCCTATAAATACTACTTTTGTACCTTTTTACCCGTATACAACGGTACGCTACTTGGAAGCATTCCCGGTGCTCTCTATGATTTGTGGTAACAGCTCTGGTTAGTTAGAGATTTTGTAACTGCTAAGTGAGAGATGGCGGTCGTGCCCAAGCCTTTGGGGTTGGGTGAGCGCCAACGCTCAGGAGTGTGATATGAGCCATCGAGGATTGTTTCGCGTTTTGACAATTGGGATTCTTTTGGTTGTCGTTGCCTTCCTGGCATGCGCCCAGGAAGCCACCGTCGTCGGGACGGTGACAGACCCCAACGGCGCCTCGATTCCCAGCGCCAAAATCACCATCACCCACACAGAAACGGGCCGCGTGACCAGGTTGGCGAGCAACGCGGCGGGGGAATTCGTCGCCCCCGGCTTGGCCATTGGGCACTACCTGGTTACGGTCGAGGCGCCAGGCTTCAAGACCGCCCAACGGAAGGACTTGGCTTTGCAGGTCGGGGACCGCATTCGCCTCGATTTTCCAATGGAGATCGGCTCTGTGACGGAGCAACTGACCGTCGAAGCGAGCCCGATTGCCGTGCAATCCGATTCGAGCGAAGTCAGCCACATGATCAACGGCGCGCAGGTGGCCGACATTGCCACGAACGGACGCAACATCTATCTGTTGACCACGCTCTTGCCGGGAGTATCGAACGCCATGAGCGGCGATTTCCAACTGCAAACGCCGGTAAGCTCGGATGACAAAGTCAGCTTCAATGGGAACCGTCCCGGCCACGGCCTTTTCATGATCGATGGCGGCGAGGCTTACGATCGCGGCGGGGAAGGCCGTCTTAGCGTAATGCCTTCGCTCGAATCCATCGCCGAATTCCGCGCCCTCACTTCGAACTACGATCCGGAATACGGCCTCTCTTCGTCGGGGACGGTAACCATGGTACTCAGGTCCGGCACACAGACGATCCACGCCGAGGCCTGGGAGTTCCTCCGCAACGACTGGCTGGGCGCCAGCAACTTCTTTACCAACGCCGCCGGACAACCGAAACCGGAGCTCCGCTTCAATGAGTGGGGATTCAATGCCGGCGGACCCGTGACGTTCGGCAAATTCTACAACAAGAGTCGCGACAAAACTTTCTTCTTCTATAACATGGAGTGGCGCCGGTACGTCCAGGGGAATGGCGTCATCAACCAGACGGTGCCGCTCACCGGTTGGTACGGCGGCAACATGTCCGGAGGACCCACGCTCCATGTGCCGTGCACCAACCAGTTGGCGTCGAGCATCGCAGCCAGGTTCGCCGCCGCCGGTTTAACGCTGAGCACGCCGGATCCCGCGACTGGGAATTGCAGCGGCGCCAACGCCAAGCTGCAGCCTTTCCCGAACAACACGATTCCCACCAGCCTGCTGGATCCCAACGCCCAACTCCTGCTGAAAGCGGGCATCTTCCCGGCCCCCACCAGTGGCACGCAATTCATCAAAGGTGCGGTAGCTCCCACGAATTTCAAGGACGAGACCCTCCGCATCGACCACCATTTCAACGACAAGGTCACGATCTTTGCGCATGCCATCATCGAGCAGATCAAGCAGGGCTTTACGGAGTCCATGTGGAGCGGCGACAACGTGCCCACCATCGGCAACACCTTCGATAACCCAACCTACAGCGCCGTCGGTCACATCGCCTACACCATCAGCCCCACGCTGCTCAACGAGGCCACGTTCAACTACAACGGCAACCGCATCAATATTGTGCCCACGGGAATTTATGCACAGCCCTCCGGCTTGGCCATTCCGCGATTGTTCTCCGGCCCCAACGCCCTGAACCGTAATCCGCAGATCAATCTCCAAGGCTCAACCGGGACCAGTTATCAGACCGCGAGCTGGCCGTGGACCAACACCGCCAATTCTTACCAGTGGCGCGACGACTTCTCCTGGAGCAAGGGCGCCCACCAGCTTAAGTTCGGCGGAAGCATCATGTGGTACACCAAGGTCCAGGAGCTGTTCGGCAACACCAATGGTTCCTATAACTTTAACGGGACCTACACGGGGAACGACTTTGCCGATTTCCTGCTTGGCTATTCCAACTCGTACTCGGAGCAGGCCGTTCAGGACATGGGTTACTGGAACAACAAGTCGTATGCCCTGTATGCCCAGGACAACTGGCGCGTGAACCAGCGCCTCACATTGAACCTGGGCTTGCGCTGGGACGGAATTCCGCACACTTACGAGAGAAACAACCGGATGTCGGATTTCTATCCCAACCTGTACAACCAGGCCAACGCAGCGATCCTCCTGCCGGATGGTTCGATCAGTCCCTCCAGCCCCGGCTTAATCACGAGCCCCAATCCGATCCTGAAGGGCGTGCAATTCTACGGGAATGGCATGGGCATTGCGGGCGCCGGCGGCATTTCCAACGGCCTGGTGGACAACCACTGGGCGGCTTTCGGCCCGCGCGTGGGTTTCGCATATGATCTGACCGGCCGCGGCAAGACCATCCTCCGCGGCGGCTTCGGCATCATGTACGAACGCATCCAGGGCAACGACATGTACAACTCCGGCGGCAACATCCCGTTCAGCGACAACGTGACGTTCACCAGTGTCTCGCTGTCGAATCCGGGCATGAGCTTGCTCTCCGGCCAGACGTTGACGGCGCCGATCCTGCCCGCCAACATCCAGGCCCTGAGCAAAGACAATTACAAACTCCCGACGGATTATCAGTTCAGCTTCGGCGTCCAGCACACCCTCGGCCAAAAGAACGTCATGTCCCTCGGCTATGTCGGCAGTCTCAACCGTCACCAGAGCGAAAACGAATTGCTCAACGTGCCGGCGCAAGGTTTGTTGCCTGAACTGATCAACAACACGGTGCAATTCAACAACGTGAATCCGTATCCGGGCTACGCAGCCATCCAGGTGTATGCCAATGCGGCGAACAGCAGCTACCACTCGCTGCAAGCCAGCGTGAACTCCCGGCTGCGGAGCGATCTGATGTTCCAGGTCGCGTACACGTACTCGAAAGCCCTCGATTCCTCCTCCGGTAACGGCAGCGGTGGCGACCTGCAAAACCTGCAGAACCCGTATAGCCGGCAGTACGGATGGGGACCGGCATGGTTCAACCGCGGGCAGGTGTTCAACGCCAACTTCGTCTATGACGTTCCGTTCCTCCGGAACGCCAAAAACCGGGCCCTGCGGATCGGATTGGGCGGCTGGCAGTTCTCCGGCTTCATCACGGCGCAGAGCGGCCTGCCCCTCAACATCACGCTGGGCGGCGCCCAAGGCAGCAACGGCTTACCCAATGGCGCCAATGGCGCGACCGGGACCAACCGACCCAACGTGACCGGACAAAACAGCTATCCGCGCACCCTCAACCAATGGTTCAACACCTCCATCTTTTCGGCGCCGGCCGTCGGGCAATGGGGCAATGTGGGTTATGACTCGTTGTACGGCCCCGGCCGCTTCAACGTGAACTTCTCGATCTTCAAGACCTTCCAGATCAGCGAAAAACGCGGCAGCAGCATCGAGTTGCGTGGGGAGTGCTTCAACGTCTTCAACCACACGCAATTCCAGAACGTCAGCACCTCTTTTTCGGCCAGTAACTTCGGCCAGGTCACTTCAGCTTTTGATCCGAGAGTATTCCAACTCGGGGCCAAGGCTCGCTTCTAATCAGCCATTACAGTATGCCCCGTCCGCGGCCCAATCAGCCGCGGGCGGGGCGTTTCTATTTTGGCCGTGAGTTTGCCGGTGTGAAGCCCGGGTGCCGCCAGAGCTTCGAAAGGGTGGCAATCGAGTTAAGATACAGGTTCGAAAGGCCGGAAATCGGTCTCATGAAATCAGCCCTGATGTCGCTGTGGCTTGCCGGGTGCTTGTGGCCGGCCACGGACCCGCGGGCCGCCGCGGAGGCAAATGCCGCGCTGGCTCTGGCGCACGAAGGTAAATACGAACAGGCCATCCCCCATTACCGGGCCGCTCTGAAGCTGGACCCGGAAATGGCGGGCCTGCGGATGAATCTGGGGCTGGCGTATTTCAAACTGAACCGGTTTGCCGATGCGATCCCCTGGTTCGAGCAGGCCGTCGAAGCCGACCCGGACGGTTTTCAAGCCCGCGTCCTTCTCGGAATCAGCTACTACGGCACAAGGCGCTTCGCGGAGGCCGCGGCCCAGCTCAGGCCCGCGTCGGCGCAGCAGCCCGACAATCTCGAGCTACGCTTCAAATTGGCACAAAGCTACCTGTGGTCCGCGCAATATGAGGCTGCCAAAGAGGAGTTTCGGGGCCTGCTCGCCAGGCAGCCGGATTCCGCGCCCGTGCACATGCTGCTCGGGGAAGTGCTCGACGCGGCCAACCAGGAACAGCAGGCGACCGGGGAATTCGAAGCGGCCGCAAAGGCCGATCCGCGGGAGCCCGAGGTCCATTTTGGACTTGGGTACATGTACTGGAAGCAGAAACGCTACGCGGAGGCGCGTCTCCAGTTCCAGGCGGAATTGGCCAACCAGCCGCAGCACTCGCAGGCGCTGGCCTATCTGGGTGACACCGAAATGCAAGCGGGCGACCGCCGGCAGGCGGCCGATCACTTGAGGCGAGCTGTGAAGCTGGATCCGCAATTGCGGCTGGCGCATCTGGACCTCGGCATCGTTCTGTCCGGTTCCGGCCAGGCCGCGGAGGCGGAGCGCGCTTTCCGCGAGGCTATCCGCCTGGACCCGTCGCGCCCCGATGCCCATTACCACCTGGGCAGGCTTTTCCGCTCGCTCGGCCGCGAACCGGAGGCGCAAGCCGAATTCGCCAAGGTCAAAGAACTGGGCAAGGAGCAACCGCCCCCGCCACTCCTTACGGGTCCGGGGCGGAGCCGAGGATCGAATTGATGGCCAAAGCCTCACTCCTTGCCGCGCTGATTGTCGCGCTCTTGGGCGTGGCCACCAGTCAGAACACACCCTCGCCGCTCCATTTCACCTACCACCCCGTAGACTTCCGCCTCGACAGTTCGGAAACGCCCCAATACCACGCCCCCGAGACCATGGCCGGCGGGGTCGCTATCTTCGATTACAACAACGACGGCAACCTCGACATCTTTTTCACCAATGGCGCCGATATCCGGACGCTCCAGAAGACCTCGGCCAAATTCTCCGATCGGCTGTTTGAGAACGACGGCAAAGGCCACTTCAACGATGTTACGGAGCGCGCCGGTCTGGCGGGCGCCGGTTTCGACAACTGCGCGGCCGTCGGCGACTATGACAACGACGGCAACCAGGACCTGTTTGTCGGCGGCGTTCACGGCGACCGGCTCTACCACAACAACGGCAACGGCACGTTCCGCGACGTTACGCACCAGGCCGGCTTGGACAAACCCGACGCCCAGTATGGTCCGCTGTGGTCGGTCGGCGCGGCCTGGGTGGATGTCAATAACGACGGGCTGCTCGACCTGTTCGTGGTCAACTACCTCGCCTGGGATGTGGACCACGAGCCGCGCTGCGAAGCCGGGGGCGGCCGATTCGACTACTGCCATCCCAAGTTCTACAAGCCCACGCCCAACCAGTTGTTTCTGAACAACGGCGACGGGACCTTCCGCGACGCCTCGGAGCAGTATGGCATCCGCGCGCACCCCGGCAAAGGAATGGGCGCCGCCATCGCCGACTACGACCAGGACGGCTGGATGGACATCTTCGTGACTAACGACAAGCTCGTTAACTCGCTATTTCATAACAAGGGGGGCACGAAATTCGAAGAGGTGGCGTTCGAGAGCGGCGTCGCGCTCAGCGAGAGCGCCCAGTTCATTTCCGGTATGGGGGTGGACTTTCGGGACATCGACAACGACGGTCTTCCCGACATCGCCTTTGTAGCGCTCGACAACGAGACTTTCCCGCTGTTTCGCAACCTCGGTAAGGGCATGTTCGCCGATATCACGCAGAGCAGCGGAATGGCACGGCTCACCACGCCCATGGCGGGCTACTCACCGACCATCGGCGATTTCGACAACGACGGCTGGAAGGACATTTTTGTCACACGCGGGCACGTGCAGTCACTGGGATATGGCTCACGGACACAGGTGGCGCAGCCCAACACCGTGTTCCGAAACCTTCGCGGCACGAAGTTTCAGGCACTCACCGCCGAGGCGGGATTGACCGCCCAACCGCCCAGCCGCCACCGGGGATCGGCGACCGGCGATCTGAATGGCGACGGCCGGATGGATGTCGTGACCAGCGCACTGAGCGCGCCCGCGGAAGTCTGGGTGAACGACAGCCCGGGCGCGAACCATTGGATCGCGTTTCGCTTGGAAGGCAGCAAGAGCAACCGGAACGGCATCGGAGCCCGGATTAAGGTCGTAGCTGGAGGCAGCGTCCAGTACGACCATGTGTCTTTTGCCGCGGGGTACGCGTCATCGAGCGCCGGACCCACTCATTTTGGCTTAGGCGCCAGTCAGACGGCCGAGTCGGTCGAAGTCCGCTGGCCCTCCGGTATCACGCAGCAACTCCGCAATCTGACGGTGGACCGCGTGGTTACGGTAAAGGAGGCTTCGCAGTAGAGTTGCTGCACGCCTTGGTTCAACTCGGTGCGGATGTACTCCCGGCTCGGTGGTGGGTCAGGATTCTGGCTAGCCTGGTGGGTTTCGCGATCCGGCTGTGGCTTCTGCGTGAACACGGTGGAGCTTTCTCCGCGTTGTAATCCGGCCGGGGCGTGGTAAGATTCGTGAAACCGGGCGTCCATGATCCCCCCGTGAAATTCGCCCATCACGGCCAATTGGACGGGAAACGCGCATCCCGCCATGTGGACAGGCTCCGCATGCGCTGGCCAGCACCGGGAACGGTCGGCGCAGCTCTTCCCGCGCGTACCGTGCGATAATCGGGGTCCCATGGCCCTACGGTGGCGGATCGCACTGATCTGGGTGTGCTTTCTGGCGCGTCTGGCCTTCTATTCTGCCGTCGTTCCACTTTGGGAGGGCTACGACGAGTGGGCGCACTTCTCGGTGATCCGCACCATGGCCGGGCGTGGTGAAGCACTGGTTGCGAGAGATCAGCCGGTCCCGCGCGACGTGGCGCAGTCGCTACAACTTGCACCCGTGCCGTGGGAGCTTCGCAGTCTGCCGCCGCCTTCCGTCACGGAGGATGCGTACTGGGGATTGTCCTCCGAAACTCGCGCGCAACGCGAAGCGGCGTTTCGCGCGATGCCGGCGGAGCGGGGCCGCGAGGACAGTGCGGCGGGGCTGACCGCTTACGAAGCGCTGCAGCCACCTCTTTACTATTGGGTAACGGCGCCGTTACTGCGTTTCATGGGCAGCGCCAGCCTGGCGAGCCAGGTTCTCGCCATCCGCTGGCTCAGCGTCGCCGTGGTTTCCCTGATGATTCCTCTGGTGTTTTCGATCGGGCGGATGACGCTGGGGGATGAGCGGCTCGCTCTGGTTTGTGCGGCGGTCGTTGCGATCATGCCGGGGTTGGCGATCGACCTGGCCCGCGCCGGCAACGAGTGCCTGGGGGTGCTGTGGTTCACACTGCTGATCTGGATCGGGCTCCGGCGGACCGCGTGGTCCCTGCCTGCCTTGGGCGCAGTGCTCGGGCTCGGGTTGTTGACGAAGGCGTACTTTCTGGCGGCGGTCCCGGCGGTCGTGCTGTGGCCACTGTGGCGGGATCGTTCCGGCTGGAAGAATGCGATTCTCCCGGGAATGGCTAGCATGGCAATTGCGGTGGGTATCGCCGGCTGGTGGTATTGGCGGAACGTGGCCACTACGGGAACGCTCTCGGGACTCAGCGAAGCGGTCATGCTGCGCGATATGGGCGCCGGGGCACTCCTGCGCCGCGCGATTTCCCTTCCCTGGGGCACCGCGGTGGATGCCATCCTGCTCTCTCATATTTATTTCGGAGGGTGGAGTTCGCTGACCGTTCGGAGCTGGATGTACCACGCGTTTTACGTGGTGATTGTGCTCGCCGCTTGCGGGCTGTGGAGCTTGCGGCGGCAGCCTGCGATCATGTGGCTGGCTGCAGTCTACGCGCTGTTTTGGGCCGGCCAAGCCTACAACGTGGTGCTGCTGTATGTGAGCAAGGGATTGCCGGGCTCGATGGGTTGGTATCTGTACGCGGTGGTCGCGGCGGAGGTGGTGCTGTGCACCGCCGGGCTGGCTCGGCTGCGTGCGTGGGCTCCGCCGGCAGGCGTGGCTCTCGTGGGGATGTTGGACCTGTATACCGTTCACGGCGTCGCGATTCCTTACTACACGGGCATGATCGCGCACAAGCCGGGAGGCGCACTCGCCGCCTTGCACGTTGCCGAGGCGCGACTGGTCGGAATCAGCGGTGCGGTGGAGCGGCTGACCGCCTTTAAGGCGCCGTGGATTACAGGAACTGCGATCGTGCTGCTTTGGATCGCGTACTTACTGGCCACTGTCTGGCTGATGCTTCTGCCTTGGACGACGTGGCGCGGACACTCGTGTCTGCAGCGCCCCGACTCATCGGGGCGCTTTTCTACCGACTCCAAACAGGCTTGATCGAACAAGCCGGCACGGTACTGGTGGCGGCCGATGAGCGTCCCCATGAGTGGCCACGGAGTTGACGAAAGTTTTCGTTGACTTTGACGAAGTTCTTCGTCAATAATACGGACATGGCGTCCAAACAGCGTCGTCCCACCGAAGGCGAGCTTGCCATCCTGCGGGTTCTGTGGGAGAGCGGCCCGCTCGCGGTGCGCGACATCCAGCACAGGCTGAATGAGGCCAAACCCACCGGCTACACCACCGTCCTGAAACTCATTCAGATCATGACGGAAAAGGGGCTGGTGGAGCGCGACGAATCGCAGCGGCCGCAGATTTACCGCGCGCGCTATTCCCAACAGCAGACGCAACGTCAATTGTTGCGCGACCTGCTCGACCGCGCCTTCGGCGGATCCGTGAAATCGCTGGTACTGCAGGCCCTGGCCTCCAAGCGCTCCTCCAAAGAGGAACTGGAGGCTATCGAGGAACTCCTGGATCGGTTTGAGAGAGGGGAAAAATGACAAGCGCGTACGCACATGCTCTCAGTGCGGCTCTGCTCCACTTCGTGTGGCAGGGCCTGTTCATCGCCTTCCTGCTGTGGGTGGGGCTCTTCCTGCTGCGGAAGCAGTCCGCCAATTCCCGTTACCTGGCAAGCTGCGCGGGGTTGGCGGTGATGGCCGCGATGCCCATCATCACGGCGAGCATCCTCTATGAGAGTCCTGCGACCGGGCGGGTGAGTGACCCACCGGGGGCCGCGTCGCTGCTGCCGGCAGCCGGCGTGGCGAGCGGTCCGTTGCCGGCTCCCCCGGTCTGGTTGGCGGCATGGCAGTCGTGGGCGCTGCCGATGTGGTCTTTGGGCGTACTCCTGTTTTCAGTCCGGCTCGTCTGGGGCTGCAAGCAGGTCAGATCGCTGCAGCGGCGCAGCGCGGCGGCCGAAGGCGCGGTGATCGGCGCGGTCGCGGCGCTCGGACAGCGTCTCGGCCTCTCGCGCCCGGTCGGTGTCCTGATCGCTGCCGCGGCAGACGGCCCGAGCGTCGTCGGATGGATTCGCCCCGTGGTTCTGCTGCCTTCGGCGACTGTTTTAGGACTGACGCCGGAGCAACTCGAAGCCGTGCTGGCGCACGAACTGGCGCACATCCGGCGGCACGACTACGTGGTGAACCTCGCGCAGAACCTCGTCGAGACGCTGCTGTTTTACCATCCCGCGGTGTGGTGGGTGTCGGCGCGGATCCGGCACGAACGCGAACTGTGCTGCGACGACCTTGCGGTGCGCTCCTGCGGCAACGCATTATGCTACGCGCGTGCACTCACGCAGCTCGAACGGCTGCGCCTGTCGGCTCCGGATCTCGCGATGGCGGGCACCGGCGGCCCGCTGTTGTACCGCATTCAGAGGCTCATCGGCCTTCGCACGCAGGAGTGTGGGCCGTCCAAGCTGTCCGGCATCCTGGCGCTCGGATTGGGACTGGCCTGTTTCGCCGTGAACGTGCATTGGGCGCGCGGGCAGTCGCAGGAGGCGCACAAACCGCCCGCCTTTGTCTTTCTGCGGGTGAACACCAGGGAGGGCGACTCTCCCGGCGTCAGTGTCGATCTCGGGGGCGCCCCGGTAATCCACCGGCCATCCCTGGAGTACCCCGGGCCGGCGCTGGAAAAAGGCATACAGGGCACCCTGGCGGTGGAGGTGACGCTCGACGCGCGCGGCGATGTGAGCGACGCGCGAATTCTCAGCGGCCCGGCAGAGCTGCGGAGATACGTGCTCCAGTCGGTGTTGGAGTGGCACTTCCTGGCGGAAGGCAACGGCAGCGTGCGGCAGATCCAGGTCGCATTCGATGCCGGCGTTGCGGCACAACACCGGGAGCCCGAGCAGCGGGTAGCTGTCGCGTTCACTGGAAATCCGGAGGAACGTGAAGCCCAGGGAAAGATTGATGAGCTAAACCGCGAGATTCAGATCGAGAACGAACTCACCGACCATCGCAATCAGGAGATTCAGACGCAGGTGCGAGAGATCGAGGAGCAGGTGCTCGAGCTTCAACGTCGGCCATCTCAGGAGTCCGCAGTGCAGCTTCGCGCCCTGGAAGCGCAAATGGCCGAACTGCGGGCGAGGATAGAGGAAAGCCGGGCCCAAATCGCTGAGGTGTCCGAGCGAGCCGCTCGCGCGGTCGGCCGCAAGCTCGCGCGGATCGACATCGAAGGCTTCTCTAACGAGGTGCGCCAGGCGCTCCTATCCCGCGTCCCGGTGCACCTGGGCGACATCCTGAACGAGCGATCGCTGGAGCAGATCGCAGAAGCGCTGCGGAACTTCGACGAGCACCACGAATTTCAGGCCGGCGCCACCCTGGAGGAACTGGACGGAGGCGATTTCGCGCTGCGCATCGTGGCGCCGAATCGCCGCTGATCCCGGGCGATGTACAATCGGTTGGGTTGGGCTGCCCCACGGCCCGACCGATTGCTTTATGGCCCCCGGTAAACTGGATGGCGTCAGCGCCTTGATCAGGTCCCACCTCGACGCAGAAGTACAGGCGGGATTTCCCAAACTCGCCCGCACTCCGAGCACGGGAGTCATCCGATTTCTCGATTATTTCGACAGCCTGTCCGCGGCCGAACGCGACTCTCTGTTGGCCGCGCTCGCGAAGGTCCAGACCCTCAGCTTCTTCCCGCCTCAGGCGGTCCGCGGGAAGCTGGAGCAGATGATGGCGACGACGCCGGCCTTCGCCAGTTATAGACAGGCGATGCAGTCGGTGCTATTTTCGATGGGACTGCGTTACCTGGACCTGAGAATGCGAAAGGCCATGCTGGCCGATCCGACGAGCCGGAGAATGATGGCGCAAACACGGGCGACGCTGAATTTCACACCTCGAGACGACCTTCCCCCGACTCTCGTGACCGACCCCGACGCCGCCCACCTCAAACCAGCCAAGGCGACATTGCTCCGAAAGCCAATCGACGAAGCGCTGCGGAAACTGTTCGCCACCCGCAAAGAGAAGCGGCCCGGCGGCGAGACGGAGTACAGCGGAGTCCTTCAGGAGACACGAGTCAAGGTGACCATCGACTTCGCGGCAATGGGACTGCAACTCCGCTACGGTGTGACGATTCCGGACGAGACCAAACGGGTCTTCGTCTGGCAACGCGGCTACGAAGACCTGTGGTCGGCCGGACGCGGCTGGGATTACCTCACGGAAGAGAATGCCGAGGCATCCGTCCACCTTCTCTGCGACTACGTGGGGCAAATCGTGTCGCTGCGCAACGCCATCCTCGTCGCGCTGTGACGGTTGCCGCAACTCCAACGGTGTGGCCGGGTTCGCACCATATTAAGATAGTGCTTTGTCTCAGGCCCGGATACCCGAACGACTCATTTCCCTGCTCCTGCGCGCGTCGCTCGTCTGCTTAGCGAGCGGCGCTCTCGAGGGCCAGGTGCTGGTTTCGCTGGGATCGGGCGCCGGCTGTAACGCACTGCAGGGCGGCCAGACCTGTACGCTCACGGCGCGAGTGACCAATGCGGCCAACCTCAACGTGTATTGGTCCTTCAGCCCGATCGTGCCGGGGGCCACTCCCGGAAATCCCACCACCGCGGACCTGACCGGGCAATCCACCGATACCTACAAAGCGCCGAACTTCATCTCCACGCGGCAAACCGTCACGGTGACCGTCACCGCCGTGGCGGACCCCACTGCTATCGCCACCACCCAGATTTCCCTGGTGCCGCCCACGATCACGATCGCGGTCAATCCATCCACCGTGACGCTTGGCGCCGGGCAGACCCAGCAGTTCTCGGCGCAGGTCAGCGGCATCAGTCAGACGGGGGTTACCTGGAGCATCAATCCGGTTGTCGGGTCCATCGATCCCGCTTCGGGATTGTACACTGCGCCGGCGACCCTGACCGCCACGCAAAAGGTCACCGTCACCGCTACCAGTACCTTTGATCCGCAATCCAGCGGCACGGCTACCATCACGTTGCAGCTTCCCACGATTACGGTGAGCCCTTCCGCCGTGTCGCTCACCAGCGGGCAGACGCAGCAGTTCACCGCGGTGGCGACAGCCCTCACGACCGGCGTGACCTGGAGTATCAGCCCGCAGGCCGGCACCATCGATCCCAACTCCGGACTCTACACCGCGCCCGCATCGATCACCGGCACGATCAAGGTCACCGTCACCGCCACCAGCGTGGTCAATCCGTCAGTTTCCGGGACTGCGAGCATTACACTGCAAACCACGTCGATTCAGGTCAACCCCGCGGCCGCGACGCTCACCGGCGGACAGGTGCAGCAGTTCACCGTGACCGCCGTCGGGGTCCAGCCCGCTGTGACGTGGAGCATCAGCCCGCAGATCGGCTCCATCGATCCCAATTCCGGGATCTACACCGCTCCGGCGACGATTTCCACCACCCAGAAAATTACCGTCACCGCGACCAGCACCGTAAATCCGGGCATCAGCGGGACGGCCATCATCACCCTGCAGGCGGCATCGATTCAGGTGACGCCCGCCACTGCGACCCTCAACGGCGGGCAAACCCAACAGTTCACCGCGACCGTCAGTGGGATCACATCCATCGGGGTCACATGGAGCATCAGCCCTCAGGTCGGCACGATCGATCCGAACGGGGGGCTTTACACGGCGCCAACTGCGATTACGTCCACGCAGAAGGTCACCGTCACCGCAACCAGCACCGCCAACCCTACACTTACCGGGACGGCGACTGTGACCTTGCAGGCGCCTCCCTCCATCTCCGTGGCCGTGTCGCCGACCACGGCTTCGCTGAACGCCGGCCAGACGCAGCAGTTCACGGCAACAGTCCAGAACTCCACGCTAGGTGTCACGTGGTCGCTGAGCACGCCCCTCGGGTCTGTCGATTCCACCGGCCTTTACACCGCGCCTTCCGCGATCAGCGGGACGCAGAAGGTGAGTGTGACGGCGACCAGCGTCGAAGATCCAACCAAATCGGCGTCGGCAACCGTCACGCTGAACGGCGCGACGATTACGGTGACTCCGGCCACCGTCGCCCTCACCAACGGTCAGCAACAGCAATTCAGCGCCACCGTGCAGAGCGGGACCGGCCCGATCTCCTGGTCCATCAGCCCGCAGACCGGAACCATCGACACCAACGGCTTGTATACCGCGCCGGCGCAAATCACCAGCACTGTGAAGGTGACGGTAACCGCCGCGCTCCTGTCCAATCCCAATGTCACCGGCACCGCCACGATCACGTTGAGCACGCTGGTGGATGTCGGCATAGGCGCGCCGGCGAGCCTGGTGCAGCAGTTCATCACGGCCTACTACCGGAACGGTTTCAGCCTGCTGGTTTCGCTGCCCCCGCTGGGCAATGTCAAGGCTCTGGGCACCACGGGGTATGTGCAGGAGTTCTCCGACGCGGCGAAGGATGCGGGCGTGAAACTGGCGCTGGCAACCATCAGCCCCACGGCGCCTCTATCGCCGGACGGGAGTGTGGTCCAGGTAGTCCAGCTCCTCTCGCCTCTTTACGTTTATTACAGTTCGGTGGGCGCGGGCACCGCGGGATACCCCCTGATGGACTCGCAGAACTGCCCAGCGTTCGATCCTGCGAACAGTTGCGTCTGGGATCTGTTCGACAAGGGATACGCGCTGTTCGCCTACGCCAATGCCTTGGCTGCGGGGCAGAACTTCTCGATCAGCTCTCCTTTTTATGCCGAATGGACGAATGTCGGAGCGATGAACGGGCCCGGACGCCCGGTAACTGCCCCGACCACGATTACGGCTTCGACGAGCACCACCGCCTCGGCACAGACCTTCTCCTCCGGCGCGATCTACAGCATCACTTCGGGAGCCGGCAAAGGGAAGATCTTCTCCGTCATCGAGCCGCTCTATGACCTCTACGTGAGCCAGTCCGGACCGAACGGAACGCTCGGGTTGCCGACCGGCGAGGTCCAGCAGGTATCCTCGGCCGGCGTGTACCAGCAGCGCTTCGAAGGCGGCAATCTGCAATACACGTCCACCACAGGACCGGTCGTGCAGCTCCCGGTGGCGGTGGTGACTCTGACCGGCGTGTCCGGCGGCTCTGTGACCTTGAGCCTCGGCCAGACGGTGTCGGTCACCGCGGTGCCTGCGGATGCCGCCGGCGATCTGCTGACGGACCGGCCGGTGTCCTGGAGCACGACCAACAGCAAGGTGGTCTCGATCCAGGCCAGCGGGCAGAGCGCCGTGCTCACGGCAGCCGGCGGCGGCACCGCGAGCGTGACCGCTTCGAGCGGGGGCGTCACCAGCGCGAAACTCACCGTGACTGTGACGTCCACCTGTTGCCAGATCGGCGAGGGAGCGCCGGTCTCCGTGCAACAGGCGTTTATGGACGCCATCACGCGCAACAAGCTGTCGGTCCAGATTCCCGCGCCATCCGCGGCTACGCGGAGCGGCAACGGCTACGTGCAGATGGTTCCATCCGCCGATCCCAATTCGCCGGGCGTGTACATGCTGGCGCAGGCGGACCAGTCCGGGACCGCTTATGTGGTATCGGGGCCGATCCTGGTGGAGTACCAGGCTCTGGGCGGACCGGCGGGAGCGCTGGGATATCCCACCAGCGACGCGAGCGGCGGCGGCACGCAGCTGTTCGCGGGCGGCGCGGCGTTGGCGGGCAGCCCAGTCCATCTGGTGGCAGCCGGGATTCTCACCAAATGGGCGTCGCTCGGGTATGAAACGGGCGTGGCGGGACCGCCGGCATCCGACTCGACCGCGTTCTCGACGTTTGGAGCCAATTCCGGGATGCAGCAGAGCTTCCGGGGCGGCGTCATCTATTCGGCCGCGAACGGCCCACGCGCGGGCTCTTCGTACTTTGTGAGCGGCCTGATCCTGGCCCGCTACAACGCCCTCGGCGGCGCGTCCGGCGATTATGGCATGCCGGTGGGCGACGAGTTCGTGACCGGGAGCGTGCACCAGCAGAATTTCGAAGGCGGATATCTCACGTATGCGGCGGGCGATAGCGCCGCGGTGGAGCATCCGGCCCCCAAGAATCCCGCGGTGGTGGTGTCCCCGGCTTCGATCACCGCGGGCGGTCAGGCCCGGCTCGCGATCATGGGATTCCCGAACAACAGTACGATTCGGGTCTCGATATCCGGTTCACCCGATTTTGTGGTGACCTCGGCGAACGGAGCGTACAGTTGGTCGATGGCCATCCCGCTGAACGCCAAGAGCGGGACGGTGAGCATCCACGCGGCGGACACCAACGGTACGTCCACCGCGGATGGCGGGTTCACCATCAAGGGCTTCGCTCAGAATCGCCTGCCCATTTCTAAAGTGCAAGGCGACAACCAGACGGGATTACCGGGCGCCATGCTGCCGGTCTCCCTGCGGATCGCCCTCACCGACTCCACGGGTGCGCCCGTGGTAGGGGCCCCGGTGGTGTTTCAGGCTTCGCCGGGCGCCCAGATCTCCACTGCCACCGCCGTGACGGACAGCACAGGGCAAGCCGAGACTTATGTACGCTTGCCGGGTGCGGAGGGCGTCACGGCGGTTTCGGCCGACGTACCATCGATTGCCCAGAACCCGGTGACGTTTTACGCCCGGGCCGCGGCCTCGAGCCTTTCCAATTTTCCGCGCCTGATTCAGGCGGGCAGCACTCCGTTGGGGCACGGCACGGCCACGATCGCGCAGAAGGGGGCGCTGCTGGCGGCGGTGGCATCCATCCTGCGGTATCACCAGATGCGCGGGGAATTGCCTGCACCGAATGGAACTGCCGATCTCTCCACCCTGAATCAGTTTCTTCTGAACGATTGCGTGGTTGAACTGGTTGGTCCGCCGCTGTGTGACGGCTTCCTTTCCAATTCGGGCTCTGGCGAGCAGGTAGTGAATCTGTGGCGGGCGGCGGATTTCACGGGCGGCGTGGATGTGAGGGTCTTGAATCCCGCGGTCTCCGGCATCGCTGACCTCCTGACTCAGGGAATACCGGTACTTTTGTCCTTAGGTCTTTCGCTTAATGGCGTGGCGGCGGGCGGCCACTACCTAATCGCCACGGGCATTTCTGCCGATGGTTCGATTGTGATTCAGGATCCCAGCCCGCTGTTCGCGCGCACCAGCCTGAACGACTATCTGAACGGCTTTACGCTGGGCGGGTCAACCTGGAAGGGCAGCTTGCGGGGCGCAGTGGAATTTGCGCGCCGCAATCCCAGCGCCACCCGGTTTATGGTCGCGGCGATCTCCCAGGCACCCGCGCTGATGGCTAACCTTTCCCTGGATGTAGAGGCGGCGGGCGGCAGTTGCGGACAGCCTCTGGATCTGTTCGACACCGTGGATTCTTCGGGCACGCCGCCGGCGGGTGGTTTGCTGTCGAGAATCCAGGTTTGCGACGGTCTCGATCCGGCCTATCAGTTAGGCTTGGGCGCGTCGCAGCCGTATCGCATTTTTGTGACGGACTTGGCGCAAAACGGCGCGATGACGGACCTCTCCGGAAGTGCGCCGGCAACCTATCAGGCATCGCGCCCGCAACTGGCGCTGCTGCTGGCGCCCCAGACGGTCAGTTTCCAGGCAGCCACGGTCGTGAATGGCGCGAGTTTTACGAGCGGAATCGCGCCGGGTGGGATCATGGCGATTTTCGGGAATGGATTGACCGGGTCAGGAGGGGCGACTGCGCTGGATTTCGACGGAACGCCGGTCCAGGTGCTGGGCGCCACGCCGTTTCAGATCAACGCGGTGGTGCCTTCGGGCCTGGCGCCGGGCATGCATACGCTTCGAGTGCAGTCGGCTTTCGGGGTCGCGCAACAATCTGTGGTGGTCTCGGCTGTGGCGCCGGCGATTTTCCTGGTGGGCAATCCGGCAACCGGTGCGGTGCTGAATCAGGACGGGACGCTGAACGGGCCAGGAAACCCGGCTCTCCGCGGTCAAGTAGTGGTCATTTATGCGACCGGGTTGGGATCAGTTGTCCAGCAGGGCCAACTGTTAACTACTACCACACCCGTAACAGTGGTGGTGAACGGACAGGAAATACCGGCCACATTTTCGGGTTTGGCGCCGGGAACGACCGGCGAATATCAAGTTAATGTAGTGATTCCGGCAGCGTCGCCACCGGGATTCGGAATCTCCCTTACCCTCAAACAGGGGGGAGAATCGAGCAATCCTGTAACTCTGGCTTTGCAGTAGAGAAAAAATGAGACGATTCGGTGTGAAACTATTGACGTGGGCGTATGGATCGTGGTTAAATCGGGCAGCCTTGAATAAAATGAGAACCGACGAGCCGAGGCTCCGTTCCGCGTTGAAGGGAAAGAATTTCTCTTGACACAGGGCGTGCAATCAGTTATGAATATCTTTACCGCGTTCGGTTTTAGTGTGCAATCTTGTGTTTTGTGCCCTGTGAGCACAGAAGAGACTAAAGCACAAACCATGTGCCACAGGACGAAGCTTCAGTAAGGCCCGGCGATCGGCTTGGCGATCGTTGGAACATTACTCTCCGCCCGACACGGAGAAGTTCCCTAGGTAGCTGAACGGTTTTTTAAGGTTGATTTGAGGCTCAGGTTGAAAGAGAACTTCGACCGATTCAATTTTGCAATTTACAAGGAGAAGGAAATGGTAGATTTTCGCAGATGGATTATTGCGGCGGCAGTGCTAGTCCTATTCGCGGGACTGGCTGGCGCCCAAGTCCCAAATGGTGGCGCTACGGGCCAGTTGGCGTGCACGGCGTCCGTCGCAGTGCCTCCGCAACTTCGACAGGAGGGGTTGACCGAGCTGATCGGCGACATCGTGTTGACTTGCACCGGTGGCGCGGCTCTTCCGAACGGCTCGGTCATTCCGACGGCGAACATCACGGTCAGCCTGGGAACGAACGTGACCAGCCGTATCGGTGGAGCGCCGGTAAGTATTAACGGCGGTCCGGCGCAGAACATCTCGGATGCCCTGTTGCTGATCGACGAGCCCGGTTCCGGCTTGGCGGCAACGATCCCCGGCACCGGTCCGCAGGCTGCTCAGACCCCCTGCGTGGGTGCGTCGGGCACGTTCCCGTTGGTGGGCGCCGGCCCTGGTGGCTGCATTCAGGCCGTCCAGAACGTGGTCGTTCCCAATACCGGCGGCGGCACGATTCCGACGATGGTAAGCTGCGGCACGGTTAGCGGCGGCCTTTGCACTTCGACCAGCGCACCAGCCAACATGTATCTTGGTTTGGTGAATGCCAACCAGGTTACCTTCAACGGTATCCCGGTTCTTCCCCCGGTTACTTCCGGCTCGACTCGCGTGTTCCGCATCACCAACGTTCGCGCCAATGTCAACGGCTTGGGCGGCGGTCTCCTGAATGGCACCACTCAGTTGGTGGCTTCGGTTTCGATCAGCGGCTCCACTTCGCTGCCGGTCAACAACCCTGTCATCGTCGCTGGCTTCATCCAACCCGGCCTCAGCACCAGTTTCTCGGCGGCCACGGTCAGCGGCGTTGCCAACACCTTCCTGCAGTGCAACAGCGTGTCGCTCAGCAATGAGAACGCATCCTTCGTAGGCGCTCTGAAGTTCAGCGAGAACTTCGGCACGGCCTTCAAGACCCGCGTTGCCCCTGGTCCTCCGCCTCCTGGCAGCCCGAACTTCAACGGTCAAGCCGGCGCCGGAGTCGCTCTGCAGAACATTCCCGGTGTAATCTACAACTCGGAGTCCGGGTTTATTACCCCGCTCTTCAACAACACCTTTACCGGTGGGTTCCAGACGGGCGTAGAAGAAGTTGGTCTGGCCGACTACGGTACTCGCCTCAAGGCGGTCTTCAACAACGTGCCGGCGGGCGTGAGCATCTATGTCACAGTCACGAACCTGGCTTCGACAGCCAGCGGCAACGTGACCAGCATCACGGGCGGCAACACTCCGAACCCCGGTCCGCTGAGCACCAGTTCGTATGCACTGCTGGTTAACGGCGAAACCACTCCGGACGGCAACGGCACGGTTCCTGGAATCTCGCCCACCACTTCGACCGGCAGCGGCGCGGGCATCATCGCGCTGGCGCAGGTACCGATCGCCAACGGCAGCGGTGAGGCGGTTTGGGAAGTAATCAACACCAACCCGGCGACCTCCGAAAGCTTCGTGTTCGGCGTGTGGACCTCTTACACTGCCAACCAGAATGCGAACAGCCCGGCGGTTGGTACCGCTACGGTGAACATGAGCTATGCTCCGACGCCTCCGGCGTTCGCGGCAAGCGCTGGCAGCACTGCGTCCAACACCCTGACGGTTCCGCGCTTCGCCGACACCTCCACGGCCAAGAATGTGCTGACCATCAGCCTCTGCCAGACTCTGTTGCTCTATCCGTTCGTCACCAACCAGAACGGTTTCGATACGGGTATTTCGATCGCCAACACGACCACCGATCCGATTGGCACCTCACCTCAGGCAGGTATATGCAAGTTGACATGGTATGACGGGACTGGCAAGTTCCCGCCGACCGGTATCAACGGCACGGACCTGACCAAAGAAGCGCCGGTCGCCACCGGAACGGTTGCTGTGAACCTGGCGTCTACTCTGGCCCCGGGCTTCCAGGGCTACATGTTCGCCCAGTGCAACTTCCAGTTGGCCCACGGATTCGCCTTCATCAGCGATGTTGGAGCGCGCAATCTGGCGATGGGTTACCTGGCCTTGGTCGTCAACAACGGCGTAATCGTTCGTGGGAACGCGCCGGCGGCTGAGAGCTTGGGCCAGTAAAACCACCTAAGCCTGTTGTCTAAAAAGAGGGGAGCTTCGGCTCCCCTCTTTTTTTTTCTTGTGTGCTAAACTGAAGTTCTCACCGCGTCCTCCATATCCAACCGTGTTCATGCATTAGCATGAGGAGGTAAAGTACTCTTGAACAGCTTTAGGCTTGTCTCATTGGCGGCTTCCGCCGGTCTGTTATTCGTGTCTTTGGCTCCGGCACAGAACGTGTCGATCATTTCGGGGAACGGTCAGGTTCTGGGCGGAACCAATTTCATTCTTCAACCCCTTGTCGTGCAGGTCACTGACGCCAACGGAAATCCGCAGTCGGGGGTTTCCGTGAACTGGCAGGGAGGCGGCTTCAACGGCTTTTTTCTGGAAACCCAAAGTCAGCAGCTCACTTCTGTAAGCGACACGAACGGGATGGCCACAGCGCACTTCTCGCTTCCTGCTACCGTAAATACCCTGAATGTTACCGTCCCGCTGGTGCAGACTCCCGTCACTGCTACGGCCGGAGCGAACACCGCCATGTTTACCATGACCCAACTCGCGTCCGCTCCTCTGATTTCAGTTACACCTTTTGTCTTCAGCGGCCCGAATAACGCGAGCAATCTGCAAGCTCTAAACTCGCCAATCACCGGCAAGATCGGCGCTGCCGGGCCCTCGATTCAACTGCAGTTCGGCGCGAGCAACGGACAATCCACGGTGGTGCTTCCCAATGCCGCGGTGCAGATCCTCAATTTCCAGGATCCTGCGAAAGCGCCATTGGCGTCCTGCGCGGGCAGCACGTCTGCCGGCACTGGCATCAACACGGTCTTAACCGACGCCAACGGGAATGCCACCTGCAACCTGGTGTTCAGCGGACAGCCGGGCACGGGGGAGTTCGTGATTGCCGTAGGTGGTATCGAGACCGGCATTAATACGCCTTCCGGTTTCTGGCAGCCCCTCCTGGACCCTACCGATCCATCGAGCCTTCCGAACGCCGAATCGGCATTCTTTGTCAATCTCATCCCACTGAAGATCAACATCGCGGCAGGGGCTCCCGGATCCATCAAGATTGTCGCGCCGGCCGGTGGCACCCAGTCGATCACGGCGGGCGGCGCCGTCTCCCTCACGGTGGAAACCGATAACACCGCTGGCCTCCCGTTGAGCGGCTCGACGGTGAACTGGAAGGTGGTATCGCCCACCAGCGGAGTCAATCTCTCCAGTGCCTCCACCTCTACGGATACTACGGGACGGACTACCAACACGGTGACCGTTCCCAGTACGTTCTCGGGAACAGTTACGGTTACCGCCACGCTCGCAAGTGACTCCACGAAATTCGTGACGTTCACGATCAACGTCTCGCCACCGGTGACGATTTCGCAATTCCAGTATGTTTCCGGGGCAAATCAGACCGCGATCGTAAATACCGCGTTCGCTCAGCCACTCGTCGTTAAAATCAGCACCAGCGCGGGATCGGCCGTTGGCATATCGGTACAATTTGCGGTGTTGAGCGGCTCCGCTGCGCTTTCGGCCAGCAGCGTCAACACGGACAGCAACGGCCTCGCCCAAGTGACCGTCACCGCCGGGCCGGTCGCGGGCCCCGTGAGTATCGTGGCGACCACCACCACCGCTACGAATACCGTGTCCTTCGCGCTCACCGTGAGTCAAGCGGCGCCGACCATCGTCGCCGGGAATTTCGTCAACGGGGCAGACCTGCAGCCCAATTCCCTGTCCCCCTGCGGATTGGGAGCTTTGGTGACGGCTCCGGGAACACTCAACGTTGCGCCCGTCACCTCGCCGTTCCCGGGAGCCCCGGTTCCCTCGTCGCCGATTCAGTTGGGCTTTGCCGGCATCGTGGCGCCGGTCATCAGCATTGGAATGAACGCATTCGGCCAGCAGCAGGTGGTGTTTCAAGTTCCGTGCGAAGTTACGCCCGGCTCCTCCATTCCGGTAACAGTTTCGATCGGCGGCGCAGTCAGTAATGTCAGTGTCAATGTGCAGGCGGCCAGCCCGGGTATCTTCCAGACCAAGATGTCGGACGGAGTCTTTCGCGCCCTGTTGGTCCGACCCGATGGCTCGTACGTCAGCCTGGCGAACCCGGCTCGTCTGGGAGAGATCGAGATTGCGTTTGTCACGGGGTTGGGACCCACCACACCCCAGGTCAGCACGCAGTCGCTTCCCGCCCCCAGCAGCATCGAGGCGACTGCGCCCGACGCCAAGGTGCTCGGCCAGGTGGTTCCGGGCATGAGCGGAAACGGCGCGAGCTTGGTTTACGCCCGTCTCAGCGAGGATTTGCCTGGCGTCTACGTAGTCGCGTTTCAGGTGCCCTCCTCGGTTCCAACGGGAAATGATATTCCCTTCTCGGTGTCTGTGATTCCGCCGGGTTCCACTGCGCCGATTTCGAGTGGCGCATCCAAGGTACCGGTTCACCAGTAGTCGTCCTTCCTTCTCCGGGGCCGGACTCTCCGGCCCCATTTCTTCCATAAGCTGCTACGATTAGGCAGCGATGTCTGCAAACCCAACTCGACAATTCGTCTCCGTTGAGGAATACCTGGAACATGAGGCCCATTCCGAAACGCGGAGCGAATACTTCGACGGCGAGATTTTCCCCATGCAGAGTGGCACGCCCCAGCATGCCACGATCGTTAACAATGTAGGCGGTGAGCTAAGGCATCGTTTGAAAAACAAGCCCTGCCGCGTGTATAGCAGCAGTCTGATGATGCAAGTGCCGGAAACCGGCCTATATACGTATCCCGACGTTGCCGTGATATGCGGCGAGCCTCGGCTTGCGGAAAGCCGCAACGACTTTGTGACCAACCCGAACCTGATTGTCGAGGTGCTCTCCACATCCACCGGCGATTACGACCGCGGCGAGAAGTTCGAAAACTAACCGGACTTTGCCCTCCTTAATTGACTACCTGACGATCTTGCAGCAGAGGCCCCATGTCGAGCACTATACCCGACAAGCGGAAAATCGCTGGTTGCTGGTGGAATACGCCGATCTCGGGGGAGAATATCGAGCTTAGTTCGGTCTCCTGTTTACTCCCAATGGCCGAGATTTACGACAAAATCGATTGGCCAGTCTGATTGGTGTAAGCCCTTTTCTGCCAGTTTATTCGCCTTACGTTCGCCTAACCACAACCTGTAGTGTGTATCACAATTACTGTCGGTAGCAATTGTGGCGCAGTAACCACCCAAAAAATCAGCAAGATCCCACAATAAACCTCAATTAACTGTTGCAATCGCTCTAGCACCGTGACACTATAGGTTGTGTGGAGCGACGTGGCCTTTTCTGGCTAAATCTGGGAGCATAAGGGATAAAAAGTGGAAAATCCCGAGCCAACGGCAAAAGTTGAGTTGCCGCGCGGAATGTACCCGGCGAAGCTGGACGAGAAAGGCCGTATGAAGGTCCCGGCGGTTTTCGAGAAATACTTCTTGGCACTCGAGGAAAAGAAGTTATACGTGACGAGTCTGGATCGGGAAACAGCACAAATCTATCCGATGGCCGTTTGGCGGATCAACGAAGACTTCTTCGAGAATTATACAACCGATCCGGACATAGCGGAGCAAGTAGCGTTCAATGCCGCGGACCTGGGTAACGAGACCGAAATGGATGGGCAAGGGCGAATCGTCTTTTCGCCCGAGTTGCGCCGCACACTGAAGATCGAAAACCAGCCGGTTCATTTGTACGCGTACAGAGGACACATTGAGGTTTTGAGCGACGAGCACTATCTGGCGCGACAGCAAAAGGCTTCGACGGCGCCCCAGCAGAACGTCAAACAACTGCAAAGGGCGGGGCTGAAATGACGGTCTATGCACATCCCCGTCATGCCGGCCGAATCGATCGACTTGCTGGCGGTGCGGCCGGACGGAGTTTATCTGGATGTGACGGCGGGTTTGGGTGGGCACACGGCGCTGATCGCGCAGCGGCTCGAATCGGGGATCGTGATCGCCAACGATCGCGACGCCGAATCGCTGGCCGTTGCCGAGCGGAATACCGCGCGGTGGAAGGACAGAATCCGTTTTCATCGGGGCACGTTCAGCAGCCTGGCGGAAGCGGTCGCCCAAGCGGGGCTGGAGAAGTTGGACGGGATTCTGGCGGACCTGGGGGTCAGCTATCAGCAGCTCACCGATCCGCCGCGGGGGTTTTCGTTTCTTTCAGATGGGCCTCTGGATATGCGCATGGACCAGTCCACGGGCATGACAGCAGCCGATCTAGTCAATCACACCGACGAAAAAACACTCGCCGATCTGATTTATCAGCTCGGCGAAGAGAGGAGGGCGCGGAGAGTAGCCAGAGCAATCGTCCGAGCACGGCCCATACGGAGTACACTTCATCTGGCCGATGTGGTGTTACGGGCCGTGCCGCGGACGGGCCGGTTGCACCCGGCCACCAAGACCTTCATGGCGTTGCGGATGAAGGTCAATGACGAACCAGAAGAACTGGACCGTTTACTCCAGATTGGCCCCAACCTGCTCAAAAGCGGCGGCCGCATGGTCGTGATCAGCTTTATGAGCATCGACGACCGAAAAGTTAAAGAGCGATTCAAAGTGCTGGGCCGGGACGGGCGTGCCACCATCCTGACGAAACACCCGCTCCAGCCAAGTGAGGAAGAAACCGCGGGGAACCCGGCTGCGCGCTCGGCCAAGTTGCGCGCGCTGGAGCTGAATTGAGAGGTAACCAAAGAAGATCATGGCCACCATGGCAGCTTTTTTTCGAAATACTGACGCACCGGCGCATCCGGAGGCTAGACGGCCGGTGCTGGTGCGGGCCGACCGAAACAGTTTCGATCTGCGAGCGCTTCCGCAAGAGGACGTATTCTTCTATTGCAAGAAAATCGACAATTCGCGGCTGGTTCGCGAACACGATCCGAAGGCGCACGGGGCGTGCTGGTCCGCGGTTGGAGGTGCTGCCATCGTCCTGGCGCTGCTCGGCGGTGTCCTCGCCCCGAGTGTCGCAACCACGCTGGCGGGATACAAGCTGGAGGCTCTGCGAGCCGAAGAGCGCCGCCTGATCGATGAGCGCCGCGGCCTGGAACTGCAGCAGGCCGAGCTCTTGAGCCCCGACAATCTCGAACGGCTGGCCCGCCAACAGAAGCTGGTTACGCCCTCGAACCAGCAAGTCGTCCGTCTGGACGGAAAATCCGAAGGCACAGTTGCCATGAAACAGTAAGGCGTCGAGGGGCGTAATTACGCAGCAACACATGGTAGACCGCCGCCTTACATGGGTCGCTGTCGTTGTCCTCCTCTGGACCAGCGCCATTCTCCTTCGGCTGATTTCATTACAGGTACTCCGTCACCAGGATTACGTCAGGATGGCCAAGGCGCGGCAGGAACTGGTGATCGACATCGCCGGACCGCGCGGCACGATTTTCGACCGCAACGGCCATCCGCTCGCCATGAGCGTGCCCGCGGAGTCCGTCTATATCAATCCGCTGAAAGTCCCGGACCTGGAGATGGCCTCCGATCTCCTCGCCCGGGCCTTGCATCTGGACCGCAAGGAGCTGTACGAGACCATCAAACAGGCCTATGACAATCACCGCGGCTTCCTCTGGGTGAAGCACAAAATCGCGCCTTCGGAAATGCAGGAGCTGCGCGGCCTCAAGCTCGAATGGATCGGAGTACAAAACGAGAGCCAGCGGCACTATCCGAATCGCGAGCTGGCGGCGCACGTGCTGGGCTCGGTGGACGCGGAAGAGAAAGGCACCTCGGGGCTCGAGCGCGCGCTCGACCAGGAACTGCGCGGCCAGCCCGGACAGATGCGCCTGCTCACCGACGTCAAGCGGCGCGGCATCGACTCGCAGCTTGCCACACCCGCCCGCCCCGGCGTTTCGATCACCACGACCATCGACGAGCACATACAATTCGTGGCCGAGCGGGAACTCGCCGCGGCCGTCGCCCGCCACCACGCCTTCAGCGGAAGCCTTGTGGTCATGAACCCGAACACCGGAGACGTGCTGGCGATGGCGAGCTATCCGGCGTACGACCCGAATCTCCAACCCGAACCCGGCGAGAAAATGGCGCGCCAAAACCACGCCGTTTCCGTACCGTTCGAGCCGGGATCGGTTTTCAAAGTGATTACCATGTCGGCGGCCCTCGAGACCACCAACCTCACCCCGGACAGCCTGATCAACTGTCACGGCGGCGTGCTTGCGCTGCCCGGGCGCGTCATCCACGACTCACACGCGGGAATCGGAATCATTCCGATGGCCAAGGTCCTCGCCCGCTCGAGCAATATCGGCGCGATCGAGGTCGGGTTCCGCGTCGGGGCGTCGAAGATGTACGAATACATGCGGCGGTTCGGTTTCGGCCAGAGAATCGGTATTCTCCACCGCGCGGAAGATTCCCCGGGCAGAGTCCGAAAGCTGGAGCGATGGGGCACCACGTCGCTGGCGTCGGTTTCGATGGGACAGGAAGTCAGCGTGACGACCCTGCAACTGGCGCAGGCGGCTTCCGTGATTGCCAATGGCGGAATGCTGGTGCGGCCCCGCCTGGTCGCCAGGCGCGGCGGGGAAACCGTACCCCTGGAAACGCCGGTGCGTATCATTCGGCCGCAGACCGCAATTACCATGCGGCAGATGATGGAGGGCGTTGTCACGTGCCCTGGGGATTCGTGCACCGGAAGAAGGGCGAAGCTCGACGGATATTCGGTCGGCGGAAAGACTGGCTCGGCACAGATCTACGACTACGCGGCGCGCCACTACACCCATTCCTACAATGGAACGTTCATGGGATTTGCTCCCCTCACCAATCCCGCCATCGTGGTGGTGGTGACCTTGAATGGTACGCACGGGGAAGGTGGCTTCGGCGGGGTAGTGGCGGCGCCGGTATTTCACGAAGTCGCCACCGAAGCTCTGCGCGTGCTCGAAGTGCCGAAGGATCTTCCGGACGATGTCCCATCGACGATGCTCGTAGCCTCGAACGGCGATGCCAACGACCTGTCGACGGATGAAGGCGATCCGGCCGAAGAGAACATTCTCCAAGACGAAGACGATGAGGAGAAGCCCGCCGTGGTGGCGCATCTGCTCATCGGTCCCGTCCCGCCGGTCAAACTCCCGGTGGCCCCGCCCCCTCCCGCCCTGCCGAGAGTTCCCGATTTCAAGGGTAAGACCATGCGAGCCGTGCTCGCGGAGGCTTCGGAAAAGGGGTTGACGGTGTTGCCGGACGGAAGCGGCATCGCCCGGGCGCAAAATCCTCCGGCGGGCGCCGTCCTTCACGACGGCGAGCGAATTCACGTGCAATTTGAAAGATGATATAAGTGTGGGCGCGTTTCATACTGAAGAATCAGAGTTGAGTCCATTGAAGCCGGGTAATCGAGATGACGCTGGGCGAGGTACTTTCGGGCGTGGAGCTGACCCGGACACTCGCGCCTTCGCTCGCTGCCATCCCGATCGATGGATTGGAATATGACTCCCGGCGAGTCGGCCGCAACTTTCTGTTCTTCGCGTTTCCGGGGAGCCGCACTGACGGGCGCCAGTTCGTCGAGGATGCAGTGGCGCGCGGCGCGGTAGCGGTTGCGAGCGAATCGGAGGCTCCGGGCCCAGGGGGCGGGACCCTCTTCACCGCTCCCTGGGTACAAGTGCGGCACGGCCGCCAGGCGCTCGCCCTGGCATCCCGGAATTTCTACGGCAGGCCGGATGAGCGTTTGGGCCTCACCGCCATCACCGGAACCAACGGAAAGACCACCACCTCCTACCTGGTTGATTCGGTGATGCGCGCCGCCGGGCACACGACTGCGCTGATCGGCACCATCGAATACCACCTTGCAGGCCGGATTCTGCCGGCCGTCAATACGACTCCGGAATCCTTGGAGCTCGTACGCATCTTCGCCGATCTGGAGCGCGCCGGCGGAACTCACGCGACCATGGAGGTCTCCTCGCACGCGCTCGCGCTCAGCCGGGTTTATGGTCTTCACTTTCACACCGCGGTCTTCACCAACCTGACGCGCGATCATCTCGATTTCCACGGCACGATGGAAGCCTATTTCGAGGCCAAGGCACTGCTGTTTGCGGGCGCCGGCGCTCCGCCACCGCCCTATGCCGTACTCAACAAAGACGATGAATACGCGCGCCGCATCCGGATCCATCCCAAGACCAACGTCCTCTGGTATGGGCTCGGACAGGATTCGGATCTGCGTGCCCGTCACATTTCTACGGGCTTCCAGGGATTGCGTTTCGATGTTCAGTTCCGCAGCCGGCGCTTCCCGATCGAATCGCCGTTGATCGGCAAGATCAACGTGTACAACATCCTGGCGGCGTGCGGCACGGCCCTCTCCTACGGTCTGCCGGCCGAGATCATTGCCCGCGGAATTGCGCAGCTCGAGGCTGTGCCGGGACGGTTTGAACGGGTCGATGAAGGCCAGCCGTTCGTGGTGGTGGTGGACTACGCCCACACCGATGACGCGCTGCGAAATGTGATCGCCGTGGCCCGCGGGCTCAAGCCCAAGCGGGTGATCACGCTCTTCGGCTGCGGCGGAGACCGCGACCGGACGAAACGCCCCCTGATGGGCGAAGCGGCCGCGGCGGAAAGCGACTTCGTCGTGCTGACGAGCGATAATCCCCGCTCGGAGGACCCCTTGTCGATCATGAACGATGCCTTGGTCGGCATCCGGCGCAAGGATGTGCCTCACATCGTGGAGCCCGACCGCGCCACGGCAATTGCCCGTGCCCTCAAGGAAGCCCGCGAAGGGGATATCGTAATCCTGGCCGGCAAGGGACACGAAACGTACCAGGTGTTGAAAGACAGGACCATCGCATTCGATGACCGCGCCGTGGCTCGTGACGTGCTGCGTGGTTATGGGTATCAGAAATCCAGGAAGGCATGACCCTGAATCTACAGGACGTTGCGCAGGCAATGGGCGCGGAAGGGTCGCCGCCCAACCTGTCGGTGGCCGGATGGAGCGTGGATACGCGGACACAGAATGTGGGCGATGTTTACTTCGCCCTGCGCGGGCCGAATCATGACGGGCATGATTTCGTGGAGGTGGCGATCGAGAAGGGCGCGGCTGCTGTGGTAATCGATCGAGGGGGGACAGCCGGAAAGCGTGAAGGAGTCATAACCGAGCCACAAAGGCAGGCGAAACCGGCTGCCCCACCAATGCAGGTGCTGGACTTGCCTGGTGGCGCAGGCGGTTTCGCCGGCGGGCCTCTGAGTTTTTCACATCTTTTCAGGGGGCGGCTCCTCCTTGTGGCCGACACGTTGCGCGCCTTACAGGATCTCGGGGCCTGGGCGCGCGGGAAGTGGGGCGGCCAGGTGGTCGGCGTAACGGGAAGCGCGGGAAAGACCACCACGAAGGATGCCATCGCGCACCTGCTCGAAAGCGAAATGCCGGTGGGCAAGACCATCGGCAACTTCAACAACCACGTGGGCGTGCCGCTCTCCATTGTCCGCCTGCCGGACTCCTGCCGCGTGGGCGTGCTGGAGATGGGAATGAATCACGCGGGCGAAATCCGCGACCTCGCTGCGATCGCGAAGCCCCAAGTCGGTGTGGTGACCAACGTAGGATACGCGCACGTGGAGTTCTTCGATTCCATCGGAGGAGTGGCGGCAGCCAAGCGGGAGCTCATCGAAGGTCTGCCTCGAGACGGAGTGGCGGTGCTGAATGCGGACGACCCTCGGGTGTTGAAGTTTCGCGACATCCACCCCGGCCGATCGGTGACGTTTGGCCTTTCCGGCGCCGCCGATGTGAAGGCCGAGAACGTGGACACGAGCGCCGATGGAACCCGCTTTCGAGCGCTGGGTGTGGATTTCGAGACCGGCTTGACCGGGCGCCACGCCGTGTCGAACCTGCTCGCTGCGATCGCCGTGGCGCGAGTGTTTGACATCGCTCCCCAACGCCTGCGTGAGCCGGTGCGCACGTTTGCCATCGGGAAGATGCGGGGCGAGCGCCTGGAGCATCGCGGCATCGTCGTTTGGAATGACTGTTACAACTCGAACCCCGAGGCGGCCGAGGCGATGATCGATGTGCTGCGGAAGACGGCGGCGAAGAGGCGAATCGCGGTCTTGGGGGAGATGTTGGAATTGGGGCACGCGTCCGAGGAATTGCACCGCAGGCTCGGACGGTATGCCGCGCAAAATGGCGTGGACGCGTTGATCGGCGTCGGCGGGAACGCGCGCCACATGGTAGACGAGGGCATCGCGGCTGGACTGCAGGTAGGCGCGGCGCGATTTTTCGACTTGCCGGAAGGAGCGGGAGACTGGGTGCGCGAATTTGCCTGCCCGGGCGATGCCGTTCTGTTCAAGGGGTCGCGTGGAGTGCGGGTGGAGCGGGCTCTGGACAGATTCCTTGGGATTGGGGGTTAGGCTCGCTAATGCGAGGCTCGCTAATGCGAGGCTCGCCAATGCGAGGCTCGCCAATGCGCGAGAGGGTTGCAGTCGGCGGCGCCGGACGACGATAGGGATCCATGCTTTATTTTCTACTGTACGAGGAACTTCATAAATACGTCAGCCCATTCCGTGTCTTCAGCTACGTCACGTCCCGCACAGCCTTCGCGAGCCTGACCGCATTGTTTCTGTGCATCGCGCTGGGGCCCTGGCTGATCAGCCGCCTGCGCCAGTTTCAGATCGGACAATACATTCGGGAAGAGGGCCCCAAGTCGCATCAAAAAAAGGCCGGTACACCCACCATGGGCGGCCTTCTCATCATTATTTCGATCGTCGTACCAACCCTGCTGTGGGCCGACCTGAAGTCGCCCTATGTGTGGGTGGCGCTCGGCGCCCTGGTCGGTTATGGCTGGATCGGCTTCCTGGATGACTATGCAAAAGTGACGCGCCGCCGCAACCTCGGCCTGACCGGGAGGCAGAAGCTGATTGCCCAGTTCATCATGGGGTTCGCCTTCGCCGCCACGCTCCTGGTGATGCGGGCCTCCGGAAACTTCTCCACCAACATGAATATCCCGTTCGCCAAGCAGTTCCGGCCTTCGCTGCTGCTCGAATCGCTCCTGCGGAACCCGTGGACTTACGTGATCGGCGTGCTGCCTTTCTGTATCTTTGTGGCGCTGGTGGTGGTGTTCATGTCCAACGCCGTAAACCTCACCGACGGCCTGGACGGGCTGGCGATCGGGTTGATGGTGGTTGCCGCCGGAGCGCTCACCGTGCTGACCTACGCCGGAGGCCACGCCACCATGGCGGAGTACCTGCAGTTGTCGCGCAACCCGCGAACCTCGGAGTTGACCATCTTCTGCGGTTCGATGACAGGGGCCAGCCTCGGGTTCCTTTGGTATAACGCGCACCCGGCCGAGATCTTCATGGGAGACGTAGGCGCGCTGGGACTGGGTGGCGCCATGGCGGTGGTGGCGGTGCTGATCAAGCAGGAAGTCCTGCTGGTGTTTATCGGGGGAATTTTTATTCTGGAGGCGGTTTCCGTGATCCTCCAGGTGGGCAGTTACAAGCTGCGGCATGGGAAGCGCATCTTCAAGATGGCGCCGCTGCATCACCACTTCGAGGCGTTGGGGTGGACCGAATCGAAAATCATTGCACGCTTCTGGATTGCCGGCCTGGTGTTGGCGCTCTTCGCGCTGACGACGTTGAAATTGAGGTGAGGAGAGCTCGCTTCGCTCGCGGGGTTGGGGATTAGAAATTGGGGACTAGCAGACGGCATGGAATTGAAGGGCACTAAGACGCTTGTGGTCGGGATGGCGAAGTCGGGGATCGCCTCGACCGAAATGCTGGTCCGACATGGAGCGGTAGTGTCTGCCACGGACTTGAAGCCACTCGATCAGCTTCCCGCAGCGTCGGAGGCGCTCTATCGCCTCAGCGTCCCGTTCGCGAAGCAATCGCCCGACGTTTTCGAAGGCCACGATCTGATCGTGCTGTCCCCGGATGTTCCCGCCGATCTTCCCCCGCTCGAAGCGGCTCGAGCACGGGGCGTGCGGGTAATCGGGGAAGTGGAACTGGCCGCGCCGTTTCTGAAGGGCCGGACCATCGGCATCACCGGCTCCAACGGCAAGACCACCACCACCAGCCTCATCGGCCACATCCTGCGCGAGGCCGGCGTGCCCGTGCAGGTGGGCGGCAACATCGGCACGCCGGTCACGGCCATGATCGAGAGTTCGCATGAGGACGGCTGGAACGTCCTGGAACTCTCGAGTTTCCAGCTCGAGACCATCCACGACTTTCACGCGGACATCGCCGTGGCGCTGAACGTTACGCAGAACCACCTGGACCGCCATTACACGTTCGAGAATTATGCCGCGGCCAAGGGCCGGCTGTTCGAGACTCAGCGCAGCTCGGATCTGGCGATTCTCAATGCTGACGACCCGGTCTGCGTGGGGTACGCACAGCGCACGCCGGCCGCCGTCCGGTGGTTCAGCAGCCACCGCAAAGTCGCGCCGGGCGCCAGTTTGTGCGCCGACAAGCTGATCCTCGACGCCAGGCTGCTGATGGAAGCCGGGGAGATCCCGATTCGCGGCAGGCACAACGTGGAGAATGTCCTGGCGGCGGCCCTCGCAGCCGCGCGCGCGGGGGCCTCCCGGGAGCAGATCGCGGCCGCCGTTCGCACCTTTCGGGCCGTGGAGCACCGCCTGGAATTCGTGCGCAATGTCAGTGGAATCGACTTCTACAACGACTCCAAAGCCACCAGTGTGGACGCGACGCTCAAGGCGCTGGATGCGTTTGCCGGGGGCCTCTGGGTAATCCTCGGCGGAAAGGACAAGGGGTCGGATTATACCTTGCTCCGCGCCCCCCTTTCTGCCAAGGCGCATGCCGCGCTCCTGATCGGCGCCGCCGCCCAGAAGATTGCCGGACAAATCGAGGGGGCCGTGCCGCTGGTGCACGCCGGCACTCTCGATCTGGCGGTCGCGCACGCCTATCGAAATGGCGCTCCCGGCGATACTGTCCTGCTGGCGCCGGCGTGTGCCAGCTTCGATCAGTTCCGCAGTTACGAGCATCGCGGAGAGGTTTTCAAAGATCTCGTCCGCCAGATCGAGCCCAAAGGGTAACCCATGTCCCAGAGACTCAAAACCGACTGGATCCTGTTTCCGACCGTGCTGATTATGGTCTCGCTTGGCCTGTTGGTCATTTACAGCGCGTCCTCCGTAACGGCGGAGATGGACCTGCAGTCGAGGTGGTTTTTCGTGATCCGGCAGTCGGCCTGGGCGCTGGCGTCGGTCGCGGTCATGATGACCCTCAAGAAGACGCATTACAAAAGGCTGAACAGTGCGGCGGTGGCCTTTTCCGCGATCGGCATCACCTTCATCCTGCTGGTGCTGGTGTTCATCCTGGATGCCAAGAGCCACCGCTGGTTGAAGGCCGGAAGCCTCAGCCTGCAGCCTTCGGAGCTGGCGAAGCCGGCGCTGGTGGTCTTCCTGGCGTACTTCGTTACCTGGAGGGGCCGGGCCATCAACAACTGGAAATACACCCTGCTGCCGGCCGCCGTCCTGGTCGGCCTGGTGATTGTCGGGGTGGTGATCCCCGACTTGGGGACGGCCGTCGTGCTGGGAATTGCCGCGGGCGTGATTTTCTTTGTGGCGGGTTTGGAGAAACGCTATTGCGCGGTGGTGGCAGGCATTGCGTTGCTCGGCGTGATCGCGTCCATTGCGGTGAGGCCGTACCGCCTGGCGCGGGTGGTGCAGTGGGTCGACCCGCAATACAAGCGTCTGGACAGGCTCGATCCGTCCGGCAAGATCAAGGCCACGCTGCAGTCCTCCATGCAGAACTCGCTGGCCACGCGGGACACGGGTTACCAGTCGGAGCAATCCAAGATCGCGGTCGGCGCCGGCGGGGCAACCGGCCTCGGCATCATGAACGGTAAGCAGAAGCTCTACCTCCCGGCTTCCCACACCGACTTCATCTACGCGGTAGTGGCGGAGGAGATGGGCCTTATCGGAGCTGCCGGCCTTCTGCTCGGTTTCGGAGTAATCTTCTGGCGCGGCCTGCGGGCCGCCTGGCGCATGCATGACGATTTCGGCCGATATCTCGCCTTGGGAGTGACGATCGTGATCGTGGTACAAGGCCTCATCAACATGAGCGTAGTGCTTGGGATGATGCCCACCAAAGGCCTCCCCCTGCCCATGATCAGCTACGGCGGAAGCTCCCTCCTCAGCACCCTGGCGCTGATGGGAATCCTCATGAATGTGAGCGAACACGCGGGGTGAGGGCTCGCTTCGCTCGCGGGGCCAGGGATCGGGGGCCGGGGGCCAGGGAAGTCGGATGCGGTGGTGAAGGTCGGATTTGGTGGAGAAGGTCAGCCATTTTCGGGATTTGCGCGTGTGGCAACGCGGCATGGATATGGTCGTGGCGGTATATAAATTGACGGGAGCTTTTCCAAAGACAGAAATTTACGGACTGACGGGCCAGCTCCGGCGAGCGGCGATATCCGTGCCATCGAATATTGCGGAGGGGCATACCAGAGCATCCACCAGAGAATATCTGAATCATGTTTCGATCGCGCAGGCCTCCCTGGCAGAGGTCGAGACTCAGCTTGAGATTGCATCAAGACTCGGATACCTCGACGCATCGGACCTCAAGCCAGTCCTGAATCAGGCGGTCGCCTTGGGAAAACAGTTGTACGCCCTTCGCGACGCCCTTGCGAAGCGAACATGAGCGAGCGAAGCGAGCAACCAATCCCTGGCCCCCGGCACCCGGCCCCTGGCCCCGCGAGCGCAGCGAGCTTTCTTTTCGCCGGAGGCGGCACGGGCGGGCACGTCATTCCCGCGCTCGCCGTGGCGCGCGAACTGCGCCGCCGCGGGCATGGGGTGTTCTTCGTGGGGACCGAGCGTGGACTGGAGTCGAAACTGGTGCCGGCGGAGGGATTCAAGCTGGCGAAGATCGAGATTGGCGGGTTGAACCGGGTCGGCCTGGGGCGGAAGATCGCCACCTTGCTGCAACTACCCCTTACTACGCTGCGATGCGGACAATTCGTTCGGCAGGCATCCGCGGTCTTCAGCATGGGCGGCTACGTCGCGGGACCGCCGGTGATGGCGGCGTTGGCGGCGAATGTTCCGGTCGTCGTGATGGAACCGAATGCCGTGCCCGGGTTCACCAATCGAATCATCGGCAGTGCCGTGTCACGCGCCTTGATCTCCTTTCCCGAAACGGCGCGATTCTTCCGCGATGGCAAGACCGAAATGACGGGGTTGCCGGTCCGCGAGGAGTTCTTCCAGATTCCTGCCAAGCCCCGAGGCGGCATCTTCAGCCTGCTGATTACCGGCGGCAGCCAGGGGTCGCTCACGCTCAACCGTGCTTCGGTCCAAAGCTGGCCACTCTTTCAGCAGGCGGGGGCGCGGCTGCGGATCCTCCACCAGGCGGGACGCGCCGCGATCGATGCAGCCAACCAGGACCTGCAGAAGTTCGGTATCGAGGGTGAGATCGTCGAGTTCATCAAAGATATGCCGGCCGCGTTTGCGGCTGCCGACCTGATTGTGTGCAGGTCGGGCGCGGGCGCCGTTTCGGAGCTTGCCGCCGCGGGAAAGCCGTCCATCCTCGTGCCGTTCCCGTTTGCGGCCGACGACCACCAGACGCGCAACGCCGAAGCGATGGAGCGCGCGGGAGCAGCCCGGTTGATTCGAGACCGGGAATTGAATGGAAAGGCCCTGTTCGAGGCCGTGATGGAGCTGGCCGGCGAGCCGGGTGCGCTGGAGCGCATGGGAGATGCGGCCCGGCAGTTCGCCAAGCCGGGTGCCGCGTGTCGTGCGGCGGACATTTTAGAGGAGGTGGCGCGGCGCTGACGCGAGATTTCCATTGACAGAGGCGCCGCTAGCCGAAACAATACACTAAAGGAATGTTTTTTCGCCCTCAGCACCTGCATTTTACGGGGATCGGCGGTATCGGGATGAGCGGCATCGCCGAGGTTCTGCTGAATCTGGGATACCAGATCAGCGGATCCGATTTGAAGCTCTCGCCCATCACCGAGCGCCTGGCCGCGATGGGCGCCCGGATCTACGAGGGCCACGACGCCTCGAACGTCACCGGCGCCCGGGCGCTGGTGGTGAGTTCCGCCGTTGACGAGCAAAACCCCGAGGTGCAGGAGGCGCGGCGCCTGCAGATTCCGGTGATTCCGCGCGGCGAGCTTCTGGCCGAACTGATGCGGTTGAAGTACGGTATCGCGGTGGCAGGCAGCCACGGCAAGACCACCACCACGTCCATGACCGCCACCATCCTGAATTATGCCGGTCTCGATCCAACGGTCGTGGTGGGCGGGCGCGTCGGCACCATGGGAGGGGCGAACGCCCGCGTGGGACGCAGCGATTTTCTGGTGGTGGAGTCGGATGAAAGCGATGGCTCGTTCCTGAAGCTGGCGCCCATCATCGCGGTGGTCACCAATATCGACCGCGAGCATCTCGATCACTATCCTTCGCTCGACAAGATCCGCGAAGCCTTCATCGAGTTCGTCAACAAGGTCCCCTTCTACGGCGCCGTGATCGTATGCCTGGACGACCGGAACGTCCAGAGCATCCTGACCGAAATCCGGCGGCGGACCATCACCTACGGCACCACCGCGCAGGCGGACGTGGAGGCTCGGGACATCGGCTGCGGCCCCTTTGCGAGTGATTTCCGGCTCCGATATCGCACTGCCGAGCTGGGCTGCTTCCACCTTCGGATTCCAGGACGCCACAATGTCCTGAATGCCATGGCTGCGGTCGCGGCCGCCATGGAACTCGAAGTCAAGCCTGACACCATCCGCGAGGCGCTGGCGACCTTCAGCGGTGTGGACCGCCGGTTTCAGGTCCGCGGCAAGGAGCAGGGCATTACGGTGGTAGACGACTACGGACACCATCCCACCGAGATCCGCGCCACCCTCGAAAGCGCGCGGCTGTGCGGCTTCCGCCGCGTGCATGTTCTCTTCCAGCCCCACCGCTACACGCGCACTTTCCACCTGTTGGACGAGTTCGCGCGCTCCTTCCACCAGGCGGACAGCCTTTTCGTGATGGACATCTATGCGGCTTCGGAGAAGCCCATCGAAGGTGTCAGCGCCGAAGCACTGGTGGACCGGATCCGGCAATTCGGCCATCGTGGCGCCGAGTACGTTGGAACGATAGACCGCGGCGTGGAGGCATTGGTGAATGTGGCCCGCGATGGCGACCTGGTCCTCACGCTGGGAGCCGGAAGTGTTTGGCAGGCGGGAGAGAAGGTGTTGGAAAGGCTGCGGGGGTTGGGGGTTAGGGGTTAGGGTATGTCAAGGGAATCGAAGAAAGCTACAGGCGGTTTCGGGTGGCGGGTTTGGCTGGGAATCGCGGCGGCTGGGGTCGTGTTCGTTTCCGCCGCCATTGCCGGCCTGAGAGTGCGCGACTTCGCCATGACCGACCCGCAGTTCATTCTCTCGCGGGACCACAAGGACGCTCTCACCATCCAGGGCATGAAGTACACCTCCCGCGCCAAAGTGCTGCGCGTGTTCGGCTCGGATTTCGGGCGCAGCGTGTTCGCCGTCCCGCTGGCGGAGCGCCGCCGCCGTCTGCTGGCCATCGATTGGGTGGAGGATGCGTCGGTTTCGCGCATCTGGCCGGACCGGTTGGTGGTCCGCATTCACGAAAGGACTCCCGTGGCCTTCGTCATCTTTCCCGCCGGCGTTCTCTTGATCGACTCCCGGGGAGTGTTGCTGGACCCGCCGCCGCAGTCGCAATTCGCCTTCCCCGTGCTGAGCGGCGTGAAGGAGGAAGAGACCGAAGACCAGCGACGGGAGCGGGTTCGTTGCCTGGCGCGCGTCCAGGAGGAACTCGGACCGCAGTCGAAAGACCTCTCCGAGGTGGACGCCTCGGATCCCGACAATATCCGGATCGTGGCGCAGATCGAGCATCGCACGGTGGAGTTGATCCTCGGCGACAACAATTTTGGCCGCCGCTATCAGAACTTCCTCAGCCACTATGCGGAAATCGCGAAACATTCGCCCAACGCCACCAGATTCGACCTGCGGTTGGATGACCGCATCACGGCAGAGGACTAGAAGGGCCCCATGGCAGTAAAACCGGTATTCGCAGTCGGTCTCGACGCTGGCAGCCGCAAGACGCGGATGGTGATTTGCGTTCTGGAGGATCGCCGCATCCGTTTCCTGGGTTGCGCCGCCGTCGAGTCGCAGGGATGGGCCAAAGGCAGGATTGCCGATAATACGGCGGTAACCGAAACGGTGCTCACGGCCCTGCGCGAGGTCGAGGCGACGGTGGGCCTTTCCGTGGGATCGGCGGTGGTAGGCATGGGCGGTTCCACCCTGCGCGGCGCCAACGGCCGGGGTGTGGTGGAACTCGGGCACGTCCGCGAAGTCGAGCAGCGCGATGTGAACCGCGTGGTGGAGCGCGCCTCCCGCGTTCAGTTGCAGGAGGATCGTATGATCCTGCAGATGTTCCCGCAGGATTTCGTGGTGGACGACCATCCGGGCCACCGCGATCCGCGGCGCATGCTGGCATCGCGCCTGGAGATCAATGTCCACCTGGTGACGGCATCGATCCTGGAGCATAACGCCCTGGTCGGCGCGGTGAATCAGGCCCACATGGTGGTGGAGGAGACCGTTTTCGAGGCCCTTGCCGCGTGCTATGCCGCCGTCCTGCCGGAGGAGCGGCGCGAAGGCATCGCCGTGGTGGATATCGGCGCGCATTCCAGCGAACTGGTGGTGTATTACGGCGATGCCATCCACCTGGCCTCCACGATCCGGATCTGCGGGGACCATTTTACCCGCGACTTGGCGCAAGGGCTCTGTCTCAGCTTCGAAGACGCGGAGCTGGTGAAGATGGAGTACGGCAGCGCGCTGGCCGAGCGCAGCCAGGAGAACGCCATCGTGGAGCTTCCCACGCCCGAGGGCCGCGAGCCCCGGCAGGCGGCCCGCAAGTTCGTCAACCAGATTCTGGAGGCCCGCGCCCGCGAGCTGTTCCGATTTGTTCGCGCCGAGCTGGCCAGAGTGGGCATGGAGCGCGCCCTGATCGGCGGCCTGTTTTTGACGGGGGCGGCTGCCAGGCTACCCGATCTCCTGGACGTCGCGCAACAGGAACTCCAGTGCCGGACCCAGTACGGGTTGGCGTTCGGAATTCAGGATTGGCCGGAGGAGATGAACGATCCGGAATGGGCCGCCGCCGCCGGGTTGGCCATGTATTCGGCGAAGTTAAAGGCGCAGGACGAACACCAGCGCGAGGCCGCCGGCTGGCTGGGAAAGTTACTGAAGTAAGAAATCAGAAGATGTTCGGCAAGGGAGGTAGTTCATGGGGCTGATCGATTCCGATCTGAATGACTTGAAATACGAGATGGAAGAAGAAGCGCGTACCGGCGCCCGGTTCAAGGTAATCGGTGTCGGCGGTGGCGGGTGTAATGCCGTGGCTCGAATGGTGCAGGAAGGCGTTGAGGGGGTGGAGTTCTATGCCATGAACACCGACCTTCAGGCGCTCTCGGCCTGCCCCGTGCCCAATAAGCTGCAGTTGGGAACCAAGGTGACCAACGGGCTCGGCGCCGGTTCCAACCCGGAGGTCGGACGGCGGGCAGCGCTCGAAAATACCGACGCCATCGTCGAGATTCTGCAGGGCGCCGACATGGTCTTCGTGACTGCGGGATTGGGCGGCGGCACCGGCACCGGCGCCGCTCCCGTGATCGCCTCGCTGGCCAGGGAATTGGATGCCCTGGTGGTGGCGGTGGTCACCAAACCCTTCGCCTTCGAAGGGACCCGCCGAAAGAAAGCCGCTGAGGCGGGCATCACGCAACTCGCGGCGACCGTCGATTCCGTCATCGCCATACCCAATGACCGGCTGCTGTCGATGGTCCCGCGCGGCACCAGCATTTGCGAATCGTTCCGCGTCGCTGACGATGTCCTGCGGCAGACCGTGCAGGGCATTACCGACATCATCATCACCCCCGGACTGATCAATCGGGACTTCGCCGACATTCGCGCCACCATGGTCGGAATGGGGTATGCCATGATGGGCACTGCTATCGGGCACGGGGAGAACGCCGCCGCGGACGCCGCGCGCCAGGCGATCAGTTGTCCGCTGCTGGAGGAGACCAGCATCGCGGGCGCGCGCGGTGTCCTGATCAACATCACCGCGTCCGGCCACCTCGGTCTGCATGATGTGGATGCCGCCTGTGCGATCATTCGGGAAGCCACCGAGTGCGAGGATGTGCAACTCAACTTTGGCGTCACCGTGAACGAGGCCATGGGAGATGCGGTCAAGATTACGGTCATTGCCACGGGATTCCGAACCGACAGTCTGGCCGCGGAGCGCTGGGAAGCGCCCGAGATCCGCATCCAGGCGCGTCCTCCGGAGCCGGTCGCGGTACCGCCCTCCCCTCCGCCCTTCGTCGAGCCGGAACCCGTGATGGAGTTGCCGCCGCCTGAGGCGGCTCCCGAACCGGTCCTTGCCAGCGAACCGGAACCGGTACTGGATATGGACGATCTGGACACGCCGGCTTATCTGCGACAGGGCCGGCTGCTGAACTAGTCTTTCCGGTACTACCTAATTTCTCTTTGGTACCTTTGGGCGTACTAGGAGCTAAGAGGTACCGTTAGCGATTTCAATCTCATAGATCGCCTAGTATTTTGAGGACGATGATCAACCGCATACTGTTCGTCGTCCTCGCGCTCGCTGCAACCAATGCCAGAGCGTTAACTATCATCTCCCCGCTGAATAGCGACATCGTCAACGACCGGGTCATCGCCGGCATACCCTCGAACACAGAGGCGCTCGCCTTCACCCAGGCCGATGGCAATCCGGACACTTTCTACGTCGCGCCGGGCGAGTCCTTAACTCCCGGCGAAACAGCTACTTATGCGTTTGTACCGCGAGATCCGGGCGGGGCCGACAACGCAGGACCGGGGACCGCCAACGCAGATCTCCGCGAGCTCTTTGCGCCCTACTATCCGGTCATCGGCGCCCCGCTCGAAGCCGAGCACGCCAGCGTCCAGCAGCATCCGATTGCGGAAATCTTTCGCAGGACTTTTGGTCCACCGGACGTCTCCTCCCCGAACAGCGGCCTCGAGACCCCGTAGCCGGTTGCGCGGGTGGTTGAGCCGCGGATCCGGCGATAAGCGCCCGTGCGATAATCGAGTTTCCCGATGAAAGCGCGCGTGTTTGTCTCTCTGAAATCAACGGTGCTCGATCCCCAGGGTCAAACCGTCCGTTCGGCGTTGAACGGCCTCGGATATCACGGCATCGCCGATGTCCGTCAAGGTAAGTTCTTCGAGATCGCGCTTGCCGAGGGGATCACCCGCGACCAGGCCCAGCACGATATCGACACCATCGCGCACGAGGTGCTGGCGAACCCCGTGATCGAGGAGTATCGCGTCGAGCTGCTGGACTGACGGAAGTTAATGTTTCCGTCCTAGTACAGGGGTGAGCCCTTTAGAACGGACTCTCGCGGCAGCCTGCCCCTATAATGTTGGAATGTGTGGAATCGTAGGATACATCGGAAGCAACCGGGCCGTCCCCATCATCCTGGAAGGCCTCAAGCGCCTGGAGTATCGCGGCTACGACTCCGCGGGCCTGGCCGTTCTTGGCGATGACGACCAGCTCGCGGTGCGCCGCGCTAAAGGAAAACTGCGGAACCTGGAAGAAGTGATCCGCATGAACCCGGTGGATGGGACCTTTGGCATCGGCCACACCCGCTGGGCCACTCACGGGCGGCCCACCGAAGAAAACGCCCACCCGCACCGCGATTGCCATGGCGACATTGTCGTGGTGCATAACGGAATCGTAGAAAACTATCTGACCCTGAAGCACGCTCTACAGTCCGAGGGCCACGTTTTCAAGACCGAGACCGACACCGAGATCATCGCCCACCTGGTGGAGAAGCACTTCCGGGGGAATCTGGAAGAGGCCGTACGGGGAGCCGTCAAGCAGCTCTCCGGGGTTTTCGCCCTGGCCGTGATTTCGCGCTCCGACCCGCAAAAGATCGTCGCCGCGCGATCCGGGCCCCCGGTCGTGATCGGGATCGGCGACGGCGAGTACTTCGTGGCCTCGGACGTGCCCGCGATTCTCACTCACACGCAGGATATGTTCTTCCTCGCCGATGGCGACATGGCGGTGCTGACGCGCGATGGCGTGCGGCTCAGCGATTTCGACGGCCACGTGGTGCGGCGCCAGGTCTCGCATGTGCTGTGGAACCCCATCGAGGCGGAGAAGGGCGGCTACCAGCACTTCATGCTCAAGGAGATTTTCGAGCAGCCGCGCGCCGTCCGCGACACCACCCTAGGGCGCGTGGGGCAGGAGACCGGCCGCATTTTCCTCGACGAAATGGACATCTCGCCGGCCGAATTTGCGCGTTTCCGCCAGGTGAAGATCATCGCCTGCGGCACGAGCTGGCACGCGGCGTTGGCCGGCAAGTTCATGATCGAGAGGCTGGCGCGCGTACCGGTCGAAGTGGATTACGGGAGCGAGTTCCGTTATCGCGACCCCATCGTTGCCGAAGACACCCTCACAGTAGTGATTTCGCAATCGGGCGAGACCGCCGACACCCTGGCGGCGCAGCGCGAGGCCAAGCAGAAAGGCTCCCGGACGCTGGCCATCTGCAATGTCGTGGGATCCATGGTCACCCGCGAGGCGGCGGGTACCATCTATACTCACGCCGGTCCGGAAATCGGCGTCGCTTCCACCAAGGCTTTCACCTGCCAGTTGACGGCCCTGTTCATTCTGGCAATGCACCTCGGGCAGGCGAATCGCCAACTGGATGAGAACCACTCGCGATGCCTCGTTCAGGAGTTGCTCCGGCTCCCGGGCAAGCTCGAAACCGTGCTTTCCAACGACGCCGCCTACAAGGCGGTCGCCGGGCACTTCCATCACGCCCACAACGCGCTGTTCCTCGGCCGTGGGGTGCAGTTCCCGATCGCGCTCGAAGGCGCGCTGAAGCTCAAGGAGATCTCCTACATCCACGCCGAAGGCTATCCCGCCGGAGAAATGAAGCACGGCCCCAACGCCCTGATCGACGAGAATCTGCCGGTGGTGGTGCTCGCCACCCGCGATCCCGCGAGCGAAGAGAGCCGTCTCCTGTACGAGAAGACGCTCTCGAACATCCAGGAGGTGAAGGCGCGCGAGGGGATCGTGTTCGCGGTCGTGACGCAGGGCGACGAACACGCTCACAAATCGGCCGACTACCTGATCGAGATTCCGCCCGCCACCGAGTTGTTGACGCCGATTCTGTCCATCGTGCCCCTGCAATTGTTGGCTTACCACGTGGCCGTGCGCCGCGGGTGCGACGTCGATCAGCCGCGCAACCTGGCCAAGAGCGTTACCGTTGAGTAGCGCCGGGCTCCGCCAGTACCATCATCGCCTGCAGGTGCCGACCAGCGGCAAGGGGCTCTACGAGATTACCGCACAGATCGCGCAATGGCACCAGGGCTGCAGCGTGCGCTCTGGCCTGCTGACCGTTTTCATCCAGCACACCTCGGCCTCACTCACCATTCAGGAGAACGCCGATCCCGACGTGCAACATGATCTGAACGTGTTCTTCAGCCGCATTGCACCAGAAGACAACCGGCTTTATCGGCATACGGTGGAAGGCGCGGATGACATGCCCGCTCACATCCGCGCCGCCCTCACCCTGACACAAGTCTCGGTGCCGGTCGCCAACGGACGCCTGGCGCTGGGCACCTGGCAGGGTGTCTATGTATTCGAGCACCGGTCATCGCCGCACCGCCGGACGGTGCTCCTGCATCTGATCGGCGAGTGACATAAAGTAGGGGAGTGCGTCCCCTTCGCCAATTGCTGCGCACGCCCGGGTTCACGCTCGCGGCACTGGCGGCCTTGACGTTGGGCATCGGTGCGAACACCGCCATCTTCTCCGTGATCGACGCGGTCCTGTTGAAGCCTCTGACCTACCCCGATCCCGACCGTATCGTGCAGTTCCTGGTTACTTCTCCGTCCGGAATTTCCGGCGGCGGTTCGGCTACCCGGTTCAACGTATGGAGACAAGAAACCGAAGCCTTTCAGGACATCGCTGCATATGAGTATTACAGCCGCGGGGTCAGCCTCGGCGGCGGGGCGTTCCCGGAACAGGTCCGCGCCATCCATGTTTCGGCCGCGTACTTCCGCCTGCTGGGTGCGCCGGTCGCCGTTGGCCGGGCTTTCACTGCGGACGAGGACCGGCCAAACGGCCCGCCCGTGGCTGTGATCGCTTACGGTCTCTGGCAGCGTCGTTTCGCGGGAGATTGCGCCATCGTGGGGCAGTGGATCACCTTGAGCGGCAGCCCATATCGGGTCGTGGGGATCCTCGGCCCTGACTTCAACACCGAACTCGACCCGCCGCCGGAGGTCTGGCTTCCCTTTCCAATCGCCCCCAACAGCACAGACCATGCGCAGTACTTCACCACGATCGCCCGTCTCAAGCCCGGCGTGGCCCTCGCCATGGCCAACGCGCAACTGCAACTCGCGGCAGTCGAGTTCCGCCGCAAGTACCCCAACCTGATGGGTCCGCGGGACAGCTTCACGGCGATGCCGTACCCGGAAGCCATGGTGAGCGATGTCCGGCCTTCGTTGGTGGTACTTGCCGCGGCGGTGAGCCTGGTGCTGCTTATTGCCTGCGCCAATGTGGCGAACCTTCTGCTGGTCCGCGCCGCCGGCCGGAAGCGCGAGATCGCCATACGGGCGGCATTGGGAGCGGGTCGGGCGCACATCGTCCGTCAGTTGTTGGGCGAGAGTGTGACCCTGTCTCTGGCGGGTGGCGGGACGGGCTTGCTGCTCGGCCTGGCCGGCGTTCGCGCGCTGCTGGCCGTGAATCCCGGCGACATCCCACGCATCGGGGCTCACGGCGCCTCGGTCACTCTCGATTGGCGCGTTTTGGTGTTCACCGTGATCGTCTCGGTTGCGACGGGCGTGCTCTTCGGGTTGTTTCCCGCGCTAGAAGTGTCGCGAGTCGATCTGACCGCCGCGCTCCGGGAAGGAGGGCGATCGGGCACGGGTCTGCGTCAGCACCGAACGCGCTCCCTGCTGGTGGTCAGCGAGGTCGCCCTTGCGCTGGTGCTGCTGGTGGGCGCCGCGCTTCTGATTCGCACGTTCGTGGCCTTGCGGGCGGTCGATCCCGGTTTCGATGCGCACAACGTCCTGACCATGCGGATGTCTCTGGCCGATTCGCCGTTCCGGGATACCGCTGCGGTTGATCGCTTGATCCGCGAAGCGGTACCGCGAATCGAAGTGATTCCCGGCGTAGTGCGTGCCGCCGCCAGCTACAATTTGCCCCTGGAGGGCGGATTCGGCATACCCTTCAGCATCGTGGGCCGGCCGGCCGCCACTGGCAGCTATGACGGACGTGGTTGGATTCCCGCCTCGCCGGGATACTTCGAGCTGCTGCGCATCCCGGTGGTGCGCGGCCGGGAATTCCACGACCGCGATGATGCCGGGGCTCCGCTGGTGGCGATCATTAACCAGGCGATGGCCCGGCGCTACTGGCCAGACTACCCGCGCGGCCGCGATCCGCTCGAGGATCGCCTCGTCCTCGGCAAGGGCTACGGCCAGGAGTTCGAAGAGCCTGTCCGCCAGATCGTCGGGATCGTTGGTGATGTTCACGATCAGGGACTCAACCGGAATCCCGCGCCGATGGTGTATGTACCCATGGCGCAGGTGACCAATGGCATCACCGCGCTCGTGGCACGCGCCTCGTCGCTCGCGTGGATCGTGCGCACCCGCGGCACCCCGTATGCACTTCGCTCCGCCATTGGGAATAAGTTACAGGAGTTGACCGGCGGCCTGCCGCTGGAAGAGGTCCACTCCATGGAGGAGGTCCGCACGCGATCCACGGCCCGCCAAGACTTCGACATGTCGCTGCTGACGATCTTCGGTGGCGTTGCGTTGCTGCTGGCGGCTATCGGCATCTACGGGCTGATGGCGTACACGGTGCAACTGCGCACCCGCGAGATCGGAATCCGCCTCGCCTTGGGAGCCGCGCCGGCCGGCGTACGGACAATGATGATGTTGCAGGGGACGCGCCTTGCCGTGGCTGGGCTCGCCATTGGAATCGTCGCGGCGTTCGGCCTCGCACGGCTGCTCGCGGGTCTCCTCTTCGGAGTGAAGGCGTCAGACCCGTTCGTCTTCGTCATGGTCCCGCTCCTGTTGGGCGGGGTTGCGCTCCTTGCCGCATGGCTTCCCGTCCGGCGCGCTACGCGCATCAATCCGATGCGCGCACTGCGAACGGAATAGCGCTTCGATTCGGGCGACTGCCTCGATCGCACCGTTTGAATATGGCGGCGGGTGCCTGGGGGGCCTTCCGATTTCCGCGATGGCCGCTCGCGCCGCCTCGCGTGGATCGTTGACGACGATCACATGCCCGCATTTCGCAGCACGCTGTGCCCGGAGTTCCTGGCGATCGTACATCCGCGGCCACGGGCGCGCGACCAGCGGCACTCCCAGCGCCAGGCATTCCGCCACAGTGTTGTATCCCGCGCCCCCGATGACGACGGCGGCGGATGCCACCAGATCGATTGCAGGCCAGTAGCGCACCCAACACTCCTTCGGGCAGTCAGGAGGGCATTCGGCGGCGGCGCATCGCACGGGCGCAGGGCAGTCCAGCCTGAGCAGTTCGGCAATCACTGTGCCGTACCATTTCAATTCTTCCGGTTTTCCGGAGGCGCAGACCAGTACGCTGCCGCCCTCGATCGGAGCGCTGTGGGAAAGTTCTCCGGCACAGCGAACCAGCCAGGGATCGGTGGTGATCGCTGGAGGCGGATTGCCGAGTTGAGATCCCTCGCCCGCGCCCGGCACGAGCACCAGGTCGTATTGTGCCGCGACGATTTCCCGCAGACGGGCCGACTCTACGTACCGGGGATTAATATCCCGATGGACGAGAACAGTAGCGCGCGCTTTGGGCGTGGAAATCAATTCCCCGCCGATTCCGCGCGGAAAGGTGTCCACAATCAGACATTCAGGCGCACATTCCGCGATCTCTTTCACGACCCCGGCGCGAGTGTCGAGCGCCACTACATCCAGATCCCGCTCGACCGCGATCCCCGCATATGGAGAGTTCGTCAGTATCCGCAGCGGGCGGCCGCGCTGCGCAATCCGCGCCAGTGCGATAGCCCTGGTCAGATGTCCCCATCCGCCGCCGAGCGCGTAGATCAGCCACACACAGCGTCAACTCTCCGTCATGTCGGTTTCGAATTCGTTGCCTGGAGTCACCAGGTCCGTGCCATCTGCTTCGCTGAAGTCGATTGGCGCCGTGTCCGGCACCCCGGGGTCATAGACCGATCCCAGATCGAGGAAGTAGTCATCGGTGTAGTAGTCGAACCGGCTGTAACCGAAGCGATCCGAGCGCATGGCGTAGGGATCCTCAATCTGCCCGTTCTGGCAATCCGGACAGCCCAGTGGCGTGGCTCGAAGGCAGGCGTGTGGGAACAGGAATCCGACGCGGCGCGGGCACTTCCAATCGGGAGGGAACGGCGGGTTCACTGCGGGCCTCCGGGCTTCGTTTGCGCGCGTTTTCGCGCCTCGACCTGCCGCGACAAATTGAGGATGCGGTACACTCCCAGAGCCAGCATCGAACTGGCCTGTGCCAGAGACTCCGCGGTGCCCGGCTCGGACAGGGCTTTGACCTTGACCGCTTTTCCCGAGACTTCCAGGGCTCGCACCGCCGAGCCGGGCGGCAACTGGATTTCCTTCTGCATCCGGTCACGGAAGGGCGTCAGGTCGCCATATATCTCGGATGGGTAGTCCAAACGCATCGCGATGATGCTTTGCTTCCGCGTCTTGGTCTTGGACTTGCCGCGCGCATTGGTGAAGGATCGCTGCCGGAACAGGTCGTCGATCGTCTCGCTGAAAGTGGTTCCGTCGCAGAGGCCGGCTTCCACGGAAAACCAGGATTCCTTCCAGAGTTTCTCCTTGCCATTCTTGCGGCCCGCGAGCGGGCCTTCGGACAGCGTCTCCTGCTGCGCAGTGAACGCCAGCCGGAATACGGCCATCGCTTCCGGGGCGGCATCCGCGGCAATCATCGCGGCAAGGGACTTGCCGAATGCGCACCTCTCCCCGCGGTTGGCCACCGTCTTCGGGTAATTCTTCATCCGGTAGAGAAACCAACCGCCCAATCCGAACAGGACCGTCCCCAGGAACCACAATGTCCCGGTCGCGAAGCAGATGACTCCGACGCCAAACGCCAACGCCGCGCCCTTCGCCAGCCGCCGCCGTGCCTGGTGCCATGCGGTTGCCAATTGCTGGATCTGTTCGAGATCGGCGGTGAGCGCCGCCACGGGCGCCCGCGATTCGTACAGCCCTTCCGTGTGCAGGCGATTCACATCGACAGCCATGAACTCCGCTATCTTAGCAGGAAGTGTCCGAAGCTTCGCGGCTTGCCTACATTTCGTTCGATGCCGTCCCCGCCCCGAAGGGCGCCGCCATCCACATCGCCGCTTTCACGCAGGCACTGGCACGCCATTTCGGAGCCGTGGAACTCGTCACCGTCGCGGGCGCACTGACGCCCGAGCCCCGCACCGAGCGGTGGCCAGGTGTCTTTCACACCCAACTGCCCGGACTCGGTACGAGCCTGATTGACCGGGTGCTCTGTTTCCGGGCCTGCCTGGAGCGCTGGCTCTCCGGCCGCCGCTTCGACCTGATTCAGTTCCGTTCGATCTTCGAAGGCATCCCCCTGCTGGGGCTCCAGCCTCGTCCCCGGCTGATCTTCGAAGTCAACGGGCTTCCCTCGATCGAATTGCCGTACCGCTACCCGCGCGCGGCCGATGATCGCGACCTCATGCGCAAGCTGAGGGCCCAGGAGCGGACCTGCCTGGACGCCGCCGACCGGATTGTCACCCCGAGCTCCGTCACGGAGCGCTACCTGGTCTCTCATCGCGGAGTGGAGTCTGCCAAGATCCGCGTAATCCCTAATGGCGTGGATACCGAATTGTTCCGGCCCGGCGATCCGATCGGGCATGGTTGCGGCCTGCTGTACTTCGGCACGCTGGCACAATGGCAGGGCATCGATCTGGCCATCCGCGCCGTGGCCCAGATCCGCGCGTTTTCTCCGGCCAGGCTGACCATCCTCGGCGCCGGCGGCAACCGCCAGCGGGAGCCGATCGCCGCCCTGGCCGGAAAACTCGGGATTGGCGCGCATGTGGAGATCGCGCCCCCAGTGGAACAGGAGGAGTTGGTGCGGGCGTTGCATCGCTCGTTCGCCGTTCTGGCGCCGCTCGCGATCAACGACCGCAATGTACTGCAGGGATGCTGTCCGCTGAAGGTGCTGGAGGGTATGGCGGCGGGAATCCCGGTGATCGCGAGCGACCTGCCGGCGGTGCGCGAGTTGGGCGAGCACGGCCGGCACCTGCTGCTGGTGAAGCCCGGATCGGTAGAGCAGATCGCGCAGGCAGTGCTGCAGCTTCGGGAGGATCCGGCACTCTGGCAGCGCCTCGCCACCGGCGGGCGGGAGCATGTGTTGGCGCGCTACACGTGGGAGCGGTCGGGCGCAGCGCTCGCGCAAGTTGTGGCGCAGGCGCTCAGCGGGACACCGTTGGGCGGCGCCTGATGGCATCGCGACGCGCGCCACGCCCGAACCGGACGGTCGGTTTGGGTGTGATACCCTGAAAGCAAGTCTGGGAGCCTGGGATGACTGTTCGTCTGTGCGCTGTCGGTGTGCTTCTGGGATGCGGGCTGCCGGGATTGGCCGCCGCGGTTTCCCCCACCTTTTCCAAAGATGTAGCCCCTATCCTGTTCAGCCGGTGCGTGGAGTGCCACCGCCCCGGCGAAGCGGCTCCGATGCCGTTCACCAGCTATGCCGAGGTTCGTCCTTGGGCGAAAGCCATCAAGGAGGCGGTGCTGACCCGGAAAATGCCCCCGTGGCTCGCCGACCCGCATTACGGAGCGTTTCGCAACGACCGGCGCATGCCCGAGGATGCCGTCCAGACCATCGCCGCATGGGTGGATGCCGGCGCGCCGGAGGGCGATCCGAAGCAGACCCCCGCGCTGCCGCCGTTCGAAACCGGATGGCGCATTGGCAAGCCCGATGCCGTGTTCGATATCGGAACCGATTACGATGTGCCGGCGGAAGGCGTCGTCGCCTATCAGTATTTCACCGTGCCTACGAACTTTACCGAAGACAGGTGGGTGGAGGCTGCTGAGGTTCGTCCAGGCAACCGGGCCGTGGTACATCACGTTCTGGCGTTCATCAAGGAGCCTGCGGGCGGTTCGGGCAGACCCGGCGATGCCGGAAACATCCTGGTCGGCTACGCGCCGGGTGAGAATCCACTAAAGCTGATGCCGGGTACGGCGGTGCTGGTAAAAGCCGGGTCGTCGCTGTATTTCCAGGTTCACTACACACCGGCGGGCAAGGCGGTCAAGGATCGCAGCTACATCGGCGTGAAGTTCGCCAAAGAGGCGCCCAGGAGTCGCGCCATCCGCGGCATGGCCATCAATCCGGCATTCCGCATTCCGCCCAATGACGGCAACTACGAAGTGCGCGCCAGTTACACCGCGAACCAGGACATCACGCTGGACAGCCTGATGCCCCACATGCACCTCCGCGGCAAGGATTTTCAATATACGGTGGTCTACCCGGACGGCCGCAAAGAAGTGATTTTGAGCGTCCCGAAGTACGACTTCAGTTGGCAGCTCATGTACCAGTTGCAGTCGCCCATGGTGCTGCCGAAAGGAACCCGGATCGATTGCGTGGCTCACTTCGACAACTCGGCCAACAATCGGTACAATCCCGACCCTGGCAAGGAGGTTCGCTGGGGCGATCAGACCTGGGAAGAGATGATGATCGGATTCTTTACCTATACGGTTCCCAATACGCCGGTAGCTACTGCTGCGCTGCCGGCTGCGTCCCATGTGGAGGTTGGACGATGATTTTTCGAATGTCGATGAGCGGGTTGCTTCTGGGCGCTGCGTTAACGGCCGCGCCTGCCGGGACCACGCCGACGTGGTCGAAGGACGTGGCCTCGATCGTGTATCAACGCTGCGCCGAATGCCATCGCGCAGGTGAAGCTGCTCCCATGCCCCTCACTACGTACCAGGAGGCGCGCCCTTGGGCTAAGGCCATCCGGCAGGCAGTGCTGCAGCACGCCATGCCGCCTTGGCTGGCCAACCCCCACTACGGAACGTTCAGCAACGACCGGACGATGCCGGAGCAGGACGTCAAGACGCTGGTGGCGTGGGCCGATGGCGGCGCGCCGGAAGGCGATCCCAGGCAGACGCCGCCGCTGCCGCTGTTCGAAACCGGTTGGAACATCGGCAAGCCGGACCTGGTGATCGATATCGGCAAGAGCTTCGATGTGCCGGCCGAGGGCACGGTTGCGTATCAGTACTTCACGGTTCCGACGAACTTCACCGAGGACAAGTGGGTGGAGGCCGCGGAGATCCGCCCCGACAAGCGCGCCCAGGTGCATCATGTGATCGTCTTTGTGCAGGCGCCGAGCGCCAACCCGGAACGGCGCGAGATCGGCAACCTGCTCGTCGGATATGCGCCGGGCGAGCAGCCTTTGCGTTTCGAGCCGGGCACGGCCAAGCTGGTGAAGGCCGGATCGAAGTTCCTGTTCCAGGTGCATTACACGCCCAACGGCAAGGCGGTGAGCGACCGCACCTACGTGGGGCTGAAGTTCGCCAAGGAGCCTCCCAGGTATCGCGCGATCACCGCCGACGCGACCAACCGTCAGTTTGTGATTCCGGCGGGCGATCCCGCCTACCAGGTGGCTTCCACGTGGATGGCGAAGGATGACATCGTGCTGCTGTCGTTGATGCCGCACATGCACCTGCGCGGGAAGGATTTCCAGTACACGCTGGTCTATCCCGACGGGCGGCAGGAAGTTCTGCTGGATGTTCCCAAATATGACTTCTCGTGGCAACTCCAATACGAGCTGAAGACGCCACTGCCGCTGCCCAAGGGCACGCGCATCGACTGCGTCGCGCACTTCGACAATTCGCCCAACAACAAATTCAATCCGGACGCCTCCAAGGACGTGCGGTGGGGCGACCAGACGTGGGAAGAAATGATGATGGGCTTCTTCACGTACAGTGTTCCGGTCGCGCCGGCGCCCCCTTCGAGTGCGGCGAACGGCGCGAATTAGTTCAAGTGGCGCACGCGCTCCTGCCAGGCACGAGCGCCCGCGCCACGTTGCGTGATGAGCACGTCTCGGGTCGGGCACGCAGGGCGCGCTCGGTAACTTGCCTACCGGGCCCTACCGCCTCGTAGTGATTTCCGTGACCGCCTGCGCCAGCCCGTCCGACGTTGCCGTGACGTGGATTTTTCCAGGCTGTCCGCGTTCGGAGCGCACGATCAGGAGCGCCAGCCCGCTGAATGCCTTGCGATGGTCCGCATGGAACGGTTCCGTGGTGGCCGCATTGCCATTGTCCACCGCGCGGATGGCGCCCGCCCCGGTCACGTCGAAATGCACCAGGTTGTCGGCCTCGGGGCAGAAGTTGCCGTCCTTGTCCTCGATCCGAACCGTGACGAACGAGAGATCGTCGCCATCGGCCGTGATGGTGGAGCGGTCGGGAAGCAGTTTGACCCGCGCGGGAGCGCCCGCCGTGCGAACTTCGTCCACCGCCACCTGCTTTCCGTCCTGATAGGCCACGGCTTTCAGGCTGCCAGGCTGATAGGGCACCTGCCACATCAGCCGGTATTTGCTCATGTACTTGCGGTCCTGGCTGATGTTCGGCCCCACCGGCAGGGGCACCGGCTCCGAAAAGCGCTTCTTGCGTCCCAGCGACTTGCCGTTCAGGAACAGCTCGATCTCCGCGCCGTTCGAATAGACCATCACCGGAATGTTCTGGCCTTCGTGCCCCTGCCAGTTCCAGTGCGGCAGGACATGCACCATCGGCTTCTTCGTCCAGACGCTTTGATAGAGATAGTAGCGATCCTTGGGAAAACCCGCGAGGTCGATCATGCCGAAATACGAACTCCGCGCCGCCCAGTCTGTCTCGTTGGAATTCCGGCTGTTGAAGTACGGGGTCGGTTCACCGATGTAGTCGAATCCCGTCCAGACAAACTCGCCCAGCAATTGCGGGAACTTGTCCTGCATTTCGAACTCGGGATCGGGACAGTAGGCCCAAGGCGGAGCGATGACGTCATAGCTCGAAAGCTGCAGCGAGGGGTGCTTGTCGTACTTCTCGATGGGCAGGTGGTACACGCCGCGCGAACTGACGCAGGAAGCGGTCTCGGATCCGTAGAAGATCCAGTTGGGATGCTCCTTCATGAAACGCTGGTACTGCGTTGGCTTGTAATTGAGGCCCGGAATATCGACGTTGGCGGCGAGTTCGTTCTTGACGGCTGGGTCGGGACTGTTGAATGCGGAGGTGGTCGGCCGCGTGGGATCCTCGTGGTGGAAGAGGTCCGTCAGGCGCCTGGCGATGGCTCCCCCGTCGGGGAAGTTCTGCTCGGGGATCTCGTTGCCGATGCTGTACATGATGATGCTGGGATGATTGCGGTCCCGCCGCACCATGTCGCGGACATCGCGCTCCGACCACTCGTCGAAGTACTTATGGTAGTCGTTGGGCACCTTCTGCCGGCGCCACATGTCAAAGGCTTCGTCCATCACCACGATGCCCAGACGGTCGCAGTATTCCAGGATCTCCGGCGAAGGCGGATTATGACTCGTTCGCAGCGCATTGACCCCGGCACCCTTGAGAATCTGCAGCTGGCGTTCGGTGGCGCGGCGATTGACGGCCATCCCCAGCGCTCCCAGGTCGGAATGGTCGCAAACGCCCTGTAGTTTGACGTGCCGCCCGTTCAACAGGAAGCCCTTGGACTTATCAAACTCGATGGTGCGGATGCCGAATGGCGTAACGTAACGGTCCACCACCTTTTTGTTCGTGTCCATCACTTCGCTGACCAGCGAGTACATCCAGGGATGCTCGATGTCCCAACGTTGAGGCCGGTTGACGGTGAGCTTGGTATCCACCGTCTGCGAGCCTCCGCCGGGGATGGTGGAGGCGTCGGCATTGCGGCTGACCACCTTTCCGGACGGGTCGAGGATGATAGTCTCGAGGACGACGCGGGCTTCGCTGCTGGTGCGATTCCGCAGCTCCGTCTTCACCGACACGCTGCCTTTGTCGTCCGCGACGGCTGGCGTAGTGATGTAGGTCCCCCAGCGGCCGACGTAGATGGGACCGGTGACATCGAGCCAGACGTTGCGATATATCCCGGCCCCGGGGTACCAGCGCGATGACCGTTCTTCCGGCGTCAGCCGGACTGCCAGCACGTTCGGCTCGCTGCCGAAGTGCAGATGCGGGGTCAGGTCGAAGGAGAAGCCGATGTATCCGTAGGGACGGCTGCCCAACTCCTTACCGTTCAACCAGACGTGTGCGTTCGACATGGCACCGTCGAACTCGATGGCAAAATACCGGTCTTTCGCGTTTGCCGGGAGCGTGAAGGACTTACGATACCAGCCGGTTCCGGAAATCGGCAGCGAACCCGTGTGGGGGCTGATCTTGGGATCGAACGGTCCTTCGATCGCCCAATCGTGGGGCAATCGGATTTCGCTCCACTGCGCATCTTGAAAGTCAGGGCGCTCCGCGCCGTCTGCATCTCCCTTGAAAAAGCGCCAGCCATCATTAAAGCTGAGGCGGCGCTCGCCGGAAATCTGGATCGCCGTGGCTGCCGCGCCGGTGCGGATCGCGGACAGGAACCACAAGGCGCAAAGGCCGGCTGCCAGGTATCGGCTGGTCTTGCTCATGCGTGCTCCGTATTCGGACGTTCGAACGCTATTCTAGCGGAATTCACCGCAAGTGGATTTGCCTGGCGCGGGCGCTCCTGGCTGGCGCGAGTCTCCGCACGCTGCGGCTTCTCAATTTGCGAGCACGATATTTCGCGTCGAAGAATCTCACGGTCCCGCTTGCGCGCATAGCGGCTTAAAGCCGACTCCCCGTTTTACCGGCAAAGGCCGCCATTGCGGCGTACGTTCAGGTGTCTCGCGAAAATGCCACAATATGCGCATGCGGCTCTTGATTTGCGCCCTCTCCTTCACCTCGGTCCTCTTTGCTCAACAGCAGCCCAACGTCGCTGCGCAACGCCAGGCGATGAAGAAACTCGAGTTCCTCGTCGGCCATTGGTCAGGCACCGCCTCGGTTGTGAGGGGTACAGGCGAGCCCCTCAAGCTCACGCAGACCGAGGATGTCCAATTCAAGCTCGACGGGCTCGTGCTATTGATCGAAGGCACTGGGCGCGGCGCCGACGGACAAGCAGTCTACCACGCGCTCGCGACCGTCTCTTATGACGACGCCGCCAATGCTTACCACTTCCGCGCTTACAACGATGGCCGCTACGTCGATACAGCACTGGCGGTCACCTCCAACGCCTTCGAGTGGGGGTTAACGTCCGGCCCGGTCAAGGTCAACAATGTCATGAAGCTGACAGATGATGGCGACTGGCAGGAGACGACCGACGTGACCATGGGCTCTGCGCCTCCGCGCCGCACAGTGGAGATGAAGCTGCGTAGGCAGTGACGCATTCTCCACGGCCCTGACGGGATCACGCGGGTGCAGTGAAGGTCAGGGTACGAAATCGCCACCAGTCATTCCCTTCGGGCTTATAATTGTTCGATGGCTTCACCCAGCAGCACCGACCATGAGCAAGCCGCTGTAGTAAAGGTACTCAATGAGTATTACAGTGCGTTTAGTACGCTCGAGGTCGAAGCGGTCTTACCCTATTTCCTCGAGCCCTCGTTGCTGATTGGGTCTCAAGGGGCGTTCGCTGCGACCACCCACACTTTGCTGGCGACGGCTATCACCCCTGCCATTGAGGGTCTTCGCGCCCGAGGATTCGGTCGAAGCGAGCTGAGCGTGCGAAATCTGAAGTTGTTGAGCGCGACCGAAGCGTTGGTTGGAGGCGTTGCGCAGCGGTATCAGATTGACGGAGCGAAACTGGATCAGGCAGGCGTCACGTACGTGCTGCACAAGGCCGAAGCTGGGTGGAAGATCGCCGTGCTGATTTATCACCCAGAGGAAGAGGGATAGCGTCGTCCTGCTGCGTATGCGCCGGTGGCACACAGCATCGCTGAACGCTTCCGAGCGACGTCATCCGGCCCGAGGCCAGGCCGATGAGCTGTCGTGACTTCCGTCATCATGCAGGGACTTCTCGACGCTCCATGAGAATCCGTCGACTCAGCTGTTCAGCCGGCGCCTGGGATTCGAGGGAATTGCCGGCACGAACGACCGAGACCTGGACGTAGAGTGTCGAATGAAGAACGCACAGCACCGCGGCGCCCTTTCGATTCTCGTAGAGGAATGCGCCTTCTCCTAATCCGGGCACTGGCCGAAGAGTGGAGGCCGATCTCATCCTTCCCAACTGGATGTTTTTCCAATCGGGTCCGACGCTGCGGCGTACGACGATAGAGATGCGGGTTCCTTGTTCCGTGACGAACGAACAAGCACTCAGCTCAGCCTTGTTGATGAGGGCCCCCCGACTGGAAACGGACTCACCCAAGACGTCGGCAACTTCCGGGATCGAGATCGCGTCGCACGCGGACGCCGGAGCGGCTGGTGTCCAGGCCGCCATGGAACCTTCAGCAACACCGGCGATCACGACTGCTCGAAACACCATGACAAACCAACCTGTACGCGCATGAATATGCTCCAGTCAAGTTTCAGATGTCGGAATTGTTCGGTTGCAGTTTGCGGCCGTGCCGCCGCATGTGGGGCGCGACCGCGGGCCCGTGATGGCGAATCGTGATGGACGCCTTACACAGTGCCGACGCCGCACAACGGCTGCCAACGGTAACTCGACTGCCTTCTCTCGGCGAAACCGACGGCTCCAGGAAGATGGAATGCCGCCAGCATGCAACGATCGGCCACGGCGCGGTCCAACAGGGCCTTGCGCGTCTCGACGGTTTGCGTGGGCGCGAGGTCAAAGGCGGAAATCCAAGCCGGATTCTCGAATTGAGCGGGGTGGATCAGCGCGTCTCCGACATAGAGCAGTTGTTGCCGCCCGGACGACACCAGCACGGCCGCGTGGCCCGGGGTGTGTCCTGCTGCGGGAAAGAGCAGGACGCCGGACGCCACTTCCGTCGGTCCGTCGATCAGCTCGATGCGGTCCTTCGCCGGCGCCAGGTGATCGCGGATGGAATCGGCCATCAGGTGCTCCAGCGCGCCGATGCCGTACAATTCGTTAGCGCGCAGTCTGGCGTCCGTCTCCCCTGCCATCCAAAAAGAGAACTCCGCGGTTGTCATAGTCACGACCGCATTCCGAAAGTGCGAAAGATCGCCGATGTGGTCCGGATGCGCGTGCGACAACACCACCACGTCAACGTCCTCGGGCGCGAAACCCGAAGCGGCCAGGTTGCCGATCAGCTTGCCGGTAGCTGGTCCGAGTGCGCCTGCACCCGTATCCACGAGCACTTTAGCCGCGCCCGTATCGACCAGCAGGGCGGTGTATGGAACCAAAACTTCGGAGGGCAGGTTGCCTTCAGGCGGCAGCAGCATCGACCCCGGATAAATCAGGTCGCCATCCGGCAGCGCCCAACAGTCATAATCTCCCACCCGAATTCTCTGTGTGATCATGATGCGGTACTCCTCGATGCGTATTCGCGAACGGAGGTCGAGGGGTGCGCCAACCCGTGGAGCGTCTCGTTCCGGTCCATGGGGCATCCAGCGGCGTACTCGAGCATCAACGCCGCGAAGCTCTTTTGCAGCGGGGCAGCCGCGCCGCAGTAGTTCCGCCGCAGTTCCTCTTCCGCGACCGACGTCACGGTCAGCTTGCGCCCGCGAACCTCTTCGAAGATGCCGACCACCTCGTGGGGGCTGAGGTTCTCGGGCCCGTCCACCGCCAGAGCCCTGTTTCGGGCCGCTTCGTGATCCAGGGCTGCGACGGCGAGTGCCGCGACGTCGCGGTAAGACACCCAGGCAAGAGCCTGCTCTCCGCGGCCATAGATCGTGACTCGGTCGTTCGGGTAGTCGAAGCCCAACTCCGGGGCGAGCCACACCTCCATGAAGTAGTTGGCCTGCAGGACCGTGAACGGAACGCCGCTTGTGGCCAATGCCGCCTCGATCTCCCGTTTCGCCGTTGTGAGCGGGCACTCGTAACGGAAGCAGGACGGAACCGACGTATAGACAAACCGGCGGAGACCCACTTCCTTGGCGGCCTCGATCAAATTCAGATGGCCGGCGTAATCGACGGTTTCTATCGAGTCTCCGGCCTGTTGCGAAAACGTCGAGGACGCCGTCGTAATCACCGCCGAAACGCCCCGGCACGCCGCCTTCAGCGAGCCGGGGTCCTTCAGGTCCGCGATAAAGCTCTCCGCTCCGGCAGATTGGAGAGCCTGTACCCGTTCGGGATTCGAGCTTGGACGCGTGAGCGCCCGAACCGGGCGGCCGGACTGCCGGAGTCGCATACAGATTTCGCTGCCCAGAAGTCCCGTCGCCCCGACCACCAGAATCATCGTCGCCTCCTCTGACGGGGACTGAACCAGCGGCCCGGCACCTCCGCCCGGCCGCCGCTTTGACGCGTGTCAGCCCGTCCAGTAAAAGGATCGCGCGGAAGCTCAGCCTCGCGAAAGTGCTCTACCGTGAACGGGGGGTAAACGCTTCCGTGAACGGCTTCCCCGTCAGAAGCCCTCGCCGGCGCAAGGGGTCGAACAGTGGTTCGAGCGGAACCCAAACCGCCCAGCCGGTTCGGGATTGAAATGCTTCCGCAAGGTCGGCCGTTGCCTGATCCCACTCGCCCAGGGCGGTTGCGATCAGGGCACGCTCGTGACCGGTAACGGCGTACCTCTGCTCTATTTCCCGCAGCTCTTCCTGCGCATCCCGGGCCGCGGCGATATGGCCCATCGCGGCATGGGCAAACCCGGCAGTCCCGAGCAGGTAAGGCCGGAACGAAGCGCCGTCCGACCGCTCCTCGGCCCGCCGGCACGCCTCCACGGCTTCCGCGTGCCTGCCTTGGGCGACCATTACGCGGCCGAGGAGGACGTGCGCGCGGTAGAATCCCGGATGCAACGCCAGCGCCTTCCGGCACTGCTCCTCAGCCTCCGCGAACCGACGCAGCCAGTAGAGGGCGAATCCGACGTCGTTGGCGATCGGAGCGGAGAGTGGGTCCAGCCGTTCGGCCTCCCGAAGTTCCTCCAGCGCTTCGTCCAGCTTTTCTGCGGGCGCCAGACCGAACATTGCGTACCAATGGTGAGCTGTCGCGTATGCCGGATCGGTTTCGAGTACTTGTCGCCACTGTTCGCCCGCGGCGCCGTAATTCCAGTCGTACAGAGCCGTAACGGCCGCCAGCGCCGAACGCGCCGGGACCAGTGCTTCGTCGATCCCGAGCGCCGTGCGCGCCGCCTCGCGCGCTTTGGGCATGCAGACATGGGGCCTGGCAAGTCCGTGCATGTTCATGAGTACGTGACACTCGGCGATTCCGGTCCATGCCTTGCTCGCGTGCGGATCCTTGCGGGTGGCCTCGGAATATAAATCCAGCGCCTTGCGGAAACCTGTCTCCGTCCGCTGGTTCCATGCGTAGCGGGCCTTCAGGTAAAGGGTAATCCCATCGGCTTCGGATGGCGACCCGGGCAGTGGCATACCCGAACTGACCGCCGACGCGACGCTCGCGGCGATTTGCGTTTCCAGTTCCAGCACGTCGGTCACGGTCCGATCATATCGTTCCGACCACAGCTCACAACCGTCTTTCGCCGAAAGAAGCCGCACGGTAATGCGATACCGGTCTCCAGCGTTGCGAACGGCGCCCTCGATCAACAGATCGGCACCGAGCCGCCGGCCGATGTCGCGTATGTCCATCTGCACGCCTTTGAACTGAAAGCTGGAGGTTCGGGCCACAATCCTCAATCCCTTGCTGCGGCTCAGCAGGTCGATCAATTCTTCAGCCAGACCATCGCAGAAATATCCGGCGCCTCCATCGGCGGTCAGGTTCATGAATGGCAACACCGCCATCGTCTTCGGCGTAGCGGCCGGTCCCCGGCTCGAACCGAACAGAGGGCGGTAACTCCCCGGAGAATACTGGATTCGGCAGATCTCGTTACTTCCTTCGCGGTTGTAGTAATCTGTCAGACGCTGCCGGAGTTTGCGCGCTTGTACTCGAACAATGTTGTCCTGCCGCGGGTCGAAGTTCGCAGGGCGGCCCAGGGCTTCCACGGCGATGGTATATTCCTTCAGTGCCTCGCCATTCCCGGCGAGTGTGGCTTCCACTGTATACCGGAGGAGACGCCGCAGCGAGTCCGAATTGCGGAAGGCGGCGCTGGCCAGAACGCGGCCGAGGTGTTCGCGGACCGCGCCAGATGAAGGCATGTCCGGCATGGAACCAATCTAGCACCCGGCATGGAACCATGCTCCGGCGCCAGATCGCGAACTGCGCCCACGCGGATTTGACGCCGGTCGCCGGTAACCACCCACGACACGACCAGGAACGCTAACCTGAACGCGCCAACCTACCAGCTAAGGAAGGCGCGCAGCAGCACGGTGCGGTTGCCGCTGGCCGAACTTACCTGGCCGAAGGTGTTCGCCGTGACCGAGGTGCCGCCTAGTGCGAAGAACGGGTGGTTCAGGAAATTCAAGGCCTCCAGGCGGAACCCGATGTTCAGCCGCTCGTGAATGCGAACCGATTTATTCAGGCTCATGTTCAGGATGAAGCTGGTGGTGCCGTAAATGTAGGCGAGTTGGCTGAAGGCGCCGGGAGTGGCGGCCGGGCCGTAGTACGCCGGGTTGGAGATGCCGTTGGACTGCGCGATTGTGGACACGTTCGAAAGCAGGTTGCCGCTGCTGGTCACCTGGTTCATGTTCGGGATCGTGGAGAGGTCGTGCTGCAGTTGCGAGAGCGTGAGGCCGTTGCCGATGAACACGCCGCTCTGCACCAGGTTGTTGAAGGTGTCGCGCGTGCTGTTCAGGATGCTGGGAGACCCGGTGGCAATCTGCTCCACACCGCCTAACGTCCACCCGCCGACGATGCGGTCGAGAATCGGGTTGTTGATGTTGATTTCCCGGCCCTTGCCGATGGGGAGGTCGTACGTCCACCACGAGTTGTATGCGATCCGCCGGTCGAAGGGTGTGGGCCCGTAGCTGAGACGCGCGTTTCGCTGCGTGAACCACTGGTACGTAGCGGTCTGATCGCTGGCGTTCAGCAGGTCGCCGAGGCCGTGGCTCCAGACGAGATTTGCGGTGATGGTGAGGCCGTGGCTGAACGCCTTGCGCACCTCCACCTGGAGGCCGTTGTAGTTTACGTTGCCGTCGTCGCTCTGGAAGCGCAGGCTGCTGCCATACGGATTGGGCACGAAGAAATTGATGGGGTATTGAGTCTTGGCGGTGTACCCGAGGTTCGCGCACGGCGCGAAGTTGCCTCCCACCAGGCGGCAATAGTAAGTCGGGGTAGTCACACTCGCCAGAGATCCGGCCAGAGTGCCGGCCAGACCCTGTTGCAGGTCGGTAATGAAGGTGGTGTTGGAGAAACCCGAACTGGCCGCGAGCGCGGCATTGGAGCCGTTCGCGCCGAAGGCCGTTTCGAAGATCGGTAAAGCTGCCTGGCCGGGCAGTCCATTGTTGATGAAGGTATTGCCTTTGCCGTTGGCCTGGTTGATGGTGAGGTTCTGCTGCGCCTGGACGAACTGCGGCAGGAAGCCGTTCTCGAAAATGTTCACCTCGTCGAGGTTCTGGTAATGCCACATGTGGGTGGACTTGTTGCCGATGTAGCGCACTTCCAGAACCGCTTTGCTGGGCAGTTCGCGCTGGATGCCGATGTTCCAGTTGGTGGTGTACGGAGTCACCAGGTTCGGGTTGACGAGGTACAGGCTCTGGCTGCCGGTAAAGGCATAGGCAGAGAGATTGATGGGATATCCAAAGGATGCCGGTGCCACCGTAAGAGGAGGCGCCGGCGAACTCAGATTTACGCCGCCGAGGGGGAACCCTGGAGTTCCAGATTGTGCGGACTCCGATTGCACAGTGCCCTGGTTGCTGGAGAGCACGTTGGATATGGCGTTCATGCCCTCGTTGTAGTAGGTGACGGAAGCGCCGCCGCGAATCACCGTCTTGCCGTTGCCCAGGAATTTGCCGAGGATCCCGCCGCCGCCGGTCGGAGTCCAGGCAAACCCGACGTTCGGAGCGGGGTTCACGAGATCGGATTTGTAGGGCGCCCCGACCAGCGCTAACTGCGGATTCTGGACGCCGTTCAGCGACCCCGGGGCGAACAGCCCGGTGGAGGGGCCAAAAAAGCTTCCGTTAACCGGCTCGGCGTCGATCCCGTTGGTGTTCTTGATCGGTCCATCGAATTGCCAACGGAAGCCGTAATTCAGCGTGAAGTGCGGGGTGACGCGGAAGCTGTCCTGCACATACAATCCACCCGTGGTGAAGGCATACCGCTGCGTGACCGGAGCGAACTGATTGTATTGATGAGTGACCTCGTTTACGTTGACCGACCCGGTGATGCTGCTCAGGCGCCCGGTGAGAAACGCGTAGATCGCCTCGGCGTTGTTCAGATCGCCGTTGCCGGTATTGATGGCCGGCAGGGCGGAGGTGAGAGTCGTCACCACGGGATCGCCCGAAGCGATGCCGAGGTTGAAGCTCGGAACGCCGGCGCTGCCGTAGGACGTTTCATAGAAGCTGGTGTGCAGGATCGCTCCGCCGATCAGAATGGTGTGCTTGCCTTTGACCCAGTTCAAGTCGTCGCGCACCTGGTACACCGGGTTGTTGCGGATGAACGGGGTCTGGTTGCAGATCACGGGGCTGATGGTAGCGGTGGCGCTGGCGTTGCAGACCGTCTGGTTCGGAGCGTTTACCGTAAAACCGGGGAACACGATATTGCGGTTCCCGTAGACGCCCCACTGTTGAGGGCTGCTTCCCTGGTAGAAATACTCCCCGTTGCTCTGCACGCCGAACGTGGTGTTGTTGAGCATGGTGGGAGTGATCTGCCAGTCTACGGCGCTGGTGGCAATATAGGTCGTGATCTTGTACCCGCCGCCGTAGCTTTGTCCGGCCAGTCCGGGATAATTCGGCCCGCCGTCAATCGTCTCGTGGCGCAGGTTCCAGGTGCCGTGCCAGTTGATCTTGGGCGTGATCTGGTAATCGACTCGCGCCGAGGGAAAAATGTACTGCGTATTCTGCTGCTGCGTCCACTCCATGGTGCGCCAGTAGGGCTGGCCGCTGATGTTCAGGTACCCGCTGGCCTTCGACTGAGAGCCATTGATGGTGCTGAGAATTCCGGAAATGGTCGGGTCGATGGTGCTGGTGTATCCGGCCGCTCCGGCGACCTGCAGGAGGTTAACCGTGCGCGTGGCGCCATCGGTTCCGATGTAGGTGAAGTTGCCTGCCTGCGTATCAGGGTTGAGCACCGTGATCGTGTTGGTGGTGGAGGTAGGCTGGGGTTGTGCTTCCACATAGGCGAAGAAAAACAGCTTGTGCTTCATGCTCGGAATGAACGGCAGAAGCGGTCCGCTGAAACTCCCATACGGATTGTTCTGACGCGACCTGGAGATGGGCTGCCCGTGCAGGTTCCCAAAGAAGGTATTGGCATTCAAATCTTCGTTGGCGAATTGTTCGCCGACCGAGAAGTGATAGGTGTCGGTGCCGCGCTTGGTGGTGAAGCGGATATTCATGGCGCCGCCGGCTCCCGCGTCCGCACCCAAGCCCGTGGTGGACACCGTCACCTCCTCGATGGCGTCGATCCGCTCCGGAGCGAAGGCATACATGCTGGTGCCGCCGCTCTTGAAGCGCTGCGAGTTGTTGTTCATGCCGTCGATCGAAATGTTCAGCGAGGCGTTGGGAAGCCCATTAAAGGTGCTGTTGCGGCCGGTCGCGTCATTGGCTGTCGTGTTCCCGGCCATCAGCAGTGAAAACATCAAGACGTCGCGGCTGCTGTAGGGCAGGTTTTGAATCGCCGCGTTGTTGATGGTAGTCCCTACTTCGTTGGAAGACGTCTCCAGCAGCGGCGCAGTGGAGTTGACCTCCACGGTCTCCGTGGCGCTTCCAACGGCCAGTCTCACCGGAACGTCCGTGACACGCCCGCTATCGACCACCACCGAGGCGATGACCGCCGTCTGAAAGCCTGTGGCCGTGACCGTGACCTTGTACGTGGCGGCCTGCAGGTCGGGGAAGACGAAACCTCCATCCGAGGCGGCGGTTGTGGTCTTCTCGATGCCGGTGCCCGTGTCGGTGAGTTTCACCGTCGCATTGGGAACCACCGCGCCCGAGGGGTCGGTGATGGTTCCGTGGATCCCGGTTTGTGTGGTTTGGGCGCAGACGAGCAGTGCACCCGCGGTCAAGAGTAGAACGAGGACAGAGAGACGTTTTCTGCTGAGCAGAGTAACCCCAAGCATAAGATACCCCCTCGATTTAAGCCGATTCGCTCAGCGTTAAATCGTGATTTGAATTTTAGGAGGGAGTATATGCCCGATGGCAACCGCTTGTCAAGTAAACAGGCAGTGTCCAATGGCCCCGAATCCATTTACCAGAAGTGATTTAACCGCTTCACCAACTGTTTACGGCCGGTGCCCCGGGCGACTTTCCAGCGAGCCTGTGTTACAAATAGCAAAACGGCCACGCCGCTCATGCCGAATCGCACGAACCACAGCCGCTACCTGATCAAGTCGCTGGTGCACGCTTCGGAAGTCCTTTCCGCGTTCCGTTCCGAGGGCGAGGTGCTTCGCCTCCGCGACGTCGTGGCGCGCACTGGATTCAACAAGGGCATGTGTTTTCGCCTGCTCTACACGCTCCATTCATGCGGCTTCCTGGAAAAGGTCGGAGAAAATCAGTACCGCACCGTTTCGGAGATCCGGACCAGCCGCAAGTACCGGATTGGATATGCGGCCCAGGGGCAGGATTCGTCTTTCCCGCGAGAGGTCGCCTCCAGCCTGGTGCGCGCCGCCGAAAGCGCCCATGTCGAACTGGTGGTGGTGGACAATCGCTACAACGCGCGGACTGCTCTGCGCAACGCCGACCAGTTGATCCGCGAAGAGGTAGACCTGGTGATCGAGTTTCAGGCCGACGACGCGGCGGCGCCAGCCATCACCCGCAAATTCATGGAAGCCAACATTCCCATGATTGCGATCGACATCCCGCATCCCGGCGCGACCTATTTTGGAGCGAACAACTACGAGGCGGGGCTGATCGGTGGACGCCACCTCGGACGGTGGGCCAACAAACACTGGGAGGGAGTCGTCGAGGAGATCGTGATGGTGGAGATCTCGCGGTCGGGCTCGGTGCCGCAGCAGCGGATCGGCGGGATGCTGGCGGGCATCAACGAAACCCTTCGCCACACCGAAACGCGCACCCTCCACCTCGATGGAGACGGCCAGTTCCGGACCACGCTGGAGTGCATCCGCAAGCACCTCAGGACTTCGAAAGCGAGACGGATCCTGGTGGGCGCGGCCACCGATCCGAGCGCGCTCGGCGCCTTACGCGCCTTCCAGGAAGCCGGGCGGATCGCCGACTGCGCGATTGTGGGGCACAACGCCGAGCCCGACGGCCGCGCCGAACTGCGCGAGCCGCGCACTCGACTCATCGGGTCGGTGGCTTATTTTCCGGAGAAGTACGGCCCGGGAGTAATTCGCCTGGCGCTCGATATCCTGGCGCGCAAGGCCACACCGCCGGCGATTTTCATACGGCACCTGCTGATCACCCCTGAAAACGTGGATCACTTCTACCCGAACGACACGCTGATGGGGGTCGGACGCGCGACGCAGGGGCCGGTAGGATAGGGAACGGCTCCTGGAAATCGGGACGGCTCAAAAGCGTCGGCATGAGTGCCTGGCGCCACTTCTACCTGGGAATGCCGAGTTCGCTCGATACGCGTTCCAGGGTGTCGATCAGCCGCTCCACGTGCGACTCCGTGTGGGCGGCGGTGACCGAAATCCGCAGCAGATTCTGCGCGGCTGCCGGCCGCAGCACGGGATTGATGTAGATGCCCTCCTCGAGGAGTCGCTTGCAGAGCCGGCAAAGATCGATCTCTTCCTGGATGACCACCGGAACAATCGCCGTCTCGCCGGGAAGTACGTTGAAACCGCGCACCTGCAATTCATCCCGGAGGAACCCGGCAACGCGGAGGAGGTGTTCGCGCCGCTGGGGCTCTTTTCTCATGATTTGGAGCGCGGTGGCGACGGCTGCTACCGAGGCGGCGGGGAGGCTGGCGGAGAACACAAAGGGCCGCGCAGTATGCTTCAGGTAATCGATCACGGCGCGCTCGCCGGCGATGAAACCGCCGACGGATGCCAGCGATTTACTGAAGGTCCCCATCACGATATCGATATCGTCGAGGACGCCGAGATGCTCGGCCGCGCCGGCTCCGGTGGCCCCCAGCACGCCAATGCCATGCGCCTCGTCCACATAGACCCGCGCGCCGTACGGCTTGGCGAGTTTCAGAATGCCGGGCAGGTCGGCTATGTCGCCTTCCATGCTGAATACACCCTCGGAGACGATCAGAATCTTGTCTTCGGGCGGGCAGTTCTCCAGGCAGCGCTCGAAATGATCGAGATCGTTATGGCGGAACCGCATGGTGCGGGCGGGCGAACGGAGCGCGCCTTCCACCAGGCTGGCGTGCAGATTGTGGTCGCAAATCATGACGTCGCCCTTCTCGGTAAGAGCCGAGAGGGTGGCATAGTTCGCCTGGAAGCCAGTGCCGAAAATGATTGCGGATTCCTTATGTACGAAATCTGCAAGCTCACTTTCGAGTTGAATGTGGATATCCAGAGTACCGTTGAGGAGACGGGAGCCGCTGCATCCGCTGCCGTACTTGCGGATGGCTTGCACGGCGGCTTCCTTGACTTTGGGATGGGTGATCAGGTCGAGATAATCATTCGACCCGAACATCAGTACCTTGCGCCTGCCCATGCGGACCTCACCCGGTCCGCAACCATCGCGATCGCCGAAGACCTCGAAGTACATATAGAGGCCGGCGGATTGCAAATCACTCGGACGAGTGAAATTCCGGCATTTTTCAAAAATGTCGTTCGATCCGCCGCTCTTTTTTTTGCCGGTCGTGCCGCTAGTCGATACGCGCATGGTCCTCAGTTCCATTCATAAATTCGGTAGGTCTTATACCGCTTTGCCCCCATCACTTCCAGGGAACGATTCATCAAGACATTGTCTTCCAGTATCCAGGACATTTCGCAATCACCGTATCCCAGTCTCCTGGCATTGCGGACCAGAGTCGCATAAAACGCCGCCGCCAGCCCGGAGGTGCGGTACTCCTCCACCACCCCAAGTGCAAGAACCCGTACACTTTTGACCAAACGTTGATAATACAGGATTTTGAAGAGCCCCGTCGGGAACAGCCTCCCATTCGCATGCTTCAAGGCTTGATTGATATCGGGCAAGGCCAAAGCAAAGCCCACGACACGATTCCCCACCTCCCCGATCAACACCAGGTCGGTCTTGAGGATCATCTTCAAGTCTTTGCCCATCAGGGCAAATTCCTCCCGAGTCATGGGAACGTATCCCCAATTCCGGCTCCAGGCCTTGGAATAGACCTCCCAGACGCGCTCCACCTCCCCGTTGAAATCCTTCATGTTGATGGTACGAACCGTAACTCCATGGGTGGCCAGGACGCGATCGGCAACACGCTCGATCTTTTTCATCTCGATTTTCTGCGAATTGCTCAAATACGCCAGCAAATCTTTGGCCTTGCGGAGACCCACCTGGTCCATCAATGCGGGATAGTACGGCGGATTGTAGGTCATCATGACCATAGGGCTGGAGTCGAAGCCGTCAATCAACATGCCGCATTCATAGTTGGTGGAGGGATTGACGGGGCCGCGAATGAAACGTGCGCCTCGTTCAAAAACCCACTGGCGAGCCCGCGACAACAGGGCGCGAGTCACCTCCAGATCGTTCACACTTTCGAAAAACCCGAAAAATCCGGCGTTTTCCTCATGAACCCGGTTGTGCGCCCTGTCGATTATGGCAGCAATCCGGCCTACCACGCGACCGTTCTGGCGCGCCAGAAAGAATTCTACCTCTGCGTTAGCATAATACGGATGCTTCGCGCGGTCGAGTAGATCCTTTACAGCGATGCGGGGTTGGGGAACCCAGTACGGGTCGTCACGGTAAAGGGTGTATGGCAATTCCACAAACTCTTTAAGGGCCTTCTTACCATCCACTCCGGTGACCTCAATGTCCGCCAATCCACCACGCTCCTTTCGACATCAACCGATACAACGCGGGGGTGGACACAAGGAGCACCGCCGCCAGAACAATCCCCGCCAGCACGTCTACCGTATAGTGGTATCGAAGATAAACTGTAGCAAAAATGATGAGCGGAGTGTAGGCTAAATAGACCCAAAACACAGGTTTTGAGATCGCGCGGCTGGACCACCACGCCAGGATGGTGAGTTCGGTATGCCCGCTCGGGAAACAGTCGTAATGGGCGGATTCCAGGCGGTCGAGGGTGCTCTGCATGGCGTGGAACAGCCACAGCCCCTGTAACGGTATGTGCTGCAAATGGTTGAGCAGGAATCGAGGCCCCCGGGCGGGGACGATCAGGTAACCGATGTAGGAAGCCAAATATCCCAACGCGATTAAAAAAGCATAATATTGGAACTCCCGAAAACGGCGCCTCCGCCAAATCCAGAATGGGATCAGCAAAACAGCCGGTACGAAGAGGGTGTATACAACTTGTAACAGCTCGGTGAGGGCGGGAGTCTGAATCCGCTCCAGCCAAACGGTCGGATGGACGCCCCAGAGCCGAAAATCCAGGTCTGCCAGCCATTGATCCGCATCGGTGAGGCGCACCCCTGGAATAATCAGCGCCATTTCTTTGTAACAGGAAGCTACGTAGGGCAGGGCATACCAGTTCCGGAAGACCCAGCTTGTGGGATTCGGGCGCTTCACCTCGAACATCAGCAGCGCCACCCCGGCCAGGTGGGCGGCGAACAGCCAGGCGGCGTCCTCGATCGAACTCCACCATCCCAGAATCAAGATTGTGGTAAAGGCCAGGTAGCCCAGAATTAACTTGTCAACGGCCCACAAGCGTGTGTCAGTAGGGGGGCCGGTGAGGCCTACCATTTCAGCCATCCGGCCTCCTTGTACCAAGCCAGGGCGAGGGAGAGCCCCGTATCGAGGGGCGTCGTGGCCTGAAAACCGAGTTCCGCCGCGGCGCGCCGGGTATCGCACATCCACCATCGGCAGCGGGCCTCGCGGATCTTCTCGCGGGAAACGATGCCCGGTTTGCGCGTGATCCGCGACCAGATCTCCGCGGCGAATCCAAGAGAATACGCTACCGGCACGGGGGCGCGGAGTACGCTGGGGCGGCATGCCATGATGCGTGCGGCGGTGGAACTCAGGTCGGTCCACGTGTTCGGCTTGGGATGCGCCAGAAAGTAGGTCCGCCCTGTGGCCCGCGGGCAATTGGCCGCTGCCAGCAGGCCATCCACGAGATCAGTCACGTAAATGGCGCTGAACCACCGCTCGCCACCCGCAATTTCGAGAACCAGGCCCTGGGAGATCGATTTCAGCAATTGGAAGACGTCCGTGTCCCGGGGGCCGTAAACCACCGGGGGGCGCACGATGACCGCCTGAGGTGTGAGTTTGCGAACCAGGCGCTCCGCCTCGAGCTTGGATTTCCCGTAATGGGTAATTGGACCGGGAGGATCGTCTTCGCCGACCGGCGTGCCGTCGCGGCTCGGACCGATGGCAGCGAGAGAACTGACATGCACCAGGCGGATCTCGCGCCCCGCCACCGCATGCAGCAAGGTTTCGGTCGCGCGCACGTTGCCGGAGTAGAACTCCTCCTTGCGCAAGGCCTTGGTGACCCCGGCAAGATGGATGAGGGCGGTGATGCCGCGGAGCGCCTCCGCGAGCCCATGACCTGTGGACAAGTCACCGAAAGCGGGCTCGATGCCCGCCGGCAGAGTGGCCGGCCTGTTCCGGGGGCGCAGCAGGCAACGCGCGGGCACACCGCTCGAGGAGAGCTTCTCTAAGACGTGGCTGCCGATGAATCCCGTGCCGCCCGTTACCAGGATCATTACCGCGGCGTGCTGCGAAACGCGACTTCGCCGAAGTAGCTCTCCGCCACCGTACCGGTGTGCTGAGAGTTGATTTGGAGACGCAGGCCCTTGACATGAGGTGCGGGCTTCCCATAAGCCCGTTCGTAATCCGCCGCGACGTTCCGGCTCTCCGCAATCCAGCGGTTGGCGTCGGCGGCGCCGGACTGGCACACCATCGCAAAGACGTGGACGAGGGGAATGAAAGTGCTGCGCTGTTCGGCTCCTTTGGGCGCGGTGGTGTCCCAGACATAACTGAGGATCCGCCGGTCATCGAAGGCCACCAGCACTTGGGCCGCCTGATCGTCCGTTGCGGCCTTGCGGAAGTCGCCACCCGCGGGGAGTTGCGCGACTTTCCACTGCCAGGTGAGGAAGGGCATCTGCACGGGATCCACATCCACGCTGCGCTCGAGAGAAAACGAGGCCTTGTTGCTCCTGAGGTGGAGGCAGGCATCGGGCCGGTCGGCACATACCGAGACGTCGGGCTTGCCGTGATTCACTTTCACCTGCCAATCAGCCGGCAACCTGGAGACACTCCACCCCGCCGTATTGAGAACGACCAGAGCCAACGGAGCGGTACGAGCATGAAAAACCAAAATCAGGGCCGTGCAGAACAGGAGAAGCTTCTTCAAAAGACCTCGCAGCGGGCGTTGCGCCGTATTTCCTACTATCTCATGCTTTCAGACGGGTTGGCCACATTCAATGCCAACAAAAGATAGTAAAGCCGGGGGTCATCGAGGCGGGTTGAAATCACGGTTGGGCGTTTCGCTTCCGAATCGCCTCAACGGTGTTGGCGGCCTGCCGCTGGATCGTGTCCGGCAGGCCAGGGACGGGCCGCAGATAACGCTCCACGTCTTCGAGGTCGGACGATTGACCGACCAGGTAGAGTGCGCGGAGGGCCTCCCAGACGTGATGCTGATCGACGGAGAGGTCGGCGAGTGGATCACCGGGGTGGACCGTGGCGCCATCGTTCTTGTCCAGGGAACGAACCTCTCCGGGCACGGCCGCGCGGACCTCGACATCGCCAATCCGCGCCACCTTGGTGCCGGGATTCACGTAGTCGCCGAGTTTCAGGCGATATTCCAGGGTGCCCGGAACCGGCGCCGTGATGCTGAAGGGCCGCAGCATGGCCAGCAACTCGGGACGCGCGGCAGGATCGCCGAATACCGACAAGGCCAGCGCGGCATTGCGGCGAACCATCGGCTCAGGATCATGGATCAGACGCAGAAGCGCTTCGTGAAACGGGGCGTAAGTGGGAACCTGCCCCATGATCCAAGCCGCCGTCTGGCGGATCTCGAGGCTCGGACTGGCGGACTGCCGAATCACGTCGGGATACCAGCGGGAGGCGTCGCGGTGATGCGTGAGGCGGTCGCTGATCTGCACCAGAGCGTGTTGTGCATGGCGGGGTTTGGACTGATCGTGGAGGTATTCGTCCACCTGCGCGTCCGTCAGTTTCCGGCCGAACCAGGTGTTGTACCAGAACAGGAACGGAAACAGCACCAGGAGCAGAGCGAAAAGCGTGATGAGGAGGTAGGCTTTACGGCCCGGACGTTGCGACATGGGGGATGGAGGGGACTTCCTATTCGCAATCTTAGCAGGTTGACGATTGCGGCAACGGTGGTGATGGTCCGGGGCAGATCGGACGAAACCTGTCACAATGAAAGAAGGCCCACAAAGCCGGAATGGGGATGACGCGATGATTGACACGCTTCTGAACCTGATGTTCCGCTGCAGCCACCGCCGGCTAACCCGCCCGGTGACCCCCGTCAGTAAGACGGGCGTTCCTCATGGGGAAACCTACGTCGTCTGCCTGGATTGCGGAAAGCAATTCGCGTACGATCTGAACGAGATGCGCGTCGGGAAGCCGATCGACCACTCCCACGATGCGTGCGTGTTGCCTCCGAATTCTCAAAAACCCGGAAATCGGAAACTGAAATACGCGTTTTGGGCATCGCTGCCGCTGGCGGTGGTGCTGGGTGCGGCATTGCGAGGCGAAAAGGGGACCAAGAAGACCCCTCCGCAGCAGGGTCCTCCAAAGGATCACTAGCGCACCACGTCTGTCAGCCTAGAATGTCCCGCACCTTTAGAGCCAGATTTTCGGGTGTGAAGGGCTTCGGCAGGTATTGAAATCCAGGTTTGAGCGCGCCGCGATGCACCAGAGCGTTCTCCGTGTACCCCGACGTATACAGGACCTTCACCCCCGCCTTGAGTGTCGCGATGCGCTCAGCCAGTTGCGGGCCATTCATGTCCGGCAGGATCACATCGATTAACGCCAGGTCGATCTCATCACTACCGGAAGCCACGCGCAGGGCATCTTCGCCGCTTACGGCCTCCAGAAGGTGGTAGCCCTTCTCGCGAAGAACGGACATCATCAGGAATCGGACCGCGTCCTGATCCTCCACCACCAGAATCGTCTTTCCCTCAACGTCTTCACCGGGGGCATCCGCCGGAGCAACCGCGATATCCGGTGGGGCGTCTTTTCGCGGCAGGTAAATCTTAAACGTCGTGCCGCGTCCCGGCTCGCTATACACCCATATCCAGCCGCCGCTTTGGCGCACGATTCCGTGCGCCGTGGCCAGACCTAAACCTGTACCCTTGCCCTTGGCCTTGGTCGTGAAGAACGGTTCGAAAATGGATTGCACGGTGGCGGCGTCCATGCCGACACCGTCGTCAGTAACCGCCAACCGGACGTAGCGCCCGGGAGTTACGTCCGGATGGGCGCCGGCATAAGCCGTGCCGAGTTCCTGGTTCTGCGTCTCGATCAGAAGTTTGCCGCCTTCCGGCATGGCATCGCGGGCGTTTACGACCAGGTTCAGGATCACCTGTTGCATCTGGTCCGGGTCTACCAGAATGGTTCCCAGGCCGGGGGCCAGCGCGGTTGCGATGGAGATGTCTTCCCCCACGATCGACCGCAGCATCTCCAGCATCTCGCGCACCGCGCCATTCAGGTCTACATGCCGCGGGACAATCATCTGCTTGCGACTGAACGCCAGCAACTGTTGGGTGAGCCCCGCGGCGCGTTGGCCGGCCCTCTGGATCTCCTCGAGCTGGGCCGCCGCCGGTTCGGTGGGCCGGGTACGGCGCAGCAACATGCTGGAGTAGCCGTTGATGACGGTCAGCAGATTATTGAAGTCGTGTGCGATCCCGGCGGCCAATCGTCCCATCGCCTCCATTTTTTGGGACTGCTGCAATTGCTCCTGAAGGCGTATCTCCGCGGTAACGTCGCGCGCGTTGATCAACACGCCGGATGCTCCGTAGCCATCGGGAAGCCGGCGGACGATCGCCTGAAACGAACGGTACGTGCCCTCCTGATGCCGCAAGTGAAAGTGGATCTTCGACGGCGGGAATGTCGGGGGAGGCAGGCTTTCGATGATGGCCTGGAAGATGCCGCGCTCTTCCGGCTGCAAAAGATCGTGCAGGTTCTTCTCCACCAGGTCGCTGGTGTCCCATCCCAGAATCCGCGGGCAGGAGGGGCTGACGTAGCCGAGCCGGCCGGATCCGTCGATCGCCACAATCATGTCCGCCGCATGTTCCAGCAGGATGCGGAAACGGGTTTCGCTGGCCTTCAGCCGTTCGCTGGAACGTTCCGCCATGCGGCGTGCGGCGTGCATCTGCCGGTTCTGCCAGAGCACCATCGCCAGCAACACCGCCAGGCAAGCGGCCAGAATGGCCAGCCCTCGAGCCCGCTGCCGCTCCCGCGACAGTTCATAGGCAGCCGTGGCATCGTGGACCCCGTTGTTCGCGTAGCGGGCAAGGTACAGTGCCAGCGACCGGTCTCGCGCCATCTCGCCGATCTGTTCCCGGATCCGGTCCGCCGCCACGGCGGCCCTTTTCGTGGAAGCCATCGAGAACTGCACCAGCAAATGGTTGACGGGTTCCGCCTTCAACGCGCAAGGGGCTGGGGCGCTGGACAACAAACGCAGGGCAAACCGTTCTTCCAGAAGCGCGGCATCCACTTCACTTCCGCAGAGGCCCCGAATCAGCTCTTCGCGGCTGGTATACGGCCTGGGTGTGGCGTGCGCGTAGAGTCTGGCCGCCAGACGGGCGTGCAAGGTTTGCTCATAGTGGCCGATACGCCCTCGAAACTCCGCAGTCGGCCGTTCCTGTCCCGCGCGATAGAGGAGCATGTAATGGGCCTGGAGCCAGGGTTCCGTCAGGTGCATATTCCGATGCCGCTCGGGAACGTCCGCCATCAGCGGCCACAGGTCCACCCGCCCCTCGAGCATCGGGTTGCTGGGGCCCTCGTAGCGGATCCACTGCAACCCAATCCCGGCGCGGGCCGCGGCCTCGCGAACCACATCAACTGCCAGTCCGGTCACCTGGCCATCGGGACTCACCACCATGTTCGGCGGATTGTTTTCGTAGCCGATCCGCCATGTGGTTTGTGGCTGGCGACGGTTGTTTGTCCAAAGCTTGATGCCAATCGCGGCGCAGACCAGGAAGCCGATGGCGATCAGACCAACCGATCGTACGCGAATTGGCCCTGCCGTGGAATCCATTGGGACTCAAGTACTAGGTAGTCCATTATTCTCGCACCTGAAGCATCTGGATGCAAAAACAGTGGTACCAGCCGGCGCCTACCGGCGCAGGAACTCAATCACCAGTGGATTCACCACTTCCGGATGCTCGAAGTGCGGAACGTGGCCCGCATCGTCAATCACGTGAAATTCAGCCTGGGGGATCGCGTTGCGAACGTCCGCACTGAGCTCGATCGGGACGTCCTGGTCGGATTTGCCCCAGACCAGCAGCACCGGCTTGCCGCTCTTGCCAAGCTGCACGAACTCGCCCGTGACGTCGTGGGTCAGGTAATTGCGCAGGGTCTCGAGGATGGCCCGGCGAAAGCCCCGGTAGCGCATCTGGTCCAGGTACGGGTCGAGATACTGCGGATAACGTTCGGGATGCGCGAAGTCCGCCAACTGCGACCGCGGCAATCCGGGAGCTACAGCCACCGCCATGTTGTACGTTCCGATCACCGGCAGCCGTAATCCGAATGGCAGCGAGATGGCTGTCCAGTATCCGGGATCGAAGAGCATGACGCGCCGCACGCGATCCGGATGGCGATTGGCGAAAGCCGCCGCGATCGGCCCACCCATCGAGAGACCGGCGATATCCACCCGAGGAATTCCCAGCGCGTCCAGCAATTCGACAATCTGCCGGTCGTAAAACGCGGCGTCGTAGCGCGCTTCGGGACGGTCCGAGAATCCGCGTCCGAACAACTCGTAGCGCAGGACGCGGAAGCCGGCGGCGGTCAGGCCATCGTAGGTCGGGTCCCACACGTTGTACGGCGTAGAGAAGCCTGGCACCAGCAGCAGCGGCATGCCCCAAGCGGGCCCGCCGAGTTGGTAGTGAGTCACGCCGTCCGACAGCTTGACGAAGGTCCCGGCCGCGTGACGGCGCGCCCCGTCGTCCATGGTGAGCGATTCCCGGTCGGACTGCAGATAGCGCATCAGAGGAAGCGCGGCTACCGCCGCGACCGGAATCACGATCACGGCGGCAATGACAGGCGCGGAGCGGCGCATGAGGATCGTGACAGTTATGCGAACGGACTGCGTTTCAGCGCGTACTCGACCGCCTCCTTCGGAACGCTGAATTGCGAAAGGGCGCTGTTGCCCATATATCCCAGGTCTTTGATGCCGATCGGGCTGGTGTAGTAGGCGTCCACCACCATGCGCCGCGCCCAGGTGAAGAAGTGGATGCCGGGATTCAGCGCCGGCGTTTCGTTCTTACGGTACGCAATGAGGTCGAGAAGATCAGTCTGCTGTCCCGGCTCCGCGCCCAGAAAGTCCTTCCCGGTGTAACGCCGCCGGCTCTCGTCGTCGAGCCATGCCAGCCCGCCGGTGTAAATCTCGCGCATCTCGTCGCTGGATGCGCACAGGAAGTCGATGAAGTCGGCGGCTCCGGCTTCCAAGGCGCCCTTGGAGCGCTCGTCGGCGGGAACGATGAGGTCGGCCAGCCGCTGGAGAGTGGCAAATTCGTGCGCGGTGAGCGCCTTCGGCTGGTACTTTCCCTTCTGGGCGGCTGCGTCCTGTGCTACCGCCTGGTGTACGTGCTGGGAGTCCTGCGCGTTCAGCACCTGCTCGCCGGCTGCCGCGAGGCTGATGGCCGCGCCGATATGGCGAAACAGGTCGCGCCGCGAATAATCCAGATCGTCAGACATTGCCTTTCCTCATCTCTTCCGCCAGGTACTCGGATGCGCGCCAGGCGAACGCCACGATGCTCAGCGTCACGTTCTTGTCGGGCTGGCTCACGAACGGCGCGGCGTCGCAGACAAATAGGTTCTTCACGTCGTGCGCCTGGCAGTATGCATTCAGCGCCGAAGTATTCGGGTCGCGGCCCATGCGGACGGTGCCGGCCTCGTGTATGATGAATCCGCCCACCGAGATGGCCTTGTCGGGCTCGGGCTGCCGGCCCAACACCTGCCCGCCCATGGTTTCGATGATCGACGCGAAGGTCTGCTCCATGTGGCGGACCTGCTTCAATTCGCTGTCGCCCCAGGCGAAGTGGAAGCGCAATACCGGAATCCCCCAGGCATCCACGCGATCCGGGTCGATCTCGCAATAGCTCTGTGGATTGGGGAGCATCTCTCCGCGGCCGGCGAAGGAAACCACCGCGCCGTACTCTTCGCGGATCTTGTCCTTGAGCGGCTTGCCGTAGCCTTCATGCCGGTTGCATGCTCCGGCGAACGCCCCTAAGTGCGGCATGTCGAAGCCGCCGCCGATTTCGATGTGGTATCCGCGCGGGAAATCCTTCTGTCTGTCGCCGTAGAGCCACCACGGCACGTAGACGTGCATGCCGCCGATGCCGTCGCTATTGTGCCGCGGCAGATTGGCGAGAGCGGGAACGATTCCGCTGGCGCTGTACCCCACCGAGTCCGTGAGGTAGCGGCCGATCACGCCGGAAGAGTTGGCGATCCCATTAGAGAAGCGCGACGACTTCGAATTCAGCAGCAGGCGAGCCGATTCGCAGGCACTTGCCGCCACCACCACGGCGCGGCAGCGGATCTGCTGCTCCGACCGTGTCGCTTTATCGACGTAGGAAACGGCGGTGACTTTGCCGGAATCGTCCGTGATCAGCTCGCGAGCCATGGCGCCGGTGATCAACGTGAGCTTCCCGGTCTTCATGGCCGGAAAGATCATGGCCTGGCTGGAGGTGAACGCCGAGGCCGTCTGGCAGCCGCGGCCGCACTGCCCGCAGTAGTGGCACGCCGCGCGCCCGTGGACCGATTTCGTGAGCATCGCCATACGCGACGGAATGCACGGGATATTCAGCTTCGCACAGGATTTCTGCACGAGCACCTCGTGCACCCGCGGCGGAATGGGCGGAAGAAAATTGCCGTCGGGCGCCGTTCGGAGGCCCTCCTTCGTGCCGGTGACGCCGATGAATTCTTCCGCCTTGTCGTACCAGGGCGACATCTCGTCGTAGGTGACGGGCCAGGGATCGCTCAACCCGTCCTCGGGCTGAAAATCGTAATCCGAGAAGCGCAGGGAGATGCGCCCGTAATGGTTCGTGCGTCCGCCCACGATGCGCGAGCGGAACCACGTGAACTGGCTTCCGGGCGCTACCGTGTAGGGCTCGCCGGGAAGAGTCCAGTTTCCGTCGGGCGCGGCGAAGTAGCCAAAGGCCTTGGGCTGACGCCCGAAATACAACTCTGCGTGCGGCCAAGCCCCGCGGTGGTCCACCTGGTAAGGCAGGACGTGCTCCTTGAAATCCTTGGCCGGATTCAGCATCGGCCCCGCTTCGAGCAGCGCTACGTTGAGCCCTTGATCGGTGAGGACCTTGACGGCGGTCCCGCCTCCCGCGCCCGATCCGACTACCACCACGTCGAATGCACGCGGACTACGTGTGATTTGCAGCATCCTGGAGTCCTTTAGTACTCATCTTACGCTTTCCGGCGGTGCACAGCGATTCGGGCGCCTATAATCCAGGAACAGAGAGATCCTGATGCGTTTACCACGTGCAAGCTGGTCCACCTGGCTCGGAGCTGTCCTGATTCTTTTGGCGGTGGGGATCCTGTACATTGGCTGGCTGGAGTTCGGCCCCGAAACCCTTCAAAGCCAGGACGCGGGACGGGAGAAATACGAAAGGCCCGCGGACGTTTTGAAAGCGCTCGAAATTTCGGCCTGGCGATTCGGTTGCGGATGTCGGAGCGGGCAACGGCTACTACGCCTGGCGAATGGCCGGGCTGGTGGGCCCCGCCGGAAAGGTGTTCGCGGAAGAGATCGCCGACACTGCCATCCAGTCCTTGCACGAAAGGATCAAGACGTTCGATCCGGGGAACGTCACGATCGTCAAGGGTACCAGCGACAACCCGCTGCTGCCGCCGGATTCTCTCGCCGCCGTCCTCGTCGTCAACAGCTACCATCACTTCGTTCAGCACGAGGCCATGCTGGAACAGATCCGGCGGGCGCTCAAACCCGGTGGACGGCTGGTGATCGCCGACTACAGCCTGCCGGGCCATCGGAGCCGATCCAGAGATGCCCAGGTGAGTAACCACGAAATCGCCCCGGATATGGTACGGGCGGAATTGCAGCGGGCGCGATACCAGGTTGTCCGGTGCGAAGATCCGTTGGTGAAGCGGAAGCTGTTCGCGTGGGGCTACAGCATCCAGCGAGGCGACTTGTGGCTGATGGTCGCAGTCCGGCCGAAATAGGGCGGCCTTCATACCTGTAAACAGTTGCAACCTGAAAGCGCCCAGCGGCATCTGGCGGTTGGTATGTTGCGCAAACTTCTTTTGACGGGTATGGTGATGGCAGCTTCTCTGTTCGGTGCGTCCAGCGTTCTGGATTTCACGCTCAACTCGATTGACGGCAAGCCGGCTCCGCTGGCGGACTACAGAGGCAAAGTCGCGCTGATCGTGAATGTCGCGAGCCATTGCGGCTACACGCCCCAGTATGAAGGGCTCGAGGCGATTTACCGGAAGTACAAGGACCGCGGGTTCGTGGTGCTGGGATTCCCGGCCAACAATTTCGGCGCCCAGGAGCCGGGCACGAATGCGGAAATCAAGCAGTTCTGCACCCGCAAATATAACGTGACGTTTCCCATGTACGCGAAGATTTCGGTGAAGGGCGCGGACAAGGCGCCGCTCTATCAGTTCCTTACGGACAAGCAGTCCAATCCGGCGACGGGCGGCGAAATCCAGTGGAACTTCACGAAGTTCCTGGTGGGGAGGGATGGCCAGGTGAACGCGAGGTTCGAATCGGCGATCGAGCCCCAGTCCGGCGACGTCATCGCGGCGATCGAGAAGGCCTTGCGGTAGCCTGGGCCCCCGGGACGATTGGTTCGCGCTATAGTATTGATTTGCCGACCTGCGTATACTGCTCGGTCCTGCCCGAAGAAGCCTGGATCGTCAACGAGGATGCGATTGCCGTGCCGCACTCGAATCCTCTGGCGAACTGTCATATGGTGGTAGCCCCTCGCCGGCACGTCCGTACTTTTTACGATCTGGACGTCCAGGAACAGCAGGTGGTATGGTCGATGGTCGGCGAAATCCAGAAACGGATCCTGTCCGCGCTCAAGGTGGACGGTTTTTACATCGGCTTCGCCGACGGCACAGAAGAGGATCCGATTCACGCCCATGTCCACGTCGTGCCGAGATCTCCTGGAGACGATCTGCAACTACCCGCTGGGATCGAGTGGGTCAATGAGTGAATCTCCGCGGGCCGGCTCGCGGGTGGACATCGACTGGTGGTAACTGGCTGGATTCGTCGGTCCGTGTGGGGTAAAATGGAGTTCAACGTTGGGACGTCGTCTAACGGTAAGACTGCAGACTCTGGATCTGCGTATCGGGGTTCGAATCCCTGCGTCCCAGCCACTCATCCCCAAGCACTTCCGGCAAATCCCCCAATTCAGAGCCAAGGCTTTGTTGCGGCTGTATTGCGGATTGTTGCGGAGAGGTCAGACAGTCAAGCCGGTCCACGAAGCAGATATTGGCCCCCGGAATCAGGTGCCCATAGACATCCACCGTGATCTGAATCGAACTGTGCCCCATTTGGTCGCGAACGTAGGCGAGCGATGCTCCCGCTTGGATGAGTAAGCTTCCAAACGTGTGTCGCAGGTCATGGAACCGGATCTTGCGCAAGCCTGCCTTGGTTAAGAGCGGTTGAAAGACGCGCTTGCAAAAATTGTTCATCTCGATGGGCGTCCCTGCGTTCGACGGGAAAACTAACCCTTGACCGCCTCTGGGAGTCCGATGGTCAGATGGATTGGACCCCTGCTGGCCAGGCTGCATTAGCACGCGGCGAAGTTCACGGCTCATATCGACCCGTCGGGGTTTGCGGCTCTTCGTCGTAAGCATGCGCCGCGACCACCGCCGGTCATAGTTGCGTTGCACCAGAATGAAGCGCTCTCGATCCTCTTCGGTGGCGCCGAATTGGATGTCTCCCCAGTCCAGCGCCGCCAATTCGCCCTCGCGCAGGCCAGCCCTTACAGCCGCAAAAATGAGGGCATCCTCTCGAAAATCCAAGTTGTCTTTAGCGGTCTTCAGGAGTCGGTTTTCCTGCGGCGTGAGCGACGTGGCTTCCCGTTCGGGCTTCTCGGATCTTACGAATCGGCCAAGACCCTGAGCAGGATTCACCAGAATCACGCGGTCCTCCACGGCCGCCGTCAAAATCGCACGAAGGGTTGTCACGGCCAGACGAATCGTGTTCTTGGCCAGACCTCTGGCCCGTAATTCGCCAATGAACTTCTTTATTTGATCGCGTTCGATGCGGTCGAGCTGCTTCTCGCCAAACCGCGGCAGGACGTAAAGCCGCAGATATTGACCGTAGAAACCGGCGGTGCTGGGTTTACGCTCGTGTTCAATATTCTGAAGCCATGTCTCGGAGTATACAGCCAAGGTGGGCAGCTTGGCCTCGGGCTCTTGAAACGGGGCCTTACCGCCCATGGCAAGCCGGGCTTCGATCTCTCGCTTGACACGTTCCGCCGCTTCCCGGGTACCCACCGACTTCGACTTGCGTTGCCCATCATGGTCGATCACCACGCACCACGCCGTGTGGCCCTTCGGCTTTCGGACTTTAACGCCCATTCACCAACCTCTGCAAGACGTCTTCCACGATATCATCGACATCAACGCTTTCCAACGGCTTGATGCGGCGCCTTTCGAGCCACTCGTCAAGATCCGAGCGCCTCACCAGGATTTTGCCGCAGACCCGTACAGCCGGCAAGGGATTCACGGGCGAATGAATCCAGGTTCTCAGCGTCCGCTCGGAAACCGCCGCGTATCGCGTGACCTGTCGAACACTCATCCACTCCGCTGCGAGTCGGTCGTGACCTTCGTCGCCCCTCATAGTTCTACATGCGCGATTTCGTTCTGTAGGCGCTCTCACACCACCGTACCTATATGCCTGGGGAGACGCCGTCAAGATTTCCCCGCACGCGCGCCAGCCCGCTGGAGTTTGGCGTTGAAGCTTCGGGACCGGGCCTGGCACATTCGGCGCGAAGATCTCTTGCGTGCAGGAAGGCACTGATATCAAAACCGCAGACGAACTCCTATCGGTGTTGGCGACCCGCTTCGACGGGTCCGTATCATGCAGAGGGCCTGACTCGACGCATTCGTGACCCACCAGCCCCTGGCGCCTTCATGGACATGATTGCCGTATCTGGGCCACTTGCCAAGATGCTTGCCATGACCACTCGCCACCAAAGCGGCAGCAGAATTTTGGGCGTTAGATCCCGAAGAGTTGCTTCAGCTTATTGAAGACGCTAGCCAGGGAGGCGGCGTCCAGACTGCCCAGCGATCGAGCAAGGCTGGAGCAATGAATCGTAGCCAACTTATGCAGCCGTAGCACCGATTTGGTTTTCAGATGCGTAGATCGGAATTCAGGTTTGGTGGGGTCGAGGATCAAGTCCGTCGGCAGAAGCTGCGCAGGGGTGACAGAAGAAATATAGGCGACCAAGATCTCGGGAACGGACCCGAGTGGACCGGTCAGAAGCAAAACCGGACGCAGCTTCATGCCCGGCATGTCCCCGAACGGGAACTGCGCTAAGTGAATCTCACCGGGGCGCATTCACCGGCTGCCCGTCTTCGAGAGTATAAATGTCCTGCCGCGAGTCGCTGAGCTCGTCCACCCATTCCTTGCCTATCCCATGAGCCCAGGCGCCCCCGCCTTCATCCTCATCGGGCAGCAGTACGATCAAACGAACCGGGCCGGCGGGAAGTTCTTCCGGCACGCGTGCCTGCAGCCGATGTTGATCATCGATGTCGCCCGTCAATTCGATCGCCTTCATAGGGGTTTTATCCATAGCGCCTGCTGACGCCGGTATAATAGCAAATCGCTGCCCGGGTCGTCCCTATCACACTCATCGCATCAGAAGTCGTAATCCGACGATCACGGCAAGAGCGGTGTAGAGAAAGAAAAGCATCCGATTGCCGAGTTTCCCTCCCGGTCTGCGTTGAACGGGCGGTCATCTCCGCTCCACCGCTGGCCAGTCCGCCAGAAGTATCGATCCATATCGTTTTGGTTCATATAAGCCCTTCAATTATCCCGGAACCGCTTTGAGAAGATCGGACGCGAGTATGCTGCATGATCCGGCGATTTCATCTGCATTGGCGAGCGGGCCGGCGGCGCGCACAGCCATCTGCGATCCTATCCCGCGCGGCGTGCTGAAGAGATCCTTCAGCACTATCAGGGCTTCGCGAGAGACTGCTTTCGACACCTCCGTGTCCAAGAGCTTCACGAACATGCTCGCCAAATCGTGCGTGGGGATCGCCCGTAGAAGCCGCAATACATCAAGAGCATCCTTCGCGTTAAGCCGGCGTTGTTCGAGTTCAGCGAGACGCTCCTGGATCTTATGGAGCTTCGACACCATCAGCGCAGTCGGACCGGCAACCGCCACTGGAAAAGCCCGCTTATCGGTTTCATCGAGGGCGCTGATGGTGGTCATGTTCTGATCGATCAGGGCCGCTTCGAGGCCGCGGGCTTTTTGAGCCACGTGCTTCGCATGGCCCACAAGCCGCGCGGCGCGGCTCCCAGGTCCGCCGACAGCTTCTGGAACCATCAGGTCCACTTCCACATTGGTTGGGACACCGCTGATATCACGGAATACCCCCCAGGAACCGACTCGTTTGCCGCGATGGAATCCGCCCGCGATCATCGCCGATTCAATTTCTGGGACTGGGTCTAACCGCGACGGATCAAGCGTGATGTCGGCGTCCGTCGTAAACTCGGCGACCGCAAGCTCGATTGCTCCTGTGTACAGGTAAATCGCCTGAGCGCCGACCAGGATAACAGCCTTCCGTTGCAAGCCCAGAGCTTCGAGCGCATCGAGCAGGACTCCGCGGGCAACAATGTACTGGCGATCAAATGCGCCAGACATGTTCGTTCTCGCGCATCCATTCGATCAGTGCCTCTGCCTCGTTTGGGCCTCTGCCCGGGCTACCGAGGAGATCCACTGCGATCTGACTAACTGCGGCGACCGTGATTCCCTTCTTCTGTGAAGTCCTTTGATAGACAACAGAGTCGAGGGGTTTTACCAATGCCATGTTAGCGCCCGCTTCCGCCGGCCGCATATCAAGATCGCGCGCTACGGAGGCAACGTCATCGGCATAGCATAGGAGAAGCCGGGTTGGTGAAACGGAGGCGAACTGCGCCGCCGCCCACGATCCGCTCACGGCATAACGCGCGGATAGTGTCGCTAACCGTTCCAAGACCTGCGTCATACCGCGCGGCGCCAGATACCAGGCCACGCGCGGGGGGTGAAACGGGGAATACTGCTGCGACCACCGGCGGATCAGGGCGGCCCAGTCCGTCTGGGTGATGGGCCCCCGCTTCTGGCGGGTGACGAGCGCTTCACGATCAAGGAGAGCGATAATCCGCGATGCATAGCCGGCGTCGACGCCCGCGCGCTTAGCCAATTCTCGCAGACCTACGGGGGGACGAAAATCACAAAGCGCGCGAACGATTCTGCCGGCCTTCGGGCCTTTGAGTGATTTCCGTTCGCGGGGTGTAGGGGCCGGATTCTGCACCGCCCCACTCGTCTCGATGAATAATCCAGGCGTCGAGAGAACGAGGCGGACGTTGCCGGTAAGGTCCGCGTAGCTGAATCCCCTGGCCTTGAGGCGTTCCTGCGCCCGTACGCTGATAAAAGGAGCCACGATCAAGACTTGCGGACTCGAAGGCGTACGCGGCGTAACCCTCAGAGAGGCAACGTCCTTTGGTTCTAGGTGCGCCTTCGCCTGAACCAGAACCGAACCTGCATTCCCGCGCGGTCCTCGGATCTTTAAGATGGCATCCACACACCTGTCCACGGCGCGGCGGTCGGTTGACCTCGTTCCAACGATGCGCCAGCCCGGCGGTAGTTTCTCAGCCAATTTCTGAACCAACGCCTCCAGGCTGTTGCCTAATATCGATATGTTGCCCACTCTGGGCAACATACTAATATAGACAACAACGGATCGTCAAGCGGACGCGCCGAAACTGTCGGCCTTATGGCGCTCGGTTACAAAGCGTCGGGGAAATATTTGCAACTCTAGACGTATTGTAAACTCCAGGGAATCAAAATACAGTCCCCACAAAGCCCCTGGAGGCGCTGGTGCCCATCGGAGATTCATCAAGCGGCCCTCACGCGGTAATGCAGATACGGCCGCTTCAACGCCACAGGCTTTCTGACAAGAAGAGGCAGAATCTCGGGCGGCAACGTTTTCACTAGGAGTGCTTCCAGGTAATCGCGCTTGCGGTACACCCAGGCGTCGGGGTTCGCTGGGTCCAGGTCGCGAAAAAAGGGCAGGCGCGAACAAAGGTGTTCCGGGTCGAATCCGGCCGACGAGAAAAAGTCGAAATCCTCCGAAACACGGTGTCCTACTGGAAGGGCCAGCCCCGTGCCTCCATAAAGGACAAAGTCCGCTGGCACCGCATCCAACTCCGGCCACAAGCGCCGTTTGTGCTCGGGCAGGATATCCAGCCTTGGCACGAACGATCCAGGCATCTCAGCAACCACGATACGGCTTTTCACACGCTTGCGCATTGATCAGCAGCGGCCTCGGATCTGCGGATCGAGGGGCGCACCCCTGCGTCCCAGCCACATTTCAGAATCCACCTGTTTCCGTTCCGAAGTTTCGACATTGGCTCTTTATCAGGTTCGATAAGCACAAACTCTCAACTCCCCAGAACGGCGTAACCAACCCGGCCCGGACAGCTTGTCCAGAGTTATGAGTTCCCGAGCCGGAACCTGATACTCTGGTTCGCAACAGCGTCTTGAGGTTCCTGATGTATGGAAGAAACCGCGGAGATCTGGGATCGTTTTCGGGCCCGGTTGCAGAGCGATGACATCGTTCTGATGCGGCAGATCCGCGAACTGCTTGCGCTGCCGTCGGCGCAGGCGGCCGCCATGCTGTCGGAGCAAACGTCCCTAAACGGCGCCGCACTACGGAATCTTTGGGCGCTCCTGGTATCTATCGAATTCAGTGCGGCACGCCAGTATCAGTCCGTTATTTCAGGCCAGCGCGCTTCCGGATCGAGTGGGGTAAACGCCTCGGAATTGATGACGCGGTACGACCGCAGCGCGCTTCTGGCTAAGCGGGCAAAAGAGCGGCTCCTCGAACTCGGCATGGACACCGGCTCCTCGACCTCCGCCTCTCGCGAAAAGCAGAACCGCTATGTGACCTTGCTTGCCGAGCTTTCGAAATTCAAGGCGGACTCGCCGGCCTTGGTCTGGACCGCGGAAACGAGTGCCGCCTGCGAGCGGCTGGCAGCACAGCTCGAATTGCTGCTTGACTCCGAACCGCCCGATTACCTGCGGGACGACATCCTGGAGGCGGTCGCGACCATCCGGGAAGGGATTGCGGACCAACGCAATGCGGCAGGTGAGCTGGACGCCGCGACGGATTGTTATGTGAGGGGCGCCGCTGTTTGGGACCAGACCGGCAAGGCGCAGACGGGCCGGGCGTGCCGGCTCAAGCTGATCGCGATGATTCGGCGGCTTGCCGCCGATTTCGACAAGACGATTCAGGAACTGACCGCAATCCTGGAACGCTTTCCGGCTGCGCCAATGGCGCGCGCCGAAATACGCGTGGAATTGGCGCAGACCTACGCGTCGGTGGACGATGTCTATGCAATGAACGCGGAGCTCAAGGCGGTCGGCCAGGAACTTGCCTCACTGAACTACACAGTTCCCGATCCGGACGATCCGGAGAGCACCCTGACCCACTGGATGGAACTTGCCGGGAAGACGTGCGCGGGTCCGCAGGAGTTTGAAGCGCAGTTGATGGGCCTGGTGGCGCTTTATGCGGCAATTTTTGCAATCCGGGGGAGCGCGGAAAGAGACGAGAAGAGGGCATCGGAATATCATCGGGCAGCCACTCGCTTTGCCCGGCTTGGAGAGGAGATGACCGCGCAGGCACAAGCGGTGCTGGTTGCACAGAGCCAGGAGCGTGCGGCCTTCTATGCCGAGTTCAGCGGCCAGCCAGCGCCTTTCGAACCATTGCGGCCGCCCGCCGATCGGGAAGCGGAGCGTTTGGCTGCGTTGCAACGGCTCGACCAAAGGATGGAAGAACTTCGCGCCGAGATCGCCCGGCTGGAGGAAGGGACATCACGGGACGACCTGCTCGGGGAAGCCAGGGAAATCGAACGGGACGCGCAACAGCAGGGTTTTCGGGCAGTTTACGCAGCCGCTTTGCTCCTCGAGGCGGATCTCCATCAGACGGCGCAGCGTTACGATGAGGCGATTAGGGCCGCGCGTACATCGTTCGAGGTGCCGCGCGAGGCCATCCGCGATTTGACGATTGGGCTGTGGGCGCTGGATCGGATCATCAGCGCGAACATGGCCCGGCGCGACGACGCCGCGATTTCGGCGGCATGCGGTGAGGCAATCGAGTTGCTGGAGCGCCACCGTTACGACATTAACGCGCCTTATTCCCAGAGTGCGTACCTGCAAAATCGCGCGCGCTACTATGCGGTAGGAATAACGGCAGCCTACCGCTGCGATGATTTCGACACGGTGCTCGAGCGTGCGGACCTTTCCAAGGCGGGTGCGGGTCTGCGTCATCCGGGACCGGGCGGCGGCGCGGATACCGAACAGCTCAGAACGATGTTCGAAGCGGTTTCCCGCGAAATCGAGAAATGCCGGGCGGCGGGCGGCCAGGAGGCGCTTCCGGCACTTGCCGACCGGCGCAGGGTGCTCTGGGATCTGCTGGCCATTTCGCGTGCCCGATCCCGAGGACACATCGATTCACAGCCGCTGACCATCCAGATCCTGGCCGCGTCGCTCGATGAGGACGAAGCGGTGGTTTACTACTACTGGCTCGGATCAACCACCCTGCTCATCGCCGCTTTCGATCGCTCGCGGCACCTCATTATCGACAAGAAATCGATAGCACCCGAGGACCGGCGGCAACTGGAGGAGTTCGCAAGCTTCGTGCAGTCTCTGCGGGGCGCACACGGCTACCTGGACCGGGCGGGCCGGTTTTCCCCGCTGCTCCTGCCGGACAGTATCAAGCCTGTGCTCACGGGGAAGAGGAGGCTGCTGTTGTCGCCTCATCGCATGCTGCATGCGCTTCCTCTGCACGCGCTGAGGTTCGACGGCGAGTACCTGATCCGCCAATTCGCCGTCACCTACATCCCGAATCTCGGGTGTCTGGTGCGGACGTATCGTGCCGCGGCGGAGCAGCGGGTGTTCGCCGCCGGGGTCCGCGAGTTCCATGTACCTGGCGAGAGCCTCAATCTACTGGAAGAGAGCGATGCAGAGGTCGAGTCGGTGCGCCGGGCGTACGGTGACCGCGGAATCGCTGTGGAAACGCTCGATTCGCCGCTGGCGACCACGGGCGAACTGCGCCGGAGGGAAAACGACGGGTCCTTGAGCAAGTTCACCTGCCTGCACCTGGCGACGCACGGCGCGGACGTCCTGGGTGACAATCCGATGGAGGCGCATCTGTGGCTTCGCGACGGACGGCTGGACGGATTGGAGATTGCCAACTGGCGCCTGAACGCGGAACTGGTGGTGCTGAGCGCGTGTCATTCGGGGCAGCGTACGATTGCCTTCCGCGGGATGAGCGAAGTTGCGGGCGATGATATTTTCGGGCTGCAGGCCGCGTTCTTCACAGCGGGTGCGGCCCGAGTGATGGGGGCGCTGTGGCCTGTGGAGAGCCTGGTGGCAAGTCAGTTGATGGAAGCGTTCCACCGTTTCCGTGCGGCGGGTGAAGCTCCGGAGTCGGCGCTGCAGCGAGCGATGGTGGACCATCTTGATCACGCTACGTTGCAAAGCCGGAAGACATATTACTGGGCGCCCTTTTACATTGCAGCGATCGCGCGGCCACCCCGTGCGGGCGCCTGAACGAGGAGGAGGATTTTGTCATGGCCGAGATTGAGCTTCATTTTGAATTTGCCAAAGACGCGGACCTGGAGCAGGCGGCCGCGTTGATTCGGGACCGCATCTCCGCTCTCGACGCGGTTCAGCAGGTTGACAGCATGCAGGAAAAGCCCCGCCTGACTGGTCTGGAGATCGCCGGGGCAATCGCGGTGACGATTCAAATCGTGCAAGGCACCCAGCAGTTGATCGCGAAGATTCGAAAACTGATCCCCGAAGTTCAAGGGCTGATCCGGGAGGTCAAGGGGTTGCGCGAGGTGACGGTTGAGGTTGGGGCGAAGCGGGTGCCGATACACGCTGTGGGCGATGCCGAGGTGAGGCAGATCGCGGAAGAGCAAGAGGACAGTTAGCAGTAGCCGAATCCGACAAGCTCGGATTGAAGGGACATCATGGCGGACCGGCAGAGCGCGCAGCAACGCCGCATTCCTGACGCTGAATATCGCCGTGTTGGCACCGATACCCAGGGGCAGCGTAAGCACCGCGACCCGCAGTAAAGCCGGGACTCCGGCGCAACCGGCGGATTCCATACCGAATGTCCTGCAGGTGATTTGCGAAGTGCGGCATCTGGACGGCCTCCTGCGATGGAAGTTGGACGCCTCCGCCGATACTCCGATAGCGACGCTTTAATCTCCCGTGCGTTCGAACCAGAGGTTCCACAAACGGGCGCGGTGCAGCCCCAGTCCGTGGACCCGCCCGTCGGCCCCGCGTTCGAACCGCAACGACCATGGGCCGAACATGAACCGGTCCACGCCCGCGGGCTCCAGCCGGATCCATCCGCCCTGCCCGGTCGCGATCGTCAGCCGCCCCTGCTCCGACAGGAAGACCTTATACCGGGCATCCGCGTCCTCGCTGCGATACTCTCCCACCAGGGCGGCAAGCTCGTCCCGCCGCGGTGCAACCGGCTCAACGCGGTCGTACGTCACCGGAGGCCAGCCCTCCCAGGCCAGCTTCAAGCGATCGCGCGAAATCGCCGTCAAGATGAGCCGGAAGCCGCCGGTGTCGGCGAACATCTGCTGGTGATTTAGAGGAACGAGCTTATATTCGCCCTCGGGCAACTCCACGGAAAGGCCGTCCACGCCGCTAAAGGTGCGAATCAGCCAACCCTGCCTGGACTCCCACAATCCGCCGAGTTCGGGAAAGACGCTGCTTGTGTAATCCAGGTTCGCGGCATGCGGCGAATGCCTGAGCTTGCCCCACAGATAAATGCGGGCGATCTCACGTGCCAGGTCTTCGGCCTCCGCATCGCCGCGGTTGCACAAACTGGCCACCGAAAGATGCTGCGACGGAAAGCGCACCATCTCCGAACGAAAGCCGGGCAGCCAGCCATCGTGGCTGACAGTCCGCAGGCCCCGATAGCGCCCGATCTGCAAACCCGCGGCGTACGGAACAGGCTCTCCCGAGCGCAGCCGGCCCTGCGCCTCCATGAAATCCACCAGCGCCCTGCCGCCGAGTTTGCCGGAGTAGAAGTTCTGGTCCCAAAGCAGGAGATCGTCCAGGCTGGTGTACAGCCCGCCATCGCCCGTGCCGAGAAGGCGAAACCCGACTCTGTGAAACTGGCCGCCGCGCGCGCCGTAACCCGCGGCGCGGTCTTTCAGCCGATCGGCGTTCTCACGAAACTGCGAGTTTGCCATCTCCAGCGGGCGGAAGATGCGCTGGTCGGCAAACGACGCCAGCGACATGCCGCTCAACCGCTCGACGATCAAGCCCAGCAGGAGGTAATCGGAGTTGGTGTACTCGTAGTCGGTGCCCGGCGCGAAGTTGAGCGCGCTTTGTGAGGCCAGCAGTTTCAAGCTGCCGGCAACGTCCTGCGGCTGGCCCAGCCGGCCGGAGACCTCGAGGAGCGGCGTGACGTCACGCAGGCCGCTGGTGTGATGCAGCAGGTCGGCGACGGTCATCTCGTCGGCGTACGAGGGCAGTTCCGGCACGAACCGGCGTACCGGATCCGTCAGCCGCACCTGGCCGGCTTCCACCAGAAAATAGAGCGCGGCGGCCGTGAACTGTTTGCTGATGGATGCGACGTTAAAGGCCGTCGCGGCGGTGATCGGCGTGTCCTGTTCCAGGTCCGCCAGTCCGAACGCCGATTTGTACACGAACTGGCCGTTCTGCATGACGCCGACGGCACAACCAGGTGCGTGGGCGCCTTGCAGGGGGGCGAGCAACCGGTCGACCGCTTCAGACCGCGGGTCCGCCATCAGTGCGGACAGAAGGACGCCACCTGCCACCAGCAGTCGGACCATTCGCCACTACTCTATCGCACGGCAGCAGATCTCGCTCTGGCCCTTTCGAGATGTCAGCGCGCCGCCAGGCGTTCCTCCCGCTTGCTGTACCGCATTGCCAACGCCGTGCGTGCCCACAACGGCATCGAGTTCTGGAATCGCACCAGGAGTTTGTAGAACAAGCCGGGTATCACGAACAGCCGGTCGTGGGCCAGTCCCGCGAGCGAGGCATCGACGACATCCTCCGCCTTCGTCCACAGCCAACCCGGCACGCGGCGCCGATCCATGTGAATCACGTCGTGAAACTCCGAAAGCGTAAAGCCCGGGCACAGACACTGCACTTTCACCGGAGAGCCTGCTCGCTTCAAATCGAGGTGCAACCCTTCCGTGAAACTGTTCATCCACGCTTTGGTTGCGCAATAGCTCACGTTGCCCGGACTTTGCCCGAAACCTGCTACTGACGAAACGTTGATCACCGCGCCCTTGCCCCGCGCCACCATACCGCGCAGGGCCGCGTGCGACAACCGTACCGTCGCCAGGACGTGCAGGCGATGCATCTGGTCCTGGCCATCGACCGGGACCTCGAAGAAGCGGCCGATGGTGCCGAAGCCCGCGTTGTTCACCAGGAGTTCCAGGTTAGCAGCCCGTGCGATGCGATCTTCGACCGACCGCAACTGTTGGTCGCTGGTCAGGTCGGCTGGCAGCGCTTCGGCATCCCCTAACTCTCGGGCCAAAGCTTCCAGGCGGTCGCGGCGCCGGGCCACGAGGATCAGGCCATAGCCGTCGTTGGCAAGGCGCCGCGCAAATGTCGCCCCGATGCCGCTGGACGCACCCGTGACCAATGCCAGGGGTTTGCTCGTTTCCATCGGGCTATTATCTCAGGGAGTGCAGAGGTGCAGGACAGGTGGAAGGAAATCGCTGTAGAGGGACCCCCGCCTTTCAGCGGACCCCAAAAATGAGGATGGTTCCAAGTGACCCGATTCCCAGCCTTGTTCACCACCGGCATGCTCGGCACTGAACATTGCAATCGGAAGCGCCGGACGCCCCGCCTCTCTGCTCCCCGATAGCCGTTTTTCCGGCCACCGGCTCGATGCTTCAAGACGCGCCGCAGTCACTCTTCCGTCCGGGGCCGGCTGCTCGTAACGGCCTTTCGCTCGCCTCGAACGGCTGCTTCTTTCAAAGCCTCCATTCCAGGGTCAACGTTCCCGGCCTGCTACTTCGCTTCCAACCCGCCGTTTCATCCGCCCGTTCGGCCTTTCTGCTCCGTTACTCAAACCGGTTAGCCCCGATTTGGGCGACATCGATGCTTTTGGCCCGTTGCGAACTCCACGACTGGTTCAAAGACCGCCTTTCCAGCCTCCACTCCCCTTTGGGACTTTTCGGTCCCGCCGGATCAAAGCGTTCTGCTGGATTCGCTGCCTTTCGACCCGCCTTCCGAATCCGCCCGATCTCCCATCGCTCCCCGCCGCCGGTTTCTATCGCTAGTGTTTCGGCTGCGGATCACCGTTCCAGGTCCGCTACGTCTTCAGAGGCTTGCTGTTCCTCAAACCTCTTGGAACCAGTCCCAATATGCTCCGGAATGGCATCAATGGTCAATCATTTTTTGTCAATTTGGTTACGATTTCCTCAACGTTTATTTAATGTATTTTCTTAAAGTTACGAGGTAGCGCATCTGAATCTGCTGTGGATAAAACGGTGCTGGCCGCTTCTGTTTCTGCGATACTGGGCGCGACGTGCGCAGACTCGTGATCCGCCCCGGGGCCATCGGCGATTTCATCCTTTCGCTCCCGGCAATCGGGTGTCTGAAAACGGACACGCTGGAGGTTTGGGCTTCCTCGCCAGTTCTTCCGCTGGTGCGTTTCGCGGATCGCGTGCGCTCGATTGCCTCCACCGGCCTCGACCTGCTCGGTGTCACCGGGCCGCCCCCCCGTCTGATCGAGGAACTCGGCGCCTTCGACTCGATCGTCTCGTGGTACGGCGCCAATCGCACGGAATTCCGGGACGCGATCGGCCGACTGCGGCCGCCCGTGACGTTTCTGGCCGCACTGCCGCCCGCGGATTCCACCATGCACGCGGCGGATTTCTACCTGGAACAGGTGCGCGCCCTTTCGCCGTGCGAGAGCGACGGAATTCCGCGGATCCCGTGCCCGTCAAGCCTGGAGAACTTCGCCGTAATCCACCCCTTTTCCGGTAGTCCGAAGAAGAACTGGCCGCTGGTCCGATTTCAGGATTTGGCCGCCAAATTGGAGCGCCGCATGCCTGTCCGATGGTGCGCCGGCCCGGACGATCCGCCCCTCGAGAACGCCGTCCGCATCGACGATCTATACGAATTGGCATGCTGGCTGGCGAAGGCGCGCTTGTACATCGGCAACGATTCCGGAATTACGCATCTCGCAGCCGCCGTGGGGACGCCGGTGCTGGCCCTCTTCGGGCCCACGAATCCGGATGTCTGGGCCCCTCGCGGCCCCCATGTCCGGGTGGCCCGCTGGCGGCCGCCGTCCAGGTGAGCATCCGGGCACTATCCCCCGTCAACTTTACCGGCTCGCACGCAATCCTCGATCCTATGCTGGGGAAACTGTAACGGAGGTGCCCTGATGAAGCTCTGGGGTGGCATTGTCGCCGTTCTGGTGTTTTTGGCTTTGCGCTGGTACTTAAATGACACGTATGGGAAAGTCGTGGGTGCAGCCACCTCGAACCGCGCCGAGTGCCTGTCGATGCTGGGAAGCACCACCAACGAGCAGGACGGCGGAACCTACATCGTCGGCAGCGTCCGCAACAACTGCGATCACCCCATCCTGAGTGTGACCGTGACTTTCAAAATGCAGCAAGGATACGGTCCGAACAGCCAATGGCGCGAAGGCAACGCCTACGCATACGTCAGCGACGTCAAGGCGGGCGAGACACGAAAGTTCAAGTCCGCGATCCCGGTTGGCAAGAACTCGATCATCCGCTTCGACAAGATCATCGCCTACTAGCTCGGCTCGCAGTCTCGCAAGCCAGCCGAGCTTTTACAGGTAGCGTTGCAGATCGTCGGTGCGGAAGCAGTGCGCGTAGGCGGTCTCCCGCGTGATGCGGCCGGCACGCACCAGGTCGGCAAGGGACTGTTCCATCGTCATCATGCCTTCCGCCCGGCCGACCGAGATCTGCGAGCGGAGCTGGTGATCGTCGCCCTTGCGGACCAGCGCCCGCACGGCATCGGTGGCGATCATGATCTCGGTCGCCGGCCACCGCGAAATGTTGTCCACCCCGGGCACCAGTTGCTGCGAGAGGACCGCCGCCAGCGCCAGCGACATCTGCTGGCGGATCTGCAGCTGGTTGGCGGCTGGAAACGAGTCCAGAATGCGGCCTACCGCCTGCACGGCGTCGTTGGTGTGCAGCGTCGAGAGCACCAGGTGGCCGGTCTCGGCGGCACTCAGGGCGGTCGCCATGGTCTCCGCGTCGCGCATCTCGCCCACCAGGATCACGTCGGGCGTCTGCCGCATGATACTGCGCAGCGTCACCGCAAAATCGGGCGTATCGCGTCCGACTTCGATCTGCTCGATGATGGAGTTGCGGTTGGCATGCTGGTACTCGATGGGATCCTCAATGGTCACCACGTGCGCCGCCCGCCGCGTGTTGACCAGGTCGATCAGCGCCGCGAGTGTGGAAGTCTTTCCGCATCCCGTCGGGCCGGTCACCAGGAAAAGCCCCTGCCTCCGTTCCGCGATTTTAGCCAGCGACGCAGGCAGGTGGAGCGATTCGAGCGACGGGATCCGCGAAGGGAGCAGCCGGATGCTGGCTGCCAGGCTGCCGCGCTGATGGTGGATGTTGATGCGGAAGCGGCCCAGGTTCTCGCGCATGAAACTCAGGTCCACCGATTTCTTCTTTTGCAGTTCTTCGAGTTGCGCGGGTTCGAGGAGCGGCAGCACCAGGCTGCGCACGTCGTCCGCCTCGAGCGCGCCGGAGCCGCCTGCCGCCAGATTGCCGTTAATCCGCAGCATGGCCGGAGCGCCCGCGATCAGCAGGACGTCGGAGGCGTTGCGGCTGGCGGCCACTTGCAGCAGTTTGTCGAGCGAAGCAGTCGATTGCGGCAGTCTTGTGACGGTGGCGGTGTTCTTCTGGCTGGGCGCGGCGCGGTTGAGCTCCGCGACGATTTTGGAGAGTTCGCTATCGTATTCGCTCATGCTGGTGGGTGAATTCGAACGTACGATTTCCAACGAGCGGCCCCACGGGAGCCGCTCAACGCCCAGTATACCGGTCGTGGGATACTGGGCAGACATTGAGGCTACTGATCTTTTCGGACATCCATAATAACTGGAAGACGCTCGAACACCTGCTAAGCGTGGAGGCGGATTATTACATCGCCGCCGGCGACCAGATCACGTGGGCCAAGGGGATCGAAAAAGCCGGAGAGATTCTGCAGACTCGCGGGGAGAAGGTTTATGTGCTCCCCGGCAACCACGAGTCGGCCGACCAGGTGGCCGGCATGTGCGCGCGCTACGGACTCCACAACCTCCACGAGCGCCACTTCCAGGTAGGCAAATGGCACGTTGCCGGCCTCGGATACTCCAGCCCCACCCCCTTCAACACGCCCGGCGAATACACCGAAGAGCAACTGGCGAGCCGCCTGCAACGATTCGCCGAGTTGGATCCGCTGGTGCTCGTGTGCCACGCTCCGCCCTATGGCACGGCGCTCGACCGGATCCGCGAGGGCGTGCACGCCGGATCGACCGCTGTCCGCGATTTCATCCGGCAATACCAGCCCGTCTACTTCTTCTGCGGCCACATACACGAGGCGGAAGGTGTCTCGGTCCACATCGGGAAGACCCAGGCCAAGAATGTCGGGAAGGCGGGCTATCTGCTCGAATTGGAGTAGTCCTCTCCAGGCTCCGGGTTTACATTGGCCCCACCACAACGCAATTCGCCGGGCAGCTTCTGTACCGCCCTGAGCTTGCCGTGCTGTACCATATTGTTTGCCGTCACAACTAAATATCGTCGGATGAGGAGACCGGCATGCTGCGCAAGATCTGTATCCTCGGCGGAATCCTCGCGGGAAACCTCTGCGGTGAAACGGGCGCTGCCGCCTGGCTGCGCTACGAGCCCTTGAGCGATAGCGCGGTCCGTCAATACCGCACGTCGGTTCCCGCTGAGCTGGTCATTTACGGCAAGTCGCCGGTCATCGAGAGTGCGCAAAGCGAGTTAATCCGCGGTGTACGCGGCATGCTCGGCCATACGCTGCGAATCGAATCGGGGTTGCCGGCCGAATCGGCGCTCGTGCTGGGGACCCTTGCCCAGCTCAGGCAGGAAGCGCCGCAGTTGCATCTCGATGCTGCCCTCGGTCCGAATGGCTTTTGGTTGACGACCGTCCACGTGGGCGGCGGCGCCGCCCATACCGTGATCGCCGGCGCGGACGATGCGGGCGTGCTCTATGGCGTCTTCGCTTACCTGCGGAAGATCGGAACCGGCGACCCCGTCGCACCTTTGAGCGATCAGCAGACGCCCTATGCTCCGGCGCGCTGGGTCAACCAGTGGGACAATCTCGACGGCTCGATCGAGCGCGGCTACGGCGGACGATCGATCTTCTGGGAAAACCTGCATGTCCGGGAAGACCTGTCGCGGGTCAGCGAGTACGGCCGCCTGCTCGCCTCGCTCGGCATCAACGGATGCACCGTCACCAGCGTGAACGCCAATCCGCGAGCTCTGGGGGCCGACTTTATCCCGCAGATCGCGCGCATCGCCGACGCGTTTCGCCCCTGGGGTGTGCGCGTCTCGATCGCGGTCGATTTCGGCAGTCCCAAGTCGTTGGGGGGCCTGGATACGTTCGATCCTCTCGATGCGCGCGTGGCTGCGTGGTGGAAGGCGCGCGCGGACGATCTCTACGAGGCCATCCCCGACTTCGCCGGCTTCGTCCTGAAGGCCGATTCCGAAGGGCGCGTGGGCCCCTCTACTTATGGGAGAACGCACGCGGATGCCGCCAACGTGGTGGCCCGCGGGCTCAAGCCGCATGGGGGCCTGCTTTTCTATCGTGGCTTCGTCTACGACCATCACATGGACTGGCGCAATCCCAAGAACGACCGCGGCCGCGCGGCCTACGACAACTTCCATCCGCTCGACGGTTCGTTCGACGACAACGTGATCGTGCAGATCAAGAACGGCCCCATCGATTTTCAGGTGCGCGAGCCCGCCTCGCCGCTGTTCGGAGCGCTGGAGAAAACCAACCAGGCGATCGAACTGCAGGTCACCCAGGAGTACTTCGGGCAGGCCCGGTATACCGTCTTTCTGGTGCCCATGTGGAAGGAGACGCTGGATTTCGATATGCACGCGGGCGCTGCCGGACAGGCTACTCCGGTGAAAGCGCTGGCAGCCGGCAAGGTGTTCCATCGTCCCACCGGCGGCTTCGTGGGCGTCGTGAATGTGGGGCTGGACGACAACTGGCTGGGCAACCATCTCTCTCAGGCCAACCTCTATGGCTTCGGACGCCTGGCGTGGAATCCCGATTTGAGTTCGCGGCAAATCGTCGAGGAGTGGACGCGGCTGACGTTCGGCGACGATCCGAAAGTGCTGCAGACGATTCCCGCACTGCAACTGCGCACCTGGCGCGATTTCGAGAATTACACCGGCCCTCTGGGGTTGCAGACGCTCACCGACATCGTAGGCAACCACTACGGCGTAAGCGTAGAAGCCTCCGAGCGCAACGGCTGGGGACAGTGGCACAATGCCGATGAGAAAGGCGCCGGTATGGATCGGACGGTGGCCACCGGCACGGGTTACATTGGCCAGTATCGCCCCCCTGTGGCGCACGTCTACGAATCTATCGAGACCTGTCCCGACGACCTGCTGCTGTTCCTGCACCATGTCCCCTACACCCACAGGCTGCATTCGGGCAAGACCGTCATCCAGTACATATACGATTCGCATTACGAGGGCGCGGACGCGGCTGCCGGCTACCCGCGCGCTTGGAAGACCTTGAAGGGCATCGTTGATGACCAGCGCTATCGCGAGGTGCTGGCGCAACTGGAGTATCAGGTGGGCCAGGCCGAAGTGTGGCGCGACGCCGTATCCAACTGGTTCCTGCGCTCCTCCGGGATTGCCGACGCGAAGGGGCGAGTGGGCCATCACCCGGGCCGCATCGAGGCGGAGGCCATGAGCCTGGACGGCTACACGGTGCGCGACGTGACCCCGTGGGAAGCGGCTTCCGGCGGGAAAGCGATCGGCTGTCCCGCGGCGCGCTGCACCGCCAGCCTCCGTTACGATGGCCCCGCCGGCTGGCACACGCTGCGCGTGCAGTACTTCGACCAGATCGACGGTGTTTCTCACTTTCGGCTGTGGGTGGCAAATCAACTGGTGAACGAGTGGGCCGCGGACGGCCGCCTGCCCCCGACCCGGAAGATGGATGGCACATCATCCTCGCGGCGCGTGATCTCCGGAATCGACCTGCATCCCGGAGACGAAATCCGCATCGAAGGCGTGCCCGATCGGAACGAGCCCGCCGGCATAGACTATCTCGAGATCCTCCCCGAAGCGAGGCAGTAACCTTTCTCGAACAGTCGCCTATGGGCCGCCGGGGCCCATGGGGGCAGGCAAGAGTTGCCTGCGCCCAAGATTTATGGCCAGTTCATGACCAGGTTGTAGGCGTTTACGGTGCCGATGCCTGTGGCGAAACTCCAGCCCGTGCCGGCGCTCCAGGCCGGCGCGTACGATTGCGAAGACGTCGAAAGCGCGCCATTCAGCGCGATCGAGCCGCGCCTTCCGCCGCTGGCAACCGTCGCGGCGCCGTAGCAGTTCTCGCTTCCGCCGCAGTTCACCGCGATGTCGCCCTGCGTGACGTTATAGAAGATGCAACTGGCCAAGGCGGTGTTTCCTCCGCTGGCATCGCACGCCCCGGGACCGGACGCGAATGCCTGCGCCGCGAGCCGGTAGTAGACGTAATTGGGGTTGCCTTGCGGGCCGCCGGTCTTTTGATTGACCAGCGCCAGAATGCCGGCCATGATGGGCGCGGAGAAGGACGTGCCTCCGGCGCCTCCCCAGCCGCTCGGATCGCCCGTGCACGGCGCACCTCCGTTTCTCACGTCCGACCAGCAGATCACGTAGTAATGCCCCCACACGCCGTCACCGGCGAACAGCGAGACGTCGGGAAGATCGCGCATGCCATCGTTGGGAATGCCGGGAATGCCCGCCTGCCAATCCGGTTTCGCGTACCCCTGGCAAGTGCCGCCCACGACACCCGCGGTCGCAGGTGTGCCGGTCGCGCACCCGCTGGGGCCGCCGCTTCCTGCGCCCACCACCTGCAATCCGTTCCGGCTGGCGGCCGTGCTGGCGCAGAAGCCGCTGGTGCCGTACGTGGTGTCGAACCCGTAGAAGCTCGCCAAAAGTCCGCCGGCGCAGGAATCGTTCCACGGAATCTCCGGAATATACGAGAGCGCCGAGCCATAGCTGGCACTATTGGACGCGCTCCAGTACGTGCCGATTGCGTGATTGTACGCATCCGAAAAGTCGGTGCCGCCGACCGCCACATTGTAAGGCGTCGAAGCCCAGCCGCTGACGCCGATCCCGTGCGTGGCGCCGCTCGATCCGGCGTCGCAGCTCGCGCCTCCTTCGTCGCCCGCGGAAACAAAAACGGAAATGCCTTCGGCGGCGGCCTGCTGGTAGGCTGTGTTGAAGGCCGCATTGCCGGCTTCGCCGTTTTCCGCCTCGCAGCTCCCGTAACTGATGCTGATTACCGATGGCGGGTTGGATGAGTTGATGAGGTTCTCGAGCGCGATCAACCCGCCGAACGTGGACCGCGTGCTGGCGCAGGAGGCCACTACGATCGAGGCATCGGGCGCGGCCGCGGCGGCCCATTCGGCGTCGAGCGTAGCCTCGCCGTCATCGCCCGCCGAAGCTCCCCGCGGCACTCCGGGATCGCTGCACCCCGGATGCAGCGTGGTCAACGAGCCGGAGGAGTATTGCGCCAGGCCGAAGGTGGCGCGGAACGTGGACCAGTCGGCGTCGCTATACAGGTCGCTGTCTTCGATTACCGCGATGGTTTGGCCCTTCCCGGTAATTCCGGCGGCGAACAGCGGGCTGAAGTTGTAAATGGTCGCGAGATCGGAGGGCGTCAGGGCCTGGCTCGCGGAGTTACCCGAGCCGAAAGTGAAGTTGGCGCGCTTCCGCATGGCGTGAGGTTTGAAGTCGTTCAGCGCGATCACTCCTGCCACCGCCGGCGCGAGAGCCGCCGGGATCTGCGGATCGCTCATGTTGGCGAGATGCTCCTGGCCGCCGGCGTTCAGGTAGTGGATCTCGGTGTGAAGGGCGGCGCGCACCTGGCCCGCGGTGCCGGAGAAGTCCACCAGCATGCCGCTGGGATGCACCTGGTTGACGGTAAAGCCGTGCGCCTCGAGCCACCCGGTGACCGTGGCGATGTCCTGCGGCGACGGGCCGTAGGCCTGGCCAAATTGCGACGCGGTGAGCCAGCGATGATAGTTGGGCGATCCCGGCGTGTGGAGCTGTTCGATGAGTTGCTTGACGGCTTGCTCCTGTTCCGCCGGACGCTTCAACTGCAGCAGCATATGTTCCATCGCGAGACTGTCGGGAACGGCGCCGCGATCATTTTCCAGCGTGGCTTGGGGATGGGTGTTGCCCGCAAGAGTGACTACTTGGGCTTCGTCAACCTTCGCGTGGATGAGCGGGTGTGAGTTACGCCCGCCGATGTCACTCTGCGCCATGAGTGCAAACGGGAGCAGAACGGCGGCAAGTCGTGGGATTGCAGAGTTAGACATGGTTCGATCCGTCGAGATGATTGTGGCCATGCGGCAGGACGCCGCTTCCGATGATGCGGCCGCGCGACAATCCACCGCCCGGGTATTCAACAGGCCGGGCAGCGCGATCTTGTGTGTGCAGGCGTTACGCGAAAGAAGCGATGCATCCCGGAGTCGCACGGGCACGGCAGGTGCACTTCGGCTGCCGCAATCAAAAACAGTGTCACTGGCCGCGCTTGCGGCGCGAGCCGGCGGCCCCGCCGAGATGGGCGGCGAGATAGTCCACGATCGCGCGGATCTCCTGAGCGTCCGCAGCCGCGCCGCGAGACACCATGTCGTCCACTACATCCTTCCATTCCTGGCGGCTCATGCGGCTGGCTGCGAAGGTCCCCACGCCATGGCAGTCGCTGCAGACGCGGACCACCAGTGCTTTGCCGGGCGCCTCCGGGAGGTCGCTGCTTTCGGCGATCTGGGGCGCCGCTCCCCCGACGGTGTCTGCGGGTACCGAAGGCGCGGTCGAGGGAGGGCTGCTTTCGTCGCGCCCGCCAAGAGCAAATGCGATCAGGGTGTCGGCGTGGTTCGCGGACATGTTCCCGACGTTGCGCAGATTCGACGGGCCGCCGGCCGCGATCACGACATACTGCTTGCCGTCGCGGCCGAGATAGCTGATGGGCGTGGCGTTCCCGGTGGCATCCAGGCGGGCGCTCCAGACCTCGGCGCCCGTACGGGAATCGAAGGCCCGGAAGCGAGCGTCGCTGGTGGCGCCCACGAAGACGAGTCCCCCGCCGGTCGCCAGTGTCCCGCCTACGTTGGGAGTGCCGGTGTTCTTCAGGCCCTGTGGTTCGAGCTCGTCGAAGTTTCCCAAGGGTACCTTCCAGGCGACTTCGCCGGTGGCGGTGTTGACGGCGCTCAGTTCCCCCCACGGCGGCTGCTGGCAAGGGTAATGGTCCTGGTCGGTAAATCGGGCGTAGCCCAGTTCGTTGCGGTAAGGCATGGGCGAACCGGCCGGAGAAGGCGCCATCTGGCCCATTCCTCCGAGGCTTGTCGTATTGACGAAAACGAGGTCGAGGGTCGGGTCAAACGAAACGCCGCCCCAGTTGCCTCCGCCCATCGAGCCGGGGAAAACCAGCGTCTTCTGCAGGCCGAACGGCGTGTAGAGCGCCGCGCCGCGAAACTGATCGAACTGTTCCGCGCAGTAGCGCTGCGCCTCGGGAGTGCGGCGGGTGACTTCGCTTCGTGTCATGCTGAGGCGGGCTAGTGGCGGCGGCTTCAACGGAAACGGCTGAGTGGGCCAGGACGCTTCGCCGGGCACGTCGCTTTTGGCCACGGGACGTTCTTCCTCGCCGAAGATGGGTTCGCCCGTGAGCCGGTCGAGAACGAACAGGAGCCCCATTTTCGTGATCTGGGCCACTGCGGGGATCTTCTTGCCATTCCGCACTGCCTCGATGAGCGCGGGGCCGGCCGGCAGATCATAATCGAAAATGTCGTGGTGCACCAGTTGGTGGTACCAGCGGAGTTTGCCCGTGGCGGCATCGAGCGCGACCACGCAATTCGCGTAGAGGTTCATGCCCTTGCGGTCGGCGCCATAGAAACTGTCGGCCGGATTGCCTACCGCGAGAAATACGAGGCCGCGCGAAGCATCCACGGTGATGGGTCCCCAGACGCTCGGGCCGGAGCGGTCTTTCCATCCATCCACACCCCACGTGTCGCTGCCCGGCTCTCCGGGCTGCGGTACGGTGTGGAAGCGCCACACCAGTTTCCCGGTTCGCACATCGAAGGCGCGAGGATCCCCGCTGGGGCCTTTGGCGGGCCCTTCCGGCGTAGTCGGGCCGACGATCGCGAGATCGCGGTAGATTGCGGGCGGCGAGGTGAAGCCGTAGGAAGCATTAGGGAACCGGTCGGAGATCCCCGTGCGCAGGTCGACCGTGCCGTTATCGCCGAAGCTCAGGACGGGCTTGCCGCTCGCGGCATCGAGCGCGATCAGGCGGCCATCCGCCGTCGCCGCCATGATGCGCGGCGGCATCCCTCTCGCTCCGGGCCACCAGGACACGCCGCGATTGGCTTTCGGACGCTGGACCTGCGGGTCGTAGCTCCAGATCTGCATGCCCGTCTCGGGACTCAGCGCGACGATGCGGCCGCCGGGAGTGGACAGGTACATGCGGCCACCCGCCACCAGCGGCGTGGCCTCGAACGGGCGCTCGGGTTCGGCCGTGTGGTAGGTCCACGCGCGGTGCAGGCTCGCGACATTGGAGCGATTGATCTGGCGGAGGGGCGAAAACTTCGTGCCGCCCGCGTCGTGGCCGTATGCGGGCCAGTCCGTTTGTGCGGAGCCGGGCACCGTCGCGGCCGCCAGCAGGATGACATAGACGGAACGCATCGCCTAACAGATTATCCGAGTTGAGGCGCAACGGCGACGTGGCGCGGGCACTCGTGCCAGGCAGGAGCACCCGCGCCACATCTCTCGCTACTCGCTGCGCAACGCCGCCACCGGATCGATCCGCGACGCCCTCCAGGCGGGTACGTAGCCGGCCGCAAGCGCAGCCGCGAGGAGGATCGCGATGGCCGCTGCCACGGCCAGCGGGTCGTTGGCTTTCACGCCGTACAGAAACGACTCCACGAGGTGGATCGAGAAGCGCGCGGCCCCATATCCGACTGCCAGCCCAACTGCGGTGAGCAGCAACACTTCGCGCAGAACCATGCGGATGATCTTCGACCGTTGCGCCCCCAACGCCATGCGGATGCCGATCTCGCCCGTTCGCCTGGCAACGGTGAACGCCATGGCGCCGTAAAGGCCGACGCAGGCGATCAACAAGGCGAGGCCGGCGAAGCACGTCGCCAAATCCGCAAACGTGCGCTCCTGCGAGATCGTCTGCTCGATGACCTGGGCTTGTGACGAGACCTCGGTAATCGAGACCTCGGGGCTGGCATCGTGAACAATCCGGCGAACGGCCGGTACGGCGCCCAAGGGGTCGCCCGCGGTTCGCAATTCGAAGAACAGGCCTCGCATGGAGGCCAGATCGTGGGTGTACGGAACGTACACGGCCGGCTCGTCGCGCTCCTGCAGGGAATTGTAGTGCGCATTCCGGCTCACACCCACGATTTGAAACAACGGACCGCCGGCCGGGTAGCCTAATCCGAACTGGCGGCCCACGGGGTTCTCGCCGTTGAAGAAGACAGCTGCGAATCTCTGATTCACCACCGCGACGGCGGGCGACGCCAGGTCGCCGGCCTCCAATCCACGGCCCATGACGATAGGAATCTGCATGGTATCGAGGAAGGCGGGATCGACGTCCAGCCGATAGGTGGTCGTAGCGGCTTGTTGCTGTGGACGGCCGGGAATTGTCACGCTGGGATTGTTGACGTACCGGGCCACCAGCGGAAAGTTCGACGCGGCGGCCGAGCGCACGCCGGGAATCTCGCGGAAATGGTCGAGCAGGCCCGCATAGAAGCGGCCGAGTGCGGCATCGCGATAGCCTGCCTGCCGGCCGTTGATGTTCACGAGCAGAAGGTTCTCGCGGTTGAATCCGACATCGATCGAGTGGAGATTGGAGAGCGTCCGGACGAACAGTCCCGCGCCGATGACCAGAAGCAGGGACACCCCGATCTGCGCCACGATGAGAGTTTGAGGGAGGCGTGGCCGAAAGCGATGGGCCGCACCCTCCGGGCCCACGGAACGGCCCTCCTTGAACGCCGGCGTGTAGTCAAGCCTGGTAGCCTGGATGGCCGGCACCAGGCCAAACACCATTCCCGCCACGGCCGCCAGCGCGAATGTAAACGCCAACACGGGCCAATTGAGCGCCGCATCCAAAGTGAAGTTCTCGCGTCCATTGGCGATCAACCAGGTAATCAGGCGGATTCCGGCGAAGGCTACGGGCAGTCCTAACACGCCGCCAAACAGCGAGAGCAGCGCGCTTTCGGTCAGCATCTGGCGCACCAGCCTCACCCGGCCCGCGCCCAGGCTGAGGCGGACCGCGATCTCGCGGCGCCGCGCGGCCGCGCGCGCCAGCAGCAGATTGGCGAGATTGGCGCAGACGATCGCCAGAATCAGGCCGACCATCGCCATGAGTACGTACAACGGCCGGGAGTATTGGCGCCGCAGCGAGTCCAACCCGGCTCCGCCTGCCTCGAGGGCCAACTCCGGGAGTACTTCGGCGTCTTGTGGCGATGCCGCGGTGCCGGCCGCGAAGGTGTGAAACTGCGCGCGCAGGACGGCCTCGGCCTGTTCCAGGCGGACGCCCGGGCGCAACCGGATCATCATTTCGATCCAGTAGAAATTCTTGTCGAAAAAGCGGCGACGCTCCTCCGCCGCCGGATCGGCCGAGAGCCGCGGAATCGCCTGGATCGGAAGAAACAGCGCCGCCTTCGACCGGGGATCGACGCCGGAGAACCGGGGGTCGGAGACGCCGATGATGGTGAAGGGCAGCCCGTTGATGGTGATCGATCTGCCGGCCGCCGACGGGTCGGCGTCGAAGCGGCGTTGCCAGTACTGATACGAGATCACCACGGTCGCGAGTGCTCCGGGGCGATCGTCTTCGTCGCTGATCAATCGCCCCACGGTTGGCGGCACCCCCAGGCTGCTGAAGTAGTTTCCGGAGACAAATCCGCCGGGAATGGTTTCGGCCCCCTGGCCGGCATTCACGTTCAGACCTTGCGGAAAGGTGTAGCCAAACATCGCGGAGAACAGGGCGGGATTGTCGAACAACGTCTGATAGGCCGCAAATGGGAAGTTGGGGCTCTGGCGCCCCCCTTTTCCGTATTCATGCATGGTCCCCATACCGCTCTTCATCACTCCCGGACGACGCGATGCGTGCCAATTGAGGATCGCGAGTTGTTCCGGATGGGCCACCGGCAGCGACCGCAACAGGATTGCTTCCATGAAGCTGTAGATCGCGGTATTGGCGCCGATCCCGAGGGCCAGCGAGAGCGCTGCCGTCGCAGTGAACAGAGGATTGGCCGCCATCGCGCGCACGGCGTATCGTGCGTCCTGCAGGGTCTGCTCCCAAAATGCAAATCTCCCCATCGAGCCCCTCCCGTCCTTCAGACTCTGGAACCGGCCGCCCGGTTAGGGCAGCTTCACCGGAATCCCGCCCTTGATTACCGATTTCACATGCTGCAGCACGGAGATATCGGCCAGCGGGTCGCCGTCCACCGCGATCAGATCAGCGAATCCGCCCTTCCCGATGGAGCCTACTGAATCCTGCCAGCCCATGAGCTCCGCGGCGGTGGTAGTGGCCGCGCGTATGGCGTCGATCGGCTTCAGGCCGAGTTTCACTAACGCGGCCAGTTCCAAGGCAGCCCTACCCTGCTGATTGGCCGTGGAAGCGTCGAACCCGCAGGCGATCTTGACGCCGGCAGCCTGGGCGCCGGAGACTTCATTGCGCAAGGTCTGCATGGCCGGCTCCATCGCCTCGCGCTGTGCCGGCGGCGCCGACTCGTACCGTCGCACGGTTCCGGAAGAGGTAGGAACCAGGAAGATCCCGCGGCCGGCCATCAGGGAGAGTGTTTCCTTGTCCACTGCGTTGCCGTGTTCGATGGAGTCCACACCGCTTTCGACCGCATTGCGGATGCCCTCCTGGGTCATGGCATGCGCTGCCACGCGATGGCCGCCCTTGTGCGCCTCCTCGACAATGGCCTTGATTTCCTCGCGGGTCAGAGTTTCGTGGACAGGCCGTCTGGTGTTGGGCGACGCGAAATCCGCGAAGTCCGCGTAGATCTTGATGAGATCGGCTCCATAGTAGATCTGCTCGCGGACCGCCCGGCGCGCCTCGTCGGCGCCGGTGATCATCTGGGCGCCGCGAGGAAAGCCCGGGAGGTCGGGAGACAGGAGTGCTGGAAAATAGCCCCCAGTGGCCGCGATGGCGCGGGTGGCCACTTGCATGCGTGGACCTTCCACCAGGCCGCGATCGATGGCGGTGCGCAACGCCACATCGGCATAGTCCGAGCCTTCGCTCTCGACATCGCGCACGGATGTGAAACCGGCTTCCAGGGTGACACGGGCATCGGCGGCGCCCTCCAGCGCCCGGAACGCCTCGGACTTCTTGGCCAGATTCAGGATGTACTCATCGATCTGGTTTCCGCTTCCCATCCGCGCCATCAGGTGCGAATGGGCATCGATCAATCCCGGAAGGAGCGTGGCCGAGCCGAGATCGATCACTTTCGCACCCGCCGGGATGCTCAAACCGCTTCCCGCTTCGACGATGCGGCCGTTTTGCACCAGAATCACGGCGTCGGAAACGTATTTGCCGGACTTGACATCGAGCATGCGGGCGCTGCGCACCGCGGTCATGGAAGCGGCTGCCGGATCGGGAACCTGGGCTTGCAGACCCGGACAGCCGAACAAACAGCAGATTGCGACAGCGCGCGCGGGACTCATGGACTACCTCGCGAAGGGAATCGTGAAGCCGGATCTATGCTAACACTCGTGCCGCAGCGCAATCACCGGGTTGATGCGAGCCGCTTTTCTGGCGGGAAGGTAGCCCGCCGATATCGCCACCGCAAGCAGCAGCAGCGCGACGCTGGCAAAGGTGAAGGCATCGGTGGGGCGCACTCCATAGAGGAGATTGGACAGCAGCCGGGTCAAAGCCAGGGCGCCCAGAACGCCTCCCGCGACGCCGGTGAACGCCAGTTGCAGCGCCTCTCGCAGGATCATGCCGGACACCTGGGCGTGGCTGGCTCCCAGAGCCGTCCGGATCCCGATCTCTCTGGTGCGGGCTTGCACGGAGTAGGCCAGCACGCCGTATAGCCCGACCGCGGCCAGACACCCGGCAAGCGCGGCGAATACGGCGAGCAGGAGCATTTCGAAACGGCGGGTTGCCAGCGAGACGGACAAGAGGTCGTCCATGGCGTGCACCCGGTACACCGGTTGATCCGGATCGATGGATGCCACAGCGGCGCGGACCACGCTGGACAGAGTGCTGAGCTCCATGTGACTGTGCGGTTCGGGCCGCAGGACGAGGTCCATCTGGCCAACGTAGCGTCCCTGCGGGTAGTGCAGGTAGATGTCGTCCACTGGGGCGGCGTCCAGAGCGCCGTGCACATCCGCGGCCACGCCAACGATCTCCGCGCCGATGCCCTCTGGAGGTCCGAAATGAATCGTGAGCCGTTTCCCGAGCACGCGCTCCTGTGGCCAATACTCGCGCGCCATGCTCTGGCTGATGATGGCGACGGGCGGCGCATCGATGCGGTCCGCCTCACTGAAGGTGCGGCCCTCCAGCAGGCTGATGCCCATGGCTGCGAAATATCCGGGGTCGATGCGGCGGATGTCGGCGCGGAGAGGCTGGCCCGGCGGCGGATCCGGCCGACCGTCGATCGAGAACGAATTGTCGAAGCCTCCGTTGGTGAACGGCAGGCCGTCCACCGCGCTTACCGAGCGCAGTCCGGGCACGGCTCGCAGCCTGGCTATCAGCCGCTGGTAGAAGTCGTTTTGTTTGTCAGGGGAGCCGTACTGGTTGGGCGACAGGGACACGCGCATGGTGACCAGTCCGTGCGGGGCGAATCCCGGGTCTACGGCCGAAACACGCCGGAAACTCCCGATCATCAGGCCCGCGCCAATCATGAGGACCAGCGCCAACGCGATCTCCGAGACCACCAGCGCCCTCCTGCCGGCACGCGCTCCCGGACCGCCGGAACCAGAGCGGCCATTTTCCTGGAGCCCTTGCTGCAGGTCGGCCTTCGACCCTGCCAGCGCGGGCAGCAGGCCGAAGACCACCGCGGAGGTCACCGCGGCCAGTGCCGCGAAGCCCAATACCCATCCGTCGAGATGCACCTCTGCGGCACGCGGGATCTCATTGGAAGCAAGTTTCAGCAAAGCGCGCACGCCCCATTGGGCGAGCAACACTCCCGCTGCGGCGCCTCCCAGCGCAAGCATCAGGCTTTCGGTGAACAACTGCCGTACCAGGCGGCCGCGTCCCGCGCCCAGCGCCTGGCGCAACACCATTTCGCGCCGCCGTGTGATGGCCCGGCCAAGGCTCAGGTGGGCGACGTTGGCGCAGGCGATCAGGAGGACGAATGCGACCGCGCCGAAGAGGATCCACAGCGGCTTGCGGGCCGATGCGATGGTCTGATCCAGGAGCGGGACTACCAGGCCCCCCTGACCCAGATCGCCGGGATACTGCCGGCGAATTCCCTGCACGACCCGATCTACGTCTTGGCGAGCCTGATCGATGCTCACTCCATCCTTGAGCCGCGCGACCACGGTGAGGTAGTAAGACCAGCGCCAGTGCAAGTTTTGGGGCGAGGTTTTGCGTTCCAGCGGAAGCCAGACATCCACGTCCTGCTCGAAAAGTCGAAAGCCTGGCGGCATCACTCCGACGATGGTATGGCTCTGGCCATCCAGCCGGATCGCGCTGCCGATTGCGCCGGCGCTGCCGGAAAAGCGCTCTCGCCACAAGCTGTGGCTGATGATGGCGACGCGTTCGGCGGCAGCCGTGTCGTCAGATTGCGTGAAGGGCCTTCCGATGGCGGGGCGGACTCCCAGGGCCCTAAACAGTGCGGCAGAAATCAGTCCGGCGGTGGCGCGCACCGGGGCGGCGCCGCCCTCCAGATTGTAGCTGGCGGTGTAGAACGCGCCGATTTGCGCGAAGCTGCGGTTCTGGTCGCGAAGGTCTAGATAATTGCCGGGGGAGAAACCGACCGAACCGGGCGGCTTGCCCGGCAAATGGGATGTGGGGTTGGTTTCCCATGCGGTGACCAGGCGGCCGGCAGCAGGATAGGGAAGCGGCTGCAGAATCACGTGATCGATGACTGTGAAGATGGCCGTGGTGGCCCCGATACCGAGCGCCAGCGTCAGCAATGAGACGGCGGTGAACGTAGGAGCGGCCTTGAGAGCGCGCAAGGCGTAGCGGACATCGCGGCTCAGAGCCTCGATGAATTGAATACTGTTCATCTCGTAGACCTCCTCTCGAAACGCGGTCGGGTTTCCGAATTTGAGGTGAGCGGCGCGCCGGGCCGCCTGCGGAGACATTCCACGTGCGAGGTTCTCGTCTGTTTCGATCTCGAGGAACGACTGGAACTCGCGGACGTGGTCCGCATCGGCACGCGTTCGGTGGAAGAAGCGTCGAAAGCCCATCACGATTCCGAAGCAGGATGCAGGATACCGCTGATGGCCCGCACCATCCGATCCCAGCGGCTGGTCTGCTCGATCAACTGTTTTCGGCCGGCGGGGGTCAACCGGTAGTATTTGGCCTTACGGTTGTTCTCCGTGGTGCCCCAGAAGGAGGCAAGCCAACCGCGGTCCTCCAGGCGGTACAGGGCCGGATAGAGGGATCCCTGCTCGATCTGCAGGAACTCGCCCGATCCGCGTTCAATCACTTTGGCGATGGTTTGTCCGTGGGCAGGGCCGGACGCCAGGGTCTTGAGGACGAGCATGTCGAGGGTTCCCTGGAGGACTTCGGTCTGCATCGGCGGCTTGGTCGGCCTTCGGAGTGTCACGATACTGATCTAGACGTTCTAAAGGAGAGATTGTTAGCAAGCGTGAAGTCTGGCGAAATATCAGCTTCCCGTTCCTTTCGATGATCTAATGTGACGCGGGCACTCCTGCCAGGCACTCCCGCCTGCCGCGCCGAGACTCATCTCGGCGCTTGTCGGGCGTCAAAGAGTCCCGAGTTCAAGTTGTTTCAAACTTTGCCGGCCCCGAATTGACGGCGACCCAAAAGCGTCGGCATGAGTGAGCCTGCGCCACGCTAAAATTGAGGGAAGCTCAGTCGAATACCAATGAGAGTTCGCAGTTTTTTTCGTTATGTTGCGCCGTGCGCGTCCTTGATTCTCTGCACGGCAACCGCATTCGCGGCGACCGCGGCCGATCTCGACGCGTTGATCGCCGCCGCGCGATCCGTTCCCGCCGAGTTCTCCGCCGACGCCCTGATCCGCATCGCGGCCCTCGGCCAACTGGACAAGGACCGCCGCATCGAACTGCTGGAACAGGCTTTCCAGAAAGCTTCGGGCGCGCAACAGCCGTTCAAGCGCCACGCCGCACCGCTGCGGACGGACGGCTCGGCCGGCTACTGGAACCGGGTTTACAGCCAGGATCTGGACAGGCTGTCGCTACGGCTCCGCGCGGTGGAGGCGATGTTGCCGCTCGACAAGGGGAAGGCCCGCGAATTGTTCCTCCAGATACCGTCGCCAGATACGCCCCGCCTGACTTGCGAGGAGTTTCAGGTCTACGACGTCAGCAGGTTTTACGACTTGCTCGGCGTCCTGGTACAACAGGCTTATTCCGATTCGGAGGCAGAGTCGGGCGAGCGGTTCCGGCTGCTCCAGCGCTACGCAGGCGCCGTCACCACTTCCGTGCAGGTGGCGCCGATGGCCCATGTGCTGGCGGCCGCCAAGGTGTCGGATGACGAATACCAGAAGCTGGTGGGCGCATTTGGCTCCGCGCTGGGCAAGGTTACCGGCGATGACCGGTCGTTCGCCTATTCCACCGGCATCGGAAGAGAATTGCTGCCGGTGGTGGAGGAATGCAAGCGCCGGCACATCACCCCGCTGCCTCTCTTAGAGGCGTATCGCGTCTACCTGGTGATCAACCTCTCGGCGAACCGCTGCGCCGACGACGATCTGATGAGCGGCGGCGGAACGACCTTCGGCGTCTTCGCGAACCAGCAGACGGAGCCGAATGCCGATTTCGTGGCCTTCTTTAATGAGAAGCTGCGCATGGCGCCGCTGCAGCCGATCGGGGAACTGGAGGCCACTCCAGCCCGGCTGGAGGGCGTCGCCACGGGATTGCGGGCTTGCGAGGACGAAACCTGCCGAGTGATCGCCGCCAGGGTCCGCGGGCTGTTTCTGAAACCCGAAGGCGGTCCTTACCTGCCGGCCGAGCGGGAGAAGCCCGAGTGGCAGGAAAATCTCCGCGCCGCGATCTCGGCAGTCTCCGAATGGAAGGAGAACAAGGAAACGGGCCCCGCGGAGTATTTCCGCGAGCGTTGTGCGGCTTACGCGGAGCTGCTCAACGTTTCCCTGAATGGCTCCGGCCGCGAGCCGGTGCTGCACGCCCTTCTGAGCTTCGTGAACCAGAACGGGTTCCAGGCCACCAGCCGGATGGAGTGGTTTCTGCCGGTAAACGCGCTGGTCGGCCGTGTGGGCCTCGACCCGCACGGTTTGGAGAAGTTTGGGGCGGAATTGCGGCAGGCGAGCGACCCGGTAGTGGCGCTCTACGCCAAACTCGAAGCGCTGGCGCCCAGGCCTCCCGACCGCGTCCTCGCTCTCTTATAAAACGTCGGCGAAGCCGCGCTTCAAGTGCCGAAAGAAAAGGCCGCCGATCACAAAGGTCGCGAATCCGCAGACCGACAGTACCGCGAGGCCGCGCAAGCTGGGCATGCGGGTGTAGAGCAGTAGCCCCCGGTATGCTTCCACGGCGTACACCAGCGGGTTGAATTTCAGCACCGGCTTCGCCCAGTCCGGGAAATCCTGGCGCTGGAGGAAGATGGGGGTCGTCCAGAACCAGAACGTCAGGATCACGCTGAGGAATTGCGCGGTGTCCCGGAGAAACACGTGGAGGCCGGCGACAATCCAGCCGAGCCCTACCGCCAGAAGCCCGATCACGAATACGTAGAGCGGCAGGATCACCACGAACACGCTGAGGCGCTGCAGGTAGAGAACCGATCCCACCAGCATGAGCGTCAGCGCCAGCAGATGGCTCACCAGGGACGAGAGGAAGACCGACACCGGAATGATTTCCGATGGGAAGACGGTCTTGGTGATGAGATTGGCATGATCCAGCAGGCTGGCGGCGGACCGCTGCAGGGTCTCGCTGAAGAGCAGCCACGGGAGCATCCCGGCGAACAGGAACAGGGGATAGGGGCTGCCATCGGGGGACGGCTGCTTGAAGCAGTAGTGGAAGACGAACGTCCAGCTCAGCAACATCACCAGCGGGTGAATCAGGCCCCAGATCCAGCCGATGGCCGACCCCACGAAGCGCTGCTCGAAATCCCGCCGGACCAACTGGAAGAGCAGGCTGCGCCTCTCTACCAAATTCTGCAGAAACCACCTTCCAGGGAGTCGCCAAGGCATCTTTAGTACGCCATAGTACCAATTTTATCAATAACTTGCCAACTCTACCGAAATCCGGAACAGGGTTGACATGGCGATATCTTTGTTGATAAAGTTACAGATTCGCCAATTGTTGTACCAGTATTGCCAATAGCCCCTCGGGTTTTGGGAGATTCTTGTCATCAGAATCGCACCAGATTCCGAATGGAGAAGACTATGAAGCAAGAATATTTTGTTGTGGTACTCGCCCATTCGTTACGCGGCAGGCTCCGTCGTATTCATATTCCACATCAGGCCGTGTACGCAGTTCTCGTTCTGGCCCTGGTCGGCTGTTTCTCGGTGTTCGGATTCGTCGCCAGTTATACCCGCATGGCGTTGAAGGTTGCGAACTACAATGCGCTCAAACGGGAAACCGACGGTTTGCGCGCCCGGTATCAGGCGCTATTGACCCGGGTGAATCAGACCGATACCCGGTTGGCCAGCCTGCAAATCTACGCTCGCGAAGTGAACGTCGCCTTCGGCATCAAGCAGAAACTGGAAAGCCCCTCCGACATTTCGGCCGAGGGGAAACTCGTTCCGTCGTTTGCCGAGAGCCTGGACGACTACGATTCCCTGCGCCGCGCCAATATCCTGGCATTGCGGAGCAGGGTGTCCCACCGCTTCATCGCGGCGACCGAGCAGCCCAGCATCTGGCCAGTGGACGGCCGTCTGCTCGGACCGTTCGGCCAGCGCACGGATCCGTTCTCGGGTGAAGGCGCCTTCCATAAGGGAGTGGATATCAGCGCGCCCACCGGGACGCCGGTTCGCGTGACTGCCGACGGCATCGTGGTGTTCTCGGACTTCGAGAGCGGCTACGGACGCCTGGTGAAAGTGGATCATGGCGACGGGATGTCCAGCTACTACGCCCACCTTTCACGTTCCTATGTTCACCCCGGACAGGAAGTCCGCAGAGGGGAATATTTGGGAGAGGTTGGCACGACCGGACGGGTAACCGCGCCGCACCTGCACTATGAGGTGCGGATGAGGGGTAACCCCGTCAATCCGTATCCATACCTACTTCCCCGGGTGGAAGCGTACCAGGGCGGGGAGCCCAAGACCAACTTCCCGTTCTGAGCGGCTGGGGTTTACCAGGCTCACCCGTCGGACTCCGACGGGCGGCTCTCAGTAGTTTCATTCACTTACGGACGAAAAGCGTCGGAGTCCGACGGAATTACAGCATCAATTGACCGCCATTGACCTCCACCGTTTCGCCGATGACGTACGAAGCCGCATCCGAGACGAGAAATGCGATCACC
>DATJWB010000044.1:0-48483 GCA_035501495.1 Bryobacteraceae bacterium | reverse complement strand
AGATTGCCATCGCGCGAAAGGGCGGGAAACGCGCTGAGCCCTGAAGTGCTGGTGACGCGCCGAAGCACCTTCGGTACCGCGACATCACCGGGGTTCCGGAGCAGAAGCCAGGCTGCCGCCCCAGAGAACAGGACGGCTGCGAGGGCCACGAGGGTGAGCGCGCGCCACCCGGCCGCACGGCGGATCGCCATCGGCGAAGTCCCGGGAACGGAACCCAGGTCTTCGCGCACGAAATCCAGCATGAGCCTGATATCGCGCATGTTTTGCCAGCGCTCCGCCGGCTTTTTTCGCAAGCACGTGTCGATAATGCGGGCGACGGGTTTGGGCAGGTCCGGCACCAACTCCGTGGCGGCGCGCGGTGTTGTTGCGACCACCGCAGCCAATGTGGAAGCGGGTCCTTCGCCCCGGAAGGCGCGCTCGCCCGTGATCATCTCGTAAAGCACGCAGCCGAAGGCGAAGATGTCGGAACGGGAATCGACTTCTCTGCCCTCCGCCTGTTCGGGCGACATGTAGGCGACAGTGCCCCAGACCCGGCCGGGCACCGTCAAGGTCAAACTCTCGGTTGCGTTCGACTCCACGTGATCGGGTTGGCCGATCACTTTGGCGAGGCCGAAATCCAAGACTTTGACCGAGCCCCGGTCCGTGATCATGATGTTCGTGGGCTTCAGGTCGCGGTGAACGATGCCTTTTTCATGCGCGGCCTCGAGTGCTTCGGCAATCTGCGCAGCCAAATCCAAGGCCTCTCGCAGCGGGATCGCGCGCGAACGAAGCCGGTTTGCCAGGGTCTGCCCTTCTACTAATTCCATGATGAGGGCGCGGCCTTCGACCCCATAGATCTGCGCGATATTGGGGTGATTGAGCGACGCCAGCATGCGTGCTTCACGATCAAAGCGGGATAACCGCTCGTCGTTTATCGCCAGGGTGTCCGGCAGGATCTTGATGGCCACTCCGCGCTCGAGCCGGGTGTCTCTGGCACGATACACCTCGCCCATGCCTCCGGCGCCGATGCGCCCCACGATCTCGTATGTGCCGAACTTCTCACCCCGAGAGAGCACGTTGTATCGGTACATTCTAACCTAAGTGGGCGGCTTCATCAGCGCTATCCCGCATCCGCGCCTGACCACCCCCTCACGGTTGTGGCTCTGCTTGGAAACAGCGGGGAGTCAAGGCGTCCAAAAAGCGTCCCCACACCACTTCTTTATAGAATTGCCGCAGTGCGCCTGGCTTCCGACAATTCGGCCCGCTGACCACTACCTGCATCGTGAGGACGCGGTCGGGATTGAACCCTGGCGGCACCGCGCCGAGGCGGACGAAGCTGCGGATCAACAGGCCGGCGCCGATCAGGAGCATCATGGAAAGCGCCAGTTCCGAGACCACCAGAAGGCCTCGAAGCCGGCCGCGGCTGAGTTGCAGACTGCCGTCGCCCTGGCCGCTCCGGCCCCCTGATTTCAGGGTGGTGTTGAGGTCCACGCGGATGGCGCTCCCGTCGGGGGCCAGGCCGAAGAGAACGCCGGTGGCCAGCGACACGGCGAACGTGAACGCCAGGACTGTCGCGTCAATGCGGGTGGCATCGAGGCGCGGGGTGTTGCCGGGATTGATGCGCCGCACCACCAGGATGGCGGCTTGGGCGATGCCGAGTCCGGCTGCGCCGCCAAGGATCGCGAGCACGGCGCTTTCCGTGAGCAGTTGCCACACCAGCCGCTGCCATCCGGCGCCCAGAGCGGTGCGGATGGTGACCTCCTTGCGGCGGGCCGAGGCGCGCGTCAGCAGGAGGTCGGCGACGTTGGCGCAGGCGATGAGCAGGACCAGGGCGACGGATCCGAGCAGCACCAGGAGAGGCCGGCGGACGTCTCCGACCACCTGCTCACGCAGGCCGATCACGTCCATGCCGAAGGTCTGGTGGCGCTTGTCCTGGATGCGGATGCGGTTGGCGATGAGGTCCACATCGGCGTGCGCCTGCTTCACGGTTACGCCCGGCTTGAGGCGGGCCAGGATGTTATAGTTCTCATCGCCCCGCCGGTTCACTGCATCGGCGCCCAAAGGCAACGGCAGGTAGACTTCCATGTTTGCGAGCGGGCCTTCGGAGGGCATGATCTCGGCATTCAGCAGGAAGCCGGGCGTGAGGACCCCGGCCACGGCGAACGGATCGCCGTTGAGGATAATGTTTTGCCGACGATCTCGGGATCGGAGTTGAACAGCCGCTTCCAGATGGCGTTGCTCAGGATGGCGACGGGCGGCTGGCCTGGTACGTCCTCCGAGCAGTGCGTCCTCGTCGACGCCCTGGTTACCGCCGACTGGCTCCTCCGCCGCCTGTGCAAAATCGAGCCGCAGCTCTGGGAGATCGGATTCCAGGAAGCCCTGGAATGGCAGCGCTTCCACAAGAAAGTCATGCTCGGCGATGCCTTCACCCGCAGCCACCGCGTCTTCGACCGCCTGCAGCGCCGCCTCGTCTCCGCCGACCGCGTGCTATCACCGGGCTCTCGACGCCCTGCTCGCCCTCCGTCCCGACTGTTTCGCCCCCCAACCCGTCTCCCGCCCCTCCCCCGAAACCCGTAACTCCCGTCCCCACCACAAATTGGCTTCGTTCCGCAAACTTCACCGCCCACCAGCCGAGGCCCTCACGCCGGTCCGGAGTGCCGCTCCCACATCGCGTCCGAACACCGCCAGCACCCCTGCATGCCGGCGCCAGACTGTCCGCGCCACGGCCCGCGACCGCTACGCTAAGCTGGTGTTGACCGTTGTTCTGCATGCCGAATCCTCCCATCCACCAACGCTGCTGGAATCACGAGTCGCGCGAGGCCGTCTGCCGCTGCCCCGAATGCCTGCGCAGCTTCTGCCGCGAGTGCGTCACCGAGCACGACGCCCGCTTGTTGTGCGCATCCTGCCTGAAATCCCTCGCGCAAGCCCAGCCGCTGCGTCGCAACCGGATGCGGCGCTTCGTTCCGGCCGCCATGCTGTTGGCGGGCATTCTGCTCGCCTGGCTGGTATTCTTTGGCGCCGGCGCGGCCTTCAACCTCTTCGCCTCCCGGATGGAACAAAGCTCATGGCAGAGCCGCTGACGCGCGACCGGGTCGTGCCGCTGCTCGAAGACGCGGTTCGACTCCTGCGGCAGGCGCCCCTCTCCACCCTGCTGTGTCACTCGGCGGGATGCATTCCATTTGCCCTGCTCGTGCTGTGGTTTTGGAACGACCTCACCAACCCGCGGACGTTGGATTCCACAGGCGTCATCGAGTCCTTCGCCCTCACCCTCATGCTGGTGTGGATGAACTCCTGGCGAGCGGTCTTCGCGGGACGGTTGCGCCGGCAGCTCACCGGCGTTTCGGATAGCCCGTGGACGGCGCGGCGCGTCTTCCGGTTGGCGGCCGGCCAGTCCTTCTTCGGCGCCACCAGACTGGTCATTCTGCCGGTCGCCTGGCTCACCATGTTTCCTCTCGCCGCTACCGTCGCGTTCTATCGCAACCTCGCCGTCATCGCGGACCGCGACGATCTCGATCCCCTGCTGCTCGGCGCTAAGGCGCGGCGGCTCGCCTCCATTCACATTGCCCAGAGCTGGGCTCTGCTTCCGCTGCTCGCCTTTCTGTACCTCCTGCTTACTCTCAACCTTGCGCTGGTGCTGGCCATTCTGCCGCAGATCGTTCGCATCCTCACCGGTAACGAATCGGTATTCAGCCGCAGCGGCACGCTGTTCGCCTCCAATCCGTTGTTCTTCCTCCTGGTGATCGCGGTATCCTGGATCGCGTTCGATCCCTTCGTTCAGGCGGTCTATTGCGTGCGCTGCTTCCGCGCGGAATCTTCGGAAACCGGTGAGGATCTGCGCGCTGGATTGCGCCGGATTCGCGCCGGCGTCCAGGCAGCCGCCGCGGCTTTGCTCTTCGTGGCTCTCGCGTCGCACTCGCTTGCCGCGGTGTCTCCTGCCGACCTGGAGAGATCCGTCCGGCAGACCATGCAATCGCATGAGTATGACTGGCGTTTGCCCCCGGCGGGGGCGTCGGCGTCCAAAGCATCGTGGTGGACACGCCTGGCGGACCATCTGGTGGCTGGTGTGAAGGCCGTTTCCGGATTTCTCGGCGATGCGATTCGCCGCCTGCTTCGATGGCTGTCGGGAAGCCGCACGCCCATGCCACGGCCGGGTGCGCCGCCCTCAGGCAGTCTTCACGGGACTCTCTACGCAGCCATAGGAGTCGTGGTGTTGGCCGCGGCGGTGATCCTCTGGCGCCGCTGGCAGGACCGCGGCCGGACTCCCGCGAGCGCGCCGGCCGCTTCCGCAACCGTGGTCCGGCTGGATGCGGAGGACCTCCTGCCCGATCGCCTGCCGGAAGAGCGCTGGCTGCAGTTGGCCGCCGAATGCCTGCGCGACGAGAACTACCGCCTGGCGCTCCGCGCCCTGTACCTGGCGAACCTGGCATGGCTGGGACGCGCCGGCTTTCTGACCATCGACGCCGGCAAAACGGACCGTGAGTACGAAATGGAGTTGAAGCGTCGCACGCGCGCCTTCCCCGACGCGCCCGGATTATTTGCCGGCAATGTCGCCGCATTCGAGCGCGCCTGGTACGGCCTGCACGATGTCGCCCCCGAAGACCTCACCGCCTTCCGCCGCAGGATCGGCCGCATGAAGGAGATCCTGCCCGCATGACCCCAACCCCGCAACGTGTACCCCCAAGCCCCGCTCGTCGCGATGTGGCGCAGGCACTCCTGCCTGCCGCGCCGGGACTCATCTCGGCGTTTGTCGGGCGTGCACAGTGTCGCTTGGCCGCGAGTGGCCCGCCCGAACTCACGCCCTTATGACCCCCCTCACCCCAACCCGATCCCGCACGTCCGTCGCCCTGCTCATACTTCTGATCACCGGGTTCGCCGCCGGCGTGATGTATCTGTTCGGAATCGAGTTCGCGGCGGGCGACGTCTACCCCGAATACTCCAGCCTTCGCACCGACCCCAAGGGCACCAGGCTCCTCTTCGATAGCCTGGCCAATCTTCCAGGCGTAACGGTAGCCCGCAACTATCTGCCTCTCGAAGTGCTCGCCGACAACGGCGCCGTCTTCCTGCTGGGACTCAGCCCCGGCTCCTTTGGCGAAGATGTCGAGGGACTGGAGCGCATCGAAGCACTGGCGCGCCGCGGCCATCGCGTCGTGGCCGCCATGGCGCCGCCCGCCGACTACACCGAGCTCATGGCGCTGGCGCTCGACCGCGCCTGGCACGTCAAGTTCGGCGCCGACTCCGAATACCGGCACGTCCACCGCCTCTATTTCACCGACGCCCCCGATTGGAATGTGCTCGACCGCGTAGGCCCCAAGCTCCTCGCGATCGAGCGCGATTTCGGTAAGGGGAGCATCGTGCTCTTCGCCGAAAGCGACGACTTCACGAACGAATCCGCGGTCGCCGCGGACCGCCTGGAGATCATCTCCGTAGCCATAGGCGCCGCCTCCCACGTGGTATTCGACGAACAACATCTCGGGATCGCCGAGACCGGCAGTTTCGTCGGGCTCGCACGCCGCTTCCGCCTCACCGGGTTGGCCATCGGCCTGGCCATTTGTGCGGCCCTGTTTCTGTGGCGCAGCGCCTCCGGGTTTCCGCCGCCCTCCCTCGCCCGCGACGCTCCTCTCTCCGGAAGGACTTCGCAGGCCGGCCTGCTGACGCTCTTGCGCAAGCATATTCCGCCCCGGGAACTGCCGGCCACATGCTGGCAGGAGTGGCTGAGCGCCAACCGGCGGACCACACCACCAGGCCGCCTCGAGCGCGCCGAAGCGCTCATGCGCAATCCGCCCGGCCGCCCGCTGGAAGCCGCTCGACAATTGCACGAAGCGCTGCAGGGAGATCGCTCTTGAACCTCGATCAATTCCAGTCCACCATCGAAACCGTCGTCGCGGAGATCCGCAAGGTCATCATCGGACAGGAAGAGCCCATCCGGCATTCGCTGGTCGTGGTGCTGTGCAATCAGCATGCGCTCATCGAAGGCGTCCCCGGCCTTGCCAAGACCCTGCTCGCCCGCACCCTGGCCGCCGTGCTCGGATCCGAATTCAAGCGCATTCAGTTCACCCCCGACCTGATGCCCGCCGACATCACCGGCAACAACGTCTTCAACCTGCAGCGCAACGAGTTCTCGCTGCTCAAGGGCCCGCTCTTCACCACGTTCCTGCTGGCCGACGAGATCAACCGCGCACCCGCCAAGACCCAGTCGGCGCTCCTCGAGGCCATGCAGGAGCGCACCGTCACCATCGACCGCGAGAGCTTCCGCCTGTCGCCGAACTTCACCGTATTCGCCACCCAGAACCCAATCGAGTCCGAGGGCACCTATCCGCTGCCGGAGGCGCAGAAGGACCGCTTCATGCTCAAGATACCGATGAGCTGGCCGGGCAGCGAAGAAGAGCTTTCCCTCGCCCGCCGCAGCTTGAACGAGCAGGCCCCCGAAGCCGTCCTGGCGCGTGGAGAAGTGACTCCCGTCCTCACGGAGACCGGACTGGCCTGCCTCCGTGAGGCACTCGGCCTGATCCGCGTGACCGATCCTCTGGCGGAATACGTGGTGCAAGTAGTGCGACGAACCCGGACGGACGACAATATCCTGGTGGGCGCGGGCCCCCGCGCCACCCAGTCGCTGCTGCGCGCGGCGCGCGCCTGGGCGGCGATTGCCGGACGCGACTTCGTAAGTCCCGACGATGTGCGCGCGGTCTCCCTGCCGGTGCTCGAGCATCGCCTGTTGTTGCGCCCGGAGTCGGAACTGGAAGGTGTGCGCGCGGCGGAAGTGCTGGATCGGATCCTGCACGAGATTCCGGTGCCCAGGTAAGCCATGCCTTCCGTAGTTCCGTCAATGCGCTTGTTGCTTCTCGCCGCGGTCGTGGCTCTGCCTGCCACTACTATCGCCGGGCTCTACCCCGGGCTGGGTGCGCCGTGCTACGGCGTCCTGGCCCTCGCCGCGATCGTCGTCGGAATCGATGCCCTCCGCGGGAGCGCCCGCATCCGGCTGCTCCGCCTCCGCACGCCGGAGTACCTGCGGCTGACCAAAAATGTACCGGCCGCTCTCCCCGTTACCATCGAGAACCGTTCCGATCGCGAACTTCATTTGCGAGTGGCCGTCGTGATGCCGCCGGGCATCCATTCCGACAAGACGATTGAGGAGACTGCCACACCACCGGGACTCTCGCAATTGAGCTGGTCCTGCACGGGACGCGCGCGCGGCGACCAGGTCCTGCGCGAATTCCACATCGAGACGCCGTCGCCGTTCGGCCTCTGGCAGGTCCGCGAGCCTCGCCCCGTGCAGTTCACCTTCCGCGTCTACCCGAATCTGCGCGACCGTGCCACCGCGGCCCTCTTCCGGAAGACGGCCGACCCTGGCATGCGCATGCGGCGGCAAATCGGCAAGGGGCGCGAATTCGACAACCTGCGCCAGTACATGCCGGGCGACAGCTATGAGGACATCCACTGGAAGGCCACCGCGCGGCGGGCTTTTCCGGTGGTGAAACTCTACCGCGTGGAGCACGCGCAGGAAGTCTACGCGGTCCTCGATTCGTCGCGGCTTTCGGCGCGCGAGGGGATTCTCGAAAGTTACGTCGAAGCCGCCCTGCACCTCGCCCTGGTGGCGGAGCGCCAGGGAGATCGTTTCGGTCTCGCGACTTTCAGCGACCGCACCCACCGCTTTGTGCGCGCGCGGAGCGGCATGGACCATTTCCGCCTGTGCCGCGAGACCATCTACAATTTGCGCGCGGAACGCGTAAGCCCCGACTTCCGCGAAGTCTTCACCGGCCTGCAGTTGAGTCTTCGGCGGCGCTCGCTGGTGATCTTCTTTACCTCGCTCGACGACGCCCTCCTCGCCGACATTTTCGAGCGCGAAGTGCCGCTGCTGGCGCGGCGCCACCTGGTGATGGTCAACATCACCGCCCCGGGTATCAAGCCGCTCTTCACCGGCGATCCGCCAGCCGACGTGGACTCTCTCTACGAAGGACTGGCCGGCCAGATCCTCTCCAACCGCATGCGAACCCTCGGACTCGCGCTCCAAAACCATGGCGTCCGCATGACCTTGGTCACGCCGGAACAGATCAAGTCGCAGGTCACGGCGCAGTACCTGGAAGTGAAGCGGAGGCAGGCTCTGTGATCATCGACCTGGCGCGCTTCGTCCGCACGGAACGGACTTATTGGGACGAACTTCAGAAGCTCTTGCAGGAGATCGAAGCCGAGCCCGGACGGCCCATGTCACTGGCCGATATTCAGCGCCTCCACTACCTCTACGAGCGGTGCTCGGCGGACCTGGCGCGGCTGAATACCTTTTCCACGGAGCCCGATCTGCAGGCCTACCTGGAGTCCCTGGTCTCCCGCGCCTACAGCGAGATTCACGAGACCCGCACTCCCCTGCGCATGCGCTGGCGAAGCATCGTGCTGGCCTTTCCGCGAGCCTTTCGCCGGCACTTGGGCGCGTTCCGCCTGGCTACCGGGGTCACTCTGCTGGGTTGCGTGTTCGGGTGGTTCGTGATGCGGCAGGATCCGCAGTCGAAGGCCGTCGTGATGCCGTTCTCACACCTTATGATGTCGCCGGCCGAACGGGTGGCGCGCGAAGAAGGCGCCACCACCGATCGAATGCAGGGCGCCAAGGCCACGTTCTCGGCCGAGTTGATGAGCAACAACATCCGTGTGACCGTGATGGCGATGTCCGCGGGAATCACCTGGGGCGCCGGCACCCTGATTGTGCTGTTCTCGAATGGCGTGAGCCTGGGGGCGGTGGTGGAAGATTACGTTGCAGGCGGCCAGTCGGTATTTCTCGCGGGCTGGCTTTTGCCGCACGGCTCCATCGAAATCCCCGCCATTCTGCTGGGCGGTCAGGCAGGTTTCATTCTCGCCGGAGCGCTGATCGGGTGGGGCAGCCACCGTTCCCGCGCCGAGCGCTTTCGCCTGGTGAGCGCGGATCTCTTCGCCATTGTCGCCGGCGCGGCAGGTCTGTTGGTCTGGGCGGGATTGGTGGAGGCCTTCGTTTCGCAGTACCACCGCCCCGTGATCCCGTACGCCCTCAAGATCGGATTCGGGATCTGCGAGGCTGCGGCCCTGGCGGCATTTCTGGGCTGGGCGGGAAGAGAGGGGCGAAGTGGCGCAAGCGAACGAACGTAAGAACTCGCTGACCATCGAAACCCCCGAGGGTGTGACGTTCTCCTACGAACTGGCGACGCCCGTGACCCGCGCGCTCGCCTGGTCTGTAGACGCAGCCGTCATCGGCGCGGCGAGCATGACGGCGGCTTCCGTCACACAGTCCACCAACATTCTGAGCCCCGATTGGGCAAAGGCTCTGGGTGTGGCCTTGTACTTCGCCATTTCGATGGGCTACGGCATCGTGCTCGAGTGGCGATGGCGGGGACAGACCTTGGGCAAGCGGCTGCTGGGCCTGCGCGTCATCGACGCCCACGGCTTGCGTCTGCAGTTATCCCAGATCGCGATCCGAAACCTGCTGCGGGCGGTGGATGCGTTGCCCCTGCTGTATTTCATCGGGGGCTCGGCAAGCCTGGTCAGCCGATACGGCCAGAGGCTCGGGGACCTGGCGGCGAACACCGTGGTGGCCCATCAGCGCACCCGCCAGGAGCCCGACCTGGAACAGATCGCGCCCGCGCGGTACAACTCGCTGCAGGCCTATCCACAGCTTGCCGCCCGGTTGCGGAGCCTGGCGAGCCCGGAGGCTGTCGGCATTGCGGTCCGTGCGATCACCGGGCGGGATGGGTATGAGCCCGCCGCTCGCGTGGAACTGTTTCAGGAATTGGGCGCCTACTTCCGGTCCCTCGTGCGCTTTCCGGAAAGCGCCGTCGAGGGACTCACAGACGAGCAGTACGTGCGCAGCGCCTTGCGCGTGATCTACGGCAACGTCACCGGAAGGCAAACGTGAGCCGTCCGGGTGACTACCAGACGCGAGGCTTATTCGCCTTCCACGGCTTTCCAGGTCTTGTCGGGATTGAAGCGCGTCATCTGGCGGGCAACCGTTGCGGTCGCGCTGCCCAAGTCCTTCTCGTAGACCATCCCGCGGTGGTTCACCAGGAACGTCTTGACGCCCGAGACGCCGTATTCGGCGGGATACGCGACCATGGCGAATCCGCCCATCATTTTGCCTTTCACCACGTAGTCCATCGCGCCGCCGGGGGCATCCGGACCTTGCGCCTTCAGGATGTGGAAGAAGTAGCCGTGGTAAGGCGCCGGCTTCTTGCCTTCTGCGAGCAGGGCCGCGGCGGCATCGGCAAAGGCCTTCGGCACGAGCGCATCCGATTCGCCCGCCCAGTACAGGCCGTCTTTCTTGCCCGAAGAGCTGACGATCTTCTGCGCGTATTGCAGCATCCCGTCGCCGTTCCGGTCATGTGCCGCGTAAGCCATCTGGGCCTCCACATAGCCGCGGCAGACTTCGATCGCGCCCATCTCGTTGCGGCCGATCCGGCGGGCCAGGATCTCGGTGCGGCCGCGCGCGGCGTCGAACGACCAGCGCCCAGCCTTTCGGTAGAGCGGCACCGGGAACGGCCAATCGTCCTGACCCACAATCACCACGGCCCGATCGGGATTTCCCGGTTCCGGGTCCACCCGCATGCGAGCATGGGCGCGCTCGGCGAACTGAGCGCGCCCGCTCTTGTCTTCTGCCGGATCGCCGGATTCGACGATGTCTTTACTGGCCGGCCCCAGCACCTTCATCAGCGCCGCGGTGTCGTTGTGCTCGGCCGCGGCCACCAGCGCGTCCGCGGCCTCCTTCGGTGTGGCGAAGGTCTGCTGGGCCTGCGCGTGCAGCAGTGCCGCCGCCACCGTCAATCCGATTGCGCCTATCCAGTAAGCAGAGTTCGTTCGCATCGTCTCAACCTCTCGTGTTTAGCGTCGTCCACCACCACCGTGCGACGGGGCGGCCCTGGGAGCCGGCGCCGAGCGCATGGGAGCGCTTCGTGCGGCGCCCATGCTGGAGTATCCATGCTCGGCATGGGCTTGTGCCTGCCTGCCGTTGTCGATCCCCGAGAATGCCGTATGTCCCTGCGCGGTCGCGCCGCCCGGCACCGGGCGATTGCCGAAGCGTTCGCCTTGTCCCTGGTTCGAGAAATTACGCCCGGCTTCGACTTGCGGCCGCGGCGCCACGTTCTGCCGGACGTTTCCACGGAACTGGTTGTTCAGCGCGGCGTTGCTGTAAGGCACGCCTTCCCGGTGAACCGGATCGTGCTGCCAAACCGAGTTACCGTGAACGTTCGCAATCCGCGCGGTGTTGAAGTTGTACTGGTGGATGAAGGTGTTGTTCACCACCACGGTGCGGCCGCCCCAGCCGGGATGCCAGCCCCAACCGCCCCAGCCATGCCAGCCGGCGCCGAAGAAGAACCCCACGTTGATCCCGCCCCCGAAGCCGAAGCCAAGCCCGCCGAAAATGACGGTACGGGGAGGCCAGAACCAGTGAGGATACGGATAGAAGAGCGGCGGGCCCCAAATCCAGGCCGGATCATAGAGCGGGACATAGATGACGTCGGGACTCACCGGCTCGATCTCCACATAGGGCTGGCCGTTCTCGGTGGTGGTCGTTACGTTCTCCTGCGGAGAAGAAGCCAGCTTGCCGGCCTGCTGCGCCTGCTGGCGCATCCGCTGCACGGCGTCCATCACATCCTGCTGCTGGGCGAGGAAGGCGTTGCCGAGATTCGTGGTCCAGGTAATGTCGTCATTCAGCCGCTTCAGCACGTCGGGGAACACCACCAGCGCCTGGACGCTGGGATCCCAATTCTGCTGCTGGGCAGCGGCGGTCAGATCCGGGCCGGTGAGCCCGGGATTCTTTTGGATGAGCTGGTACGCCTGCACCAGTTCGAGCGGATAGGTGGACGCCACCAAAACCTGGCTGAGCAGCGGATCCGGATAAAGTGCAATCGGCGCCACCAGGTTGTTGAGCTGGTCGGGCGTCAACGTTTCGCCCGGAGGCGGAGGCGCCGGAGCGGGCGGTTGATCCTGGGCATAAACACCCATAGATCCAATCAGCAAGACGGAAAGAAGAGCAACCAGTTTCATATCAACCTCCCTAAATTCCACCTATCTATACGTAACTTTGGATACGGGCGTTACTGGCCCTTCCCGCTCAAGAGATTAAGACACGATTAAATCGATTCTGCTTACAGTGCTTTACGAAAGATGACATACTGGCAATCTGAGTCACTCCGCGGTTGGCAAAGCCGGCCCGTTTGGTGTTACGCTTACTCCACGGGAACGGTCATGGCCGGGCAGGACAACTCTTCGAACGGAGACTTCAAAAATCCCGTTGTGCGGCTGCGGGGAACTCCGAAAAAACCCGCCGAACCAGCGGCTAGCAACCCGATCATACCACCGCAGGAGCCGGCCCGGCCGGAGATCCGGCTGCGGCGGCGACCGCTGGCAGAGGAACCGCCGCCTGCACCGGAGCTTCCGCAGGAGGAAGCAGAGACCGCCACAGAAGGGCAGGCCGAGGAGTTGCCGGCGGGCGAGGAGTACGTCGAGTCAATCGAGGAGCCTCCCGCCGGCGAGTCCCAGCAGGACTGGCAGGAAGCGTACGGCCAGTCCGGCGAGCCGTCCGGGGACTGGCAAGTGTTCGAGGCGCCCGCTCCGGAGGACGCGCAGACGCTCCCCGACCCGGTCGCCGAGCCCGCTCCCGAGCCTGCCGATTCGACGGTGACCCTTCAATCGAAGCCGGGGATCCGTCTTCGCGTGCGCAACAAACCCGCGGAAGCGGACGCATATGAGGCGCCGGCGGATGTGATACGGGAGATGCCGTCTGACATCGTGAACCAGCCGGCCGCAACTCCCCAACGTGCCGGCGCCGCACGCCTGCCGTACACCCCGGACACCGACCAGGAGCGCATCTACCGGCGGCAATGGTGGAAGTACGATCTCCGGGTGAAATCGAAACGCTGGGAGACCGAGCCAGAGGGAGGACAGCAGCAATGAACACCGCCAAGGTGCTGATCGCCTGGTTGGTTTTATTCGCCGCGAGTGCGGGCGCGACCATTCTGGCGGTTCAGATGGCCGAGAAGCCGCTCGGATTGCGGCCCATGATCGTGACTTTCGGACAGCCCAAGGACACCCATTAACCAGGCTCACTCGGATCCCTCTTCCCCATGGTCAACGACGCGCAAGCCTGTTACAACCAGTTAGCCGCTCACTTTCACCTGGTGTTCGAAGACTGGGAAGCCTCCATGGCCCGGCAGGCTGCTGTGATCGGACCCATCGTGGAAGGCGCCTGCGGTAAGGCTCGCCCGCTGCGGATTCTGGACTGCGCCTGCGGAATCGGCACACAGGCGCTGGGCCTGGCGAAGAGGGGCCACCACGTCACGGGATGCGACTTGAGTTCCGCGGCCGTCACGCGCGCCGGCGAGGAAGCCCGCCAGAGAGGCCTTCATCTCGACCTGCTTGCGGCGGACATGCGCGACTTGTCTGCCCTTCCACCCCAGGATTTCGACGCCGTGGTGTGCCTCGATAACTCGCTGCCACACCTGGATACCGGCGGACTGAGCGAGGCGGCGAGTCAGATCCGGAGAAGGTTGAACCCCGGCGGACTGTTCCTGGCCAGCATTCGCGACTACGACGCGCTGGTCGTCGAGAAGCCCGTGGTGCAGGGTCCCGCATTCCACAACGATGGCGGCAGGCGGCGCATCGTGCATCAGGTGTGGGATTGGCTCGACGATCGCCGGTACACCTTTCACATGTACATCACCCGCGAGACTCCCGATGGCTGGGAGTCGCACCACGTGGCCTCCACCTATCACGCGATCCTGCGGGACGAACTGTCGGCTGTCCTCGCCGCCGCCGGCCTGGTCCACATTCGCTGGATGTTTCCGCCGGACAGCGGTTTCTATCAGCCGCTGGTACTTGCGGCAGCTCCGGAGGCGAACCCGTGATCGAAAGGCGCACGCTGCTCAAAGCGGGGATCGCCGCGAGTTCTCTGGCCTCGCTGGCGTCGGCCGCGGAGGCTCCCGAGATTCCCTGGCAGCGCAAGATTCGCCGGGTGGGACAGTTGAATATGACGGAGCACGACCCGGTGGCGCTCAACGTGGAGGAGTGGGCGGATTACTGGGCGAGCCTCAAGGTGGACGCGGTGCTGGTGAGCGTCACCGGCATCCTGGCCTTTTATCAGACCAAGGTGCCGTTTCACCGCAAGGGCAGGTTTCTGGGCAATCGGGACTTCTTCGGGGACTGCTGCAGCGCGGCCCGGAAGCGCGGCATCCATGTGATCGCCCGCATGAGCCCGGACCTCAACTGGGAGGACGCCGTCGCCGCGCACCCGGAATGGTTTCAGCGGGACGCGCAGGGCAACGTAGTGCGCCATACCGAGGACCCGCGCCTGTTCCGGACGTGCATGTTCTCCTCGTACATGACCGACTACATTCCGGCGATCATGCGCGAGGTCAACTCGCTGTACGACGTGGACGGCATCTTCACTAACGCATGGCCGCCACTGGGGAACATTCCGGTGTGCACGTGCGAGCAGTGCAAGCGTCTCGCCCGCCCGGGAACTCCGGCGTATTGGGACCAGTTCAACGAGCGCACCGTTTATCTGTGGAAGCTCTACGATTCGATCGCCAAGGAGAAGAAGCCGGGGAACTTCTACTTCGCGAACCTGGGCGGCGGGATTCGCGCCACCCCGCACCTGAAGCGGCTGGGCGAACTCTGCGAGTGGTTCCAGTGCGACAATCAGGGCCGCGGCGGCGATGACACGCCCATCTGGGGCTGCGCCCTGCAGGGCCGCGTCTGCAACGCCGTGCAGCAGGGCAAGATGAGTACCAACGTGACCGCCGCGTGGTCCACCGGTGGCGTGCGGTGGCGGAACGCCGCAAAGTCGCCTCAGGAAGAGCGGATGTGGCTGGACGAGACCCTCGCCAGCGGCATGGTTCCGTATCATCACTTTATTGGCGGCGAGACTGGGATGGGTGAAGACCGGCGCTGGCTGGCGCCCGGCCGCGACTACTTCCAGTGGACCGCCCGGCACGACCGGCATTTCGTCAACCGGCGCTCCATCTGTAACCTGGGCGTGGTGATGGGGCAGCGGACCCACCTCTTTTATGCGCCGCCGCGCGGGGTCTCGATGGCGCAATACATGGACGGCATGTACTACGCGCTGCTCGAAGGGCGCTTCCTTTTCGATTTCGTCCATGAAGACAGCCTGGCGCCGGACGATTTGAAAAAGTACTCGGCATTGGTGTTGCCGAACACGGCGCTGCTGAGCGACGAACAGTGCCGGCAACTGGGGGAGTATGTCTCGGCGGGAGGCTCGCTGCTGGCTACCTTCGAGACCAGCATGTACAACGAGCGCAACCAGCGGCGCGCCGATTTCGGACTGGCGGAGGTCTTCGGCGTCCACAAAGCCGGCGAGGTCACGGGCACCAACGGAAATGCGTTCTATGCGCGCATCGAGAGGCCGCACGAAATTCTGGAGGGCTTCCACGATACGCACTGGCTTCCCGGGGCGGAATACCGGCTGCCCATTGCTCCGGTGGATGGGCCGGTGCTCACAGTAGTGCCGGGGTTTGTCGCGTATCCGCCGGAACTGGCCTATCCGCCGCAGCCGCACACCAATGAGCCGGCGGTGGTCCTGCGGGAAAAAGGTAAGAGCCGCCTGGCGTGGTTTCCGGGCGATATCGAGCGGACCATGTGGCGGTCGGGCCATGTAGATCTGAGCAGGCTCCTGCGGAATGCCATTCGCTGGGTGTCGGGCGGGAATCCGCCGGTTTCGGTCGAAGGGGACGGGGTGATCGAGACCTTCGCGTGGGAGACGGAGGCGGGCTTCGCGGTCCACTTGCTGAACTATACGAACCCCAATATGCACCGGGGGTGGATCCGCGAGTTCTATCCGATCGGCCCGCAGAAAGTCAGGATGGTGTTGCCTGCGGGAAGGCGAGTGACTCGCGTGGAGTTACTGAGAGCGGAGGGCAATGTGCCATTTCGAGTGACTGGGGGAGTTATTGAGTATACGATCCCGAAGGTGGTCGATTATGAGGTCGCGGCGATGTATGCGAGTTAGTCCGGTAGTTTCATGACTCCGGCGGACCTGGCCAGGCTCGATGCGTTGCCCCTGCACTCGCGGACGCCCGTCGAGTGGGGGAACGCGGTGCTCGCCGAACCCATCCGCCTGCTCATCGACCATGCGTTTCTGGAGAAGAAAGCCGCCAACAATGCCATGGAATTGCTGACGCGCTGGCCGAACGACTGGACCGAAGGGTGGGTCGAGACGATGGCCGGCGTAGCGCGGGATGAGGCCGCCCACCTGGCGCAGGTGATGCGCATGCTGATCGATCGCGGCGGGCGCCTGGACCGCACGCACAAGAACTCCTACGCCAATTCGCTGCGCCTCCTGGTGCGCAAGGGCGAGCCGGCCGAAGTGCTCGACCGGTTGCTGGTTTCCGCGCTCATCGAGGTGCGGTCGTGCGAGCGGTTTGCCCTGCTGGCCGCTGCTTCCGCGGACGCAGAACTGGCGGCCTTCTACCGGGGGCTCTTCTCGTCGGAGTTCGGCCACTACAAGGTGTTCCTGAAGCTGGCTTCCCAGATTGCCGGCCACAAGCGAATGGAGGACCGCTGGCAGCAGATGCTGGCGTCGGAGGCGCGGATTCTGGCGGCCCAACCTGCCGGTCCGCGCATCCACTCGGGATTCCCCGGAGCAGAGGAAGGCGAATCATGACGCCCAGGTTCATCCCGACCGGCGAAGAGTTGAGCCGGATCGAGCGCGACCTGCGCTTCCATCCGTCTGTCACCAGCGATCCGAGAGTCTTGACGCCCGAACAGGTCGCGGCGTTTAATCGCGACGGGTACCTGAAGGGCATCCGGATTTTCGGGCAGGAGGAGATCGCGGCGATTGGAGGCTACTTCGACGATCTGCTGGCGCGAACGCTGGCGGCCGGCGGCGACAGCTACTCCATCAGCACGGCCCATCTTCGGTATGGCCGCGTCTACGACATCCTGACAGATGCGCGCATTGTCGGCCGCGTAGCCGACCTGGTTGGAGACAATGTGATCGCGTGGGGTTCGCACTTCTTCTGCAAGATGCCCGGTGACGGGAAGCGGGTCTCGTGGCACCAGGATGCGAGTTATTGGCCACTCACCCCCTCCAAGGCGGTAACGGTGTGGCTCGCGATCGATGACGCCCGTGTTGCGAATGCCTGCATGCGTTTTATCCCCCGATCGCACATGCTGGGTCATTTGACGTACACGCTGAGCGAGAGCGATGAAGCAAACGTACTAAATCAAACAGTTCCAGGCGCAGAGAATCTGGGTGAACCGGTGGATGTGGAACTCGCGGCGGGCGAGATCTCGATTCACAGCGATCTCCTTCTGCATGGATCCGAAGCCAATTGGTCGCATCGGCGGCGCTGCGGGCTGACTCTGCGCTACTGTCCCGCGGATGTGCGGGCCGGACTGGGCTGGAACGCGAAAGGTGTGATCGTGCGAGGGGCCGACCCCTCCAACCACTGGGGCAATTCACCCCGTCCTGGAACTGACTGAGTCACCCTCCCAAGTGATGTTAGTAGTAAGTTGTGGAAGAAATCTCAAAAAGCTACTAACAAAGGTTGCATTATTTCAGACAATCGTGTATAAAATTGAATATCGGTTTCGGTCGCAGTCCGAACCGCTCCTCCGCAGCTATATCGGATATTAGGGTCTGCTTTCCATAGCTCGGAGTTCGAGGCTGATTGCTCGGAAACCTGCCACGCTGTCGGTTCTTCGCGGGAGGCACGGCGGCGGGCTTCCGATCTCATCGCGGTACCCAGCGGCAACCGCTAGGTCTAGCTTGCGCGTTCTCCGTGTGCGCGCAACCGTAAGTGGAGCAAGTGGATGTCTCCCAAAGAGATAGAGCAACCTTTTGATTCCATTGAAAGCGCCCAGGACTTCATGAGCGTCCTGGCCGCGACCATCCTGGAAGAAATGAGAGACCTCAAGCGCGACCATGAAGCGGCACTCCAAATGGGCGAAGATCGTCGCGCGCGGGCGTTGGAACTGGCAATGTTCAAGCTGAAGACTCTGTGCTGCTACGTACAGAAGAGCCGCCGCGCGTTGAACGATCTGCGCACCCTTCGCCGGTTGATCCTCAACGAGAGATTGACCGTTGAAGAACTGGCTGCGATGTAGCTGCTTTTGAGTTTCGCGCGCACGCGACGGCGCTATGAGATTTGGGGGGTACGGGGAGAGATGACAGAGGATCTCAGTTCCATCGCCGAGGCAATTTACTGGTCTGTCCCGGGCCATGTTCTGTTCTTACTCCTGCATCTGATCGGGGTCGGCTGTTTTACCTATATTGTGACGCGGCGCATGACACCGCTTCTGCGAGCCCAACGGGATTTGCGATTTGATCGGCCATGGGCTCGCCTGGGCAGGGTCGCTCAATTCTGGTTTGGTCAATGGAGGCATCCCCGCTACAAGACCGCGGGCATTCTCCACATTCTGATTTTTGCGGGCTTCCTGATTCTGGCCGCGCGCGCCTTCTCGCTGCTGATCCTGGGAGTCACTGATGTCTTTGCCATGTCGGGACTCTCGGGTGCCGCGGGGCACCTCTATGATATCGCAAAGGACTACGCCGCCACTGTGGTGCTCCTCTGCATGGTTTTCGCGGTGGTGCGGCGGCTGGTCTTCCAGCCCGAGCGCTACCGCGTGCCGGAACGGTTCGGCAAAGGCCACACCCCCGATGCCATCTTCCTGCTGTCCCTGATCGCCATTCTGATGGTAGCCGACGGAATGTTCGCCTCCAGCCAGGCGGCTCGCCAGGCACAATACGGGCTGACCCCGGATTACCTGGCGCCATTCTCCATGCCATGGGTTCTCGCAAGCGCCATGGCGGGGATGTCGGCGGCGACCCTCTGGAACTTCCACGTGGGCGCCTACTTCCTGCACGAATTCGCGTTCTTCTTCCTGCTGTGTTACCGCCCCTTCGGGATTCAGTTCCACGTCGAGACATCCCTCTTCAGCATTTACTTCGCGAAGTTAGACCGTGGAACTGTCAAGCCGGTGCGGTGGGGCGTTTCCGACGAGCAACTCGACCAGGTGAAGTCGTTCGGCATCAAGAAGTATGAGGACTTCACCTGGAAGCACATGCTGGACTTCTACTCCTGCGCCGATTGCGGGCGGTGCGCCGACCAGTGCCCTTCGAATGCGGTGGGGCGTCCGCTGGTCCCGCGGTTTCTCACGCTCAAGGCACGCGACTACGGCTACCAACACTATCGGGTATTTAGCCGAGTCAGACAGAGCGAGCCATTAGTCGGCACCATTTATTCGGAGGATGAGATCTGGTCGTGCACCACCTGCGGGGCGTGTGAGGCGGAGTGTCCGCTACTGATCGAGTACATCGACAAGATCGTTGACTTGCGGCGGGGGCTGGTGGATGACGGCAAGGTGCCGCAGTCGCTCCAGAAGCCGCTGAAGGCGCTCGAGAGCCGGGGAAATCCGTATGGCAAGCTCGACAAGAAGCGCGGCGATTGGGTCAAGAGCAAGGAGTTCCAGCAAGCCTGCGAGGTCCCGGTCCTGAACGGGAAGAACGGGGCCGACACCTTGTACTTCGTGGACAGCATCACCTCCTACGACGACCGGATTCAATCGATCGGGCGGGCCACGGCGAAGATCCTCAGGCAGAGCGGCGCGAGGTTCGGAATCCTGGGGCCGGCCGAGAAAGACAGCGGGCATGAAGTCCGGCGTTTCGGCGAGGAACTGCTGTTTCTGTCATTGCGGGACCACAATCAGCAGGCCATACAGAACGCTGGAGTCAGTCGGATTGTGACTGCCGATCCGCATGCTTACAACGCGCTGAAGCACGACTACCGGGATGTTCCGCCGGTGGAACATATCAGTGAGTGGATCGCCAGGGAGGTCAGATCGGGTAACTTACCACTGACTCCCGAAGAAGATTCGAGCAAAATCTTCGCTTACCACGACCCCTGCTATCTGGGCCGTCATAACCAGGTTTTCGACGCTCCGCGGGAGGCGCTGGATGCCATTCCGGGTTTGAAGCGCGTGGAGATGGGACGGTGCCGCGACCGCTCCTTCTGCTGCGGCGGAGGCGGGCTGGCCCTGTTCTACGAGCCGAAAGAAGAGGAGCGGATGGGCGTGAAGCGCGTCCGGATGGCGGCTGAAGCGGGCGCCAACGTGATCGTCACCGCCTGTCCATTCTGCATGGTCAATATCGAAGACGCGATCAAAGTCGCGGGCATGGAAGGCAAGATGACCGCTATCGATCTGACCGAACTGGTCAGCCACCACGTAGCGCAGGCTCCGGCTTGCGTGGAGACCAATTAGGAGAGAGTGACCGTGGAAATTTTAATTTGCGCAAAACGCGTCCCCGACACTTCAGAGAATGAGATTCAACTGAACCGCGAGGGGAACGACATCGAACGGGACGACCTGGTGTACTCGGTGAACGAGGCCGACAATTACGCGGTGGAAGAAGCTCTGCGGATTGTCGAGCGCACCGGCGGGAATGTGACGGTGGTCACGGTGGGCGGCGACGAGGACGAAGAGATCCTGCGGCGAGAGATGGCCATGGGCGCCCAGCACGGCGTGCTGCTCTCCGACGAGGCCTTCGGCGGTTCGGACGGCAAAGGGATTGCCACAATTCTCAAGGCCTTCGTTCAGAAGGGCCGCTACGACCTGATCCTGACCGGCGTGCAGGCCGACGATGCGGGCGCACAGGTGGGCGGCATGCTCGCTGCCATGCTGGACTATCCGTTCGCCTCCCTGGTGAATGCCATCGAAGTCGAAAACGGCGGCCTGAAGGTCACCCGCGAGATCGAAGGCGGCAACAAGGAAGTGAATGCCGTTGAACTGCCCTGCGTGCTCTCGATCCAGACGGGCATCAACGAGCCGCGCTACGTGGGCATGCGGGGCATCCGGCAGGTGGCCTCGCGCGAGATCCCGACCTTCGATGCCGCCGGACTGGGCCTGGAGGAAGGCGCAGCCGGAGAGGCCGCGGCGAAGGTCAAGCGGCTGGACTACTTCGTGCCCCCGGCAGGCAAGGGCGCCGAGATGCTCGAAGGCAGCCGGGAGGAGATCATCGACCGGCTGATGGAACTCATGAAAGCGAAAGGAGGGCTCAGCTAATGGCTCGCATCTTTGCTTATGTCGTGCACAAAGAGGGTATCGCCGACGATTCGGCGGTCGAACTGCTGGCCGCGGCAGGGAAGATCGTTCCCGTGCAAGCGCCCACCGCGGTGGTCGCCGGCTGGGGTCCGGGCCTGGACGCGGTTTGCGAGACACTGCGCACCTCCTTCGGCGAAGTCTGGAAGGTCGCCAATCCGGCTCTCGCGTACCCCAATGCCGAGCTGGTTCGACAGGCGCTGGTGAAGGTGCTCCCGCAGGGCGGCATCGTGCTGGTGCCGCACTCTCATTTCGGAACCGATCTGTCGCCCGGCCTCTCCGTCAAGCTGAATGCCGCTTTCGTTTCGGACGTGCTCGACATCGAAGGCCTCGCCGGCAACTCCTTGAAGCTGGTGCGACAGGAGTTCGGCGGCCAAGTCAGCACGCATGTCCAATGCGACATCGTGGGCGGCGCGGTCCTGAACCTGCGTCCCGGGGCGTTCGCGGCCAAGAGTCAGGCGCCCGTCAACGGGACGATCGTGGACCAGTCGTCCAAGGTCGGCACGCTCAGCTCGCGCCGCCGGTACCTCGAGACCGTCGCCGCCGAAGCCGGAGATGTGGACATCACCAAGTACAAGGTGCTGGTCTCGGTGGGCCGCGGCATCCAGGAGAAGGACAACATCGGAATCGCGCAGGAACTGGCCGATGCATTAGGCGGCGCGGTGAGCTGCTCGCGGCCGGTAGTGGACTCCAAGTGGCTGGAGAAATCGCGGCAGGTGGGCTCGTCCGGCCAGACCGTCAAGCCGAAAGTCTACCTGGCTTGCGGCATCAGCGGGTCGTTCCAGCACCTGGCCGGCATCAAGGGCAACCCCTTCCTGGTGGCCATCAACAAGAACCCCAGAGCCCCGATTTTCCGGGTCGCGGATGTGGGCATTGTAGATGACATCCTGGAGTTCCTGCCGGAACTGACTGCCAGGGTCCAGGAAGAGACTGCGGTCGCGCCGGGAAGGAGCCGCGAATGATTACCAAGAAGACGTTGAATCTGAGTTTGAAGTCCCTTCGCGACTTCGCCAAGAAGCGCCTGACCGACCAGGATCTGATCGCTCTCGACGAACGCGACGAGTGTCCGGTGGAGATCGTGCGGCACATGTGCAATCCGGACAAGCTTGGGATCACCCTGCTCTTCGTGCCCGAGGAGTACGGCGGGATGGGCGGCGGCACGTTCGACTTCTACCGGGTGTGCGAAGAGATGGCGCGCATCGACCTGGGCGTGGCCACTTCGGTGTTCGCCATTTTCCTGGGCAGCGACCCGATCACCGTGGGGGCTACCCCGGAGCAGAAGAAGCAGTGGCTGTCGCGCATCGCGGAGGAAGGACTGCTCTTCGCGTACGGCGCCACGGAGCCGGATGCCGGCAGCGACCTGGGTGCGCTCCAGACCACGGCCGAGCGTGTCATGGAAGACGGCGTGGTCAAAGGCTACAAGATCAGCGGGGCGAAGCAGTGGATCAGCAACGGCGGAATCGCGGGCGCGTATACCATCCTGGCGAATACGCCGGCGGGGCCGAGCTGGTTCATCGTGGAAGCGGGCGCGCCGGGCTTTGCACACGATAAGCCGGAAGACAAGCACGGCATCCGGCTGAGCAATACCGCGGCCCTGGCGCTCAACGGCGTCTATGTAGACGCCGACCGGCTGGTGGGCGCCGTGGAAGGCCAGGGATTGAACCAGGCACAGGCGGTATTCGGGTACACACGCCTGATGGTGGCGGCGTTCGGGCTGGGCGCCGGATGGTCGGCGCTGGACCGCGCGATTCCGTATTCCACCAAGCGCATCCAGGGCGGGGCGCCGCTTTCGGAAAAGCAGGGATACACACACAAGCTGATTGTGCCGCACGTGGCACGCCTGGAAGCGGCGCGCGCGTTCATCGAAGAGACCGCCGAGCGGATCGACTCCGGCAAGGAAGGCACGCTGAATACTGAAGGCGCGATTGCCAAATACATGGCGACCGAGGCGGGCAATCAGGCGGCCGACTGCAGCATCCAGGCGCTGGGCGGCTACGGCTACACCCACGAGTATATGGTGGAGAAAATCAAGCGGGACGTGCGCATCACCACGATTTACGAGGGCACCTCGGAAATCATGGAGATGACCATCAGCCGCGACCGCTGGCAGCTCCATCTGAAGACCCGCGGACAGCATTATCACGATCAGGCGCGGCAGATGGAAGCTCTCCACACCATTCATCCGGACATTGGGGCGAATACGGCGGCGCTGGCGCTGCACTCGCTGGCGGAGCTGATGGAGAAGGCGCGGGTCGGCCGGCTGACACGTTTTCAGCACATTCTGCTGCGTCTGGGCGAGTGGATCGCGTTCGGAGAGACCGCCGCGTGCCTGTGCCGCCGAGCGGCCCGGTTGCAGGAGGGCAAGCTGCACGAAAAGGCCAACGACCGTTTCGACAAAACGGCGGTCGCGTCGCTCAGCCGGATCTTCGCCCGCGACGCGGCGCTCAAGATCGCCGAAGAGGGCTTGCGGTGGGTCATCGGGGCCGGCGGTGTGAGCGATGCGGAAATGGGCGCTTTTGAAGGCGCTCTGGGGTTGCAGGCGATTCACCGCGCGCAGGCAGGCCTGATTGCGGACATGGATTCTGTAGGGGACGTGCTGTATCACCGCACGTCGAAGAGCGCGGGAGCAGCCGCGTAAGGACAGTCTAAGGGGGCGCGTCAGAACGGCTGAAAAGCGCCCCGATGAGTCGGGACGCGACAGACACGTGTGTCTGCCGCCACCTGACGCGCCTAAGGAGCGACATCATGGAAGATAGTGGTAATCGGGCGATCGCGATCGTGGGAGTGGGGAGCATCCTTCCCGACGCGCCCAACACGGAGGCTTTCTGGGAGAACGTCAAGACCGGCCGCTATTCGATCAGCGAGGTCTCGCCGGACCGCTGGGACTCGGCTCTGTACTACGATCCGGACCACGACGCGCCGGACAAGACGTACTCCAAGATCGGCGGGTGGGTGCGGGCGTATGCCTGGGACCCCATGAAGTGGAAGCTCGCCATCCCGCCCAAGGTCGTCGAGGGCATGGATGGCGGACAGAAGTGGGCGATTGCGTGCACGCGGGCGGCGCTGGAGGACTACGGCTACCCGCAGCGTCCCCTGGACAAAGATCGCACCGCCGTGATCCTCGGCAATGCTATGGCCGGGGAGAAGCACTATCTCACCGTCCTGCGCATCAGTTTCCCGGAGTATGCGCGGGAACTGGCGGCCGCCGGGTCTTTCGCCGCGCTGCCGGCCGATGTGCGCCGGAAGATCACGGAGGAGTTCCATGAACGGATGGCCCATCTGCTTCCAGAGGTCACCGAGGACACCATGCCAGGCGAGCTCGCCAACTGCATTGCCGGCAGAGTCGCCAACATTTTCAACTTCCACGGGCCGAACTACGTATGCGACGCAGCGTGTGCGTCTGCCATGGCGGCCATCAGCTCGGCGGTCGAGGCGCTCAATGCGCACGATTTCGACGCGGCGATCACCGGCGGCATCGATCGCAACATGGGGGTGTCCAGCTTCGTCAAGTTCTGCAAGATCGGCGCACTGTCGGCGACCGGCAGCCGGCCATATGCGGAGGGCGCGGACGGCTTCGTGATGGGCGAAGGCGCGGCGATCTTCCTGCTCAAGCGCCTGGCGGATGCCGAGCGCGATGGCGACAAGATCTACGCGGTGCTGCGCGGCATGGCGGGTTCGAGCGACGGCAAGGGAAAGGGCATTACCGCACCCAATCCGGTGGGTCAGAAGCTCGCCATCCAGCGGGCTTGGGATAACGCGGGTCTGTCGCCGGCTACTGTCACGTTGATGGAAGGCCACGGCACGTCCACCAGCGTTGGTGACGTGGTGGAAGTCCAGAGCATGACCGAAGTGCTGCAGTCCTACAATCTGCCGGCCCACTCGGTGGCGCTGGGATCGGTGAAATCGAACATCGGCCATCTGAAGGGAGCCGCGGGTGCGGCTGGGCTGTTGAAGGCCATGCTTGCGCTGCGCGATAAGGTGCTGCCGCCGAGTGTGCATTGCGAACATCCCAATCCCAACATCGACTTCGGCCACTCGCCGCTGTATGTGAATACCGAATTGAGGCTGTGGCCAACGCCGAAGGACGGAGTGCGGCGGGCGGGGATCAGCGCGTTTGGATTCGGCGGTACGAATTTCCATGCGGTGCTGGAGGAGTACATTCCGCACCGGCTGAACGGCAATGGGAAGAAGCAGGCCAGTAGCTTTGTGCCAGCTCCGCCAAGCGTCCCCATGAGTGGGGACGCGGCAGGCACGAGTGCCTGCGCCACATCGAAGACTCCGTTGCGTGGCGCGATGGTGATTGGCGCAGCCACCGAGGAAGGGCTCATCGAGCGGCTACGCTCCGCACACCAGACAGCGCTCACCGGTGATGCCCCCGCGCTCGCGGCGCCTGCGGAAGCGGACCTGCGGGCGTTCGAACGGATCGCCATCGATTATGCCGATGCGGCAGACCTTGCCGATAAGGCCGGCAAGGCGCTGAAAGCTTTCGCGGCCAATCAACCCGCCATGTGGAAGGCGCTGCGCTCGCAGGGTATTTTCCGCGGCCAGGGACCGGCCGCCAAGGTGGCGTTCCTGTATCCGGGGCAAGGCTCGCAGTACGTGAATATGCTCCGGCCGCTGTGCGACACCGAACCGATCGTAGCCGAGATCTTCGCCGAGGCGGACGCGGTGATGGAGCCGCTGCTCGGCAAGCCACTCAGTGAATTCATCTTCGTCGATCAGGCCAACCGCGAGGCCGTCGAGAAGGCCGAAGAGGACCTGCGCCAGACTGCCATCACGCAACCGGCCGTCCTAGCTGCCGACCAAGGGCTCACCAAGCTCCTGGCGGCCTATGGAATTCAGCCTGACATGACCATGGGACACAGCTTGGGCGAGTACGGGGCGCTGGTGGCTGCCGGCGCATTCCCCTTCGGCGATGCTTTGGAAGCGGTCAGCGCCCGCGGGCGCGAGATGACGCGCGTTTCCATGGCCGACAACGGCAAGATGGCCGCGGTATTCGGGCCCATCCACGAGATCGAACGCATCCTCGAGACGATTGACGGATACGTGGTGATCGCCAATATCAACAGCGACAAGCAGGCAGTGATCGGCGGCGCCAGCAAGGCGGTCGAACAGGCCTGCGAAGTCTTCCTGAAGGCCGGATTCGATGCGGTGCCGCTTTCGGTTAGCCACGCGTTTCATACTTCGATCGTGGCTCCTGCCAGCGAGCCGCTGCGGCACGTGCTGGAACGTCTCCGCCTGGAAGCGCCGCACGTGCCGACCGTCGCGAACGTGAGCGGCGAATTCTATCCGGAAGGCCCCGGCGTGGTGCCGCAAATGCTCGACATCCTGGCGAAGCAGGTGGCCGCGCCCGTGCAGTTTATCAAGGGCCTGGAGACATTGTACGCCGCGGGCGCCCGGATCTTTGTCGAGGTCGGGCCGAAGAAGGCGCTGCAGGGCTTTGTCGAGGATGTGCTCGGCGGACGCGGCGACGTGATTTCGATGTTCACCAACCACCCCAAGGTTGGCGATCTGGTGGCGTTCAACCAGGCGCTCTGCGCGTTGTACGCCGCGGGATGTGGCACAGGTGTTCCGGCTGGTGTTACTCTGACCCCCCAGATGCCGGCACGAACGCCTGTGCCACAGGTAAAAGCAACGGTTTCGGCACAGGGGGCGAAAAGCGCCGACCTGAGGGTCGACGCGGCAGACACGAGTGTCCGCGCCACGTACACCGAGTTGGGTAAGATTTTCGCGGACGCGATGGAGCGTGCGGGGGCCGTTTTTCAAGGGCAGAAGCCGGCGCCGACTACGGACCCTGTGGCGATCACCGGGGCCGCCTTGGGCCTCCCCGGAACCGATCACATCTTCGACGACTCCAACTTCGCCCGCATCCTGCGCGGCGACCAGTTCATCGACGTGATCCCCACGCGTTTCCGCAAGGCCATGCTCGACAAGCACATCACCCGCCTGGTGAAAAGCGACAACGGCGGGCCGACCTTTGAGACCATCTCCAACGTAGCCGACGTGATCAAACTGGCGGGGCGCGGCGGCGCCTTCGACCTGGAGAAGGAGTTCGGCGTCCCGGCCGATCGCGTAGCCTCGCTCGACCGTGCCACGTCGCTCGCCATCGCCTCCGGGATCGACGCGCTGCGCGATGCGGGCATCCCGCTGGTGATGCGTTACAAGACCACCAGCAAAGGCACCCAGTTGCTCGACCGCTGGGCGTTGCCGGAAAACATGCGCGACGACACCGGCATCATCTTTGCTTCCGTCTTCCCGGCCTACAACTCGTTTGCCGATGAACTGTCGCGCTACTATGCCGACCAGGCACGGCGCCAGGAATTGGAGATGCTGCAGGGTTTGCGCGGCCGCGTGAACGGAAGCGGCCAATCGACCGTGGCGCAGGAACTCGACCGGCGCATCGCCGAAGTTCGCGCCGTCATCGAAAAGGAGCCGTACACCTTCAACCGGCGCTTCCTGTTCCGAATCCTGTCCATGGGACACTCGCAGTTCGCCGAGTACATCGGCGCGCGCGGGCCCAATACCCAGATCAACGCCGCGTGCGCCAGTGGCACGCAGTCCGTCTCGCTGGCGGAGGACTGGATCCGGGCAGGACGTTGCCGCCGTGTCATCGTGGTCTCGTCGGACGACATCACGACCGACCAACTCGTCGAGTGGTTCGGCGCGGGATTCCTGGCCAGCGGAGCCGCGGCTACCGATGAGGTCGTGGAGGAAGCCGCCACGCCATTCGATCGCCGCCGCCACGGCATGATCATGGGAATGGGCGCCGCGGCCTTTGTGGTCGAAAGTGCGGAGGCCGCACGCGAGCGCGGCATCCGTCCCATCTGCGAGGTGCTAGGGGCGCTGACCGCCAACAGCGCCTTCCACGGCACGCGGCTGGATGTCCAGCACATCGGCCAGATGATGGAGGACTTGGTCGCGCAGGCCGAAGCGCGCGGCGGGGTTTCGCGCCGCGAGATGGCGTCGCGGATGGTCTTCGTCTCGCACGAGACCTACACGCCCGCCCGCGGTGGTAGTGCGTCGGCGGAGGTCTACGCGCTCCGCAAGGTCTTCGGCGACGCGGCGGGCCAGATCGTCATCACCAACACCAAGGGCTTCACCGGCCACGCCATGGGGACCGGCATCGAAGACGTGGTGGCGATGAAGGCACTGGAGACGTCATGCGTGCCTCCGGTGGCGAACTTCAAGGAGGTCGATCCGGAATTAGGGCCGCTGAATCTGTCGAAGGGCGGCATCTATCCGGTCGAATACGCGCTGCGCCTGGGCGCCGGGTTCGGCTCCCAGATCAGCATGGCCCTGTACCGCTGGGTGAAGACCGGCGCAGCCCGTCCGAGCCCCACCGATCTGAGCTACGCGAAACGCATCGCCGATACCAGCGTGTGGGATACCTGGCTGGCGAAGATGGCCGGCCATGCGGGCGCAGACGTCGAAGTGGTCCAGCGCACGTTGCGGGTTCGCGACACAGTCGCGGCGGCTCAGCCGGTCGCGCCGGCGGCGAAGGTCGAGGCTCCGGCGCCAGCACCTGCGCCTAAGCCCGCCGCACCGCCCGCGCCAGCCCCTGAGGCCAAACCTGCGTTGTCGGCCGATCCGGTGAAGGAGAGAGTCCTGGCACTGGTAGCCCAAATCACCGGGTATCCCACCGACATGCTCGATCCCGAGCTGGATCTCGAAGCCGATCTCGGCGTCGATACCGTGAAGCAGGCCGAGGTCTTCGCCTCGATCCGGCAGGCGTACAACATCGAGCGCGACGACAAGCTGAAGCTCCGCGAGTTTCCGACCCTGGCGCACGTGATCGGGTTCGTTCATCAGAAGCGCCCCGATCTGGCAGAGACGAAAGTCGCGGCTCCCGTGCAGGCGGCTTCAGCACGTGTGGCTGCGGCGACCATGGCTGCGGCTGCGGTGCCCGCGTTTGCTCCCGCCACCGACCCGGTGAAGGAGCGCATCCTCGCACTGGTGGTTGAGAAGACCGGGTATCCGGCGGACATGCTGGATCCGGAGCTCGACCTCGAGGCCGACCTCGGTGTGGACACCGTGAAACAGGCGGAGTTGTTCGCCGCGATTCGACAGGTTTACAGCATCGAGCGCGACGACAAGCTGAAGCTGCGCGACTTCCCGACGTTGGGGCACATCGTCCGCTTCGTCTACGATCGCCGTCCTGACCTCGCGGTTCCCGCTCCGGTCGCGCCCGCTGCGGCTCCGATTGCCGTTGCGTCGCCCGCGCCTGCGCCGGCGCCTCAACCCGCCGCCGATGCGATTCTCGAGAAGGTCCTGGAGATCGTCGCGGAGAAGACCGGCTATCCCAAAGACATGCTCGATCTGGACCTCGATCTCGAGGCCGACCTCGGCATCGATACCGTCAAGCAGGCGGAGATGTTCGCGGCGATTCGCCAGGCCTACCATATCGAACGCGACCCGAACCTCAAGCTCCGCGATTTCCCGACGCTCGCGCACGTGATCCAATTCGCGCGCGAACGGTCGGGAGCGGTGGCTCCGGCCCCGCCGCCCGAGAGCGCGCTGGCCACGGACGCCATCAAGGAGAAGGTCCTGGAGATCGTCGCGGAGAAGACCGGGTATCCCAAAGACATGCTGGATCCGGATCTCGATCTCGAAGCCGACCTTGGCATCGATACCGTGAAGCAGGCGGAGATGTTCGCGGAGATCCGCAAAGCCTACGACATCGAGCGCGACCCGAATCTCAAGCTGCGGGACTTCCCGACGCTCGCGCACGTGATCCAGTTCGCGCGCGATCGCGCGCCCTCCCAGACGCAAGCGAGCGAAGCGAGCCAATCCCCGGCCCTTGGCCCTGACCCGCAGCATCTGCGGGTACCCCGCCCGGCCCCGCGAGCGCCAGCGAGCTTTGATGCCGCGAATGCCGTTCCGCGGCGCGTGCCCGTTCCTGTTCTTCGCCCCGCGCTGAATCTATGCAATCCGACGTCCGTGAGTCTCGGGCCCGGCGTGCGTGTGCTCCTCATGCCCGATAAGGGCGGTGTCGCCGAGGCGCTTTCCGAACAACTTCGCGCGCTCGGCGTAGAGGTCCTCAGCCCCGACGCGCAGGGCGACGGAACGATCCACGGTGTCTATTGGCTCCCTGCTCTCGACGACGAAGGCAATCTCCGCGACATGGACTTGGCGGCTTGGCACGAGGCCTTGCGAGTCCGCGTCAAATCGCTCTACACCACCATGCGCGCGCTATACGTCCAGGCTCCCTTCCTGGTCTCGGCGACCCGACTCGGCGGCCGACACGGCTACGACGCGGCCGGGGCGGTGGCGCCGATGGGCGGCGCGGTCGTGGGCTTCACGAAGGCCTACAAGCAGGAAAAGCGCGACGTCCTGGTGAAAGCTGTCGATTTCGAAGTGCAGCGCGACGCCACGGAGATCGCCCGCACCTTGATCTTGGAAACGCTGCGCGACCCTGGGGCAGTGGAGGTCGGCCACCAGATGGGCGAGCGATTCACCATCACCCTCGCCGAACAGCCCGCTGCCGATGGCCAGCCGGGCATGACGCTCGGACCCGATTCGGTCTTCGTGGTCACGGGAGCGGCGGGCAGCATCGTCTCGGCCATCACTGCGGACTTAGCGGCGGCGGCCGGCGGCACGTTCTACCTGCTCGACATGGTGCCGGAACCCGCGGCCGGCAACCCCGACCTGGCGCGCTTCGTCAGCGACAAAGACGCCCTGAAGCGCGACCTGTTCGCGCGCATTCAGGCTCGCGGCGAACGTGCCACGCCGGCTCTCGTGGAGAAAGAGCTGGCCGGACTGGAGCGCGCACAGGCCGCGCGGAGCGCCATCGACGCGGTGAAGGCCGCGGGCGGCACGGCGCACTACTTGAGCGTCAACCTCACCGATGGCGAGGCGGTCGCCAGGGCCATCGAGCAGGTGCGCACACGGAGCGGGCGCATCGATGTCCTGCTGCACGCCGCGGGCATCGAGCGGAGCCACTTCCTCCCCGACAAGGACCCGCGCGAGTTCGACCTGGTTTTCGACGTCAAGAGCAACGGCTGGTTCCACCTGCTGCGCGCCATCGGCGACCTGCCGCTGGGGGCGACGGTCGCGTTCAGCTCGATTGCCGGACGCTTCGGCAATGGCGGCCAGACCGACTACAGCTCCGCCAACGACCTGCTGTGCAAGATCACGTCCAGCTTCCGCACCACGCGGCCGGGCACGCGCGGCATCGCCATCGACTGGACAGCGTGGGGTGGCATCGGCATGGCCACCCGTGGCTCCATCCCCAAGATGATGGAACTGGCGGGCATCGACATGCTGCCGCCCGAAGCGGGCATTCCGCTGATCCGGCGCGAGCTGACGGCGGGAGGCACGCGCGGCGAGATCGTGATCGGCCAGCGCCTCGGCATCCTGCAGAACGAGTGGGATGAGACGGGCGGTCTGGATGTCAACGCCGTGCCGGTGCTGCACGGGCCGATGCTCGGCAAGGTCGCCGGCATGGGTCTGCACAGCGGGCTCACGATCGAGACGACGCTCGATCCCAAGTTCCAACCGTTCCTCCACGACCACCAGATCGACGGTACCCCGGTGCTGCCGGGTGTGATGGGAGTCGAGGCGTTCGCCGAGGCGGCACGAGCGGTTCTGCCCGACTGGCACGTGGAGGCCATCGAAGAGGTGAACTTCCTGGCGCCGTTCAAGTTCTATCGGAACGAGCCGCGCACCGTGACGGTCAACGCGGTCCTCCGTCCGCAAGGGGATGCGCTGATTGCGGAATGCCGTCTGACCGGCAGCCGCGTTCTGCCGAACCAGGCGGAGCCGCAGATTACGACGCACTTCACGGCTCGTGTGCGGCTGGCGAAAGCCGTGGCGGAGATCGGCCCGGCGGAGCCTCTGGCCATCCCGTCGCGCGCCGGCTTCGAACGCGCCGACATCTACCGCGTCTACTTCCACGGCCCGGCGTACCAGGTCCTGGAGCGGGCGTGGGTCGAGGAAAAGCGGGTGGTCGGGCAGATGGCGGGGGACCTTCCCGCCAACCACCAACCGGCGGAGTTGCCGACCCTGATGGCGCCGCGGTTGATCGAGCTGTGCGAGCAGACGGCGGGGCTGTGGGAGATCGTGCAGCAGGGCCGCATGGGGTTGCCGCTGCGCATCGACCGAGTGTGCCTGTGGCGGGAGCCCAATGGGGCCGGCCCGCTGTTCTCGGTGGTCACGCCGCATGCCGACGGGAGTTTCGACGCGGAGGTCGTGGACGAGGCGGGGAGCTGCTATGTGCGGGTTACGGGGTACCGCACCGTAGCGCTCCCCGGAGGAGTCAATCCTGAGTTGCTGAAGGCCATCGAGCCGGCAATGGCGTGATGGGTCGTGGCGCAGGCACTCCTGCCTGGCACTCCTGCCCGCGACCCAAAAGCGTCCCGAAGAGTCGGGACGCGGCAGGCAGGAGTGCCTGCGCCACATACTATGACCGTCTATTGGGTGGAACAACGCGAGGCTGACCTTCCGGGCGATGATGGCTGGCTTGCTCCAGCCGAACTCGTCCGGCGCAACAGCTTCCGTTTTCCCAAACGCCGCACCGATTGGCAACTCGGAAGGTGGACGGCGAAGCGTGCCGTGGCCGCTGTTCTTCGCGCTCCGCCGGCGCTGGCCGCGATCGAGATTCGCCCCGATTCCTCCGGCGCTCCCGTGGCGTTTCTGGGAGGAGCGCCGGCGGATTGCACGATCTCCATCAGCCATCGCAGCGGCATTGCGGCGTGCGCGGTGGCGCCGTCCGGCGTAGCGTTAGGCTGCGACCTGGAACTGGTCGAACCGCGCAGCGACGCCTTTGTCGCAGACTATTTCACCGGCGAAGAACAGGCGCAAATCGAACGGGCCGGGGCGAATCGATATCTCCTCGCGACGCTGATCTGGAGCGCCAAGGAAAGCGCGCTCAAAGCACTGCACACCGGCCTGCGGCGCGACACAAGGTCCGTGAAGGTCAATCCGGGAAGCTGCGTGGCACCATTGGACGGCGCCTGGCACGCACTCGAGACTCGGTTGGAGGATGGCGGGATGTTCCGGGGCTGGTGGCAAATCAGCGGCTGCCTGGTACGGACGATGGCTGCCAACCCGGGAGCGGAGGCGCCGCATCAGTTGCCCACCGCGTCGATCAGGCCTTCCTGAATCGCGAACCTGGTCAACTCGGCGGCGCTACGCGCGCCCAATCGGGTCATCAGGCGGCTGCGATGGAATTCCACGGTCCGCACGGAAAGATGGGCGATTTGGGCAATCTCTTTGTTTTGCTTGCCCTCGGCGACCATCTGCAGAACCTGCCGCTGGCGGCTGGTCAGCGACATCCGCGTCCGCGCACCCTCTGCGCGGCGGTTCGAGACGCCCCGGATGACGTCCTGTCCGAAACTGGGAGAGACATAGATCCTGCCTTGGATCGCCTCGCGAATGCCGGCCAACAGTTCTTCGGCCGCCCCCGATTTGAGGACGTAGGCGGAAGCGCCCGCCTCGATCGCCTTTCGCAGATAAAGCGGATTGGCGTGCATGCTCAGGAAAACCAGCCTGGTGGAGGGAAGGGCCTTTTTAATCTCGAATGCGGCGTCGATACCGTTGAGGATGGGCATGCTGACATCCAGGACCACGAGGTCGGGCTTGGTCTCGAGCGCGGCGTTAACGAGGGTCTTACCGTTCTCGGCCGTTCCAACCACTTCGCAGTGGCTTTCCAGCAATCCCCGGATGCCCTCGCGGATCAGGGCATGGTCGTCGCCAACGAGAATGCGCAGCCTCTTCACACTAGACTCCCGGAAATTGGAATCGATGCGATGATTTCGGTGCCGCATCCAGGCCGGGACGCGATCGAGAGCGTACCGTGGGCCATCCGGATCCGTTCCTTCATACCAGCCAGACCGAGCCCCGAGTTGGCGTTCTCCGGGGCGGCGGCAAAACCCCTTCCATCGTCCTTGATCACCAGTTGCATGGAAGAATCGGTGGCCGTCAGCCCCACTTCAATGGCGGTGGCGTGCGCGTGCTTGGCCGCGTTCTGCAGGCACTCCTGGGCGATGCGATACAGGCAGGATGCCGCACCGTCAGTCAGCCTGGTATCTTTCGCCGCGGCGCTGAATCTCACCGGGATGCCTTGGGCTTTGGCGAAATCCTCGCAGAACTCTTCGAGGGCGGCGCTCAGGCCGAGATCCTCGATCACGGTCGGGTGAAGTCCGTGGGAAAGGCGGCGGACTTCCTGCGACACCTGGAGCACCTGATGCTGGAACGAGCGCAAACGCCTCCGCATTTCTTCGGGGGAGACGGGATTCTTCGATGCCAGGGCGCCGATCTCGATGGAGAGCAAAGCCAAGCGCTGGGTGACGTCGTCGTGGAGGTCGCGGGCAACCCGCCGCCGTTCATCCTCCTGGGCGGTCAGCAGGCTTCGGGCCAGCGCGCGCAGTTCTCGTTCGCTGTTCCGCAGCGCCGTTTCCGCCTGCTTGCGCGTGGTGATGTCGGTGACGAATCCGACGGCCAGCGTCCCCTGGCTGGTTCCCACGGTATTGAGGCTGACCTCGATGGGGAACTCGGTGCCGTCCTTGCGGAGCCCCTGCAAATCCAGGCCGATTCCCATCGGGCGGGTGCGGGGAATCGCGGTGAACTCGGAGCGGTGGGCCACGTGTCGTTCACGCAGACGCTCGGGCAGCAGCATCTCGAGCGGCGCTCCCAGCAACTCGTCGCGGGTATAACCAAACATCTCTTCGGTCGTGCGGTTGGCCAGGACCACGGTACCGCGGCTGTCCACCGCCAGAATGGCCTGGGCGGCGGTTTCGAGAAGGGCGTGGATGGTCGCCTCGCCTTCCCGCAGCGTGGCCTCCATCCGTTTCCGCTCGGTAATGTCCTCGGCGAAGATCAGAATTCCGTCAGTCTCTCCCTCCCGCTCGCCCCATGGGCGGATCTCCCAACGCAGCCATTTGGCGCCGCCGCCGGCGCGCTCCCAGAGTTCCTCGTCGGAGCACACGGTCTCTCCCGCCAGGCAGCGCTGGTGAGCTTCTTTCCAGCGCTCCGGCAAATCCGGGAAGACCTCGTAATGGGAGCGGCCTAAGATGTCATCCTTCGTCAGGGAGTAGTCCCTGCACCAACGGTCACTGGCCGCCAGATACCGCATCTCACGGTCGAGCATTGCGACGGCTGCCGGCATGTACCGAACGAAGTTGGTGAGCATTCCGCAGGTTTTTGGGAAAAAGAAGCCCCAGGATTCGCCGGGTTTCAACGGTCTGAAGCTAAGGTCCAACACCCCTACTCGCGGACCCCAAAACTGGTAGTTCCACGAGTCACCCAACTCGACATTCTCGCATAGACTCAGAAGAAATACGGACATAACTAGTGTATGTATCAGGCTCATGACTTTTGTCAGGCGTGTGTGCGATTGCATTCAGACGAGAGGGAGAACGGGCGCTTATGGATCTTTGGGGTGTGATTGCGGAACTCCGGCGGGAGCAGGAACGGGTCGATCGGGTGATCGAGGTGTTTGAACGATTGGCTCAGGCCGGCCCAAAGCGACGGGGAAGACCGCGGAACGGTGTCTCCCGGGAAGGCAGGCGCACCCGCCAGCGACTCGAAGAGAACGGCGCCAAACGCCCAGATGTCGGAGCGCCGGTCCACCGCGTGGCCGCGCGCCTGCTCGGGTGACATATACCCGGCGGTGCCCCGGATCATGCCTGTCTGCGTCATGCCCAGCGAGAGGGTCGGCGAAAGAGTGGGATTGCTGCCCGGCTTGCCGGCGAATTCCTCGGCCGTCTTGGCCAGCCCGAAGTCCAGAATTTTGACCACGCCCGCGGGTGTGATCTTGATGTTGGCTGGTTTGAGATCGCGATGGACGATGCCCTTCTGTGCGCGGCTTCCAGACCCTCGGCGATCTGCCGCGCGAGCGGAAGAGCTTCATCGGGAGTCGTCGGGCCGCTCAACTCCGGGCCCTCCGCCAGTTCCATCACCAGCGCGCCCTGTTCGAAGCCGGCGTCCCATGAGTGGGGACGCGGCAGGCAGGAGTGCCCGCGCCACGGTGGGCGGCGCTTTTCGGTTGAGAGTTGTTATCATCGGTGACGGAAGTGGTGGGCATGAGCCACAGCGACACCCTTCAAGCGGACGTGGTGATCGCGGGCGGCGGGCTCGCGGGGATGGTCACGGCCTACGAATTGCTCGATCGAGGCCACCGCGTTCTACTCATCGACAAAGATCACGCGGCGAACTTCGGCGGGCTGGCGCGGGAGTCCTTCGGCGGGGTCCACATGATCGGCACGCCGCATCAGCGGCGCCTGGGCATCCGAGATTCACCGGAGTTGGCCTGGCGGGACTGGGAGAGCGTTGCCGAGTACGAGGAGAGCGACCACTGGCCGCGCGAATGGGCACGGTTCTATTGCGCAAACTCTATCGAGTACATCTTCGAATTCCTGCGTCACCACAAGGTCACGTTTCTGCCGCTGGTCAACTGGGCGGAGCGCGGAATCCACGCGCCGGGCAACAGCGTTCCCCGCTGGCACATTGCCTGGGGCACGGGATTCGAGATCGTCGAGCGGCTTCGGCAGGCGCTGGAGGCGCACCCCTCCCGGGCCAAACTGGAAATTCTGTTCGATAGCGAGGTCCGCGGTGTGGAGGTGACCAACGGCCGCGCCACGGCAGTCCGCTGCCAGAAACAGGACGGGCGCGAGATCCGCGCGGAGGCCACTCACATCGTGATCGCCTCCGGGGGCATTTGCGGCGGGGACTTGAGCAGAGTGCGCGCCCATTGGTACCGGCCTTGGGGACCGCCGCCCGAGAAACTGCTGAACGGCGCCCATATTTATGGCGACGGCAGGCTGCACGACCGCGTCAGTGAACTCGGCGGCGCCGTCACACACCTCGACCTGCAGTGGCACTATCCGGCGGGTGTTCACCATCCGGCCAAGCGCCGCGACTCCGACGGCATCAGCCTGGTCCCACCGCGATCGGCGCTCTGGCTGAATGCGCGCGGAGAACGCATCATGAATCCCGGTCCGATGCTGGCCTATGGCGATACGCGTCACCTGGTGGCCAGTGTCCTCCGGCAGCCGGGCCAGTATTCGTGGCAGGTCTTGAACTGGAAAATCGCGATCCGCGAACTGGCGGTCTCCGGCTGCGATTACATGACCGCGTTCCGTTTCAAGAAGAGGCTCGGGCTGGTGTCTTCGGTCTTGTTCGGCAACAAGGGCCTGGTGAGCCGGCTGATGCGCGACTGTCCGGATGATATCGTGGCGGCGGACACGCTGGACGAACTGATGGATCGCATGGATCGGGCCAATCTCTACGGCCTGAAGCTGGATCGCGCCCGGATGGAAAGCAGCATCCGGGGATGGGACGAGATGATCGCGCGGGGCCCCCGGTATCATAACGACGACCAGTTGCGGAGGATCGCGAACTGCCGGGCCTACCGCGGCGACCGCGTCCGCACCTGCAACTTTCAGCGGATTCTCGATCCGAAGGCGCACCCGCTGATCGCCATCCGCGAGTTCATCCTGGCGCGCAAGAGCCTCGGCGGAATTCAGACCGACTTGCATTGCCGCGTGCTCCGCGCCGGCGACGGGCAGCCGATTCCCGGGTTGTACGCGGTTGGGGAAGCGGCCGGCTTCGGCGGCGGTGGAATTCACGGGAAGGGTTCGCTGGAAGGAACGTTCTTGGGCGGCTGCGTCCTGACGGGCCGCGTCGCCGGGAGGAGCATCGCGAAGTGAAGGAAGCGCCGGTGACGCAGAAGGCTTCTACCATCCGGATCGGTGGCCGGAGAAGCGGCGCGTGGCTCGCGCGATATGCTCTGGAGCAGTTGCCTGTTTCGCACACTTTCGGCATTCCGGGCGTGCACAATACGGAACTTTATGACGAGCTGAGCCAGTCCGCGAAGATCCGGCCGGTGCTGGTGACACACGAAGCCTGCGCCGCATTCGCCGCCGACTCGATGAGCCGGACGGGAGGCGGAAGGATCGGCTGCCTGGTGATTGTGCCCGCGGCCGGCGTGACCCATGCCATGAGCGGCATCGGTGAATGTTACTTGGATGGCATTCCCCTGCTCGTCATCACCGGCGGCGTGCGCAACGACGTCGGGTTCGGCTACCAGTTGCACCAGATCGACCAGATGCGCCTGACGGATGCGGTGGTGAAGCGCGCCTGGAGGATCCAGGAGCACCAGGAGATTGTCCCCGTGATCTTCGAGGCGTACCGGACGGCGGTGAGCGGAGTGCCCGGGCCGGTGCTGGTGGAGATCCCGGTCAACGTGCAGCTATTCCAGGCGCCGGTGGACGAGGTCCCTGTTTTTGAGGCCCCGACGCCTGCGCCAGCGGGCGCAGACCGGGAACTGGACGAAGCAGTGAAACTGCTTGGCGACGCACGATCTCCGGGCATCTTTACCGGCTGGGGCGCGATGGACGTAAGCGACGCGATCGTCCGCATTGCGGAGATCCTGGGCGCGCCGGTCTCGACCACGCTGCAGGGGTTGTCGGCCTTCCCGGGGAATCATCCGCTGCACACCGGGATGGGATTCAGCCGCGCGGCGGTCCCGGCAGCCGCGAACGCATTCCGCGATTGCGACTGCCTGCTCGCTGTGGGTGTGAGCTTCGGCGAGATCCCGACCGGCAGTTATGGCGCGGTAGTGCCGAGCGACCTGATTCACATCGACATCTCGCCCGAGGCGATCGGGCGCAACTATCCGGCGCGAGTACGGATCGCGGGCGACGCGCGAGTGGTAGTTCCCAAGCTGCTCGCGCGCCTCGAGGCAGCCGGAATGGACCGCACCGGGCGGCGTCGCGAGGTAGAGGCGCGGGTCGCCGCCGACAAACAGCGGTACCGCGAGGAGTGGCGGGCGCATCGGACCGATCGCGTCAATCCCGCACTTTTCTTCGAAGAGCTTCGGCGCCAGACGGCAGACGATGCCATCGCCACGGTGGATGACGGCAACCACACGTATCTGGCCGCTGAGCTGTTCGAGGTTCGGCGCCCGCGCACTTTCATTTCGCCGACGGATTTCAACTGCATGGGGCATGCGGTTCCTGCCGCGATTGGCGCGAAGCTGGCCAATCCGGGGCGGCAGGTATTCTGCATCGCCGGCGATGGCGCCTTTCTCATGACCGGGATGGAGATCGTCACGGCGGCGACGTTGGGGCTGGGAATCGTCTTCTTCGTCTTCGACGACGGCGAGTTGAGCCAGATCGCCCAAGGCCAGGAGATCCCGTACAACCGGAAGACGTGCACCGTGCTGGGGAATATCAGGCTGTCCGGCATCGCCGAGGCTACCGGGGCGCGCTACCTGGCCATCGGGGACGACGGCGGCGTTGCGGCGGGCATCCGCGAGGCGCTCGCCATCGCGCACGATCAGCCCGTCATAGTCGATGTGCGCATCGACTACTCCAAGCGCACGCGCTTCACGCAGGGCGTGGTGCAGACGGTGCTGAAGCGCTTCCCGCTCCGCGACCGCGCGCGCTTCATCGCAAGGGCCCTGCTGCGAAAGGTCACCGAATGACGTCGCCCGGCGTGGCTCGTGGAAGACAAGGCGCGGTTTCCGTGCGGGAAGCCTTGCGGGCTCCGATCGGCAGCCCGCCTCTGCGAGAGATCGCGAAGAGAGCGCGGCGAATCGCGGTGCTGGTTGACGATCTTTCGCGTCCGACCCCGGCGGATACTCTGCTGCCGGAGGCGATCGGCAGAGGAACGTCCCACCTGGGCACTACCTCGCGCGGCGGACCTGGTGTCTCGCCTGGTGTGATCGAACCGACGTGAATCGCCGGATCCCGGGGGCTGGCGCGGCAGACGATTGCCGCCACCCACACCCTGAATCTCACGCCCGAGACCTATAACAGGACTAACATGACTGTAGGTTGACAGAATAGCTGAAAATTCTGCCACAGTTCCTGAAAAAATCTAGAGCCATGGTAAGTGATAAGATCCTACATGATCCGTGGCGAGGCATGGCTCGGAGGTCTCCGTTCATTCGTTACCAGCCTACGTCCGAGTGCCGATCGTTCTCCTCCGTCCAAACGCAGACCGGCCCGAAAATCGACGGGTCATTCTCACGGTAGGGGTTTAGACGGCCACGTGGATCGAAATGACGTCTCGAAAGTGGTATGTTTTGCAACGACCACGGCCCAAGCGAACGACGCAATGTGCCCAAAGCGGACCTAATGCATCGGCTCAGCTCGTCGGGCGAGTCGCGCAACTAAGCGGGAACGTACGTTAACCTAATCGCATCCTCGCCAACGAGATCGTTGGTGACAAGGCGGAGCGGTGGCCGCGGGCCGGCGAAGAATGGCGCGCCACAACCAAGCACGATGGGGCGGAAATAGAGTCGATACTCATCAATAAGGCCAAGGTCGGTCAGGCTTTTTGCCAGGTTTGGTCCGGCAACTGCAATCTCCCCATCGAGCTCGGCCTTCATCCCGCGTATTGCCGCCTCGATGTCACCCTCGACGAGTGTGGCGTTGGGGCCGACTGACTTCAGCGAACGCGACACGACCCACTTCGGTTGGCGTCGCCAGGCCACCGCGAAATCGTGGTCCTCTGCGTCCCAATCGGTGCGGTCTTCGTCCCAATAACGCATTATCTCGTATATGCCGCGACCGTACACAAGACCGGACTGGTCGCGCATTTGCTCGTTGAAGTGACGAGAGAGGGCGGGACCGGGTGGCCCCAATTTCAGGTGGTCGACGTAGCCGTCCAGGGACTGCTGCATCGCGAAAACGAGCTTTGCCATGCTACAAAAACTCCAAGGTTTTTCAGAATAGCATGAGCCGACGTTTCGCAGAATGAGATTGGACGATCCGCGCCGCCTTGTCGGTGTGACCAATAACCAGAAGTTGCGCTTTTGGCCGGTTGCTGCCGTTGCCGAATGGGTAGGTTTTTGAGACGCCCGCGTAATGCCCTGAAATCAAGGCACGCAGTGTCTCGAAAGTCGGTCTCAAAATATTGGCCAAATAGCGGTGGTCGCGAAAGACGGTCCTAAAACGAGATGATGACTTCGTCGTGGGCGATGGGACAGTTGGTGTTGGAACGGCCCACCCGGACGTAAAGTCCCCGCTGAGACTGGCAGGAGCGGCGCTGATGGAGACTGCTTCGCTCCCTGGTCGCCTGGCGCTTTCCGGTGCGCCCTTCTCAGGCCCGATCGCCGTGCGGAGGGCGCCATGGAACGGAGGCCAGGTAGGATTATTTCAAGAACAATGCCACGAGCGTAGGAGAATTTCACGAACTCCGGCGGAATTTTTCGCGATCTGTGGCAAGGAGCGACGGTTTCGGCTTTACTATCAACGTCGGCAGTTACACGAACTCTGTCAACCTACAAAACCTACAATGACGGCGCCGGAAGAGACGGCGAAAAGGGCTGGTTGAGCGCGATACGGGTGATGGCCGGCGCATTCCCGATACAATGACTCGAACGAAGCCGCCTTAGTTTGGCGGGACGACTTCTTTCTGACGATACTTCTCGCTCAAACCTATCCGAAGCCGGGTCAGACGATTGGGTCCCGCGGCGCGCTGCACCGTTTAGAGTTGCAATTTGCCCTTGTACAGCATGTCCCTGAGCGGGAACTTGATGGAGAGATGGAAGGGGGCAAAGCGGCTCTCGAGCGTGACGAGTCTATCGGCCAGGGTGATGGGGTCGTCTCCGCGCGGGAAGAAGAGGAGGACCTCGCCAGCCGTGGCTCCCGAGCCTTGAAACAGGTGGGCACAGGGAATCTCGGGCTTGCCTTTGCGCTCGAGCCGGCTGCCCTCCTTGACGGCCTGGAGGATGGTTTGGTTGGGGTCGGAGGGGGTCTCGCCGGGAGTTGGCTTGGGAGGCGGCATCAAGGGCAGGCCTTTGAGGCGGATGACGTAGAACTGGCCGGCGGGCTCGGGGACTTCCGGTCCGCCCGCGAGGCGCACGGGATTGGCGGTCTCCCATCGCGCGAGCACCCGGAACTCGACGGGACGGCCGGGATCGGGGTTGGGGGCTTTGGGCGGGGCTTCGCCCATGGGTACGCTGGGAACGCCGCCGGGCGGTGTGCCGGGGCGGATATCGGGCATGCCGCCGCGAGGCAACCCATTGCCGTCTGGCTTGCGGCGGGTATCGAGTTCCATGCGCGCCACACCTTCGCGCGCCCAAGGCGACTGGTTGAGCAGGATCTGCTTCTCTTCGGCGGTCCAGCCGGAGGGTTCTTTGGTGTCCCAGAAGTCATTGTGAGCGGCGGGAAGGGCAAACGACAAGAGCAGCAGCATCGCGATGGGCGGCCAATGTCTGCGTGTGGGGATCACTGGTCCCATTTTACCCGTGTGGCGCGCCAAGGCTTTAGCACCGGCTCCGACATGACATCGGAGACATACGGCTCACGTGAAGCCGCGCCCCTGGTGATCAGCGCCGCGGGGCAGACCCGCCCGGGATCGTCCGTGTCAAGGGCTCGATATCGTCGCTTGACCTAAGCCGCCACGCGGCGGGTTTGGGGATATGGTGTTCGGGACTGCGGACGGAAATAGCAATAAGCCATCGATCACAGCTTATGTGGGCTCGGTGAAACGATAGTATGTTGTGCCTCAATTCAGGTCGACTTGCGGGGCACCCAAATCCGTCGAAGCTATAACCGGTCTTTGCGCATGGGCCTCGCGTTCTTGTTCCTCCACTTGAGCCTGGTGCGCCACGAAAGGCGCATTCTTTTTCTGCGTCAGCGTGGCCGGCGACTACTTCGCCGATTCCAGCCTGTGCCCATCTCATAGATGGTCGTCGTGTGGCCCAAGTCCGTGGCCTGCAGCGTCACCACCACCTGCGACGGCGCAAAGGCGCATCAATATGCTCCCCGTCCAGTACCAGTCGTCATATATGATAATCGGAGCATTCGCAAACCATGGCCGACGCTTCCGACATCCCGGGATCCACGCGGCGCAGTTTCCTGGCCGGCACGCTTTCCGCGCCGCTCCTCAGGAGCGCCCCGCAAGCCGATCGTCCGAACGTTCTGGTGATTGTGCTCGACGATCTGGGATGCCACGACCTCGGCTACCTGGGCGCATCCGACTTGAAGACCCCCAACATCGACGCGCTGGCGGAGCGCGGCCTCAAGTTCCGCAACTGGTACTCCAACGCGCCCGTCTGTGCTCCGGCGCGGTCCGCGATTCTCACCGGCCGATTCCCTGCTCTCGCCGGCGTTCGCGATAACGGGCCCGCCCTCGCCCACGGAATCCCGACGATCGCCTCGGTTCTCAAAGGCGCCGGCTACCGCACAGGCTGCATCGGCAAATGGCATCTTGGCAGCGCCGAGGAGACTGCGCCCACCGGCCACGGCTTCGATTACTTCTACGGTTTCCACAGCGGCTGCGTCGATTACTTTTCGCATCGCTACTACTGGGGCGAGCCGCGCGTGCCCAACTACCATGACCTGTGGCGCAATCGCACCGAGATCTTCGAAGATGGCCGCTACCTGACCGAGCGCATTACGGAAGAGGCGGCGGACTGGATCTCGCGCAATCGCGAGGATCCGTTCTTCGCTTATATTGCTTACAACGCGCCCCACTACCCGATGCACGCGCCCGGCAAGTACAAGGAGCGGCTATCCGGCCTGGCACCCGAGAGACAGACCTACGGCGCCATGATCGCCGCCGTGGATGACGGGATCGGCCAATTGCGGCGCACGTTGGAATCCGCCGGCATGGCCGGCAATACCCTCATCTTCTTCCTCGGCGACAACGGCGCCACAGTCGAGAAGCGCGCCGGACTGAACGGAGACTTCGCCACCGCCGGCAGCAATGGCGTTTTCAAAGGCTTCAAGTTCAGCCTGTTCGATGGGGGGATGCACGTTCCGGGATTTGTCTCCTGGCCCGCCCGCATCCGCCGCGGTTCCTGGACCAGCGAGCTGGCAATGTCCATGGACATCCTGCCCACGATCTGCCGTGCCACCGGCGCCACACTTCCGCGGCAGGTGAACGGCTCCGATATTCTGGACACGATCGTCAGCGGCGCTCCGTCTCCGCACAAATCGCTTTACTGGTCACAAAGCGGACAACTCGCCACACGGCGCGGCCCCTGGAAGCTGGTCGTCAATGGCCGCCTCTATGATCGGCGGCCCGACGGCACCAAGCCGCTCGAAGGCGAGGACGCCATCTGGCTCTCGAATCTCGACGAAGACCCTGGCGAGACGCGCAATCTGCGACGCCTTCACGCGAGCGTGGTGGACGAACTGCTGACCGATCTCTACCGCTGGCGCGACACCCTGCCGAAGCCCGAATAGCCGCGCATTCGCGGCCGCCGCGAACGGCGCGTTACCCTGGTGCGCCACTTCCCCGTCTTAACTCTCCCGGAGAGCTGTCATCGGATCGATTCGCGTAGCGGAGCGAGCCGGCAGGTAGCACGCCATCCACGCCACCACCATCAGCACGAGGCTCGCCCCTGCCAGGCTGACAGGGTCGCCCGGCCCGATGCCGATGAGCATCCGGCCCATCAGGCTACCCAGCCCAAACCCTGCCGCCAGCCCCAGCAGGATTCCGCCGCACACCAGCACCATGCCCTCCCGCAACACCAGCCGGAAGACCTCCGCTCGCGACGCGCCGAGAGCGCTTCGCACCCCGATTTCCCGGCGCCGCTGTGTGACGGAATAGGCCATCACTCCATACAAACCAACGCTGGCAAGGATCAGCGCCAGAGATCCGAACACGCCCAGCAACGCAACGCCGATCGTGGGAGCCCAGAGCACCTGCTGGACGAGCATTCTACCGGTGCGGATGTCGCCGAGCTGGATGTTTCCGTCCAGCATCCGGATCTCACGCTGCACTCCGGCCAGAACGCCCGAGGGATCCCCTTCGGTCCGCACGTAAAGCGTCATGCCCCCCGAGAACTTCTGCTTCGCGGGGAGATAGACGCACGATTGCGGCGCTTCTCCGAGTGTCGTGTAGTTGGTGGTCTTCACGACCCCGACCACCTGCCGCCACGTCGGGTCGCCGGTGAACTGGAAGCGGTGGCCGAGCGCCCTCCCTCCCGGCCAGTGCTGCTCCGCCAGCGTCTGATTGATCATCGCCACCGGAAGCGCTCCCTCGTCGTCAGCCTCGGTGAACTCTCTCCCCTCGATGAGCGAAACGCCCATCGTCCGGAAGTAGTCTGTGTCCACGGTTACTTCCACCGGAGTGATCATGTCCGCCTTTTTTCGCTGCTCCATTCCTTCAATCGCCACCGACCCGGAAGCATTCCGCCAGAACGGCAGCCCCGACCCCCATGAGACCGAAGCAACCCCGGGAAGAGTCGCCACACGCTCACGGGCCGCGCGATAGAAATCCTTCACGCGCGTTTCGCCATAGCCGGCCTGCGATGGATTCATCATGAGCAGCGCCAGGTGGCTGGTCTGAAATCCCGGGTCGATGGTGTACGCGCGCTGAATGCTGCGAAAGAAAAGGGCCGCGACAATCAGGCAGACCATGGAGAAAGCTACCTGGCCCACCAGCAGCACATTCGAAAGGTTCACGGCGCGCCGCCCGCGTCCCGCCGTCCGCGTCTCCTCCTTGAGGACTCCGGCCACGTCCGTGCGGGAGGCCCGCAATGCCGGCGCAAGCCCGAACAGAAACGCCGTCAGCAGCGACACGATCGCCGAATAGAGCAGAACACTCCCATCCAGTCTGGGAGCGATCACGTTCTGAGTCACTTCCGCCGGTACGAACCACCACACGCCGCGGCATCCGGCGTACCCCAATGCGAGACCCACCGCGAGGCTCACCACGCTCAGCAGCACGCTTTCCGTCAACAGTTGACGTACCAGGCGGCCGCGGTTTGCGCCGACTGCGAGGCGCACCGCCACCTCCTGACGCCGCGTCGCCGCCCGCGCCAGCAAGAGGTTCGCGACGTTCGAGCAGGCGATTCCCAAAATCAGCGCGACGATCGCCAACAGCACCGCGCTGCCGAAGGCCAGCGCGCCGCTGCCGCCCACATTGTTGAAGAGTTCATCCGAGATCGGCCGCACGCTGACTCCGTAGCCCTCGTTGGCCTGTGGATAGGCTTGTGCCAAAGCGGCCGCCACAGTCGCGAGTTGGGCCTGCGCCTGAGGCATCGCGAGCCCTGTTTCAAGCCGGCCGGCCACGTGGAAGATCGGCTTGGCACGGTCGGAGAACGCATTCGCGAACTCCCCCGGCAGTGCGCGCTCGCTCATCGTGTAGGGCAGCCACGCGTCCGGGCCGAAGATCGCGCTCACGTCGAGAAATCCCTTGGGCGCTACGCCGACGATCGTATACGCCACGTTGTTCATCTCCAGCGTCGCGCCGATCGCCTCCGGAGATCCGCCATAACGGGATTGCCAGGCGTTGTAACTCAGGATCGCCACCAGCGCCGATCCCGGCTGGCCGGCCTCCTCCGCGCGGAAAAATCGCCCCGCTGCGGGGCGCAATCCCAGCACGTCGAAATACTGCTGCGACACGAACTCCGCGAACATCCGCTCCGGGCCCGAGCTGCCGTGCCGCGTCATCACTTGTGGGCCGGTGAATGCCGCGATGGTTCGAAAGCATTGCTGCTGCCGCTGGTAGTCCTGGAAGTTCAGATAAGAGAACGGCAGCTTCGCGCCTTTGGCTCCCGTTTGAAACAACACCACCAGCCGCGAGGGTTCTTCGACGGCGGGGAGCGGATGCAACAGAACCGTATTGATGATCGTAAAGACGGTGGTATTCGCGCCGATGCCGATGCCCAGGCTCAACACCGCGAAAAAAGTGAGAACCGGCGTCTTCCGCATCACCCGCCAGCCGTAGCGCAGGTCTCGCGCAAGGTCCAGGAGGAAACCACCCGAAGTGGTCGAGCCGGCCGGAACTGCCTCATGCCGCGGCTCGCGCCGCAGTCCCGAGAGCGAGCGCGGCAGGTCCTCCATTCTCTCCAGCTCCGCAAGCACCGCGCTCCGGGCAGTACCTTCGTTGGTCCCGCGCGAGAGCAGGTCTTGGTAGCGGTCCTCCAGATGTTGCGCGAGTTCCTCGCTCAAATCGTATTCCGCGGCAGGATCGATCCGGCCGCGGGCGAGTCGCCTTTCAATTTCACGTTTCCAATCAGGCATTCCCAGGCTCCATCACGCGGCCAATCGCCGCGATGAATTCAGACCAGCTCTGGCGCTGCCGCGCCAGCACCTTGCGGCCTTCCGAGGTCAAGCTGTAATACCGCCTCCGGCGCTGTTCCGCCTTTTCCACCCATTTCCCATGTACCAGACCCCGCTCCTCCAGGCGGCTGAGCAGAGGATAGAGCGTGGTGACGTGGAACCGCAACGCGCCGCCGGACCGGGCCTCGATCAACTTGCAGATGTCGTAGCCATGACGAGGCTGCTGCTCCAGGAGCGACAGAATGAGCATCTCCGCGCTGCCTTTCTTCCACTCGCGTTCGGGGTTCCCGGATTCCATATATTTGACTCCAATATATATGGAAGTCCCGAATATGTCAACACGCGCCGTGACCGGCCGCCATGCGACACGCAAGGAACTAAAACGGCTTTAGATTCCGCAGCAGAGCGTACGACACGCCACCGGAACGCAGTTCCACCGAGTGAATCGGCTTCCAGTTCCCGTCCATGGTTCCGATGTAAGTGGCGGGGCGGCGCTCGATGCTCATCAGGACGATGGTGTACTTTCGATCCGGATAAGCCAGCGCGCGGAACTGGCGCGCAGGTGGACCGCTCTGCCAATGGTCCGTGGCCGGTGGTCCGAGTGCTTGCACCACCGACAGATAATCATCGCGGCTGCTCAGGGCCAGGTATTGCTGGTCCCTGGCGCCGGAGCCCGCGGTCCGTTGGCGGAACTCGCTCACACGATCGAGGTTCACCGCGGCGATATAGAGAAGAATCGCACCCGCCAGTGCCCCACCCACCAGCTTCAAGGTCCGCTTGTGATTGGACTCCAGCCGGATGCCGACCACGGGCGCCGGCGCCCCGCGAACACGGCGCGAAGCCAATGAGACCGTCAGATCGCCCACGGCGATGGGCATCTCGATCACGCGGCGCTGGCAGGGGCAGACCGCGCCATTCCGATACTCGAGTTCGCGCGACAACCCGACGATCAGCACCGGGGCGTCCACGCGGGAGACTTCTCCCAGGAACCGCCGCGATATCCAGACCTCGGCGCCGGACTTGCGATTGAGAACCAGAATCTCCGACCAGGTGGCTTTCCGGAAGAGCCACTCATTGTGCTCGACATTGACGATCGGCGGATAGAAGGAAAAGGGACGGTTGGCCAGATGTTCGAGCGAGGGCGGGATGGGAGGCGAAGCCATGAACAGACTTCATAGTAGCGTAGCGGTCCAATTCAGGTGGGCATGCTTCGGAATACCGAAGGGGCAGAACCGAAGCATGCGCCGCCTCGCTCGCAGATCGAACATGGTTGCGGGCAAAGTGAATTTAGTGGTCTTTCGAACGGTCCGCGTTGGAACGCATCGAATACTTGTCCAGTTCGTGGATCAGCGGCATGGCAGTGGCCGGAGGCTTCAGGTCGCTCATGATGACTTCTTTGTTGGTCATCTTGCGGCCATACAGCGCCTGGTTGTCGTCCAGATCGTTTCGCACGGTCGCGCCATTGAGGGAAACG
>DATJWB010000043.1:0-50241 GCA_035501495.1 Bryobacteraceae bacterium | reverse complement strand
CAACCGCCGGATTTACAACCAGTGCCTTTGATGGATAGGGGCTTTGCGGTCATTGGCCCGCTCGCCCAGCACCGTATGCCTCTGATCCGGTTCTTGTACATCGGCTCGTCCGTTTGCTCCACGCTTCTTTCAGACCTCTCGCCGCCTTGAAGCCCTTGCGTTTCGCTATCACTTCGCCTCCATCAGGCTGTGAAGGGGACTTTCACCCCCGAGCTGTCGAACATGCTCGGCACACAAAGAAAAAGCCGGGGCGGCTCAGCCCCGGCTTAGGAGGAGGAATGGTCTGCGGGTCTTATCTTGCGGCCATCAGCGCCCGCAGCCGGCGAGCCCGTTCGGGAGCCCGCAACTGGCGCAGCGCCTTGGCTTCAATCTGGCGGATCCGCTCGCGGGTGACATCGAACTCCTGTCCGATCTCCTCGAGCGTGTGCTCCCGCTCGCACCCGATTCCGAACCGCATGCGGATCACCTTTTCCTCTTTCGGAGAAAGGGTTTTCAGGATCCCGGCGGTTTCGTCGCGAACGTTGGATTCGATTACGGCATCGACCGGGGAACCCACCCATCGGTCTTCGATCAGGTCGCCCAAAGCCGATTCGCCATCCCGGCCGACCGGAGTTTCCAAGGAAACCGGATCGCGGGAGATGGTCTTCAGTTTCTGGACTTTTTCGACGGGGATATCCATACGCCGTCCAATTTCGTCATTTGTAGGAGTACGACCCAACTCCTTTTCCAATTCCCGGGTGGCGCGGAGGAACTTGTTCATGCTCTCGTTCATGTGAACCGGGATCCGGATGGTTCGGGATTGGTCCGCGATGGCACGGGTGATGGCTTGGCGGATCCACCACGTGGCATAGGTGGAAAACTTGTATCCGCGCCGGTATTCGAACTTGTCGGCGGCGCGCATGAGGCCGATATTGCCTTCCTGGATGAGATCGAGAAGGTGCAATCCGCGGTTGACATACTTCTTGGCGACGGATACCACCAACCGGAGGTTGGCTTCCACCAGGTCTTTCTTGGCGCGCTCGGCTTCGGCTTCGCCGTGTCGGATCACGGTAAGGCTGTGCTTCAGTTCTGGAAGTGTGGCTCCCGCAGTGGCTTCGCGCTTCTTGATCTCGCGCTTGAGTTCGCGCAGACGAACCTGCTGAAGGGCATTGTTGCGAGTCTCAAGCTTCTTGATCTCGCTGTCGAGGTGGCTGATTTCATCCACGGCGCGTTCGATTTCGCGCGTGAACTCCTTCCACTTGTTGGTGCGGAACGGGCAACGGCGGATTGCCAGAGAGGTTTCCACCTTGGCCCGATTGAGCTTGGCGCAGAGCCGTTTCCGCGGTTTCTTGTTGGCCACCGGAGTGGCCTCCACTTTTTCCTGGAGTTGCACCAGTTTCTTATAAAGCGCGGCGACATCGGCGAACTGCTTGGCGGCATCGGTACGAACCTTCATATCGGCGGGAGTGCCTTCTTCGACATCCCCCAGATCGGCCAAAGCCTCCAGTTCGATGGTGCCTCTCCTCAATTGGTCGGCCAAGTCCACGACTACCCGCTGGACCCAGGCAGAACGACTGATCGCCTTTTGCATGCGCAATTTGCCGCGTTCCATGCGGCGCGCCAAATCGACTTCCCCTTCGCGCGTAAGGAGCGGAACTGCTCCCATTTCACGCAAATACACGCGGACCGGATCGTCGGTGTAGATGGATTCTTCCACCGGCGCGGGCTGCAGGAAGTCGGCCTCGTGCACCGCTTCCGGATCGAAGAACTTACCTTCGTCCTCAAAATTCAGTCCCAAAGACTCCGGATTGTCCGCTAAAAACTGATCTTCAAAATGGTCCACTAAGACTCACCTCCCCCAGGGACGCGATCCAAATTACATGGATGTTCTGGGAATGGAGTAAATAACTGAAACGAAATCAACTTGCTGGTCCGGCCCCTGCTGTCGCGAAGATCGGATGCATTTGGGGTTCGACTTTCGACTGATGATATCATCATTCGCCGGCAAAGTTAAAGCCCTATTTTTAAAGATGTCTTAAAACTGAGAAGGTTACAGAAAAACGGGGATCCGGGGTTGGGGCGTGCACACCCCGGGATTCTGCGATCCCACTCCCGTAATTCTACCAGCTTGCTAAAGCCCTCGCCAGCTGGAACGTCAATCCTGTGAAAGTCAATCCCCGGCTGGCCCCTGACCTCCGGCCCCCGAGTTCGGCGGTTTCCGCGCCGCCATCAGGTTTTTCAGCTCGTTGAAGAACGACTGCTCATCCTGGAAATCCCGATAGACCGATGCGAAGCGGACGTAGGCGATTTTGTCCAGTTCGCGAAGGCTGTCCATCAAAAATTCTCCTATATCTATAGTAGATATTTCGCGGTCCGGAGAGTCGCTGACTTTCGATTCCACCCGATTCACCAGTTCGGAGAGTTTGCCCATGCTGACCGGGCGTTTTTCACAGGCTTTCAACAGGCCTTCCAGGACTTTTTGCCGGTCAAACTTCTCCCGGCGTCCATCCTTCTTGATGACCATATAGGGGACTTCGTCAATGCGCTCGTATGTCGTGAAGCGGCGTTCACAACGGATGCACTCTCTCCGCCGACGGATCGTGTCACCCTCCTTGGTCTCTCGGGAGTCCACTACCTTATCCTGTAAATGATTGCAAAATGGGCACTTCATGTTCAGGATGCCCCTTCCCCCAAGCGTCGCAGGCTACGCCAGTCCAGCCCTTCCTTGACCGCCATCCCCAAGCCCACCGGCACTATTACTACGAATGTCAAGATCCAGATCAGCAGCGCGAAGGTAGTGGCGAGCTCGAGCGGCACTCCAAACAGCTCGGTCAGTACCAGCGCGGCGACTACCTGCGTTCCGCCACCCACTCCAGGCACCTGCACGACCCCGCCAAAAGCGACAAAGGCCATCAGAATCATAACATTGACAAACGACAGATCGACATTGCCGGCGAATGCCCTCGCCACGCACCAGTAGCACGCGGCGATCAATCCCCATTCGACGACGGAATATGCCAACACCGTCAGCAGGGCAGCGTCGCTACGCGTCGATTCCACTCCTTGGACAAACGTAGTAATCAGCTTCTCGGCCTTTCGGAAATGGGCCTCGGGCAGAAATCCCATGGTGGCCACCAGCCAGCGCCGCACCGGTTCGGCGAAGTGGCGCATGGACACCAGCAGGACGAGCACCGCCAAACATGAGCATCCCACGAATCTGCCGCCAAAGGCGAGTACCCAGGAGAGCGTCGGTCCCAGGGACACGCCCCAAGCCTGCACGCGCGCCAAGGCAAAGGCGAGCAGGAGCGAGGCCATGAGGAGGTCGAAGACGCGTTCCAGGACCCAGGTGGCGATCTGCGAGGTAACCGGCACCTCTTCCTTGACAGAGATCAGGTACGGCCTGACAAAGTCTCCCGCGCGACCGAACAGAGTAATGGCGGTGAAGCCAATGACCGTTGCGGAAAGCAGGTTGGAGAGGGAAGGGCGGGCCTTCAGAGGCTTCAGGAATACCGCCCAGCGCAAGGCGCGAACGGCGTAGGTGCCGCCAATGGGAACCAGAGACGTCAGCAGCCAGATCCAGCGCAGCCGCATCAAGCCGGCACCCGCCAGGGCCCAATCGAAGCCGCGTGCGGCCAGGCGGACGTGCAGGATCCAGATGACGGCAATCACCGCGAGGACGCCGCCGATCACCCACTTCCAGTTTTGCCTCCGAATTTCCCCGTCCTCCGCCCGAAACGCCTCAAAAGAACTGGCATGCGGGAAAAATTGAACCTATCATGATAAAGCCTCGTTTCTAAATATGAAAGAAACGAGTGCCATGGGCGCCGCGACGCTAGCTTTTGGAAATTTCGAGAATCAGGTAGCCGGCGACGACACTTTGCACCCGCTGGTGGGTGTCCGCGGAGGCCGCAATCTGCTAGAAAGGACCTTGGACCCGGATTCCAGCCTCGTTTCCAGATGCCTTCGCGGGGATGAATCCGCGTGGGAAGAATTGGTGCGGTTGCACACACGGAAGGTTTACGCTCTGTGTTATCGCTTCACGGGAAGCGGTTCCGAAGCGCAGGACCTGACTCAGGAAGTGTTTTTGCGGGTTTTCCGCACGCTGCGGACGTTCCGATCGGCGGAAGGATCGTTCGCCACCTGGTTGGCGCGCGTAACCCGTAACCTTTTGATCGATCATTATCGCCGCACACGTCAGGAGCGGGCCACCGATTCCATCGAAGAGCAACTCCCGATGCTGGAGGAAGTGGGGGCGGCCGCGTCGGCGCGGCCCGACCAGAGCGTGGCGGGGCGGGAGGCCAGCGAGATTCTCCAGGCCACGCTGCAAAAGTTGTCACCGGATTTACGAGAAGCTGTCATCCTGCGCGACTTGCAGGAAATGGAGTACCGCGAGATTGCCGAGGTGTTGCAGATTCCCGAAGGCACGGTAAAATCGCGAATCAACCGGGGGCGGGCGGAACTGGCTCGCCTCTTGCGAAAGCAGAAGCTGGCTGTATGAACTGCGCAGACCTTGAAATCCTGATCTGCGACTACGTGGACGGTACGCTCTCCTCCGACCGCAAGGCGGAAGTGGAGCGCCACCTCGCGGAATGCCCGGCGTGCGCCGAACTGGCCCGGGATTCCGCCGCCGCGGTTCAGTTCATGGACCGCGCCGCCGATGTCGAGCCGCCCCCGGAACTGGTCACACGGATTCTGTTCGATGCGCCATGGAGCAAAGGTAAAGCGAAGTCGAAGTTGCGGGTCTGGACGATGGCGATTCTCAGCCCGTTCCTCCAGCCGAAATACGCCATGGGAATGGCGATGACGATTCTTTCGCTTTCCATGCTCGCGAAATTCGTTGCTCCGGTGCGGCAGCCGAAGCTGTCGGATTTGCGGCCCTCGCTGGTGTGGGCAGGTCTGGAAGACCGTGCGATCCGGGCGTGGGCGCGTACCGTGAAGTTTTACGACAACCTGAAAGTTGTGTATCAGATTCAGACGACGCTGCGCGAATGGCAGCAGCAGGATGAAGAACGGCAGCCTGCCAACGATCGGAAGTCTTCGGAGCCGAAGCCGGACGATCGAAAGCTGCCGGTGAAGCCGGCTCCACAAGGCGCCACCCCACCCGGCGATGCGCCGCTTTCCAATCCGCCGGGAGAACCACGTTGAGGGATACGTTATGAATTGCCAGAATCATCCAGAAGTGCCGGCCACGGCGTATTGCCGCTCCTGCGGCAAACCGGTTTGCGATGCGTGCCGCCGTGACGCCTATGGCACAGTCTTTTGCGCGGAGCATGCGCCCGCTCCCGCAAGCGCCGCGGAGGGTGCAGCCGGGGAAACGCCTTACAACTCCACCCCGCCATTCAACGCACCGCCGCCTCCGAGTCCGGGGCGGCCGTTCGCCACGGCTCCTCCGCCCCGCGGTCATTTTCTGGCGGATGTTTCGCCGGGGCTTGCCTTTTTCCTGGGCTGGATTCCAGGCGTGGGCGCCATTTACAACGGCCAGTACGCCAAGGGTCTGGTGCACGCCGTGCTCTGGGGCCTTCTGGTGAGCCTGACGGATTCACGTGCGTCGCACGGGCTGGAACCGATCTTCGGAATCCTGATTGCCGTTTGGGAGTTCTACATGGCGTTCGAGGCCTACCACACCGCGCGGAAGCGCCGCATGGGCGAGCCCGTGGACGAGTACTCGAGCCTGATCGACATGACCGGGCGGCGAGGCCAGGCTCCGGTGGCGGCCCTGGCGCTGATCGTGCTGGGGGTGGTGCTGCTGTTGCACACGCTGGACCTGCTGGACTTCGAGTACATTGCCCGTTACTGGCCGGTGTTGCTGATTGCCGCGGGAGCCTATTTGCTGTATGGACGGTTCGCGCATTCCGAGCCGGGAGAGAGGTTCCGCCATGAACGGCACTGACCGGCAACTGATCCGCGCGATTCGCGGCCCCGTGACCCTGATCACGGTAGGAGTGTTGTTCGCCCTCAACAACTTCACGCCCTACGGGTTTTCGCAGACCTGGCCGGTGCTTCTGATTGTGTTCGGCGCACTGAGCCTCCTGCGCCGCAGCGCCGGCGGGCCTCCTCCCCCGCCGCGCGGCCCGGCATTTTCGCCTTATACCTATCCGCCCGGGGGCGCCTGGAACCCCAGCGCGTACCCTCCGCCCCCGCATGCAGGCGGCGACCGTGAGACCACTCCTCCACCGGGAGGTGCCGTATGAGACGAAGGTCGATGACCGGTCCGCTGTTGCTCCTGGTGGTGGGAGGGCTGCTCCTGTGGAACAACCTTCACCCGGAGGCGCCGCTGTTCGACATGCTCGCGCGGTACTGGCCCTTCGCGCTGATTGCCTGGGGACTGCTCCGCCTGATCGAGGTGGTGTCCTGGCGCGACCGCGCTCCTTATCGAAGCTTCAGCGGAGGAGAGATCGTGCTGGTGGTGGTGATCTGCGTGGTGGGAAGTGTCGTGTGGCAGGCCCAGGAGCACGGTATCCACTTCAATGGGAGAGGATTGGACGTATTCGGAGAGCAATACGATTATCCCGTCTCGGCGCACGGCGCCACCTCGGGCATCAGCCGCATTACCTTCGAAAATCCCCGCGGCAACATCAAGGTGATTGGCGGCGATGGATTGGAAGTCAGCGTCACTGGGCACAAGGTATTGCAGGCGTGGGCCCGCGCCGACGCCGATCGTACCAATGAGCGTACGCCGGTGGAAATCGTGCCGCAAGGCGACCGGCTGTTGATCCGGACCAACCAGGATCGGGTGCCCGACAACCAGCGTATCCACGATGACCTGGAGGTGACCGTGCCCCGCGGCGTCACCGTGGAGGCGCGCGGCCACAATGGCGATTTCGAGGTGAGCGACATCACCGGCGACCTGGAACTCGCCAGCGACCGTGCCGACGTGCGGATCTCGCGGATTGGCGGCAACGCCCGCCTGGATATCGGACGGAGCGACCTCGTCCGCGCGACGGATGTGAAAGGCAATATCGACCTCCAGGGCCGCGGATCGGATGTGGAGCTCGAGAATGTGGAAGGGCAGGTGACCATTAACGGCGGCTATATGGGCAACCTGGAATTCAAGAACCTGGCGAAGCCGCTGCAGGTGGAAGGCGCGCGGAATACCGAATTGCGCGCCCAGGCGGTGCCCGGACGGATCAGCATGGACCTCGGCCAGTTTAGTGGAACCGATATCACGGGGCCGATCCGGCTGGTGACCACTTCGCGCGACATCAAGCTGGAGAAATTCACTCAGTCGCTGGAGTTGGAGACGCAGCGTGGGGACGTCGAGCTGACTCCCGGAAATGTGCCGCTGCCTTCGATCGAGGCGCGTTCCGGTGTCGGCCGGATCGACCTGATTCTGCCCTCCAAGGGTACCTTCGAACTGGAAGCGACCGCCGAGAGGGGCGAGGTGGTGAACGATTACGGGCCGCCGATTGAGAAAGAGACGGAAGGGCGCACGTCCACGCTGAAGGGCAGAGTAGGCGAAGGCCCCACCGTGCGGCTGACCGCCAACCGCGGCTCGGTCTCGGTGCGCAAGGAAGGCACCCTGCCGAGCGAGATTCCACCGCCTCCGGGGCCGCCGGGCAAAATCCCGAAACCGCCGCAGCCTCCCAAGATCCCCAAATCGAAGGACTCGGTGATTCTGTAACGGAAGGCTTGACTCTGCCCTTGGGGCCGGCTGTATAGTCGAGCCATGGACCCTTCCGAGTGGATCGGCATCGGGGAGTTTGCGCGGCTTGGCGGCGTTTCGGTCAAGGCACTGCGGCTATATGCCCAACTCGGGCTGCTGCGCCCGGCGGAGGTCAAACTGCAAAGCCGCTATCGCCTCTACGCACGTTCCCAACTGTCCACGCTGCACCGGATTCGACTGCTGAAGAGCGCCGGCTTTGCTCTGGCTGAGATCCACAGCCAGTTATCGCAGCGCGATGAAGCGTCGCTCGCGCAGGTTCGCGCCCGCCTCGTCCGGCGAGCCGAGGAGATCCAGCGCCAGTTGTCCTGGATCGATGCCGAGACTCGCTCCTCGTCACAACTGCTGGTCAAGCAAGTCGCTGGGCTGCCCGTGTGGTCGCGGCGGCAGGCGATCGATTCGTACGATCACGCCGACCGATTGCTGCGCGAACTCCGCCGTGAGGTGCCCATACGATCGCGGCTGGTTTCCGGCGCCATCTGGCACGATTGCGGCCGCCCGTCGGGCAAAATCGATTGCGAGGTATTCTGGCTTACAGGGCACGGCGGGCGCACGGCAGCGCCAGCCGAACTCGCCCCCGCGACGGTCGCCTCCGTCCTGCATGAGGGGGACGATTCCACGATCCTCGCCAGCTACGAAGCAGCCCACCGCTGGATCCGCGACCATCGATACCGCGTCGCCGGGCCCAACCGCGAGCTGTACCTCGCCGCATCCCTGACCGAGATCCAATTCCCCATCCACTGACAGAAGGAGGGCAAATGAACGGAACTTCGCACGTCAAACTGCACAATCCCGCGGAGCTGCACAAGCCATTCGGCTACTCCCACGTGGCCGAGGTCACCAGCGGGAAGCTGATCTATATCGCGGGACAGGTGGCGCTGGACGCCGCCGGCAACCTGGTGGGCAAGGACGATTTCGCGGCCCAGGCGCGACAGGTCTTCGCCAACCTGCAATCCGCGCTTGCGGCCGCAGGCGCGAGTTTCCATGACGTGATCAAGCTGAACTACTATTGCGCCGACTCGGTCGATCCCGCGGTCCATCTCCCGATGGTTCGGGAGATCCGCGACACCTATATCAACACCGCCGCGCCGCCGGCGAGCACCTTCGTGGTGGTCCACAGGCTGGTGCGGCCGGAATGGCTCCTCGAAGTGGAAGCGGTGGCAGCGCTCTGAACTGTTACCGCGGCCCGGCCGGGGAGCCAGCCCGGAGTGAGAACACCGCCCGCGTCCCACCATCGGACTGACTGCCGCGCGCGAAGCTTTCAATCCTCCAGAATGACGTGTGCCATGCCCAGTTCCGCGGTGTGTGTGAGGGACAGAGAAACGTGGCGCACGCCCAGCTTGGCGGCAATCTCACCCGCGACGCCATGGAGGCGCAGAGTCGGCTTCCCGGTAGGCAGGTTGGCGACCTCGAAATCGTGCCAGGTTACGCCGCGCTTCCACCCGGTGCCAATCGCTTTCATGCCTGCTTCCTTGGCGGCAAACCGCGCCGCATAGCGCTCATACCGGTTGGCTTTCCGCTCCACATAGGCGATCTCCGCGGCGGTGAAGATCCGGTCGACAAATCGCGCTCCAAAGCGCTCGATCGAGGCACGGATTCGAGGGACCTCGGCCAGATCTATGCCGGTGCCGACAATCATTTCAGCTCTACTCCCGAGGTAGTGATGGTCAGGCGTCCGTGTTTCACACCTTTGGTACTAATGAGAGTGTCGGCTACTCTTCTTACCTCACCCGACTTTCCCCGAACTACCAGTACCTCCAGGCAATGATCGTGATCGAGATGCACATGCAACGTGGAAAGTATGGAGCGATGGAAGTCATGTTGGATATCTGTGAGCCGCTCGCTGAGCATGCGAACATGATGGTCGTAGACGAGAGTGACCGTTCCGACTACGGGGCTGTCGGGTGACTCCCAGTTCTTCTCCACCAGTTCATCACGGATGAGATCGCGAAAGGCCTCGGACCGGTTGGTGTAGCCGCGCTGCTCGATCAGGCGGTCGAATTTTTCCAGCAGGTCGCTGTCAATCGCAACGCCGATCCGGCTCAACTCGCCCATGCGTTAACATCTTAGCACCGCCCAACACGGAAACTACCCGATGGATCCGAGGGGAAGAATCGCGCGGCGCATGAGTTCCCGAACTCCGGGTGGATTGCGGTAAGGTGGCCTAGGTAGGATGCACGAATGCCGCGTAGTGAGAAGGGTTCCGCTTACGACTCCCTGGCCGCTTTCGCCTTTAGTTTGCGATGCTCGGCCCAACGCTTGCGTTGCGCCGCCGCGATTCGTTCGCGGGCCTCTTCGCTCATGAAGCGCTTGACTGGAGCCTTCCCGCTGTGGTCGGGAGAGGTTAGAGAGAAGGGCCGTTTTCCCTTGAGTAAGAGTCGAATTTCATGGATTCTCTTATCAATCTTCTCCATCTCGACCTGATAACCGACCAGCGCCATCTCTAAAATGGTGGTATCCCCGATGCTTCTGGCTCGTGCCATTTGTATTCACCTTCCGAGACACTATAACATAGGCATTTCATCGTGAATAGATACTTCGAGTAGAAAAGTAATGAGATTGGTTCTGCAGCGGGTGACAAGAGCATCGGTTCGGGTAGATGGGGTGTCTGTAGGTGAAATCGAAACGGGCCTGGTGGTATTCGTGGGTATATCGAAGTCGGACACTCCATCGGAAGCGGACTATGTTCTGGACAAGCTACTCGGACTCCGTATTTTTCCGGACGAAGAGGGGAAGATGAATCGGAGCGTCAAGGAGGCTGAAGGGGGGTTGTTGATAGTCTCGCAGTTTACCCTCTATGCGGACTGCCGCAAGGGCCGCCGCCCGAGTTTCGACCAGGCAGCGCCCCCCGAGCAGGCCAAAGCGCTCTACAATTACCTGGTAGACGCCGCGCGCCGCGGACCTGTCCCGGTGCGGACGGGAGTTTTCCAGGCGATGATGGAGGTGGAACTCGTGAACAGCGGCCCGGTGACTATCGTGATTGACTCGGCGGATCGAAACCGGAAATGATCGAAACTTACGGTTATGCGCGTGCCGGCCTGCTGGGCAATCCGAGCGATGGTTACTACGGCAAAACCATCTCGTTCGCCATGTCGAACTTCCGCGCGCGCGTTCTGCTCTATCCCAGCGGGCGGCTCGAGATCAAGCCATCCAAGGCGGATCTGCCCATTTTTGAGAACCTGGATGACCTCTACCGGATCACCCGGTGGCGGGGCTATTACGGAGGCATCCGCATCATCCAGGCGTTGATCGTCCGGTTCGTCGATTACTGCCGGCAGAACCATATCGAAATCGAGGACCGCAATTTTACGCTGGAGTATGAGTCGAACATTCCCCAGCGGCTGGGGTTAGGAGGATCCAGCGCAATCATTACCGCTTCGCTGCGAGCTTTGTGTCAATATTACGGCCTCGACATACCGCTTCCCGTACAAGCCAACCTGGTCCTGGAAACCGAGACGCTGGAGTTGAACGTTCCGGCGGGGCTGCAGGACCGTGTGATTCAGGCTTATCAGGGGTTGGTCTACATGGACTTCTCCCGTGAACTGATGACCGCGCGAGGCTACGGGGAATACGAGCGTTTGGATCCGTCCTTGCTGCCCAAGGTTTATGTAGCTTGCCGGACTTCGCTGAGTGAAGGCACGGAAGTCTTTCATGGCAACCTCCGGGAGCGCTGGCGGCGCGGCGATGCCGACGTGGTGGAAGCTATGAGGACCTGGGCAAGTTACGCCGAGCAGGGCCGGGATTGCCTGTTGCGCCGCGACTATCAGAGGCTGGGAGAGTTGATTGACGCCAACTTCGATCTGCGGGCCGGCATTTACCAGATCGACCGCGGAAACCTGGAGATGGTGCGCACGGCCCGGGAAGCTGGAGCCACGGCCAATTTTGCCGGTTCCGGGGGCGCGATCGTGGGGACTTACGCGGACGAGGGGATGCTGGCACAGCTTCGGGAACGAATGAAACGGATCGGAGTAGAAGTGATCATTCCGAAGATTGTGGCGTAAGGTTCGTCAGAGCGGCAGCGAAACCGCCTGCACCACCATGGCAATTCCGAGAAGCCCTGGACTTAGAAGGGCAATTACTCCGTGAGCCCTACTGCCGGCTCATGTACTTCTCGTAAAGGCGCGTCTGTTTGTTGGTTAACGCGATTTCCTTACCTTTGATGTACAGGTATTTTACCTGCGTCTGGATCTCGAGAGGGTCGCCGTCGGTGACCATCAGGTCCGCTACCTTACCCTTCTCCACCGAACCGACCCGATCACTAACCCCCCAGATTTCCGCGGGGTTGATGGTGACCGCCTTCACTGCCTCTTCGTACGGCAACCCAAAGCCCACCGCCGTGGCGGCCTGATACGGAAGGTTACGGACAAACTCGTTATTGAAGGTGCCGAACGCGAACTTCACTCCTGCCTTGTAAGCTTCCGCGGGTAGAGTGAATGCCTCATCGTAAGCGCCGTCCTCCGTTTCCGGCAAGGCCAGTACGCGTCCCAGAATTACGGGGATGTTCTTCTCCTTCAACTCGGCGGCTGCCTTTCCCAACTCGCGGGGCTGCAGAATTACGATCTTGATGTTCTGCTTGTCCGCGAAGGCGATGGCGTCGTGGATGGTGCTGGCGCGGCTCGCCGAGACGGCCACCGGCATCTTGCGCTCGAGCACCGGGATCATGGCTTCGAATTTCAGGTCGCGCTGGAAACCGGGCGCATTGGCCGCTTTCGCCTTCATATACTTGCGCGCATCGTCGAAGAAGTCGTTGATTTTCGCGATCTGCTGTTCATAAGCGCGGCGCGCCGCCGTGTAACTGCCCGCGCCCGCGCCGCCGAACAGCTCCAGCACGGTGCTGTCCGGCGCGGGCCCTCCGCCGCCCCGCCCGCCACGGCCCGCGATGCTCGGAAAGATCAGGTGCATCGCCGCCGAACGGTTGATCTCCATGTCCTCCCAAGTCCAGCCGTCGGTGTGAATCAGGGCTGCCTGACCCGAGATCATCTGTTGCTCGCCGCCTCCGAAACGGCCGCCACCGCCCCCTCTGCCGCCGGAAGACGGGAAGGTCATGACGCTGGTAATTCCGTTCACCCGGACCACCGGAAAGTGCTCACTCTCGGGATTCACGGCGATCAGCGCGCGCAGTTGCGGCATGAACTCGCCCAACTCGCCGGTATCGACCGTCTCGCGCACCGCGCCGATTTCCGAAAGCCCCAGCTCCGTCCCGGAATCGAGCATCCCCGGATACACCCGCAGCCCCTTCGCCTCCACCACATGGACACCCTTGGCGGCCACGATCTTCGGGCCGATGTCGGCGATCTTGCCGTCCTGCACCAGCACCGAGACGCCCTTCATGGGCGCTCCGGTCACCGGGTAAACATCGGCGTTATGGATCAGCACGGTGTCGTTGGAGGCTGCCAGAGCGGCTACCGCACAGCCGACCAGTATTCCGAGTAGTTTCATTCGCCTTGTCCCCCCTGGGTGGCGCGCCCGCCGCGCGGCTGCTGGCGCTGCTGATTCTGTTTTTCCTTATCGATGAGCTTCTGTTTCTCGGCCTGCTTCGCGGGACGTCCACTCACTTCCTTGTCCCGGTCGAAATACACGGTGCCATCGATCAATACCTTCTGTACCTTCGCGTAATCCGAGAGCGGGAACTTATCGTAAAGCACCAGGTCGGCATCCTTACCGACCTCGATCGAACCTACGCGATTGTCGATTCCCAACTGCTTGGCGGGATTCAGCGTCACCATGGCGAGGGCTTCGGTCTCACTCATTCCGCCGTACTTCATGGCCTTGCCGGCCTCGCTGTTGAGATGGCGCATCAACTCTGCGTCGTCGCTGTTGAGGCTTACGACCACGCCCTTTTTCGTCATGAGGGCGGCGTTGTACGGAATCGCATCGAAAGCCTCCGCCTTGTAAGACCACCAGTCGCTGAATGTGGAGGCGCCTGCGCCGTGCGCGGCGATCTCTTTGGCCACCTTATAGCCCTCCAGGACGTGCTGCAGCGTGCGAATCTTGAAACCGTAGTCGTCCGCCACGCGCAGGAGCATCAGAATCTCGTCGGCGCGGTAACAGTGCGCATGGACGAACCGCTTGCCCTCGAGCACTTCCTTGAGCGGCTCGAGCTTGAGGTCCTTGCGCGGGGGAATGGGGTGCTCGCCGCGCGCGACTTTGGCGTTGTACTCATCCCAATCCGCCTTGTAGGCCTTGGCTTCATTGAACGCTTCGCGGATGGTGTCTTCCACGCCCATGCGGGTTGCGGGATAGCGCGCCTGAACCGTGGCCGCCCCGCCGCGGCCGCCCTGCGGATTGCCCGCGCGCTTGGGATTCTCACCCAGCGCAAACTTGATCCCCGGAGTTGCGCCTTCGAAGATCATGCCTTGAGCGTCCTTGCCCCAGCGCATCTTGAGCGGCAAGGTGCAACCGCCGATCGCATTCGCCGAGCCGTGCAGGATGTTCGCGGTGGTGACGCCGCCGGCCAGCGCCCGATAGATGGCGATGTCCTCCGGGTTGATAACGTCGCGGATATCCACCATCGACGATACGGAGACGCTGCCTTCGTTGATCCCGCCATCGGCCGCGATGTGCGAGTGGCAATCGATGATGCCGGGAATCAGATACTGGCCGGTGCCGTCGATCACGGTCGCGCCGGCCGGAGTGGCCACGGTCTCGCCCATGTCGGCGATCTTGCCGTCTTTCACCACCACCGATCCCTTGAAGGTGCCCCTGGTCACCGTCATGACGGTGGCGTTCTTGATGACGAACGTTTCGGCGCCGAGAGGCGCGATGGCGATCAGTGCCGCCCAGAGTAGCTTCGCTTTGGTCATCGGTCCCCTCCCGGGCCGTCGGTTGCCGGTCCGCGGCCGGCCGGCGCGGCCTCGGCCGCCGGAGTGTACTTCCGGCCATCCACAAACACCATTTCGATCTTCGTGCGATCGTCAAACAGCTCGCCATTGGTGACCACGAGGTTCGCGATCTTCCCCTTCTCGATGCTTCCCACCCGGTCGGCCACGCCGTAGATCTGCGCCGGCGCCAGCGTCAGCGCGCGAATCGCGTCTTCGCGGGAGAGGCCCGCGTCGATGGCCTTCTTCACGGCACGCTGCAAATCGCGCGGCTGGTCGAGGCCATCCGAATAGAGCGCGTACTTCACGCCCGCCTTCTGCAGCAGCGCCGGCGCGGAGGGGGCCTTGTCACGGGTTTCGAGCGTTCGAAGACTGTCCACGTCTTCGGGGTTGGCATCGCGCGGCGGCTCGGGCCAACGCAGGCTCACCAGCACCGGAACGCCGTACTTTTTCAAAAGCTCCGTGGCCTCCGGCCGATAGCTTTCGTGCGCGCCGTAGAGGATCGTGGACTGTTTCAGTTCCGCTGCGAAGCGCAGCATCCGGTCCATCTCCACCAGACGAGTGGCCGGCAGCAGGATGCGCTTGGACTCGATGACGCCTTCGAGTGCGCGGTCGTATTCGGGGCGCGCCATGCCCCGCGGATCTTTGGCGTACGCGTCTTTGACCAACTGGTAATGCGCGGCATCCAGGTAGATCTGGCGGATGTACGAGATGGTGCCCATCAGCGCGCTGGGGAACCCGCCGCCGAAGCCTCCGCCGCGCGAGAGCGAGATGTATTGCCCCACCGACGGCACCAGCACCATCTCCCCGGGCTTCTCGCCCGACAGGAGGTCGATGATGGAGCCTTGCCCGCCGAAAATCCCGCGAGTCGGGAAGGTGACGGCGGTGGTGAATCCTGCGGCTCGCACGGTCTCAATGCGGCGGTCGGAGGTCTGGATCTCGTCGGCGGCGATCAGCCAACTGGTGGTGGCGGGCCGATCCTCGGGACCGCGGGCACGCTCCGTGGCGGCCGGGGTTTGGGTCGCGGGAGTGGCCGGTGTGGCCGCGCCTCGTCCCCCGCGTCCGGTGGTCGTCGCGGCTGCCGGAGCGGCGCCGGGGATCCCCACCGTGCTCAGCGGGTCGATGAGGCCCGGATACACGGTCTTCCCCTCGCCATCGATGACCCATGCTTCGGGTGGGATCGCGACGTTCTCGCCTACCGCATCAATCAGGCCATGCTTTACGACGACCGTTCCCTTGGCGATGATCGGGCCGCTGATCGTCACAATCCTGGCGTTGCGGATCGCGAACGTCGAGGGAGCCTCGGCGGAAGCGTATGCGCACACCACGAGCAGCGCAGGTACGAGTTTCTTCATAGTGATTTGCCGTATTATATACCCCGCGATCCTGGCGGCGTAATTGGATATATGGCGATTCCGCCCGCGGTCAGGTTACGGACGCCCGGGTATACTGAGATTTGCCTACCCGCAAACAGGTTCGATACCGCGATGCCGGTGTCGATATCGATGAAGCCAGCCGCGCCGTGTCGTCCATCCGAAGACTCGCGCGCGGGACGTTCACCAAGGGCGTTCTGACCGACATCGGCTCGTTCGGCGCCGCCTTTCAGCTATCCCGCTTTCGCCAGCCGGTGCTGATCAGTTCGGCCGACGGTGTCGGCACCAAACTCAAGGTCGCTTTTCTGACGGGACGGCACGATACCGTCGGGGAAGACCTGGTGAACCACTGCGTCAATGACATCGCGGTGCAAGGAGCGGTCCCGCTCTTCTTTCTGGATTATTTCGCGGTCGGCAAGTTGGACGCCGCGGTGGCCAGTGCGGTGGTATCGGGGATCGCGCGAGGTTGCCGCCAGAATGGCTGTGCTCTCATTGGCGGGGAAACCGCCGAAATGCCCGGCATGTATGCCGAATCGGAGTACGACCTCGCCGGATTTATCGTCGGTGCGGCGGAACGCGCGGAGTTGCTCACCGGCACGACGATCCGCGCGGGCGATGCGCTGCTGGCGCTGCCCTCGAGCGGCCTGCACACCAACGGATATTCACTCGCGCGGAAGCTGCTGTTCGAGGTAGCGGGTTATTCGCCCAAAACGCTCCTTCCCGAGATCGGTTCGGCAGTCGGCGATGTCCTGCTGGCGCCTCACCGCAGCTACCTGAAACCGATCCGCGCCCTGGTGGCGGCAAAACTCTTGCGCGGCGCAGCGCACATCACCGGGGGCGGGATCACGGACAACACCCCGCGTATGCTGCCGAAAGGCCTGGCGGCCGCCATCGACACGACGTCGTGGCGCATTCCGCCCATTTTCGAGGTGCTGCGGAGGATCGGCAACATTCCCGAGGACGATTTCCGCCGAACCTTCAACCTCGGAGCCGGGATGATCCTCGCCGTGCCGGCACGGGGCACGGCGCGGGCCGAAGCGGTTCTGAGCCGATTGGGCGAGACTCCCTTCCGGATCGGGTCGGTGATCGCCCATAAGCGTGGACGCCCGCTGGTGGAGTACCGGTGAAGCGGCTCGGTATCCTGATTTCGGGCCGCGGCTCGAATTTCGAAGCCATTGCCAACGCCGTCGCTCGCGGAGAGATCGACGCCGAGATCGCCGTGGTGATCTCCAGCCGCCCCGAAGCGCGCGGCCTGGAGATCGCCCGTCAACGCGGGCTGACCGCTGTCTCGATCCCCTCGAAAGGCCTCGACCGCGAAATCTATGACCGTATGCTGGTCGAGGAATTACATCGGCAGCGGGTGGACCTGGTGCTGCTCGCCGGGTTCATGCGACTTCTCAGCGGTTTCTTCATCCGCCAGTTTCCCAACCGGATTCTCAACATCCATCCTTCGCTCCTCCCCGCCTTTCCAGGGCTCGATGCGCAGCATCAGGCACTGGAACACGGCGTCAAGATCACGGGATGCACGGTCCATTTCGTCGATGAACAACTGGACGCCGGCCCGATTATCGTGCAATCCGCCGTCCCGGTCCGGGACGACGACACCGTGGACTCGCTTTCCGCCCGGATCCTGGCCGAAGAGCACCGGATCTATTCCGAAGCGATCCGCATCGTCCTGGGCGGCAATTACTCGATCGAGGGGCGCCGCGTCATTTTGAGCTGAAGGTACTCGGACAGTCTCATCGGCGGCCCGGGACCGGTCTCCAACTGCCGGGTTACGGCCTTCTCATACCGCCGGAGGATTTCGACGCGTTTGCGGGGATCGAGGCTGCACCCTTCGATGTCCAACAGAAGGTCCACTTCCCACGGTTGAAACAAATTCCGCGCGATGGCTCCCCGCACCAGTTCGGCAATGAGCCGGTGGAAACGGTTGAGCATCAATTCCAAGTCAATCACTTCGTCTGCCGTCACGCAGGATTGATCGGCGGAATGACGGCCGAACTTTAGGATTCTCTGGGAATAACTGCGCCCGCTCCCTGAGTCTGAGAGAGCGGAGTTATCTCCAGACAAGTCCTTAGAGGCGGCGTTGGCGCTAACATGGTCGGCATGAGCGACTTCCGTTATGCCGCCCGGATGCTGGCGAAGAAGCCCGGATTTACGGTGGTGACGGCCGGCCTGCTGGCCATCGGTATCGGCGCCAGCTCGCTCATGTTCAGCGCCTTCGAATCCGTGTGGATGCGATCCTTGCCGGTCAGCCACCCGGAAGAACTGGTCCGCCTGGTGCAGAAGATCCCGCAGCTCGGCACGCGCAGCTACTTCTTTTACAACTACTACCGCGCGCTCGCCGAGCGCTCTACGACTCTGTCCGGCGTTTTCGGCGAGTACGAGATGCTGGTGGCCATGAACGAGCCCCTGCCGCCGGAACAGGTCCGGGTGCACCTGGCTACTCCCGAATTCTTCCGGCAACTGGGCGTGGATGCCCTCTTCGGCCGCGCTCTGTCGCCGGAAGACGGCAAGGACGTCCCCGGATCGATGCCGGCCGTTCTCAGCTACGGATTCTGGCAGCGACGCTTCCACTCGGACCGCGCCGCCATCGGCGGTACCCTCGCCCTGCACGGACACCAGTTCACGATCGTCGGCGTGATGCCCCGCGAGTTTAACGGCATCACGGTGGACAGCGCTCCCGATATTCGCGTGCCGCTGCGAGCGCTGCCCTTGCTCGCCAACTCCCAGAACGAAGCCAAGGTCGAGAATGTCACGCTGGATCTCGGCGGGCGGCTGCGCCGGGGTGTGACGCGCGAGCGCGCCCACGCGGAGTGCCTGGCCATTTTCCGGGCCGCGGTCGAAGACTGGTACGGGCGCGACCCGCAATACGGCGCGCGGGACGCTCAGCTCGAGCTCAGCCGCGGGATGGAGATCGATCCGCTGGAGCGCGGCGTCTCGGTCCTGCGGGACAAGTTCGGAGGAGCCCTCGAACTCCTGACCGTTTCCGTCGGGCTCCTGCTGTTGATGGTCTGCGCGAATGTGGCCGGACTGCTGCTGGCGGGGGCCGCGGCGCGGCGCGGCGAGGTGGCGGTGCGGCTGGCACTGGGAGCCACGCGATCGCGCCTGGTGCGCCAAATGCTGATGGAAAGCCTGTTGCTGGCGGCAATCGGGGCCGGATGCGGATGGATGCTGGCGTGGATCGCGGCGCCGCTGCTGGTGCACGCGCTCCCGCCGATTCGCGATCTCGCTACCGCGCAGATGACCCTGGCGCTCGACCTCACGCCGGATGGCCGCGTCATCCTGGTTTCGCTGGCCGCCGCTGTGCTGACCGCGGTGCTGTTCGGGCTGGCGCCTGCCCTGTCTGCCTCGCGTATCGGCCTGGACACCGTCCTGCGGGGAGTCCGCTCCAGCCGCGGATGGACGGGCCGGAGAGCGCTGGTGGTGTTTCAGGTGGCCCTGTGCACCCTGTTGCTGGCGGGAGCGGGCCTGCTGGTTCGCACTTTGCAGCAGCTTCGCGGCCTCGACCCGGGCTTCGATCGCGAACATGTTGTGACCTTCACGGTCTACCCCAACCTCTCGGCGTACACCGACGCGCAGGCAAAATCGTTTTGGCAGGCCCTGACTTCGCGCGCTCGTGAGATTCCCGGCGTGGTTTCGGTGGCGGCGGCCTCGCGCCCGCTCATGCGCGGCAGCGGCGTCAAGAGCACCATCGCACCCGCGGGACAGAAGGTAACACGAGCCGACTTTCTCAACTCGAGCCTGAACTGGGTCTCGCCGGAGTACTTCGACGCGCTGGGAATCCGGGTATTGGAGGGCCGGGGCTTCACGACGAGCGATATCAGGGCGCCGAAGCCCGCGCCGGCGGTGGTGAATGAGGCATTCGCCCGCCGCTTCTTTCCCGATCAGGATCCGCTCGGCCGCCGTTTCGGCAACGGCATGGAAGTCGCCGCGCCTGCGGATTTCGTGATCGTGGGAGTGGCGAAAGACGCCAAATATCGTTCGCTGCGCGAGCCCATGACGCCGACCTACTACGTCGCGACCGACACCAGCCTCTCGGTGCTTTGCGTGCGCACCCGGATCGCGCCCGAGGCTGCCATCCAGCCGGTGCGGGCGGCGCTGGCATCGCTCGACTCCGCGCTGCCCTTCACCGAGATCCACACCCTGGCGGAAGAGGTGGATGCGAGCGCCGCGCCGGAGCGCCTCACGGCCGCGCTGGCCACGATGTTCGGCGTGTTCGCGACGTTGCTGGCGGCTGTCGGGATCTATGGCCTGCTGGCCTTTTCGGTAGAACAGCGGCGGCGCGAGATCGGCATCCGCATGGCGCTCGGCGCGAAGGCGTCGGATGTCGGAGGGATGCTCGGACTCCAGGCGGGCGCGATGGCCGGATGCGGAGTCGTCTGCGGGCTCGGGGGCGCGCTGCTGGCCGGCAGGTGGCTGCGCATGCTGCTCTATGGCGTGGCGCCGGAGGATCCCCGGTCGCTGATTTGGGCTGCGCTCCTCGTGACCGTCGTCTCCGCGGCGGCCACCGCCATTCCCGCCATGCGCGCCACGCGTGTGCAACCGGCAACCGCGCTGCGAGAAGAGTAGACTGGCCAGAACTATGCTCGATCACGAATTTCTGCGCCATCCTTATCCCGTGTACCGCCGCCTGGTGGAAGGCGAGGCGATGCAACTCGCCCCCCTCTTCAACGGCTCGTGGATCTGCGGCCACTACTCCGAATGCATCGATCTGCTCCGCGACCCGCGGCTCAGCTCCGCGGGCGCCGATTCGTTCATCCACACGCTTCCGCCCGAAGATCGCGCTCAGTTCGAACCGTTCGGCGAATTGTTCCGGCGTTGGCTGGTGTTTCAGAACGGCGCGACTCACCGGCAAATCCGTAAGCTGCTGTATCCCAGCTTTGCGCCGGACGCCGTCGAGGAGCTACATGCGCGCATCCGCGTAGTGACAGATCTTCTGATCGACAGCATCGCCAGACAACAGGGCGGCGATGTGATCCGCGACCTGGCGTATCCGCTGCCCACGATGGTAATCGGAGAATTGCTCGGCGTCCCCGAAGAGCATCGCGAGTGGCTGATTCGCTGGACGCAGGGAATCGCCGACCTGATAGGCGCTCCCCAGGCGACCATAGAACTGGCGCAGCGGGCACAGTCGGCCATCCTGGACGCGACTGCGCTTTTCCAGGGGCTGATTACCGAACGCCGGAAGAACCCGGCGGACGATCTGCTTTCGCGTATGCTGAGGCCGGATGAAGAGGGCGCGGTGATCGATGGCGAGGAACTCGCGATCCAGTGCGTAGTGCTGATGCTGGCAGGGCATGAAACCACCCGGAACCTGATCGGCAATGCGGTTTACCTGCTGCTCCAGCATGGCGGCGCATGGCGCTCACTGCGTGACGACCCGGAGTTGCTGCGGTCCGCGGTGGAGGAGGTGCTGCGTTACGAAAGTCCCACGCGATTCGTGGGCCGGGTGTTTCTTGAGGATGGCGAATTTGCCGGCGTTTCCGTGAAGGCCGGGCAATTGGTGGTGACGATGCTGGGCGCGGCCAACCGCGATCCACGCCAGTATCCGAATGCCGACGAGTTCGATGTCGCCCGCAAAAACAACGCGCATCTCGCCTTCGGCGCGGGCGCCCATAGCTGTTTGGGAGCCAACCTGGCAAGGCTGGAGGGCCGCTCGGCGATTGGCGCCCTGGTGGAGCGCTTCCCGAATCTCACTCTGTATCGGGAGCCCGAGTGGGCTCCCAGCGCGATCTTCCGCGGATTGCAGAGTCTGCCCGTCAGCGTCCCGCTCGCGGCTTCCAGGCCCTGAGCCTCGGAACCCATCTCGGCACCCCGGCACAGAATTCCTCGTACTCGGCGCCGAAGTCCGCCTTCAAGGTCGGCTCTTCATAAAGCAGGACAAAGAGGTGAAACAGCACCCAAACTACGGCGCCGTATTCCAACAGGGACGCGCTTCCGAATAACAGGCCTTGACCTAGAATTGCGCTCACCACGGAAACATACATCGGGTTTCGGACATGGCGATAGAGTCCGGTGACCACCAGGTGGCGGGTGGGAAAGACCGGCGCCGGCGTGCCGAGCCCCTGCAGTGCGAACCGGGCGAATGAATCGAGGAGGTTCGCGGCGCCGGCGGCGATCAGAAGGGCGCCCAACCAGCGGAGTGGCGTCAGCCCGAAGAAAGCAGCCTGGGCATGCCAATGGGAGATCCACCACGGCACCAGGCCGGCGACGAATCCGGGCGCGATCACCAGGAAGATCGCCGAGCCGGCAATCGCTGACAGCTTGCGGAGCACGGAATTCAGTGGTCCGACTCGCGTATCAACTGCCGGTAAACATCGCGGGCGTGGTCGTAGGCCTGGCGCGCTTCCGTCAACTCGGCCGGCGCGATGCGCGGGGCCTTCTGCGTCCAGCACTGGTTCACCGCGTTGAGGCACCATTCCGCGCTGGCGCGCGAGGCGCGTATCCCCTTGCCCCCCACCAGCACGAAGACGGGATTGGTGTGCGCCGCGGGCAGCGTGCGCGCGGCGATCCAACTGCTCTCCGTCACCGCCACGTCGAACTTCATCTCGCGCACCTTGCCATCGGCCAGCAGGTTCTGCTTCGCGGCGACCTTCCCGTTCACCACAATCTCCACGGGCACTTCGCGCGTGTCGCCGATGCGCGCGCGCTCCAGGTCCCAGTACGGCTTCTGGTCGTACGGCGTCCTGCGAATCGTTTCGTTGGGTATTTCCGGCAGGTAGGCGGCAGCGCTCAAGGTGATCGTGGCATTCATCCGGCCCGGCGATCGAATCTCTCCTCCCGGGTTCGTGCTGTTCACGCGGAAATTCATCAGGTGGGTCTTGCCGTCGGAGACGTAGCTGAAGCCGGACTGCAGGCCCTTCAACCAGCCCAGATAGCTCATCCCGCCGTCGATCTTGGAGTACGTGCGGCCCATCCCCACTCGCCCGTCGTAGATACATGGGAAATCGGTCTCGCCCGCGATGCGCGTGCGGAAGCCCACGTTCAACGTGTGATACCAGATGTTGAGCTCCCACAGGTACGGCGTATCGACCGTGGAAATGAAGTCTACGGTATCGGGATGCGTCACGTCGACGATGTACTCGTTGGCGCCGATGCCATCGAAGCTGGGCATCTCATAAGATGGCAGATCCTTGCTCGAGATCTGCAGCCCCCATCCCGAATGCGCGAACCCCACCACCGCGCCCTGCGATTTGGCCCACTTGAAAATAGGCAGATCCCACGTGGGCCAGTCTTCGATGCGCTTGGCGCCGGGATAGTCCTGCTGTTTCAGATTCAGCAGCACGATGTGGCCGGCGTGGCTGGAGGGGAAGCCGGAAACCTCCAGGTCGTAGTGCATGATGCGATCCGGCTTGGAGAGCGGATGGTCGCTCGCGGTGAAGAACTGCTTCTGGTAATAGTAGTCGGGTCCCCAGGTCAGCACGCTGGCGGTGTTCAGGTTCTCGCCCAGGATCTGCCGGATCATGTCTTTGGGCTCGACGCCTTCGGTCGGATTCATGTAGTGGGAGCAGCCGGCGGCGTGGATGTGGTGATCGCCCGAAAACCAGCCGTACTGCGACGGGTCGATCCAGCGTTCCAGCTGGAACGCGATTTCGCTCGGACCCCCCGCTCCGGCATCGAATTCCTTGGTGTGTGTGATGTATTCGGGGCCGCCGGTGTACTGGAAGGTGTAATAGCCCGCGGGCAACTGAACGGTCTCGCCATCGGCCCGGTAGATCTGCGGCTGGAAGAAGAAGTCGGGCGCGAGACGCTTGGCCGGGAGAGGGTAGATGCGGTCCAGGCGGTCGCGGATCAGGAACGACGCCATCGTGGGCCGGCCCTTCTCGTCCTTGACGCGCATCGTGATCCGCCGCGCGGGCGCCGCATTGAACAGAATCATGACGTCGTTGCGGAAGCCGATGTCCTGTGTCCCTTGCCCGACGTTGAAGGCGATCTTCGCCGAGCGCTGTCCGGCGTCGCGGCTGTAGATCGCCAGGATGGCGTATTCCACCGCGAGCCCGGTCAGGCGCCGCCGCATGGGCGGCTGTTGGAAAAGCGAGATATCGGCCCAACGGTCGGCCGAATCGCGCGGCGTCATCTCCATCGGCGGCGCGGGATTGCCGCTCGACCGGACATACACCGGTCCGCTGTTCGGGCTTTCGACGTTGAGCGGCGCCGTCACGTGCCCGTTGTTGGCCACTTTGACCAGAAACAGCCGCGTGCCCGCTTCCACCAGGTCCGGCCTGGCGGGTCCTTGCTCGACCTTCACCCGGCTCTCCGGATTGATGTCCACCGACAGCAGCACATAGGGATCCAGAATCGCCTGGAGCTGTGCCACGGCCGCGGCTTCATCGGGATTCCCGATGGCCTCGTTGATGCGGCGCTGGTCGGCGGCCGGGAGCGACTGCCCCAGGTAACTCAGCGCGTCTTCCAACTGCCGCACCTGCTGTGCCAGTGGCTGCAACGGAACGGCCGGCGCGGCCGGATGCTGATGCGGAGCCTGTTGAGCAAACGCGATTCCAGCGAGAATCAGGGCGACGAATAGCCTCATAACCCCTCCGTGGATCGGCCGAACGCGATTGTCAGTCCAAAGCGAACACCAGCAAGGCGTGCCCGGAGGCGATCGCGACGTATTGCTTGCCTGCGTGCATGTAGCTGATCGGATTGGCGTCGATCCAGCCGCCTGTCTCGAAGTGCCACAGCAGGCTCCCCTTCTGCGCGTCCAGGGCGAAGAACGCGGTCAGATTCGACCCGAATACCAGGCCCCCGGCGGTGGTCATCAGGCCCGCGTGCGACGGCCGGTGCAGCTTGTACTCCCATTGCAGCTTGCCGGTGCCCACCTCCAGCGCGCGCACGGCGCCATAGGGCTCCTCTCCTTTATAGCCGGTCTGGCCGCCCCCATTGAAAAATGCCCCGGCGCGATATTCCGCCTCCCCCTTGTGATAAATGGCGCCTTCCTCTTTGACGTTGACGTAGTAGAAACCGGTCTTCGGGTGGAAGGTCGAGCTGTACCAGTTCGAACCTCCGCCGAGGCTCGGATAGATCAGCTTGCCCTCCACACTCGGCTCGGCATCGGGAATCCGCATGGGGCGCCCAGCTTCATCCAAACCGGTCGCCCAGGTCTGCTTCACGTACGGCTGCCCGGCGATGAACTTGCCGGAGAGGCGGTCGAGCGCATAATAGAAGCCGTTGCGATTGGCCAGCACCACCATCTTTCGCGGCTGCCCTGCGGCCATGCCGTCGGCGAGGATGGGGGTCTGGGTGGAGTCCCAATCGTTCATGTCGTGCGGGGTGTACTGGAAGTGCCACTTCTTGGCGCCGGTATCGGGATCGAGAGCGATCAGGCAGTCGGAGTACAGGTTGTCGCCCTTGCGAACGTCCCCGTTCCAGTCCGGCCCGGGATTGCCCGTGCCCCAAAAGACCGTGTTGGTGTCGGCATCGTACACTCCGGTCACCCACGTGGTGGCCGATCCGGTTTTCCAACTCTCTCCCGCCCAGGTGTCATTCCCCGTCTCGCCTTTTGCGGGGATGGTATTGAAGCGCCACGCGCGTTTGCCGGTCTTGGCGTCGTAGCCGTCGATGAAGCCGCGGGTGCCAAATTCGCCGCCGGCCATCCCGGTGATGATTTTGTCTTTCACCGCGAGCGGCGCCCCGGTACTCGAATAGCCGTTCTTGTAATCGGCCATGGTGACGTCCCAACGCGGGACGCCGGTGCGCGCGTCCAAAGCAATCAGGTGCGCGTCGGTGCTGGCGTAATACAGGGTGTTTCCCAGAATCGCCAGCCCGCGATTCACTTTGCCGCAACAGAGACGGAGATCCTTCGGCAACTCCTTCCGGTAACGCCAGATCGATCGGCCGGTGACGGCGTCCAGAGCCTCCACGACATTGGGAGGCTCGGTGAGATACAGGGTCCCGTCTACCACGATTGGAGACGTCTCGAAGGTGTCGGCCTCGTCTACCTGCTTGATCCAGGCGATGTGCAGTTTGCTGACGTTGGTGGTGTTGACCTGGTCGAGCGGAGAATACCGCTGGCCGGAATAGTCGCGCGAGTAGGTAAGCCAGTTGCCGGGCTCGCGATCGGCATCGCGAATGCGTTCGAAGGGAACATTCACCTGCGCCGCCAGCAAAGCGGGAAAGAACAGCAGGGCCGCTCTCATTTCGCCTCCTTAAGGGTGGCCAGGTAGGCCACAAGGTCGGTCAACTCCGAATCCGACAATTGCCCCTGGTACGAGGGCATGGCCGATTTGCCGGGCTGCTTCTCCACCTGTGCCAGGTCTCTTTTCCAGAAAGAATGCGTGCGCCCGGAACTGTCGCGCACCTGTATCGAGAACGAGTCCTCGTTCACGCGGACACCGCTGACGCGCGAGCCTTCCTTCGGAACCACGGTGACCAGCAGGTAATCGTCCGGTACGGCAGCACCGGGATTGACGATCGATTCGCGCAGGAAGGCGGCGCTGCGTGCCTCCCCGACGGCGGAGAGGTCCGGCCCTTCGATACCGCCCTCACCGTGGATCGAATGACAGCCCGCGCAGTTGCCTTTGCCGCGGTAGATCTCGGCCCCGTGTGCGGCATCTCCCGGCACGGACTGAACGGGAACTTTGCCCAGCGACCGGACGTAGGCCGCCACCTGGCGGATCTCGCGATCGGACATCGCCCCGGCTCCCGGCATTTCCGTGCCGCGGATGCCGTCCTCGAGCACGTTGATGAGGGCGGCATCGTCGGGTGCGTGCGTCAGCCTGGCGCGCGTCAACAATGGACCGCGTCCCCCAACTCCCTTGGGTCCGTGGCATCGCACGCAATGCACCGAAAAGAGCTTCTCCCCGTTCAGAAGGTCGGCGCGGCTGGTGGGAAGCTTTACCTTGGGTTCGGTTCCCGCGGCAAACGCCACGCAGGATATAAACAATGGCAGCGCCAGTTTCATGGCCGACTATCTTATCGTAAACAGGGACCCCCTTTCCAAGGGCCGCGCAGGATTTACATTCGGCGCCTTCCCCGCCGGGACTTGGACAAATATGCGGAGACCAGGCGGACCAGTTCCTGTTTCAGAATTGGCGACGTGAGGGCGCCCCGGCGTGCGGCATCGTGAATGACGCCGGCAATTGCCGAGGAGAGCACTTGTGCGGCCATGGCGCCAGAGGTCGAGGCCGGTTCGCCGCCTGCGATCAGCCCTTCGTAAAGGCGCAGGTATTCTGCCTCGAACCCGTCGTGTGCGGCTTTGGACTCCCGGCTGCGCGGCGCCTCTTCCAGAAGCACGTTTTGAGTCGCGGGATTACGGGCGTGCAGGCCGATCATCCCCTGAACGACGGCTTCGATGGATTGAGCCCGCGATTCGCCGGCGTCGTTCGCCGCCCGCAGGACCGACAGAATCTCGTCGAAATGGCGCCGCCTGACGGCCTCAATCAATGCCAGCTTGTTGGGGAAGTATTGGTACAGCGACCCGATGCTCACGCCGGCGACTCGGGCCACCTCGTTGGTGGAAAGCCCAGCCCATCCTCGCCGGGCGAGAATGTGAGCAGTCGCCTGAAGGATTGCTTCCACGGTATCGCGAGAGCGTTCCTGCCGCGGCTCCTTTCTCATCTTCCCCTGCGGCGCGGAAATGCGAGTAGCCAAGAATGCGCCTCCTTCCGGAAAATATAAACACAATGCTCGCATTTGTCTATCGCGACCGCGACCTGCCCATCTACCTTTGCGCAGGCTTTCTCTCCTCAACGGCGGCACTGGTCCTGTCGGTCGCCGTTGGCTGGCGTGTCTACGAACTTGCGGGCAGTCCGCTGGCGCTGGGGCTCATCGGACTGGCGCAGTTCGTGCCGAGGTGCCTGCTCTCTCTTCCGAGTGGGGAACTCTGCGACCGGCTGGAACCGCGCAGAATCCTCGCGGCCGGTCTTCTGCTGGAAGCTCTCTGCGGCGCATTGTTATTGGGCGGTCCTCTCGTCAGTCGCTCCGCACTGTGGCCGATCTATGCCGCGATGGCGTTGTTCGGCGCGGCGCGGGGATTGTCTGAACCCGCCGAGCAAGCCCTTCTGCCATTGCTGGTGCCGGCCTCGGGGCTGCCCCAGGCGATCTCGTGGAACTCCACGCTCTGGCAAGCTTCTGTGATCGCCGGCCCTGCCGTGGGAGGCTTGATTTACGCCTGGAGTCCGGCCACCGCCTACGCGGCCTGCTCTGCCGCGTTCCTGGCTGCCGCGGCCGGCTTGGCAATGGTAGGCGGGCGTCCCATTGCGCCGGCAGGCGCCACGACTCTGCGCGTGCGCATGGAACGGGTAAAAGATGGCATCCGGTTCGTGCGGGGGCAACCGGTGATCTTCGGCGCGGTATCGCTCGACCTCATCGCGGTGCTGTTTGGCGGCGCGACCGCTCTCCTTCCGGTCTATGCCCGGGATGTCCTGCACGCCGGGTCGGCCGGTTTGGGGCTTCTCCGCAGCGCGCCCGCAGCCGGTGCTTGTCTCATGGCCTTGTATCAGACGCGCCGCCCCGTCAGCCGTCAGATGGGGGCCAGACTCATGGCGACCGTAGCGGTATTTGGCCTCAGCACCGTCGTTTTCGGGCTTTCTACCTGGTTTCCGCTGTCGTTTGCCGCACTGTTGGCGGTGGGCGCCAGCGACATGGTGAGCGTCAATATCCGATCCTTACTGATTCAATCGGCCACACCCGACGAGATGCGCGGCCGGGTGTCCGCCGTCAACATGCTATTCATCGGCGCGTCCAGCGAATTGGGGGAATTCGAATCCGGCCTCACAGCGGCGCTGCTTGGGGCCTTGCCCGCGATAGTCCTCGGGGGCGTTGGCACGTTGCTGGTGATTCCGGTCTGGATGAAACTCTTCCCCCGGCTTACGACTGTGGACTGTATTTCCCACCCGGTTTCGATTTGACGCCATCGTTCTCCAACGCTACATTTGCAGCATAAGGATGCTTTTGTAGCACCTGGCGCCGCTCTTGGCTCTTACCTGTCGGGCGATCCCGGCACAGTCTGCCGGACAGCCGGCATTTGAGGTCGCCTCGGTCAAGCCCGTCCCTGCCGGGAGTCGCGCTCCATCCCGCATGCGGGGCGGCCCCGACAGTTCCGATCCCGGCCAGATCACCTACACCAACGTCACGCTCGCCAACGTTCTTCTGCGGGCCTACAACATCAAGGCCTACCAGCTATCGGCCGCTGACTGGTTGTCCACGCGTCGATACGACATTACCGCCAGGCTCCCACCCGGCGCTACCCCGGACCAGTTCGCCGTGATGTTGCAGAATCTTCTCGCCGAGCGTTAGCCTCGCGAGGCGCCGGCCATGTGGCCCAGGCACTCCTGGGGACGCCTGCCGGCCGCCGCAAGTCCTGGCCGCGGCCGGGTTGGCGACCAAAAAGTGCCGAGGGAGTCTAAAGTCTCGGCGCGGCAGCCTCGAAAACCCCTTCGCGGGCACAGGCGCGGGAGGCGGCCAAAAGCGTCCCGAAGAGTCGGGACGCGGCAGGCCGGAGGGCCTCCGCCACGTCGATCGCGCAAGGGTTTTCATGGAGTTCTGTGGGCCGGCGGGGGCCCATGCGTACAGGCACGAGTGCCGCGTCACATCGCGCCCGGAGGCTGGCGGGTGAATTTCGGTGGGCCTGCAGGCCCTGTGCGTACACGCAGGAGTGCAGCAGTGCCTGCGCCACGCTCACTGGAGTTTTCGCCGGGCCATCTCCAGATTCCGGCGCGCGGCTTCGTGCGAGGGATTGACTTTCAGCGCCGCCTCAAACTGTTCCGCCGCCGCCGCGAAGTTGCCGGAACGCGCCAGAATGACGCCGAAATTATTGCGCACATCGGCATCCCCGGGTTGGAGGCCGACCAGTTCCCGATAGATCTGCTCGGCAGCACTAAGGCGTCCGGCCGAAGCTGCCTGACCTCCCATCTCGGTCAGAATCTCGCAGAGGTGTTCACGGGCCGCGGTGTCCTCGGGAGCCGCGGCCACGGCGTGCCGGAAACCAGCAGCGGCTTCCTCGAGCCTGCCTTGCGCTGCCAGCGTGCTCGCCAGGTTGTAGACGGCGCTGGCGTCCTCAGGCCGGATGCGCAAGACGTGGCGGAACTGCTCCGCAGCCTCATCCAGCTTGCCCTCCGATTCGAGCGCCACGCCAAGGGCATTCAGCGCAACCGGCTGCTCGGGCTCGGCCCGAAGCGCGGATTGCAGATGCGCGATGGCCGGAGAAAGGTCCTTGCGGGACAGATAAAGGGCGGCGAGGTTGAAGTGCGCCGAGAAGTCGGCCGGATACTTCTCCAGGCGCCGATTCATGATGGCTTCCTGCAGGATGGCGCGCTGATCGCCCGGGCCGCGAGGCAGCACCTGCAGCCAGAGATGCGCCATCTCGTCGGACGACTGATTACCGCCCCGCACGCGTTGCGGAGGGGAATGCGGATTCCTCGGATTGCCCGACGTATTGTCATAATGGAAGCGCATCGAGACCACCGTGCCCTTGGGCAGAAACACCGCTTCCCGATAGCGATAGACGGCCTGCCAGTTCAGGTCCCAATCCGGAATTCGGATGAGCCAGCGGCGGGTGCCATCGGGCAGGGTGGCGAAGGCGTCCAATTGTTTGCCGAGATAATGGGCGTGGGGATAGATGGCCAGGAGGTCGGCATCGAGGGGCATTCGGAAATCGTCGGCAACTTCGAAGTCGGCGTCGCCGGGCGGAATGTCGAGCGCGCCGTCGTGCTCCAGTTGAATGAGCATCGGATACTTCGACTGCGCCTCGCGGGTGAAGTAAAGGCCGACGGAGGGCCGCACCGGTTCGGACTTGCCGGAAGGCCGCAGGTGAACGTTGAGGATAAGGTCGTTGCCAGGATCGAGATGCCAAGACATGCCGGCCGGCTCCTGCCAGGGCGTGCCGCCGGGCTTCCAGAAGAGAAAGTGACTGTCGGGATCGAAGGTGTCGGACGCAATCGTGACGTCCATGCCCTCGAATCCGGCGCCAGGCTCCTTCTCGCGATAGCGCAGAGATCGTGAACGGTCAAGGAGCAGATTGGCGTGGTGAACGCTCCTGCTATTGCCGGGACGAATCTCGATGGCCTTCACCTGCCGGGTTTCCTTCAACGGAACGGACAGGACGAAATTCCAGAAGACGTCGGGACCGTCGGCCGGTACGGTGAACGGTTTGTCGGCCGTGAGGATGAGGTCGGGTGGGCCCAGATGCCAACCTTCGGTGAACGGAGGCGGACGCGGCTCCCCCGCGGACGGACCTTCGGGAGCACCCGCCTCCGCCCACTTCGCGATGGTTTCGACTTGCGCTGCCGTCAGGCGCGCCTCTCCCTCAAACTCGCCGAACCCCGCAGCCGGCAGCCAGGGCGGCATGTAGCGCTTACGGGTGACGTCAGCGATCTGCTGTGCCCGCTTCCGGGCGTCTTGATAGGTCAGCAGCGAAAACGGGCCGGCCTCTCCCGGTCGATGACACGGAGCGCACTTTGCGAGGAGAATCGGAGCGATATCGTGGTGAAAAGTCGGGGACTGGGCAGCGACGGCCGGCAGGCGTACGGCCAGGAAGAGGCCGGCGAGAGCCGCAGGCAGCACACCGAAATACCGGAAAACCCACCGCTCTGCGGCCACGATGTGGCGCGGGCACTCGTGGCTGCCGCGCCGGCACTCATGCCGGCTCTTTTTGGTCGCCCCACGTCGGCACTTCAGAAATTCACACGCAGGCCGAGTTGCCATTTCCGCATCTGCGCCAGGCTTGCGATGCCGAAGATCTTTCCTGCTGTGGGCGAATCGACCGTGGCGGTCGGCTGTGCCAGGTTCACGTGATTGAACGTATTGAACGATTCCACGCGGAACTGGGTGGTGATCTTTTCGGTGATGCGGAAGTTCTTGCTCGCCGACAGGTCCGCGTTGAACAGATGCGGGCCGAAGAAGGAGTCGCGCGCCACGGTTCCGAATGTTCCGGCAGCGGGGCGGGTCCAGGGCCCCCTGGTGCAGCCATTCGCGTTTAGCTCCGCCGTAGCCGTGGCGGTGGCAACGCATCCGGTGCCGCTCGTGCCGGGTGTAGCCGTGGCAAACCAGCCGTTCGGCCCTTGATTCGAAATGCTGGCGCTGCCCGTCAGAATCGGGCGGCACGGGCCGGTGTCCTCGTCCTTGCCGCAGTCCAGATAGGAAGGTGTGAAGGGCAGGCCGGACTCATACAGCCAAATCCCCGAAAGCTGCCAACCACCCGCGACCAGGTCCAGCGCACGCGGCGCATTATTCAGGAATTTCTTGCCCTTGCCGAAAGGCAGCTCGTACACGTTGGTCAAATTGAAGACAAACCGCCGAACGCCGCCTTCCCTCCCGTAGTCGAGGTTATGGCTGTAAAAGAAGTAGTCATTGGCGTAATCGAACGCGCTCGCCCAAGTGAAGTTACCGGACAGCAAGAGGCCGGTGGTGAAACGCTTTTCCCCTCGAACCTGCAAGGAGTTGAACTTGGCGCTGGCATCGTCGGCAAAATACTTGATCGACTGTGTCCAGCCGAACTCGTTATAAAAGAGGCGGCGCTGGTTGGTGTTCAGAGTCCCGAAACCGGTAATGGAGGGCTGATTGATGTTGTAGTTTGTGCCACCAGCCGTGACGTGATAGCCGTGATTGCCCACATAGGCCACGGAAAGCACAACCGTGGGCGTGAGTTCGTGCTCCACTGTGAAATTCCATGCGTCCACTACCGGCAGGCGCATCGTGTTGCTGCTGGTCAACGGCAAAACGTTGGGCGCAATGCCGTTTGGCAGAATCGGATTGCCGGTCGGTCCCTTGGGCTGCGTGGATAGAATCGTGGTGGGGTCGAGTGACGGTGGACCCTGACTCAACGTGAAGACCGGCAGCCACGGGTTAGCCGGATTCAACGACTGATTGGCCAGCACCGGCACGTTTTGCGTCACGTTGTGCCCGAACGATACACCGAACACTCCAACGTCGTACGACCGTCCGTAACCGGTTCGGATGACCGTTTTGGGATCCAACTGGTAGGAAATGCCAAGGCGCGGCGCGAAGTGAGTCAGCGCCGTGCTGACATTTCCGTTCAGACCGATGCCGTTCTCGCCGGTAATCAGGACCTCGCCGGTTGACAGACTCTGGAACCCGCCGCGATCCTTGGCGTTCACATACTGCGGGAAGTAGATTTCCCACCGCAGACCGTAGTTCACGGTCAGTTTGGGTGTCACACGCCAGGTATCCTGAACGTAAGTGAAGAGACGCTTCTGGCGCTCGGCCGCGTCTGTCGAGTTGCTGACGTATCGCTGGAAGGATTGCACGTCGCCGAGAAGGAACGAGGCAAGTCCGAGTCCGCCACCGTTGGGACCCTCTGTCGTGGTCGGGTCGAAGATCAGCTCGCCGGAGCGGTGAGAATCGCTGGGCACGCGCAGGTTCTGCTGGAAGCGGACATCCACCCCAAATTTCAGGGCGTGATTGCCGAAAGTATGGGTCGTGTTACTCACCCATTGGAATTCGTTCTCCTGCTCATTCAAAGGGCAGTTGCAGGAATTGGTAGTCAGAGAGTATCCGAACGAAGTTGCGCCCGTCCCGTTCATCCGGAAGTTGGGCATACCAGAGGTATAAAAGCTATCCAGGTTCAGTCCCGGAATGCCGGCGTCTTTAGCGGGCGAAGTGCCCAGCCCGTTTGGGTTCACGAAGACGCGGTAGCGGAAGAACCCGAACCGGAAATCGGTCAGCCAGTTTGGCCGGATCACATAGTCGGCGCCGTACGAAAGGCTTTGGTCGCGCAGAGAGGCGGCGCCGGAAAAAGCCGTGTAGGAAGGCCCGCCCGCCTCCAGCCCGAACGCCCCGGGATTCGTCTGGTTCACAGACAGGAAGCTGTAACGTCCAAACATGTGCAGCTTCTGGGTTTGATATCGGTCCACACGAACGTCGAACCCGTTCCAGTTCACGATGCCGGCGCCCGACGCCGAGTAATTGGGATTCGCACCGGTGGCCCCGGGAAGGTTTGGCAGGGGGATGAAGGCAAGCAGCGCCTGCGACTGAGGGGACAACAGGCTGGAAGGGATGATGCCGCCCGTGAACTGCTGACGGGCCGATGGATCGACGCTGCAGGGAGCGCCGCCGCCATTCGTCAGGCCGGGGCACGGATTGAAGATCGCCGTACCTAGGTCGCTGAGATCGCCGGCCCGCTCTGCCGCCGTCGGAACCCTGGTCAGCAGCGAACCGCCATTTTTCTGCGCGGTGCCCTGATAATCACCGAAGAAGAACGTCTTGTCCTTCTGAATCGGCCCGCCGATCGAACCGCCGTATTGATTCCACACGGCGGGGGGAATGAAAACGTTGTTGGTGCCCGTAATCGGCACCGATTGCGCGAACGGGTCGCGTGCCGCGCCGTGCTGATCGCGCCGGTACCAGAATCCGCCGCCGTGCAGCCCATTGGTCCCGGACTTCGTCTGGGCCGAAATCACCGCCTGGCTCGCCTGTCCGAATTCGGCGTCGTACGCGGTAGTCGTAATCTTCAATTCCGAGACACCGTCCAAGTTCGGACTGATGACCGGTTCCCCAAGGACCGATTCGCGATTGTCCGTGCCGTCCAACTGAAAGTTGATTCCGCCCCAGTACTGACCGCCGATACTCGGGCGGTAGATGTCCTGCGGCTGCTCGCTGGCGGCTGTCGTGCCGCTCGCCTGCACGCCGGGAACCAGGAAGTACAACCGGCTCACGTCGCGGGAAAAGACCGGCAGTTCGGCCACGGCCTTCTGCGTGATGGTGTCGGAAACGTCGCTCTTCTCGGTCTTGAGCAGTGGCGCTTCGGCGGTCACGTTTACCGTTTCGCCCACCTTGCCGGGGTGCAGTTGCGCGTTTACCTGGGTGTTCGCATCCACCTCCACGTTGACGTTCTGCTGAACGTACGTGTCGAACCCGGGGGCTTCGACGCGGACTTCATAGACGCCCACGATCAGGTGCGTCTGGCTGTAGTTTCCTGTATCGTTCGTGCTGGTGGTGTAGGACACGCCCTTCCCCACGTCACGAATCGTAACTTTAGCTTTGGGAATAGCGGCATTCGAGGTGTCGGTAACAGACCCTACAATGCTGCCATATACCGCTTGGCCGAAGGACAACGCCGGCAGAAGCGCGAAAACGGCAAGACCCAATGCAACGCGGCAAGATTTGGACATTTCTTCCCCTCTTGTGACGGACCCGATAGCGATTCTGCGATGGATTATATCTTTATCATGCAAGGGGCGCAACAGAAATCTCGCTGTTGAAAAATGCAACTGCCGGCGCCAATCTGCATCCGTTTTGTAACACGCCCGCATGCGTCATCGTCCGGTTTCCAATGCCGCAACTTAGTCTAACTGTTGTGGTATTCTTTGCAGAATTGGGGGCAGCCATGTCGCCGGAACCCGGGAAAGACGCTCGCATCGGTGCCAATCGAATGCAACAAGCGGTGGGATCGGGGCTTGCGATCGGGCTGTTCTTTGCCTTGACTCAAGCCTGGCCCAACCCGCAGGCGACCCTCAAACCCTATGTTGCGGGGTTGATCGCTGCCGGGCTGGTCTTGTGGGCGGTCACGCTGGCCACGCAAATCAACTCTCAGTTCCGGCCGGATCTCCAGCGCTCGCGACGCATCCGCCAGACTCTGTTCTATCTGGCCCACGAAGTTCTCAACCTGATCGTGGCCACGCTGGTCGCTTTTGCCGTGTGGAACGTTCCTGCCTGGGTGCGGAGCTCGGGTATCGGAGCCATTCTCAATAACGGCGGGCTCCGCGATGTGAGTTCGGTGTTGATACTCGCGGGCATGGGGGTGTTTCTGGTGGTGTTTGTGATGGCGATCCGGTCCGGGGAGCGGATCGAGTTTCAGACACAGTGGGGTGGGTTGGGCGGCGGTGGAGGCGGCTGGCGGATTTCCACACCGGCCGTGTCCATTATCGTGTTCCTGGTCTTGGCGCTGGGATGGAGCGTGTCGCAGATTCAAATGAGGATGACACCGGCCGACGCTACCGCCGGAGGTTCCCCACCGGTACCCGCCGCCCCGGCTGCAGCCGAGAAGAAGACGCCGGAGACCTCGCCGGCTGCGTCGGCGAACCAGGCACAGGGGCCCGGCAAAACGAATTCCGCTGCCACCAAGGCCGATCAAGCGAACCCGGCACCCGGCGACTCGCCCAAAAAGGAGTAGCGGTGCCGTACGAAGTTTCGAGCGTGCCCGACCCGATGACGGAGCGTTCGTTGGAGCGGGCGTCATCGGTTGGCTCGACACTGGCGATCTCGACGCAGTTCTGGCGTTTGTGCCGCGAGGTCAACGCTTATGTCGCGGGCAGCATCGCGGGGCGCTCGTTTCTGATCTCCGGGCATCGCGGCTCCGGTAAGACCACGCTGGTGGCCAGCGCCGTGGAACTGCTGATCCGCCAGGCTCGGGACCTGCAACATTCGGCGCGGCCCATGTACGTCCGCTTGCATGGGCCCGATCTGTTGCCGGCTCGCAAGCCCGAACCGCCCAAGGCGGGGCCCGACCCGGCTTCCACCGCGGCAAAGCTCGATGCAGCCGCGGAGGGAAAGCCCGAGAGCACAGAGAACGGCAAACCGGAAGCAGCAACCCCAGCCGCGCCATCCCACCCACCGGCCACCCAGGACTCCATTTCCAGCGATCCGGAGACCGACAACGTCATCCGCCAGATCACGATCGCGCTGTATCATGCCGCGGCCGAGGAGTTCGCCCGCGCCTATCGGGAGCGGATGCTCGCGCGCACCGGACTGACCGCGCCGCAGCGCACCGAGTTCCTGGAGACCGCGGCCCAACTCAACTTTGACCTCGAGGATTGTCCGGAATTGTCCCGGCTTCGCGAATACTGGCGGAGAGGCGGCCTGTTGCAGAACGGCGCTCTGTTTGCCCGCACCGCGGAAGACAACCCGGACCAGGGCTTCCGCGAACTGGTAACCTTTGCGATGGCTTGCCAGGCGTACCAGATCGTGTCCGGCAAATGGGACGAAATCCGGAAGGAGAACGCGTCGGACAAGAAGTCGGTTTCGACCGCAATCGCCACCGCGCTCGAAATCAAAGACCTGCTCGGCCCCATCTTCACCGTGATCACGGGAGGTGCGGTGGGCGCGGCCGTCCTGAAGGCTCTCGACAGCCCCCTGGCGGCCGTGTTTGCGGGCCTGGGATCGGCGCTTGCGGTTTCCGTCAGTTTCAACCGAAGCTCCACCCGCTCGCGCGACCAGTCCGTGGAACTGCAGAATACCTTCTCGCGAGACCGCACCGTCGGATCCCTGGGACGCATGCTCCCGATCCTGGTGGACCATTTCCGCCAGATCGGACTGATGCCGATTTTCGTGGTAGACGAGCTGGACAAGGTGGACAATCTCACCGACCGGATGTGCAACCTGGTCCGGTATCTCAAATATTTCGCCACCGAGAAGGCGTTCTTCTGCTTCCTGACCGACCGGAACTACATGGAACGCGTCGAAAAGCTCTCCGTGTCGAACACCTACGCACAGGAGTATACATACTTCACCGATCGTCTTTATGTTTCGTATACGCCTCGCGACTTGAGACAGTATCTCACCGGAATCATCCGTTCCTCGGGACACCCGGATGCCACGGAGGATGCCGCTGTTGACCTGCCGGTGTTGTTTTACGCATTGCTGCACCGTTCGCGCCTGCATCCCTTCGACCTCCGGCGCGAACTCGCGCGCATCACGGACGGAAACGGGAACGTAACGACTGGAGGCAAACCGCTGCGCGATGACCTGACCCTGCGGTTTGAGTGCATGATCCAGGTAGCCGTCGAAATCGCGCTGGCCGGCGAGGAATTGCAGGGGCGTATCTCGGGAGACCCCCGCTTTGCGCAACTCGCTTACGACAGCGTGTACTACCCTTCGCGAAATTGGCAGGCGGGCGGCCGGACGTTGGATGTGTCGGACGCGAAATTCCTGGATTACCTCTCGATTCGCATGAAACCCGCCAAAGGCACCAGCGAGGAAGACGGCATGGAAGCGGAGCCGGCCGATCCGGCTGATGGCTATGCGCGGAGACTCTTGAGCGCCGATGATCAGAAACTCCTGCTGCGCACCATGCGATCGGTGGTGTCGTACCTGGAGGATTCGGGTGCCCTGGTGGCACGGGCGACGGTGCTCATGAAAACCGATCAGGAGCGCGTGGTCATCCCCGCGCTGCCTACGGGCGAGAAATACAAGCTGCTCAAGTACAACAAGAACGACCAGTACAGTTGGCTGTATACGCCGGGCGGGATGCTGTCGGACGAACTCGAGGCCGGAGCCTTGAGCGAAAACTTCTCCGCCGACGCGATGTTCATCGCCCTGACGCAACAATTCGTCAGCGAGCTGTCCGAGCAGCAGCTCGACCTGGAGAGCCTGGCTTCGACCTTCCGCGTCCTGAATAGCACGCCAAGCTGGTCCGCATACGTTTCCGCCGTCCAGTTGCTGGACGAGGCGCAGGCGCGTAAAGACGCGCCGGCCGGCGCACCCAGGATCGATTACTCGGAGCTCCGCAGGGCCGCCGACTGCGTTTGGGAATTCGCCGCCAATCTTCGCGCAAGCTGCGACGTACTGGTGTTGGTGCTGCTGACGAGCTCCGTGGTGGGCCGCCTGCTCGAAGGCGAAGAAAGCCAGGGAGCCGCATTGCAAGGCATGAGAGCTTTGGCGCAGCGGCTGGATTTCAAGGGCGCCAGCAGCGAGAACAGCGACAAGCTGACGTGGATCTTCCAATCCTGGGCCACTTTGACGAACTCATCCGCCTTGGCCGAGGACCTCAACGAGGTATCTCGCCTGGCGGCCGCCAATGATCCCACGTGGAGAAGCCGGACCGCGAACCTGTTGCAAAAGGCGAAGGAGGTTGCGCCGCCGCAGAACATGGAGATGCATCGCTCCTCGATCTGGCAGGCCCGCTTCACCCGGTTTCTGCGAACCGGCGATCACAGCTTCGGCTTTCTCCTGCCCGACATCCTCTCCCGCGGCAAATACGACGACATCCTCAGTGATCTCGATCCGAATCTGGATCGCGTCACCATCCAGCGTTGGAGCGATTTGCTGTCGAAGGCCTTTGCTTCCGACCCCAAGCGCGGTTATTGGATGGTAGCGCCGGCCCTGGTGATCCTGGGCTTTCCTCAACTCGCGGTCGCCTTTGCGAACGGCGCAATCGGAGCGGTGGACGACGCCACGAAAAACCTCCTGCGCGGTTGGGTGCGGGATATCCAGTTCACAACGCGGGCGCCGCGTTCTCGGCGCGTAATCGTACTCCGCTCGCAACAGTCCGTGTGCGACGGTTGGACGCCTTCTTCAAAATATGCCGCTCTAATCTGCGCGCCATCGGCGGGCGCCTGGCTCCAGACCTTGCTGTCAGTGGCGGGACCGCCACCGTCATTGGTGTTCGAAACCGCCGGAAAGACCAAAAAGGATAGCGGCACGGCCAGGTTGGAGGCACCCGGCCCTCCCGCCTCGTTCGAGTTGGACGCGTGTTTCGTGGAGCTGCAAGGTACCCCCGAGCAACTTACCGCGGCATTGAAGAAAACGACTCCCGATGCATTTTCTTCGTCGATCAGCGTTGGCCCGCAATCTCTGCAATCTCTCCCGCTGGTTTACATCGTGCCGATTGCGCCTGCCGAGTCCAACGAGAAACTGCCGCGCTACGTCATCGCCCCGAAAAGCCTCGATGAAGCGGTCGAGGCGCAGTTCGGCAAGCCCGCAACGGCATGAGTTGACGCGCTGTGCCCGGGGCAGGCGCAAGCGTCCCCATGAGCGCCGGCGGGTCCTTGCCGGGAACGTCTCTTGCGCCACATGCCGCGACGCGGCGGGGCCCGTGGGTACAGCCTCTGAATGCAGTTCAGTGCGTATCTGCGGGAGGGAAGGCTTCGCTGGCCTGCTGCTGAACGTACGACCGCAGATCCCCGGGCCAGCACGCGACCAGGTCGTCAAACGCCTGCCGGTTGCCGGCATACAACGCGCGGCCGGCCTCTTCATAGCCAGGCAGGTTCCCGGCCATGGCAGTGAGGAGCCGGCCCAGCGCCTCCCGGGCGCGGATCGCCCGTTGCACCTCAGGAGCCTGCTTTCTTCTCGAACCTCGATCTCCTACCCGTAGTGTCTTTCTCCCATGTCGCATGCACCCGGCAAGACCAGGCACAGTCCCGTTCCCTTGTATCTCACCCGGAACGTGATACCATGCCTGAAATCGCGCCGCAATGAGCCCGCAACAGTCGATCGCCCACTACAAGATCCTCTCCAAACTCGGCGAAGGCGGCATGGGCGCTGTCTACCGCGCCACCGACACCAGGCTGAATCGCGACGTCGCCATCAAAGTTCTTCCCGATTCCTTCGCCAACGACCCCGAACGCCTCGCCCGCTTCAGCCGCGAAGCCCAGGTGCTGGCCTCTCTCAATCACCCCAACATCGCCGCCATCTACGGGGTCGAGCAGGGCGCCATCGTGATGGAGTTGGTCGAAGGTGAGACGCTGAAGGGCCGCCTGCCGCTCGAGACCGCAGTCGACTACGCCCGGCAGATCGCCGATGCCCTCGAAGCCGCCCATGAAAAGGGCATCATCCATCGCGACCTCAAGCCGGCCAACATCAAAGTCACTCCCGAAGGCCGTATCAAGGTGCTCGACTTCGGCTTGGCCAAAGCGATGTCGGGCGAGATCGCCGCAACCGACCCCGCCAACTCCCCCACGCTCACCATGAGCGCCACCGTCGCAGGCGTCATCCTCGGCACCGCCGCTTACATGGCGCCGGAGCAGGCCAAAGGCAGAGCCGTGGACAAGCGCAGTGACATCTGGGCGTTTGGCGTGGTCCTCTACGAGATGCTCACCGGCATCTGCCTCTTCGAACACGAGACTGTCGCCGAGACGCTGGCCGGAGTTCTGCGCGCCGAAATCGATTTCGGCAAACTGCCCGCCGCGACCCCGGGCGCCGTCCGGGACCTCCTCGCCCGCTCGCTCGACCGCAACCCGCGCACCCGCCTGCGCGACATCGGCGAAGCGCGCATCGCGCTCTCCGGCCCGCTGGATGCCCCGCCCGCCGCCAAACCGCGCCGCGGCCCGTGGCCCTGGATCGCCGCCGGCATCTCCACGGTCGCGGCCATCGTGTTCGCATGGCTCTTCTTTCGAGTCCCGGCTGTCGAAACCAGGCTCGTCCGTCTTAGCCTCGTCCCGCCGGAGAAAACACAAATCCGCACGGGCGTCGGTATCGCCCTTTCTCCGGACGGCCGGCGCGTCGCCTTCTCCGGCCTCACCGCCGGCAAGGACCAACTGTGGGTGCAGGACCTCGAGTCGCTCGAGGCACGCCCGCTTCCCGGCACGGAGGGCGCCGCGAGTCCTTTCTGGTCGCCGGACAGCCGCAGCGTAGCCTTCTTCGCCGCCGCCTCGATCCGGAAGGTGGACGTGGCCAGCGGCACGGCGGTCACCGTCTGTACGGCCCCCCAGAGCCGCAACGGATCCTGGGGACGCGAGGGCGTCATCATTTACGGCACTGCGGCCGGAGGGATCATGCGCGTCCCCGCTTCCGGTGGAACTCCATCGCCGGCCACCACTCTGGATGCCGCCGCGGGCGAAACCGCTCACCGTTACCCATGGTTCCTCCCCGACGGCCGCCGCTTCCTCTATCTCGCCAGGAACCGCGATCCGGAGAAATCCGCCATCGCCTTGGGTGATCTGAACTCTCCAGGCGTCCGCCAACTCCTGGCAGCGGATTCCGCCCCCCAGTTCGTTCCCCCGAAGTATCTTTTCTTCAACCGCGACCGCACGCTGCTCGTGCAGGGCTTCGACCAGGCCGCCGGCAGGGTTACCGGCGATCCCGTCCCGGTTGCCGATCAGGTCGATTACAATTCGGCCTCGTCTCGTTCCGCCTTCTCCGTCTCCGCCGGCGGCATCCTCATCTACGCCTCCACGCGCGGCGGCGGCCAGCAGCAACTCACCTGGATCGATCGCACCGGCAGGCGCGTGGGCACGATCGGCGACCCGGGCCTCGTCACCTGGCCGGCCATTTCTCCGGACGGGAGGATGGTGGCCGCGCAGCGCACCGATCCGCAGACCGGGATCCCCGATGTTTGGCTGCACGATCTCGCTCGCGGCTCCGCCGCCCGCCTGACGTCGCACCCCAAAGTAGCCAGCACCTTCCCCATCTGGTCGCCCGATGGAGCCAGCGTGGCCTACTATTGCCTCAGCCAAGGCTTGGGCACCGTATTCAGCCGTGCCGCCAGCGGCGCCGGGGACGAAAGCCTGCTGGGCGCTCCGGCCATGGGTTTCCGCCCCGACGACTGGTCGCGCGACGGAAAATATCTCCTCCTGGAAGCCCCTCCCGCCGCCGGCAATGGCAACCTATGGGTCCAGCCGTTGCCCGCCACCGGGAAGCCCTACCGATTGCTGGGAAGCGGGTTTCACGAGACCGACGCCCGCATCTCCCCGGACAACCGATGGGTGGCTTACGTCAGCGACCGCACCGGCCGCAACGAGGTCTACGTCACGACCTTCCCCACTGCCGGTCCGCAGACCGGCATCTCCACCGCCGGCGGCGACTATCCCTTCTGGAGCCGCGACGGCCGTGAACTCTTCTATATGGCTCCATCCGGCACCCTGATGGCGGTTCCCGTAAAAACCGGTGCTCGTCTGGAAGCGGGAGTTCCGAAGCCATTGTTCGAGATTCGCTCCTCCAATCCGGGCGCCACGAACAACCTTATTGACGTTGCTAAAGACGGCAGATTCCTGGTTGCCCTGGAGCTCGAAGCCCCCACATCGCCGCCCCTTACAGTAGTCCTCAACTGGCCCGAACTCCTGCGGAAGGTGGGCTCGCCGCCCGCGCCTCTTTCCCCGCCATGACCCGCCTGGACTCACGCTACTTCGCCAGGAAATGATGCGCTGCGTACCTTGGGCGCCGAACTTCACCTGCCCGGCTATTTCGGTTTGCTGTCGGAGAGGCTTCGGCGTGCCGGGCGTCGGAGCGAGGCGTTGGCCAGCCTTCCAGCGGGTTCGCGTTCGCCGGACTTGCACCGTGTCCCAGGCGAATTGCTCGGGCTTTCCTTGGTTTTCAGAGGAAATTGTCAATTCTGTCCGGCAAGTACGGCCGCATCCACCTCAACGGAACGCTCTTGGAACGCCCTCTGGGGCAATGTGAATCACACGATGCGGGAGACGATGCCCGCGTCCTGCACCTTAAAGAGGAGCACAAGGATGCCTGTACAAGAAACGATTGCCGAATTTCGACAAGTTCCGTGGGAGCGTGCTCGAACCAGGAGACGCGCGGTATGAGGCTGCGCGAAAGGTCTCTAACGCCATGATCGATCGCAAACCGGCGCTGATTGCTCAATGCACCGACGTCGCCGACGTGATCGCCGCGGTGCGAATGGCGAAAGCCAACGGCCTGCGGGTTGCGATTCGGGGCGGCGGCCATAACGCCGCCGGTCTGGGCGTCTGCGACGACGGGTTGGTGATCGACCTGTCGCCAATCCGATACGTGAGAGTGGATCCCGCATCGAACACGGTTCGGGTGAGCGCGGGTTGCCGGTGGACCGACGTGAACCGTGCAACCCACGCTTACGGCTTGGCGGTCCCTTCCGGCATCATCTCTACGACGGGGGTTGCCGGTTTGACCCTGGGCGGAGGTATGGGTCACCTGACCCGGAAATATGGGCTTACGATTGACAATCTGCTCGCGGTCGACATGGTGCTGGCGGACGGAACTGTTGTGGTTGCCAGTGCGGAGCAGAACGACGATCTGTTCTGGGCAGTGCGCGGCGGAGGGGGAAACTTCGGAGTTGTCACCTCGTTCCTGTTTCAGGCGCACCTGGTCGCCACAGTCTGCGCCGGGCCGATGCTGTGGAACCTGGAGGATGCCGCGGTGGTCATGCGGTGGTATCGGGAGTTCATCACGCAAGCACCTGAAGAAATGAATGGCTTCTTCGCGATGATGACGGTACCACCGGGCCCGCCGTTCCCCGAGAAGTTGCATCTCCGGAAGATGTGCGGCATCGTCTGGTGCTATCAAGGGTCGATGGCGGAGGCGAATGCCATCCTGGAGTCCATCCGCAGCTTCCGTCCGGCGGCGTTCGAATATGTCGGCGAGATGCCGTTTCCCGTGCTCCAGGGCCTGTTTGACGGGATCTACCCCCCAGGCCTGCAGCGGTACTGGAAGGCCGATTTCTTCAAAGATATCAGCGATGATGCAATTTGCGAAGCATCTGGAGCACGCGTCCCGCCTGCCCACCTGGCAGTCGGCCATGCACCTCTACCCCGTGAACGGAAAAGTCCATCGCGTGAGCCAAAGCGATACCGCCTTCGGCTATCGCGATGCCGTCTGGAGCGGGGTCATCGTCGGAGTGGACCCCGATCCAGCGAACCGCGAGAGAATCACCGCGTGGGCCAGGGCGTATTATGATGCGCTGCACCCGTTCGGGGCTGGCGGTGCGTATCTGAATTTCATGATGGACGAAGGCGAGGACCGGATCCGGGCTGCCTACCGTGCCAACTACCCGCGTCTGGCAGCCATCAAAGCAAAGTACGATCCCAAATTCCTTCCGCGTGAACCAGAACATCCGCCCGGCCGCATCGGGCGGCGATTGATACATCAGCTATACCTCGGGTGCGATGGTGCGGCCCAACCTCCGGATGGCGGCCGGGCCCGTCTTCTATCCCTGTGAACTGTTCTTCGCCGGCTCGGGGATCCGGCAACGCGCTCTGCGGCAGATCAGCCAGCCAGTCACAATAATCGCGATCACCAGCACCCCTTCCACAACGCGCTTCACGACATCGCTGGGGTCGAGCGTTCGCACCATAAACGTGTCCGTCAGAATCATATCGCCACCGACCCAGCCCAGAATCCCGGCGCCCAGGTAAACGATCAGCGGGTACCGATCCATGAGGTCCGCCAGCAGATTGCTGGAGAAGACCACGAACGGAATGCTGAGCCCGAGTCCGAAAATGATCAGCCAGGGGTCGTTCTTGGCCGTTCCCGCGATCGCCAGGATGTTGTCCGTGGACATCGTGAGGTCCGCGAACATAATGTATCCGATGGCCTGCCAGAAGCGGGTGGGAGCGGGCGCGGCATCCGGCGGATCGCTGGCATCCACCAGAACCTTTAACGCGACCCATAGGACGAAGAGTCCGCCCACCAGCTTGACGTACTCGACCATCAGGAGGCGCATCGCCACCACCGTCAGCGCGACGCGCAGGATTACCGCGCCCGCTGCGCCCCCCGCAATACCCAGGCGGCGCTGGCGCTTGGGCAGCGAACGCACCGCCATGGCAATCACCAGTGCATTGTCGCCGGCCAGCGTCAGGTCGATCCAGACGATGAACAGCGCGCTCAGGAAGAAGTGCACGGAATCCGTCCCACCCACGCACTGACGCGGCGGAAGTAGTTCTGTGCCACGCGCACGTCCCGCAGAATCTGCCCCTTCAGCGCTTCCGGCGTCTCAAATTGGCGCTCGTCTCTCACTCGCCAGAGGAATTCCACGCGGATCCGCTGCGGCGTCTCCTCCGAGATCGGATCCAGCAGGAATGTCTCGATGGACAGTTCGCCGCTTGCGCCGAAGGTCGGACGGTAACCGATGTTGGTGATCGAATTCCACTCGCGCCCGGCAGCCAGGTCGCGCGTGCGCGTGACATAAACTCCCCGAGCCGGAATCACCTCCGCCTCGGTCGAGAGGTTCAACGTGGGCACCGTCTGCCTGGAACCGACCCCCCGCCCGCTCACCACCAGGCCATCCAGGGCATAAGGGCGTTCGAGAAACCGCGCCGCCAATGCGACCCGGCCCGCCAGGAGCAACTCGCGGACTGTGCTGCTGCTGACCACCCGCCCGCGGCAGGTAATCGCCGGCACCACCACGGTCTCGAAACCGAGCCGCCGCCCTAATTCCTCGAGCACCTGGACGTTGCCGGCCTGCCGATGGCCGAAACGGAAATTGTCGCCCACCAGCACGGCCCGCGCAGCCAGCCGCTCCACCAGCAGTCCGGTCACGAACTCTTCGGGCGAGAGCTGCGCCAGTTCGGTGGTGAACGGCAAAATCAGCACCTGCTGGATTCCCTCCAGCGCCATCAATTCCGCGCGCAGGGTGGGCGTCGACAGCAGCCGCGGCGCCCGTTCCGGCCGGACTACGCGGGTGGGATGCGGATCGAACGTCAGGGCCGCGGTCTTCCAGCCGCGCTCGAGCGCCAGCCCCCGCAGCTTCCGCAGAATCTGCCGGTGGCCGAGATGCACCCCGTCGAAATTGCCGATGGTGAGAGCGCACGGACCGAAGTCTCCCGGAACGTCGGCAAGGCTGCGATAGACAATCATGATACGTAGATTTCAAGCCCGTCGTAGGCCAGCCGGATATGCGGCGGCAGCAGGCTCTCGGCGCGCTCGTGCCCCAGGTCGTGACAGATGTGGGTGAAGAACGCGCGCCGCGGTCCCAGGACCTCCACAGTCTTCACCGAACGGTCCACCGTGGAGTGCGTCGGGTGCGGCTTGTAGCGCAGCGCATCCAGGAACAGCACATCGAGATCGTGCAGCCGCTCCATAGACGATTCGGGAATGTCGCTGTGGTCCGTGAGGTACGCCGCCGCGCCGAAACGAAACCCGTAGATGGTCTGCCGGCCATGCACGATGGGCACCGGGACGAATTCCAGTCCGAACAGGTCGAAGGCCTCGCCGTGGATCACCCGCGCCTCCAACTGCGGGATACTCGACTCCTTCTTCACCCCATCGAAGATGTACTGGAAGCAGCGGTGAATCGACTCCATCGTCTCAGGCGAGGCGAAGATTGGAATCTGTCCCCGCTGGCGGAAGTTGAACGGCCGAACGTCATCCAGCCCCATGATATGGTCGGCGTGCGAGTGCGTGAAAATCACGGCATCCAGATGATCGATTCCCGCGCGCAGCGCCTGGGTACGGAAATCCGGAGTCGTATCGATCAATACATTGCGGCCCTCGTAGCTGATCAGGATCGAGGGCCGCAGGCGATTGTCGCGCGGGTCGGTGGAACTGCAGACCGCGCAGTGGCAGCCGATGGTGGGCACACCCACACTGGTGCCCGAGCCCAGCACCGTGATCTTCAACGACGGCGCCGGCATCAGGCTTTCTGAGCTGCTGTCTTGCCGATCTCGTCCGTCACCTGCACATAGCGGAACCGCAACTCGGTGAGGGAGTTCTCCAGGAGCCGCCGTTCGTCGAGTTCCAGGTTGCCCTTGGTCTTGTCGAGCAGAATGCTCATCAGGTCGATGGTGTGACGCGCCATGCGCAGGTCGGGCTCAGGCTTCTCCTCTTCCCCGAAGTGCATCAATCCAAGCTGCATCTGTGCCTGCGCACGAAGAGAGAGCACGATGAAACTAAACGACGGAGGCGGCAGCGGAAACTGGGAAGAATCCTCCATGTCCAGGGGGGTGGAATCTGCTTCACTCATCAATCCAAGTTTACCAGCAGCCGGACGCCCAACGACGTCCGCGCACTGCGCCCCGTTTACCGCGAAGGAGTAGACACGGGCAGAGGACTCACCCGAATCCCCACCTCTTTACCTTTCGGTGCCTCCACTTCGACGATGCCCCCAGGGTCCGCCGCAGCCTCGAACATCTCCTCATCATCCACTTCCACAAGATAGGCGTGCCGGGGCTCCAGACCGACCAGAAAGACGGCCGCCTCGTCCTCCATCTTCACGCGAAATTTCCGGACACGGTGGGCCAGGCAGATCACCGCCTGGTCCATGACAATGGGCGCCGCCACTGACTGCGGGTTGACGATCATCGGGTGGCCTTCCTCGAACAACTGCATCACGCCGTCGAAGTACCCGAACCACTTCCCCGTCTCGTCCCAGCTCGAGCGCACGAACAGCTTGCCCAAATCCGCATCGTGATAGATGAGCGGGGCCAGATAGTAACTTAGTCCTGGTTGGTACGGGTTGGCCCACAGGAATTCGTATGGTGCGCCGAAAGTTCCCCGCAGCATGAAGCGGTCGTGCATCAGCCATCCCTGCAGCACCTGGACCTCCTGCGCATTCACGTCATAAGCCACCATCGAAAGCTCCGCCACGCGCGAGAGCGCCGCCAGCCGCAGATCGGGATCCCCCAACTGGCGCTCCGCCCCGATGTAATACTCGCCGTCGGCTCCCGGAAAGACCGCCGGGTAATTGGTCAGCAGATGCTCCAGCGGGAAGTCTCTAAAGAAACGCGGAAAGGACTCCCGCAACTCGACATTGGTGGTGTCGCGGACCGCGTGAAGCAGCTCCATCAGCGGAAAAGCGTCGTCGCGGGCGATCACATCGCGCCCTCCTTTGAGCGCCGGAATCAGGCCTCCTTCCCACCACTTGCGAACCAGCCGTTCCAGTTCCTTCTGCGGAGTTTGGGGCACATGATCGAACAGTGCGATCGCCGCCAGCGCGCGCGACCGGGCGACTGCAATCGAGTCGTCCGCGGGCGGCGCGGCGATACTCTTCTCCAGGCGAGCCGTCAGGTCGCGGCGCTGCGCTTCGTTCAGCAGATCCTGGCACCAGTCGTAGACGATGGCCTGTTGCCGGAGATCGCTTTCCTTCCCCAGCGCCCACGCGATCGCCTGCTGGCCCGCAGCCGTGTCGCCGGCCACCTGGTAGTACAGCGCTTGGGCGAAACCCCTCTCCGGCATGGGGGCGCGGCCCGCGATCAGCGATTCGAACTGCTGCCACCGCGGCGACATCCTTTGCCGCTCGCGCTTCAGCAGCCGGAGCCGCTGCGGCCGCAGAAACAGCCGTGGATGCTCGGCGGACACCGTCACCGGCTCGTCGGACTGTTGAGCTCGCGCCGCTACGCCCGCTGCCAACAGAATTAGACAGAACATATCCGTGGACCGCCCGAGGTGCGTCATCATCCTGATTGTGTCATAGCGACACAGCCCCTGCCCATTCGTCCACAATCGCGGCATCCGCCCGCTGCACAAATTATTTGATTCAAAAGGCCTTCGAAGCATTGACAGATGGGCGTACGATTGCTAATTATGGATCTGAATTGGCGAAGTACCTTTCAAACCTGCCCTCTGCTGCAACAGGCAGGTGGAAGAAGAGGGAGCCGAAGAGACAGCGTGCTTGCGGGAGCCGATGTTGGTACTAGTTTTAGCTCACTGATCTTCCCTTGTTGGTTGCTGCAGAGGGGCTTTTTTTATCAAACGTTTTCAAACGATCTCTCCGGGGGATCATAGGTTTCGGCAGTTGTCTGGCGCTTTTGGTGAGGAGAATAATTGGACGCGGACCTAACCAGGAGTGGATTCTACATAAAGCTTATAACCAGACAGCCCGACGCCGGATTCCAGCCCAACCTGGGCGGGCCGTATCGGATTCACTCCCGTAAGTCTTGGGAGTGTTCCGGTGCGGTTTTTCTTTCGAACCACAGGCATGTCCGTGAGGACCTGCCTGTGACTTTTTTCTCTCTTCCTGCAGTAGGGCAGGCGACTTGCAAAGGGTCGCCTGCCCTACTCCCACGCTTCTGACGTAGCCCTACATCCACGGCCGGTCAAACGAAACCCACCAGTCCGGATGCGAGTCCGTCCATCCGCACGGCGGGACCGGAGCCAGCCAGTCCATGCCCGTGTCTCCACCGATCGGCGCGCCCGGAGGAGCCTCCGGGGCGGGCATCGGCCGCATGGGGTCCGCTCCCCGCTCCAGGAAGCGCTTGATGTCGCCAGCCAGCAGCGTATGCTGCGCCACCTCGGGCTCGTTAGTGGTCGGCTCCGCCTTCAGCCGCGCTGCCAGCTTCCCCAACTTCAGCGAGGCAATCGCACGGACCTGTCCGTTGGGCGCGCCCGTCGCGAGCCACATCACCCGATCCACCAGCACGCGTTCCTCGGCGCGCCGGATCTCCGATTCGTATGGCGTCCCTGCCGGCGCGTCGAAGATCGCCCTGGTGAGCCGGTCGATCACCTCTTCGAGTCCCGGCAAAGCCGGATCGACCGCGTGCTGCGCCACCATCCGTGCCGACCGGTCGAGCTGCAGAACGAACCCCACCGTCACATCGGCCGCCACCGTGGCAGGGCTCAGCGGATCGAAGCCATCACCCGTGGTGCGCGGGAACAGCTCGCGATGGCGTCCGAACCCGGGCGGGCGCGGCGGTATCGCGTCCAGCACCTGTTTCGGCACCGCCAGCTCGGAAGGCTTCAGCGTGTTCGCCAGGGCCTCCAGCGCCTTACGCTGATTGGCCGCCGTCTCCCACTTCACCGGCGTCCTGCCATCGCCGCGCATACCATAAATGTAGTCGATGCCGCCGACCATCGACGCGGCCGACTCCACCGAGTACCGGTGATACATGAAGATCGGCACCAGCGGCTCCTCGATCGTGGCCATGGGTGCGCCGTTACGGATCGTGTGCTCACCCAACCGGTTCAAGGCCGCCCGCCGGACCTTCATGATGCGGTTCAGTTCGTCGGCCTGGTTAATCCCGTTGGACCACTGGTCGACCCGCGGGTGCGCATCGGTGTCCTGGTTGGTCATGTAGCGGATGTCCTTGGCCCAGGCGTCGTCGAGGATCTTGGTGAGCGCAGGGCGCTCGTCGCCGGGCGGCAGCACGCGATATCCGTAATT